>CAZXVF010000001.1:0-10093 GCA_964644445.1 uncultured Ruminococcus sp.
ACGCCGGAACAACTTACAGAATATTTTTTATCTGTAATCGAACCTGTTATGAACTGATAAATTATCTTCTATGGGTGTCGGAATAATCGTTCCCCCCTAGTAATCGTTCTGCTGCCTATATTTAGCCTTAAAACCGATAAAAAGCATAAAAAAATAGTCTTGACACCAATAATTCATTGTATCAAGACTATCATTTTTAATGGTCGGAATGACAGGATTCGAACCTGCGACATCTTGCTCCCAAAGCAAGCGCGCTACCAACTGCGCTACATCCCGATTATAAAAACCGAGGATTTGGATCTCCTCGGTCGTGGTGCTCCTGCGGAGAATCGAACTCCGGACACCTTGATTAAAAGTCAAGTGCTCTACCAGCTGAGCTACAGGGGCAATGAAATAATGCTCTAACATAATATCACATTATTTCAAATTTGTCAATAGCTTTTTACAAAAAAATAAAAGTTTTTCGCGAGTTTCCACAGGATTATGCCAATGATAGATTACCTTTTCGCCCGATAATCTTATTTTGAGATTTCTACTGATAGCTTACAGCTTTGGATTCGCGTTTGCGATTTAATATATACCGCGGATTTTATATGTACGCCTGCTTCCCAAAAGAGCAGTTCACGTGCTATTTTGTAAAATACTTTGGATCAAATCCTTCGACACGGATGTTTTTCATCATCTCCTTGAAATTCTCGACGATAAATTCCTTACCTATGTAGAAAACCTCGTAATCCACTCCGAGATATGTGAGGAACGATCCTGTTTCATTGTATCCGTTTCGTAAATAGAAATTGCGTCTTTTTTCGCGTTCACTGCTATTAGGGGCATTTTCATCAGGCATTTCAAAGTCGACGGTGTGAATCTTGTTCGGATATTTCAGTTTCAATGCTTCAATAGCACTGCTTCCGTAGCCCTTTCCTCGGCTATCCTTATCTATAGCAAGGAAAAATAGATACGTCATATCTTTGTAAACCTTAATTACCGTAAAACCTATGAATTTGTCATCATCAGTCAAAGCAAGAAAATCATAATTATCATTTTGCGCCATTTTTACGATTTCGGCAGGGGCAAGGTATTCCTCCGGTGGAAACGCCTCCTTTGCCAAAGCATTTACCTTATCCCAAAAGCGGCTGCCTTCCGTAATGCGTTCAGTGTTTAGCTTCATATAAACCTCCATTTGACGTTATGTTACTTGCCTTTATTTGCAGACACGTCCTTAGTTTTTGTTTAAATAGATATAATCATTTCACAGAGCAGCGTATAACTGCTTGATTTTTTCTACTTTTTATAAGAAAAATAGGATAAAGCCTCGTGACCTTATCCCACTTAAACAATCACGTTGGATTGCAAGTCCTCTGACGATCAATTTATATTGTGCATTCCCGCAGAGCCTCACCTTGTAACCGTTTTCGCAATGATTCTTCTCGGTATTAAGAAAAATATCGAAAGCGTCTCCGCAACGAATCTTCTGATCTTATCGTTGGCGAAAATAATGATGAAGAGAAGTGCCAGCAAATAACCTCGTGAGCGCCCACCGAATACTTTACGTAAGAGTACTTGCAAGGCTTATTGCTTGTATTATATCACAAAAAATCAGAAAATGTCAAGCGTAGCGCCGCCGATGCACGTCAACGTAGAAAAGAGTCTTAGTTGCCTAGTCGGCAAGCCTCGTGCCTAACCGCCCGAATGGGCGTTTTTTTGTTTTTCATATTCTTACAACGTAAAATAAAATATTTATAATTAAACGATTGACTGTTGCCGCAAAATATGGTATACTAACGTATAAGTGGAAGTATGCATTTTTGAGTGTAACGGCGTAAAAAGACGGCTTTTTATTAAAATCGGCAGCGGTAAAAATGCAAAAGCAAAGAGAGGTTTTTGGAAAATATGCGAATACTCGGAATAGATCCCGGGCTTGCTATCGTCGGGTGGGCGGTGCTTGAATCCGATTGCGGAGTGCTTTATCCTATAGCATTCGGCGCGATAAGAACGCCTGCGCATACGAAGGTGGAATCACGGCTGTTGACGATAAGGCAGGATTTGCAATCCGTTATCGATAAGTATCAGCCGAAGGAAATGGCGATAGAGGAGCTCTTCTTTAATACCAATATTACTACCGGTATTTCAGTTTCCGAGGCACGCGGCGTCATATTATGTACTGCCTATGAGAAGGGGTTGGATATATACGAATATACTCCATTGCAGGTAAAGCAGGCAGTGGTCGGATACGGCAGAGCGGAGAAGCATCAGGTTATCGCAATGGTAACGAGTATATTAAAGCTCAAGGAGCCTCCTAAGCCCGACGATACTGCCGATGCCGTTGCGATTGCTATATGTCATTCGCAATGTCGCAGCTCCGCGATGAGAAAATACTTTAACAATTAGTTCTGGAGAAAAGTTATGTGGATTGCTGATAATTGGAAGGATTATACCGTAATAGATACCTCGTCGGGAGAAAAGCTTGAGCGTTGGGGAAAATATACCCTTGTGCGTCCCGATCCGCAGGTCATTTGGCATACCGAAAAAAAGGATCCCCTTTGGAAAAAGGCGGATGCAAGCTACAGACGCAGCTCGAGTGGCGGTGGAGCGTGGAGCGAAAATCGCCTTCCGGAAAGTTGGACGGTAAACTACCGAGATCTCGTTTTCCTTATAAAGCCGATGGGATTTAAGCATACTGGGCTTTTCCCCGAGCAAGCGGCAAATTGGGATTGGTTTTCCGATCTGATTGTAAACGCCGGCAGAGAAATAAAGGTACTTAATCTTTTCGCTTATACCGGAGGCGCTACGGTTGCCGCGGCTAAAGCAGGTGCTTCGGTCGTACACGTAGACGCCGCAAAGGGAATGGTTGCGCAGGCAAAGGAAAACGCAAGGCTTTCGGGACTTGCGGATGCACCCATAAGATATATCGTTGACGATTGCAAGAAATTCGTCGAGCGTGAAATACGTCGCGGCAATAAATACGATGCAATCATTATGGATCCTCCGTCATACGGCAGAGGCCCTACCGGCGAGGTATGGAAAATAGAGGAGAGCATAGACGATTTTGTCACCCTCGTGGCACAGCTCCTTTCGGATAAGCCGCTGTTTTTCCTTCTTAACTCCTATACGACAGGCCTTAATGCTTCAACTATGAAATACATAACATCCGTCCGCCTTTTAAACAAAAGAAATGGAAAAAACGAGGCAGACGAATTGGGATTGCCCGTAAAAAATACGGGATTGGCACTTCCTTGCGGATCGAGTGTCAGAGTTATTTTCGATTAAATCAAAAATCTGTTACGGAAAATAAAAGATGAAAGCAATTACGAAAAAACAATCACGCATAGAGCATGATAACGACTTGATTATAAAAACGGAAGGGTTAAGTTACGTTTACGATGACGGCGAAAATTCGCGCACCGATAATAAAACGCCGGCACTTAGAGACGTAAATATCAGTGTTGCCCGTGGCGAGTATATAGCGGTTCTCGGTCATAACGGATCGGGTAAATCCACCTTGGCAAAGCTGCTTAATCTGATACTTACTCCCACCTCCGGAAAAATATATATAAACGGGCGCGACGTCACGTCCGATAACTTCACAGAGGACGATATTTACGAGGTTCGTCATACGGTAGGAATGGTATTTCAGAATCCGGATAATCAGATAGTTGCCACGACAGTAGAGGAGGACGTAGCCTTCGGGCCCGAAAATCTCGGTCTTCCGAGAGAAGAGATCAGGCGCAGAGTGGATGAAGCGCTTGCCGTCGTGGATATGACCGAATATGCCAATCATGCACCGCATAAGCTCTCAGGCGGACAAAAGCAGCGAGTGGCTATTGCGGGAATTATAGCGATGAAGCCGGAGGTCATTGTTTTTGACGAATCTACGGCAATGCTTGATCCGCGAGGTCGCCGCGAGGTAGTAGACGTCATGGAGCAGCTAAATCGTGAGGACGGCATCACCGTGATTAATATTACGCATTATATGGAAGAAGCTGCCAGAGCCGACAGGATCATAATTATTAACGACGGTAAGGTCGTGCTTGAAGGTACTCCGCGTAAGGTATTTTCAAACGTTTCTTATCTTCAGTCGATAGGTCTCGAGGTTCCTCAAAGCCGCGAATTGATAACTAAACTTTCCAAAAAAGGCATAAACGTCCAGGGAGACGTCCTTACCGAGGATGAATGTGTCGAGGCTCTTGCGGCATTTTTCGAGCGCAAGAAATCAAATAAAAATAATCAGTGCTAAAAGTATAAGCAGAGAAGAAAAAATGAGTGAAATTTTAAGATTATCAAACGTTTCGTTCGTTTACGGTAAGGGCACCCCCTTTGAAAAACGCGCCTTGGACGATGTGAACGTATCGTTTGAAAAAGGAAAAATTACCGGTCTTATTGGCCATACAGGCTCCGGAAAATCCACTCTCGTAAACCTTTTGAACGGATTGACAAAGCCGGACTCCGGCAGCGTTCTCCTTGACGGTAAGGATATATGGGAGGATCCTCACAAGATACCGTCAGTGAGGTTTCGCGTCGGATTGGTTATGCAATATCCGGAATATCAACTTTTTGATGAGACCGTGAGAGCGGATATAGGCTTCGGCCCGCGTAATCAGGGACTTGATCCTGCCGAGATTGAAAAGCGCGTTTTATCGGCAGCAAAATTTGTCGGTATAGGCAATGACTTGCTTGATAAGTCTCCGTTCGAGCTTTCGGGAGGGCAGAAAAGAAGAGTGGCTATAGCCGGTATAATCGCCATGTCTCCGGAAATATTGGTTCTCGATGAGCCCGCCGCCGGACTTGATCCCCGCGGAAGAAGAGAAATTCTCACCGGACTGCGTGAATTCGTAAGACAGTCGGGCACTACCCTGATATTGGTCAGCCATTCGATGGAGGATATGGCGCTTTACTGTGATAATGTTGTAGTTATGAACGAAGGACGGGTATACAGGAGCGGAACCGTGTCGGAAATATTTTCAATGGCTGACGATCTTTCGTCCGTCGGCTTGGATATCCCCATGGTATCCCGTATTGCTTCAAGGCTCATAAAAAGAGGAGTGGCTCTTACTGGCGAGCTTTACACCGTTGACGGGGTTATAAAAGCAATAGAAAACTATCTCGGAGGTGGCACAAGGTAATATGATTTCCGATATCACTTTGGGACAGTATTTCCCCGGTAAATCTCCTATACACCGGCTGGATCCGAGAAGTAAAATAATCTTGGCAATCACGTATATAGTTGCCGTATTCGTTGCGAATAATCCTCTGTCGTTTGCCGTCCTGACTGTTGCGACGCTCATTATAGTCGCCGTAAGCGGTATTTCGTTTAAGGTACTCTGGAAAAGCATTAAGCCGGTATTGATAGTATTGCTCGTAACAGCGTCAATCAATATCTTTATGACGAAGGGGAGTGGCGAGCCTATTTTTCAATTTTGGTTCGTAACTGTTTATTGGGAAGGACTCGTAAAGGCGTTCTTTATGGCGTACCGCGTCGTAATACTTATTCTCGGTACGAGTATTCTTCTGACGTATACGACGACTCCTATATCCTTAACCGACGGAATCGAATCACTTCTTTCTCCGTTAAAGAAGATTAACGTTCCGGTTCATACGTGTGCGATGATGATGTCTCTGGCTCTGCGCTTCATACCGACTCTCGTTGAGGAAACAGAGAAAATTATGAATGCGCAAAAATCAAGAGGTGCCGATTTTACGACCGGAAGTATAACCAAAAGAGTTAAGGCTCTTATACCGCTTCTTATACCGTTATTCGTTTCTGCGTTCAAAAGGGCAGAGGAGCTTGCCACCGCCATGGAGTGCAGGTGCTATCGCGGCGATAATAACCGAACGAAGCTTGTTAAACTTGAAATGAAAAAAAATGACTTTATTTCCTTTATACTTTTTGCAGCTTTTATAACGGCAATGATACTATTGTCCGTTTTGCCTTATAGGTTTGAGGTTAACGATGCTTGGTATAGCGTTTTATTCTATAAGATAAACTGATTTCGGCGCATATCGTTAAAGAGGCGTACGTTTAATACTGATACGTACCTCCGATTTTCGATTGCGTTATAAGCATGGCGAACGAAGTAACATATTTGCCGTTTTTGCGATAATTCGGCGAAGGAGAGGAGAGCACGAATGAAATATTTTGCAAAAATCAAATATCTCGGCACTGATTTTCACGGCTTTCAGGTTCAGCCGAATAAGCGCACCGTTCAAGGAACGCTATGCGAGGCACTGGCAACTGCTCTCGGTGTCACACCGCGCGTAACCGGATGCAGCAGGACCGATGCCGGTGTACATGCAAACGAGTTCTGTATTACTGTCGAGGCAGAAGGGGCGACAGTCCCCGCAGAAAAGCTTCCGGTTGCGGTTGCAAGATATCTGCCCTGCGATTTGTCCCTGTTTTTCGCAAAAGAATGCGGTGCTGATTTTCATCCCCGATACGACGTCAAGGAAAAAGAATATCTTTACCGTATAATAAACCAAAAAATATACGATCCGTTCGAGTACGGCAGAGCCTGGTTTTTACCACGCCCGATAGGAAGCAACGAGCTAAAAAAAATGCAAGATGCCGCAATATATTTTTTAGGCGAGCATGATTTTTCCGCGTTTATGTCCGAGGGATCCGACGTCAAGGATACGGTGCGCAGCATAAGTCTCCTCACCGTTGAAAAGAACGGTGATATGCTCGAGGTGCGGGTGAGAGCAAACGGATTTTTGTATAATATGGTTAGAATCATAGTCGGTACTTTGGTCGATGTCGCTTACGGCAGGTATCTTCCCGAGGATATGGAAAAAATCATTTTATCGGGGCAAAGAAAAAACGCGGGAATGACCGCACCGCCCGAGGGCTTGTATCTAGATAAAGTTTTTTACTAAAGCGTTCCAAAAATGTAATAAATATCATTAATATCATTCATCCTTCCGGAAAAAATATTCTTGGGAGGATTTTATTTTATTATGAAGAAAAAAATACTGATTGCCATATCCGCAATTATTCTGCTCGGCACGGCTTCATTATTGTGTTTTTCATTGTTTTTATATTCGTATTCAAGAAAAAACGTGAACGCGGAGTATGACGAGAAGCTTTTCGATAATGCCATTGGTGCTTCTTCCACCGTTTTTTATGCCGATTCAGGCGAAGACGCCAACGCATATACTCCGGTCAGAATAGATATAGGCGGAAGCTCGAGAAAAATATATTATACGATAGACGAGATCTCGGACTACCTTATAAACGGCTTTATAGCAGTTGAGGACAGAGGCTTTTATTCGCATTCCGGCGTTGATATAAAGCGCACGCTCTATGCCGCCGCAAATTACGTATTCGGAGGAGAAGATAAATTCGGCGCGTCTACCATAACGCAACAGGTGATAAAAAATATCAGCGGAGATAACAAGCCGTCTGTGAGAAGAAAAATAACCGAAATCCTGCGCGCGTACTCGATAGAAAAAAAGCATACGAAATCCGAAATAATGGAGGTTTATCTTAATATCACTCCTATGAGTGACGGCATAGTCGGCGTCGGAGCGGCGTCGGAACTGTATTTCGGAAAATCTCCGTCCGAGTTATCCGCTGCGGAGGCCGCAACTCTGATAGGAATCACCAACGCCCCGAGCGCATACGATCCCTACAAAAATCCCGATAAATGCGTGCAAAAAAGGAATATAGTATTAAACGTAATGCGAGCGCAGATGGTCATAAACGAGGAGGAGTATTTAACGGCGATTGAAGAGCCTCTTACCCTTTCCGAGCGTGACGATAGGATTGATTCGTGGTTTGTAGAAACCGTAATGGAAGACCTCGTCGGGGATTACGCCGCGAAATATAAGATCAGCGAATCGCTTGCCCGCGTCCTCGTTTTGTCCGGCGGTTACTCCGTATATACGACCGAAAACGTGAAAGTTCAAAATATACTTGAAGACTTCTTTGAAAATGAAAGCAATTTACCGACCGCAATAAATGACGGCTTGAATTATTCCATGGTGGTGACCGATCCGCATAGCGGTAACGTTCTGGGAATAATCGGGCAAGCAGGAAGAAAAAAGGGAAACCGCCTCTTAAACCACGCCCTGATTCCTCACGTCCCCGCCTCGGCCTTGAAGCCGATAGCCCTTTACGCGCCCCTTATCGATAACGGGAAAATCACTTGGAGCAGCGTTTTTGACGACGTTCCGGTCAGCTTTACCTCCTCTGACGGCTCGTATAAGGAATTTCCGAGGAACTCTCCGGACGTCTACGACGGACTCGTTACCGTAAAAGAAGCATTGCGGAAATCTAAAAACACCGTTGCGGTACGTCTCTGTAATATGCTGGGTGTCGATACCGTATTTAACAATCTGAAAAACGATTACGAATTCGATACTCTGGTAGACGGTTATACCGATTCCGCAGGAAGACGTCTCACGGATAAAGCCGTATCCCCGTTAGCCCTTGGACAGCTGACCAGCGGCGTTACTTTGCGAAAATTGACGGAAGCGTATACCGTCTTTGCAAACGAAGGAATCAAAAACAAGTCCGCCGCCTATCTGCGCGTAATCGATAAGGAGCAAAATACGGTTCTCGAAAGCGAAAAAAGTGAAAAAAGAATAATGAAGCCCGAGACCGCGAGAATTATGAATCAGCTTCTCTCCGAAGTAGTAAATTCCGGAACGGCAAAGTCACTCACTCTCAAAAGGATTACGAGCGTGGCAGGTAAAACGGGAACGTCAGGCGGCGGATTCGATAAAATATTCGTTGGGTATACGCCGTACGTCACGGCAGGCATTTGGTGCGGATACGATAACGGTGGAGTAAGCCTGGGGGAAAACGGTAAAACCTGTCTTGCGATTTGGGATCGCGTCATGAACGAAATATGTACCGAAGTGTATTCGAATAGCCTCGATGAATCCTTTAGCACCGAGAACCTCGTATACGCTTCGTACTGTATGGATTCCGGATTTGCATATTCGCAAAATTGTATATACGATCCCCGCGGCTCAAGGCAGGAATACGGATACTTCACCGCAGACACCGTGCCTACCTCCGCATGCCGAACTCACATAACCGTGAATTACGATACGAACGGGAAGGGCATAGTGATAGGTAACCCGAGCGGAGACTATGCGAAAGTATCTCTAATCAAAAACGAAGCCCGCTCTTTTCCAAAGGAAATATACGTTACGGACGCTGAATACGTCTATCGAGATATAAAAAATTGCCACGAGCCGATCGGAGACGGAATGCCTTACTTTTATTGCGAGCTGAACGACGGCGAATATGCCGGAATATCAAAAAAGAAAAAGCAATTCAATTCATTTCCCGAATATTCTTCCGAGTAAACGATACTGCAACTAAATATTTTTTGGAAAAACTGTTTACAAACGCCGAAAAAAGTGCTAAAATGAGAATGCCAAACAAAACTTAATATAAAGCACAAGGATTGTGCCCGCTGTTTTTATAGGGGGCAACTTTTGTGTATTCATCACTTGAAAAATGGAAAAAACGCAAATTCCGCTTTGATGAATACAACCCTCTTTGTGTTTGTTAAGTTTTGTTTGGCGACAATTGGAGCTTGCGTTTTTCGGTGCGCCGGCTCTGGTTGGCGCACTTTTTGATTTTAAAACACCGAAAGAAAAATAAAAAACGAAAAAGGAGAAAAAACAGCATGAAAAGAAAATTTTTGTTGACGTTGCTTATTTCGGTTATGATTTTCAGCATTTTCGCTTTGACGTCGTGCAAGCACGAGTGTGAGTTTGGCGAATGGAAAACACAAACGGAAGCTACTTGCACCGAAGACGGTCTTATGTACCGTGAATGCACCGAATGCGGCGAAAGAGAAACGCAAACCGTTCCGGCAATCGGTCACAGCGAAAGCGGGTGGAAAGTTGACGAGGAAGCAACTTGCACAGAAAGCGGTTCAAAGCATACGGAATGTACAGTATGTGGTAAAACCCTACAAACGGTAACGATCTCTGTTGCCGGTCACAAATGGAATGACGGCGATGTTACAACAGCTCCCACTTGTACAAACGGCGGAGTAAAAACCTTCACCTGTTTAACCTGCGGAGAAACGAAAACGGAAGATATTACCGAAGCAGGACACAGCTGGAATGACGGCGAAGT
>CAZXVF010000001.1:10193-145748 GCA_964644445.1 uncultured Ruminococcus sp.
AAAACGGAAGATATTACCGAAGCAGGACACAGCTGGAATGACGGCGAAGTAACAGCAGATCCCACTTGTACAAACGGCGGAGTAAAGACCTACACCTGTTTAACCTGTGGCGGAACCAAAACGGAAGGTATTACTGCAACGGGACACGAATATGGCGAACTGATATCGGAAGTTGCTTCAACTTGCACCGCCACCGGAACGCGTGCACATTATCACTGTGATGTATGTGGCGAAGATTTCGATGAAGACAAAAATCTGCTTGACAGTGTTAAGATAGCAAAGAAAAATCATAATTACGTTGATGGCTTTTGCGCTGTATGTAACAAGCGTGAATTTTCAGAAGGTCTCAAGTTTACTTTGAATGATGATGGCGAATCGTATTCCGTTTCCGGTGTCGGAACCTGCGAAGATACAGATATTGGTATTCCAACTACATATGAAGGTTTGCCCGTAACTGCAATTGCTGCGTCAGCATTTGAAAATTGTACTGATATTACTAGTATTGAAATTCCCAACAGCGTAACCTCAATCGGCGAGAGTGCATTCTATGGTTGCAAGGGACTTACAAGCATAACAATTCCGGAGAGTGTAACGTCAATCGGCAATTATGCGTTTTCTAATTGCGAAGCATTGACTGAAATAAACTACAATGCTGAAAATTGTGATGATTTAATTGCACGCGGGTATGTCTTCTCTCGTGCAGGACAAAGTGGCGACGGAATAAAGGTTACAATTGGTAAAAACGTTCAAAAGATACCTGCATATTTGTTCTGTCCTGATAAGTATAGCTCATATTTTATACCTAAAATCACAAAGGTAGTATTTGAAGAAGGTTCTGCTTGCAAAAGCATTGGTAACTATGCGTTCTATTGTTGCGAAAGCATTACAAGTATGGTTGTTCCCGACAGCGTAACGTCAATTGGCGAATATGCATTCTATAATTGCACCGGCCTTACAAGTGTAACAATAGGAAATGGCGTAACGTCAATTGGCGAGAGCGCATTCTCTTACACTAGCCTCACAAGTGTTACAATAGGAAACAGCGTAACCTCAATCGGCAAGAGTGCATTCTCTTACACTAGCCTCACAAGTGTTACAATAGGAAACAGCGTAACCTCAATCGGCAAGAGTGCATTCGATGGTTGCAAGGGACTTACAAGCATAACAATTCCCGATAGTGTAACGTCAATCGGCAATTGGGCGTTCTATGGTTGCGAAAGCCTTACCACAGTCAATTACGTGGGTACGGAAGAACATTGGAATTCAATTTCAAAAGGCAAGGAATGGGATTCTAAAACCGGCGATTACACAATCAACTACAACTACGTTGCAGAATAATCCCTGTGACTTCGCCAAAGCGAAGCTAATACCAAAAAACACCAAAGCGAGCCATTCGTGGCTCGCTTTTCCATACAAAAGTCTCCCGATATGCAAATATTTTTGAAAAAAACTTGTATTTGCCAAAATAATATGTTAAAATATTAAAATGTAACGATATGCGAGCACCATTAGCTTGCAAAAGATAGTTTAAGGAGGACCTTAAATAATGGAAAAATTTTATTTGACTACAGCCATTGCATACGCTTCGAGAAAGCCTCATATAGGCAATACCTATGAGATCATTATGGCAGACGCCTTTGCAAGATTTCAGAAGAGCATGGGCAAGGACGTTTTTCTTTGCACCGGAACGGACGAGCATGGCCAGAAAATAGAAAACCTCGCGAACGAGGCGGGAATTACCCCCAAGGAGTACGTCGACCGCGTCGCAGGCGAGATAAAGGATCTTTGGGATCTTATGGGTGTAGAATACGACCATTTCATTCGTACAACCGACGATTACCACGAGCGTGCGGTAGAGAAGATCTTCAAGAGATTTTATGATCAGGGAGATATCTACAAGGGCTATTACGAGGGCTGGTATTGCACCCCCTGCGAGTCCTTCTTCACGGCAACTCAGGTAGTAGACGGAAAATGTCCCGATTGCGGCAGACCTGTAAGTCAGGCAAGGGAAGAAGCATATTTCTTTAAGATGTCTAAGTACGTCGACAGACTTATCAAGCATATAGAGGACAATCCCGAATTTATAGAGCCGGAAAGTCGCAAAAAAGAGATGGTGAACAACTTCCTCAAGGCGGGACTTCAGGATCTTTGCGTGTCCCGTACCTCATTCAAGTGGGGCGTTCCCGTCACATTCGATTCGAAGCATGTAATTTACGTATGGCTTGACGCACTTACGAATTATATTACCGCAATAGGCTACGATCCCGATAAGTCCTTCGAGGAGCAGAGCGAGAAGTTTAAAAAATATTGGCCCTGCGACGTTCACGTCATCGGCAAGGACATTCTCCGATTCCATACGATCTATTGGCCTATTTTCCTTATGGCTCTCGGACTTCCCCTGCCCAAAAAGGTGTTCGGCCATCCGTGGTTCAACTTCGGTAACGATAAAATGTCAAAATCCAAGGGCAACGTCGTTTATGCCGACGAGCTTGCGTCCGTTTTCGGCGTAGATGCGGTGAGATATTACGCGCTCTCCGAGATGCCGTATAATTCCGACGGCTCCGTTACCTACGAGGGTGTTATTTCGCGATACAACAACGATCTTGCAAATAACCTCGGCAATCTCGTCAGCCGTACGCATGCAATGACTAAAAAATACTTTGACGGCGTCGTTCCCGCACCGCAGGCTATCGATCCCGTTGACGGTGATCTCAAAGCAAGCGTAAAGAAAGCAATCGATACCTCCGTTAGCCTTATGAACGACTATCACGTAGCCGATTCTCTTGAGGAAATATTCCTTATGCTGAGACGCGCCAATAAATACATTGATGAGACCATGCCGTGGGCACTTGCGAAGGACGAAGCAAACAAGCCTCGCCTTGCCACCGTTATTTATAACCTTCTCGAGACCATCAGAGTCGGTGCGGTTCTCTTAAAGCCGTATATTCCCGAGACCGCAAAGAGCATTTTCGCTCAGCTTGGCACCGATAAATGTGATTTTGAGAGCATAAGCGAATTTGGCACGCTCGAATCCGGTAAGCCTCTCGGTGAAGCCTTCACCCTATTCAAGCGAATCGATGAAAAGAAATTTTTCGAGGATATGGAAGAGAAGAGAATAGCCGCAGAAAAGGCGCGTGCCGAAGCGGAGACGAAGGAATCAGAGCCCGAGCACGAGGCAGAGATAGGTATAGATGCTTTCTCGGCAGTAGAGTTGAGAGTGGCAGAGGTTATAGAGTGCGAGCCTATCCCGAAGGCTAAAAAGCTTTTGAAGCTTAAGGTGGATCTCGGATACGAGCAGCGTCAGGTAGTTTCCGGCATTGCAAAGTTCTATAAGCCCGAGGACCTCGTAGGAAAGAAAATATGCTTGGTCGCTAATCTTAAGCCCGCGAAGCTTTGCGGAGTAGATAGCTACGGTATGATTCTTGCATCCGGTGAAGAGGAGATTAAAGTGGTGTTCCTCGATCCTGCGGCGAAGAACGGAGACCGCATCCACTGATGAAGTATTTTGATTCTCACGCTCACTATTACGACGAGAGATTTATATCGGAATGCACTGAGGGAGTCGACACCTTGCTTGGCTCCCTTTTCAATAGCACCGTTTCGTATATAATAAACGTCGGCACGTCTCCGAAAACCTCTGCGGAGGCGGTAGCACAGGCAAAAAAATACAGCCGTATGTACACGGCAATAGGAATCCATCCGTCAGACGCAAGATTCCTCTCCGATCCCGATTACGAGATTTCGCTTATACGTGATATGATATTAAATAAGGAAAACAAGTGCGTTGCCTTGGGAGAAATCGGGCTTGATTATCATTATCCCGATACCGATAAGGAGCTTCAAATGCGCTATTTCGAGGGACAAATGCGTCTTGCCGAGGAGCTTGATATTCCGGTGGTGATTCACGATCGAGATTCGCACGCCGACGTCCTCGAGGTTATCCGCCGTCATCCGCAGGTGCGCGGCGTCCTTCACAGCTTTTCGGGTTCAAAAGAAATGGCAGAGGAGCTGATTAAGCGCGGCTGGTACGTTTCATTTTCCGGAACGATCACCTTTACTAATGCAAGACGTCCGAAGGAGGTCGCCTCGGCGCTGCCACACGATAAAGTCCTCATAGAGACTGATGCACCGTATCTTGCACCTCATCCGGAAAGAGGAACTCTGAATCATTCAGGAAAGCTCGAATACACCAATAATATCTTGGCAGAAATTTGGGGAACAACTCCGGAGGAATGTGCCGAGATAACAGAAGAAAACGCAAAGAGGTTTTTCGGATTATGAAAAGATCAATGTGTATAACCTACGTCGTTGACGGAAGCCTTTACGTTAATCTTACGAACAGATGCTCCAACAGATGTGAGTTCTGCATAAGGAATAACGGCGACGGCGCATACGGCTCGGATAGTCTTTGGCTCCTTCGTGAGCCTACTTCGGAAGAGGCGTTGAAAGCCGTCCTATCTTACGATCTTAACGAATTTTCACAGCTCGTTTTTTGCGGATACGGTGAGCCTTCTTACCGATTAAGCGATGCTGCCGATATAGCACGTGCGGTGAAGAAAAAATACCCGAACGTCGTAATACGAATAAATACTAACGGTCAGTCGGATCTGATTTTAGGTACCGATACGGCACCTATGTATAAGGATGCGTTCGATATAGTTTCCATAAGCCTGAATACGCCCGATTCCGCAAGATATCAGGAGCTTTGCCATTCGAAATTCGGCGAGTATGCACACGCCGCACTCATTAACTTTGCAAAAAATGTAAAAGCATTCGTTCCGAATGTGGTTTTGTCCGTCGTCCGTCAAACTCTTACCGATGATGAAATAGAACGGTGTAAAACTATTGCGGATAATGCCGGAGTAACGTTGCGTATACGCGAATACATAGCACCCGAAGTCGATGATTGAACATATTATAGCATTTTAACGTACGTCGAAGAGGAGAGCCGCTTGACTCTCCTCGCTTTTTAATTTATGGCTTTTGCGTCGTCACGAAAAGCACTCGTAATATCTTCTTCGATACTTGCATATCCGATGCTTTTGAAAAGCGAATCGTACATCATCAGATAAGAAAGAGGGCATCGTGCGATATCAAAACTTATCCCCATGTATCCCAGATCCGCACATGCATCAAGTCTCTTTTTGATTCCCGATAAGGAATTATAAAAAATACTGCCTGATTTTTTGTCATTGAATGCTGACATCATGCTGCTTTTGTCGGTGAATGTGGCACATCCGTTTTTTCTCGCCGAATATATCGCATCCTCTATTTTCACGAATCCTCCTCGCTCCAATGCGGCAAAAGCGGGAATTTCGAGAAACGTTTTCGTGCTTTCTCCCTCGTTTGCGAATTCTTCTAGAGCTTTCCCCTCATATTCCGCAAACGATACTGCTTGCATCCCCTTTTTGCCACACTTATCTATTGAAAGTATCGCACCGTCGGAATAGTCTGATATCGCTACGGGACTTTCCACTCCGATTTCACTGATAAGTATAAGATCCGAGCCGATCATTTTTTTGCGCAGCTCAACGATAAATTCTCGGTATTCATCGGTACGGCAGAAATCAGCGTATCCGAGAACGATTCCCTTATAGCCGCCCTTGAGTGCAAGCTCTATGAGCATATCCGTATATTCGCCCGCTCGGCTTTTGTATACCTCGCCGTTGCTTTTATCGTAAACTCTGATTAGCGGCATCTTACCGTTTTCCACAGCGATTTGTACTATCTCTTCGCCGTCGAAGCTTTCGGCGCATTTTCTTCCGTCAAATACTCCTGATCCGACGGTTATATAAGTGGTATACGGCAGTGCGCGCATAAGTCTCCATTTTGGACAGTCACGGTAATAAATTCCGTTAGCCGCTCCCATTCCGTAAGGTCTCTCGTCACGCTTGATAACTACTGTTTGTCCCCGATTTACTTCGTTTTTCATAATGTGCGGATTCAGCGCGCGTAGTTCTGATTGCGACTGACCGAATCTGAAGCCGATACGCGCCATCGTATCTCCGTCTCTAGCGGTATAAGTTCTAGTAGGAGTTAATATCAATAATTCCTCCCCAACGCTCAACGTATCGTTTTCGTCTATTTCATTTGTTAGGCATAGTATTTTCTTATCAATTCCATATTTTGCCGCGATGGTATCGGCGCACTCTCCCTCGGCAACCGTATGTATTTTCATCAGTATCCCCCGATTAGCTTTTTTAGTATTTTATGCAAAATGGCAACTATTGCTTACTATATCATATTCTCCTTGGCGATACGTGTCGATTTTGAATACGGATGAAAATAACCTTGACAGTAGGCTTGAATTATGATAGAATACACTCAAGAGAAAATCATGCTCCGACGGTTTAATACGTCAGAATGCAAATACTGAAAATTAAAATGAAGGTAAAGAAAAATGTTTGAATATACAAAGCACGTGTTTGATCAAACGGTCGAGGATGTAAAGCGTATCACCAACGCCGTACAGCTCGCTACGGAAATTATTTATATAGCATATCTTGTATACGCCATAGCCGTCAGTGCGGGAATCGTTGCGGTAAACGTCGCACTGCTTATTATCTCGGCAATATATTTTGCATTTACTCTCGTGATGAACGAAAGAGAAGCGGGAAAAAACGATAAGAAGTTTAAGGGTAGCGTCAAAAAAGCATATAAAATATCCAAATACATAATTCAGATTCCCACGCTGGTCGTAGCTATAATCACTCTCTCCACAGTTGAAAGCGACCGTGTGACCTTCTCGCTTCTTTTCACCGTTCTTATGATTTTGGGATACGTTATGTCGGTATTGCTTTCCGTTCTGACCGCAGTGGTCGAGAGTCGTGCCAAGAGATTTATGGTAGCTATAGAGGCAGACGTAGAGCCTATAATGAAGGTGATAAACGGAATCAAAAAGCTGAAGGGCGATAAAATCGAGCCGCGTGAGCACGATCAGACAAAGGAAAAAATACGCTCCGAGCTTGATCTCGTAATAAGCAAGAGCCGTCAGGAGAAAAAAGAAAAAGAAACGGCAGACAGGCTTAAAAGAAAAGAAGACCGCAAGGAAGAAACCAAAGAAGTAATTAGAAATGTAAAGGAAAAACTTAAGCAGAAGCTTGCATCGCTTGCCTTAGACAAGCAAGAGTCTCTTCCTCCGCCCTCGGAAGTCATATCGGAAGAACCCGAGGAAGCCAAGGAAAACGAGCTGTCGACGAAGTGATCACAACCTGATAATAACCGCAATATTCAAACCGCCCGCAACGTTTTTTGAAGCGCAGGCGGTTTTTTATTTGCAAAAGCAAAAAATATCCGCACCGTTGCGGTGCGGATAGAAGAAACGATTAAATTTAGGTTCGGAGTCAGTAAATAAGCCCCATTTTTATGAGAAGCAGCCATGCGAGACCGTAATAGCTTACGACGGCTACCAGATCGTTTATCGTAGTGATGAGCGGTCCCGATGCAACCGCAGGATCAATTCCTGCACGGTAGAAAATAATGGGAATGGTTGATCCCATAAGACCTGAAATTGTCATAGCGAAGCAAAGCGCAATCCCGACGCACGCTGCAGTAGAAAGAGCAATGCCGATTACTGTACCCATAATTCCCCATAAATACAGTACGACAACCAAAAATGATAGTGTACCTAATAATGCTCCGTTAATAAGTGCAACTCGGATTTCTCTGAAAATTAACGAGAATTGTTCCTTGATGCTAAATTTTTCATACCCCAATGAGCGTATTGTGACGGCCAATGACTGTGTTCCGACGTTTCCGGCCATATCAAGAACCAGCGACTGAAAACATACTATGAGCGGCAACTGAGCAACTACCGTTTCAAACATGCCAACGACTGCCGAAACGGCAAGCCCGAGGAAAAGAAGAATAACGAGCCAGGGGATACGCTTTTTGATACTTTGAAAAATCGACTCATCCGGATCGTCTTCGGAAGTAAGAGCGGCAAGCTTTGCATAGTCGTCGCCCAATTCGTCATTGACGATTTCCGTTATATCGTTTGCCGTAATAACTCCGAGCAGCTTGTCTCCGTCCCTTGAAAGCACGGGAATTATATCCTCGTCGTAGGATCTTAAGCTTTCGATGTTTTCCGAAATACTTTCGGTGTCGTAAACGTAAGGTGAGGTCGTGAAGATCAGATCCTCAAAGGAATCGTTGCTCCTCGCAATAATAAGCGATTTAAGATCCACCTTACCGTAGAAGCTGCCGTCCTCCTCAAGCACGAAAATCGTCGATATATTATCGTTTTCCGCCGCCTCGCTTACTAACGTTCGCATGGCGGTTTTTATCGTCGAGCTGCGCTTGATAGCTATAAAGTTCGTACTCATTCGGCTTCCGAATTCATCGTCGCCGTAAGAATCGATAAGCGAAATGTCGTCCTTGACGTCACCCTCGATAAGCTCGAAAACCTCCTGCCGGACCTCATCGTCAAGGGTGTCGAGAACGTCAAGTGCCTCATCCGCATCCATCTGCTCGATGATATCGGCAACCTCCTCGCTCTTCATTTCCGAGAGATATTCGCCCGCGTCGTCGGAGTATGAAAGAATGTCGGCAAGAGCCTCGTTACCGATTGCCGAAAGCAGCCGCTCGCGCTCCTCAGCGGAAAGCTCGTCAAGTATCGCGGCAATATCGTTATCGTGGAATTCCTCCAGTGCCTCCTTCAGTTGCGCGTCCGAGATATCACTCCTGATAAGAGAAAGTATGGCGGCGTGATAGCCGCGGTCGTCTGCTTCCGATTCAATAAGAAATTTGTTTTCCATAAAAAATACCTCCTTTTCGAGGAGGCTCCGTAAGGTCAATTCGGTATAAAGAGAATGGACTGAAATACGGTACGAACGCTCCTCGAGTATTCAATTAAAATAGATTTGAATTTACAACACCCGCCGGCATCTGTACTCATATACTCACCTCACGTTCGAGAAAAATGTCCTACGTCCTATAATACAAGTGAAAAAGTTTGCTTGCAAGGACTTTTACACGCCGTATTTCAACGGACGGCAGTTATTTGCGTTTTAGCAAATAACAAAAGCGAAAGCGACGCAAAATTTATTTTTGCGAGCCGTGTAAAGTTATAATATAAATGAAAAAAGTTTGCTTGCAAGGACTTTTACACGCCGTATTTCAACGGACGGCAGTTATTTGCGTTTTAGCAAATAACAAAAGCGAAAGCGACGCAAAATTTATTTTTGCAAGCCGTGTAAGGTTATTATAACACACAAATCAATAAATATCAATTACGAAAACGAAAAAACTTCCATAATATACGAAATAAAGTCACACAAGACCGCACATCTTTTTTGAAAAACTATTTACAAATGTAAAAAAACGTGATATAATGAACTTGCTACACAAAAATGAATATGTTTTTTCAGGACGGACTCCTTATTTTGACGGGGTTTTTGTACCGTTTTTAAATAATTGTTGTGAGATGTGGTAAAAGTGCAAGCTCAACGAACAGTTATTTGATAGTCGGTATTTAACCCTGCCTGTCATATTCGTTTTTGTGTAGCGACAATTGGAGCTTGCGTTTTTCGGTGCGCGACTTCGGTTGACGCACTTTTTAGACAAAACCGAAAAGCGCGGTACATAAAACCGTTTTCGATACAGGTGGCTTCGCTCTCGATCTGCCATTCTCCGTACTCGCATTCGTGTCCGCACGAGGCAAGCGCAAAGACTGTCAAAATACAGAGCAAAAGTGCCAAAAGAATTCTCTTTTTCATTTTCAGTCCTCCTAAATTTTGTTTTTATATCGCGAATGTGTCGAATGCGGCGAGCGAGAGTACGAAGAGATCGCCAGCACGGGCGAACACACTGAAAGTGAATGGATAGTCGACACTCAAGCCACCTGCTATAGCGAAGGTTATGGGCATATAGAGTGCATACACTGCCACCAAGTTTTGACAGAAGGGCCGTATTATGCGGAACACAGCTATGGCACTTGGAACGCTGAGATTCCTGCAACCTGTACGGAGGACGGTACTTACGGTCATTATTATTGCTCGACCTGCGAAGGCTGCTTTGATAAAAATTATAACGTGCTCTACGATCTGACGATCGAATCGAAAGGCCATGACTGTGGCGACTGGATCGATGAAGCTCCCGCAACCTGTACAGATGATGGCACGCTCGGACATTATCATTGCTCGGTATGCGAAAAAGACCTTGATTGGTACGGAGATGAACTGGATAGCATCGTAATTTCCGCAACCGGTCATTACACCTTTTGGTTCGATGGATTCCCCGCAACTTGCACAGTTGACGGCGAGATTGGACATTTTTATTGCTATCTTTGCGAAAAGAACTTCGATACAGATGGAAATGAACTTGGCAGTATTGAAATCACTGCCCTCGGTCACAGCTACAGTGATGACGATTGGATAAACGAAAAACTGGCTACCTGCACAGAAGACGGCGAGATTGGACATTATCATTGCACAGCATGCAATCGGGACTTTAATGCAGACGGCTTGCAAATTTATAGCACGGTAATTGATGCAGCCGGCCATGACCGTGGTGACTGGATCTACGGTTATTCAGCGACCTGTACTGAAGACGGTATGCTTGGACATTATCATTGCTCGGTCTGCGAAAGAGACCTTGATAGAGACGAATCCTTGCTCGACACTACCGTAATTACTGCAACCGGTCACGATTACGGTGACTGGATTAACGAAGTTCCCGCAACTTGTACAGAGAGTGGAAAACTCGGTCACTATCATTGTTCGTCATGCAATAAGAACTTTAATATTAATAAAAAAGTGATCAGCAGTCTCGTAATTACTAAAAAAGGTCATTCATTCGGCGAGTGGTATGAAACGCTTGCTCCTACCTGTACTGAAAAAGGCGAGGAACGTAGAGATTGTAAAAACTGTACTTATCATGAAACTCAAGAAATTGACGTAAAACACAATTATGTAAATGACATTTGTACTAAATGCGGCGAAGTTATAGAGTCAAAGAGACTATCATTCAAGCTGAACTCAGATAACAAATCATATTCTGTAATAGATATCGGTACATATACCGGCACGAATCTCATTATACCTGATACCTACAAAGGATTACCTGTTACTACCATTTGCAATAATGCATTTAATAATTGCACAGACATCACAAGCCTAACTATAGGAAGCAACATAACTTCAATTGACCATAGTGCGTTCTATAATTGCACCGCATTGACGGAAATAAACTACAACGCAACGAGCTGTAATGATTTTAATTACAAAAATTATGTATTTTATAATGCAGGACAAAGCGGCGATGGAATAAAGGTAACGATAGGAGCAAACGTAGAGACGATACCTGCGTATTTATTCTATGTACACTCTTATTCTTATACCACAGAGTATTCACCTAAAATTACAGAAGTTATATTTGAAAAATCTTCTTCTTGCAAAAATATCGGCAATGATGCATTCATGTATTGCACCGCCCTTACAAGCATCATTATTCCGGAAAGCGTAACGTACATCGGCAGTTCTGCTTTCTCCGGCTGCACCGGTCTTATAAGTGTAACTATTCCGAGTGGTTTAACATCAATCAATGACTCTGTATTTTATCGTTGCATCAGACTTAAGAGCATCACGATTCCGGAGAGTGTAACGTCAATCGGTGCTTCTGCGTTCTTCTCTTGCGCTGCATTAACGGAAATTGACTACAATGCAACGAACTTAGAGAGCGCTAATGGAGGTGCATTTTTTGCAGCAGGAAAAAATGGTGACGGAATAAAGGTAACGATAGGAGCAAATGTTAAGAAAATACCTGATTACTTATTCCATTCTTCTACTTATTCGAATTCACCCAAAATTACCGAAGTGGTATTTGAAAAAGACTCTAATTGTGAGAGCATCGGAAGATATGCATTCTATAATTGCGCAAATATTAAGAGTGTTGAAATTCCGGAATCGATCACCTCAATCGGCATGTATGCATTTTACGGTTGTACAGGCTTGGAAAAGGTAAACTACAATGCGATAGAATGCTCTGATTTCAGTGTCAACAATCACGTATTCTCCAATGCAGGACAAAGCGGCGATGGAATAAAGGTAACGATAGGAAAAGAAGCAAAGAAAATACTTGAATATTTCTTCTATTCCGATTATGATGAATCGTATTTACCTAAAGTCATCGAAGTGGTATTTGAAGAAGGCTCTAAATGTGAGAGCATTGGAAAAAATGCATTCTATAACTGTGCAAGCCTTAAGAGCGTTGAAATTGCTGAATCGATCACCTCAATCGGCATGTATGCATTTTACGGTTGTACAGGCTTGGAAAAGGTAAACTACAATGCGATAGAATGCTCTGATTTCAGTGCCAACAATCATGTATTCTCTTATGCAGGACAAAGCGGCGATGGAATAAAGGTAACAATAGGAAAAGATGTAAAGAAGATATCTGGATATTTGTTCTATTCCGATTATGATGAACCGTGTTTACCTAAAATAACCGAACTAATATTTGAAGAAGACTCTTCGTGTGAAAGCATCGGAGCATATGCATTCAGATTTTCTTCAAGTCTTTCTAATGTAACGATACCTAATAGTGTTATTTCAATTGGTAACCGTGCTTTTGAAAAATGCATCGGTTTTACGAGCGTAATAATCCCTGATAGCGTAGAGTCGATTGGCTCGGCTGCGTTTAATGAATGCAGTAATATTACGACCGTAATAATAGGTAACGGTGTAACTTCGATCGGTAGCGAAGCATTTTCTGAATGTAAAAAAATTAAAAGCTTGATCCTCGGAAATAGCGTACAATCAATAGGCGGTAGAGCATTTAATTCATGCTCACAGCTTATAAGCATAACTATTCCCGCCACTGTAACTTCAATTGGAGAAAGTTCGTTTAATGGTTGCTTTAAGCTGGTAGAAGTATATAACCTTTCGAAAGTAGTTGTAAATACAAGTTCAACTGTTGTAGGCAGTTTGGGATATTATGCAAAGGTAGTTCATACGGCAAAGAGCGATGAAAGTGTTATAAAGAATGTAAATGATTTCCTGTTCATAACCGTGGATAATGTAAATTATCTTATTGCTTACGTAGGAAATGAAACAGACATTACCTTACCGGAAAAATATAATGGCGAGAATTATGAAATTTATGGTTATGCTTTTATTGGTTGCTCCTCGCTTACAAGTGTAAAAATTCCTGATAGCATAACGAAAATTGCCAACGGTGTCTTCTATAATTGCACGAGCCTCACAAGCATAACGATTCCGAGCGGTATAACGTCAATTGGCTCTTCTGCGTTCTACGGTTGCGAGAGTCTTACAAGCATCACAATTCCCAACGGCACAACCAATATTGGATATAATGCATTCTATAATTGCACAGGTCTTAGAAGCATAACGATTCCGGAAAGCATAACATCGATCGGCGATCATGCATTCTATAACTGTGCTTCATTGACTGAAATAAACTACAATGCTACAAGCTGTGATGATTTAACTCGAGATTATAGCTCACCATCTGTATTCAAAGATGCAGGAAAGAATGGTGACGGAATAAAATTGACGATAGGAGCAAACGTAACGAAGATACCTCAATATTTGTTCTGCAATGCACAATATATTACCGAAGTGGTATTCGAAAAAGGTTCTGTTTGTGAAAGCATTAGATATTATGCTTTCGAGGGTTGCACAGGTCTTACTAGTATAACAATTCCTGACACAGTAAAATCAATTTGCCATCATGCATTCAATGGTTGTACCGGCCTTACAAGCGTAAAAATTGGTAATGGCGTAACCTTGATCGGCTCTAATGCATTCTATGGCTGCACCAGCCTTACTGACTTGACGATCGGCAATGGCGTAGCAACAATCGATACAAGTGCATTCTACGGTTGTACCGCCCTTACAAGTGTAATAATTCCTGATAGCGTAAAAACGATCGACATTCTTGCATTCTCTGGTTGCACCGGTCTTACAAGCGTAAAAATCGGTAGCGGCGTAACCTCAATTGGTGCTTCTGCGTTTAAGGATTGTACCGTCCTTAACAATATAGTCATTTCTAATAACGCAATCTCAATTTCTTCTTTTGCATTTAATAATACTGCATATTATAATGATGAAAACAACTGGGAAGATGGAATGCTTTATATTGGAAATCATTTAATTATAGCAAAATCTTCCATATCAGGTGAACACGTAATTAAGGAAGGTACAATTACAATTGCTCCTTATGCATTCTCTGGTTGCACCGACCTTGCCGGCATTACTATTCCTGACAGCGTAACATCAATTAGTAATTATGCGTTCAGGGATTGCACCGGTCTTACAAGTGTAACGATCGGCAGTGGCGTAACATCAATCGATTCTTATGCGTTCCGTGGTTGTACCAGCCTTGCAAGTATAACGATTCCCGATAGCGTAACATCAATCGGCTCTTGTGCGTTCCTTGGTTGTACCAGCCTTACAAGTGTAACGATCGGCAGTGGTGTAACGTCAATCGGCAATTATGCGTTCGATGATTGCACCGCATTGACTGAAATAAACTACAATGCAACAAACTGTGACAACTTAAGTTCAAGTAATTATGTATTCTCCAATGCAGGAGAAAATGGTGACGGAATAAAGGTAACAATAGGAGCAAATGTCAAGAAAATACCTTCATACTTGTTCTGCCCGAATTCTTCATACTATTCACCTAAAATTGTCGAAGTAGTATTTGCAGAAGATTCTGTTTGTGAAAGCATTAGATATTATGCATTCTACAGTTGTACCGCCCTTACAAGTATAACGATTACCGATAGCGTAAAAAACATCGACAATGCTGCATTCTCTTGTTGCACTAGCCTTACAACAATTAACTACACCGGAACAGAGACACAGTGGAATTCTATAACTAAGAGTTATCACTGGGATAACAACACCGGCGATTACACCATCAATTACAACTACGTTGCAGAATAATCCCCTGGTAGTTTCGCCAAAGCGAAGCTAATACCAAAAAAACACTCAAGCGAGCTATTCGTGGCTCGCTTTTATAAATATCTATAATATTTTGCGGCAGAATAATGAACGATGATGGAAATCCACAAGGGCGTTTCAGATTTAATTGTAAACTATACATCGCATTTTTCTCCCGTTTTCTCACTTGACAAATTCCGCATACCGTGGTATAATATAAACTCAAGGATATATTTTATAAATATTTTTACTTAACGAAAGGGACGGTCAAAGAATTGGCAACCACCAAAACAGCAAAAAAAGAGTACGGCAACCAAAGTATAAAAAGTCTTAAAGGTGCGGACAGAGTAAGAAAAAGACCAGCGGTAATTTTCGGTTCCGACGACCTTGTAGGATGTCAGCACTCCTTTATCGAAATACTTGCGAACTCGGTTGACGAAGCGCGCGAAGGCTACGGAGATAAAATAATAGTTAAAAAATATCGAGACCTTTCCCTCGAGGTAGAAGACTTCGGACGCGGAGTTCCGCTCGGATATAACGAGAAAGAGAAGAGATGGAACTGGGAATTGGTTTTTTGCGAGCTTTACGCAGGAGGCAAGTACGATAATAACGACGGTAACGCCGCATACGAGTTTTCTCTCGGCTTGAACGGACTCGGCGCAACTGCGACTCAATATTCCTCGGAATATATGAACGTTCGATCCTACGACGGAAAGAATCTTTCCGAGATGAGCTTTAAAACCGGAAAGCCTATAGGTGAGTTGTCGGTAACTCCCATACCGCAAGGCTCGGGGAAAAAACGCGGTACCGTCATCAAATGGCGCCCCGACCTTAAGGTCTTTAAGGAAATAGATATACCGACAGAATTCCTTTCGGCAACTCTTCGCCGTCAGGCATTCGTAAACGCAGGAATCAGATTTATTCTCGACGTTGAGGACGAGCATGGCAAATTCGAGCGCACCGAATACTATTATGAGCACGGTGTCGCGGATTATATTGCCGAAATCACCGAGGGGATATCAACCACCGCTCCCGTTCTCTGGTCACTCGAAACCAAGGGACGCGATAGAGAGGACATGCCGGAATATAAGTTTAAGGCAGAGGTAACGTTCTGCTTTGCCAAGTCCGGAATGGCAGAGTATTACCACAATTCTTCATTCCTCGAATACGGCGGAGCCCCCGATAAAGCAGTCAAAACCGCCTTCGCCTACGCGATAGACAAGCATATAAAAGCACAGAATAAATACCATAAGGGCGAGAGCAAAATATCTTATCAGGATATATCGGACAACCTTTGCGTTATCGTAAATTCCGCGTCGACGCAAACCTCGTATGAAAACCAGACGAAAAAGGCAATAACCAATATCTTTATATATAAAGCGCTTACTGAGTTTTTGAAGCAGGAGCTTTCAATATATCTCACCGAAAATCAGTCACAGGCAAATATCATTATGAATCAGGTGCTGATAAACAAGCGCGCCAGAGAAACCGCCGAGAAAACGAAGATCGACATAAAAACGAAGCTCACCGGCTCGATGGACGTCTCAAACAGAGTAGAGAAGTTCGTCCCCTGCCGTTCTAAGGATCCGAGCATTCGTGAGGTCTACATAGTCGAGGGCGATTCTGCTATGTCAAGCTGTAAGCTCGGAAGAAATGCGGAGTTTCAGGCTATAATACCCGTCAGAGGTAAAACGCTGAACTGTATGAAGAGCAGCTATGAAAAGATTTTCGCAAGCGACATTATAGTGGATCTTTTGAAGGTTATCGGCTGCGGCGTTGAGGTTAAAAACATTAAAAAGTCCAATCTTACCGCCTTTGATTACAATTTGCTCAAATGGAATAAAATAATCATATGTACCGATGCGGACGAAGACGGCTTCCAGATAAGAACCCTCCTTTTAACGATGTTTTATAAGCTTCTTCCCACGTTGATAGAAAAGGGAAAGATCTTTATTGCCGAATCTCCCCTCTTCGAAATTACCTCCGGTGATAAAACCTATTTCGCGTACGACGAGAAGGAAAAAAACGAGATAATAGAGAAGCTCGGGGACAAAAAATACACGCTTCAGCGCTCCAAGGGACTTGGTGAGAACGAGCCCGAGATGATGTGGCAAACGACGATGTGTCCGCAAACCAGAAGGCTCATTGCCGTAACTCCCACCGACGCGGAAGCAACCGTTAAAATGTTCGACGTTCTCCTCGGAGACGCATTGCAGGAAAGAAAGAAATTCATTGCCGAAAACGGACATCTTTACATAAAAGATGCGGATATATAAAGGCAGAAAGGCAAAATAATATGGCAAATCTCAAGAAATCAACAAAATTTAAGGGCGTAGAAGGCCCTCTTCTCACAATAGTAATGGACGGTGTCGGACTCGCTCCCGATAACGGCGCAAACGCAGTTGCAGCCGCACATACTCCCACGCTCGATATGCTTATGAGTAAATACCCTATGCTTGCGATCAAGGCGCACGGCACCGCGGTAGGTCTTCCAAGTGACGACGATATGGGTAACTCCGAGGTAGGTCATAACGCGCTCGGCTCCGGACAGGTGTTCGCACAGGGAGCAAAGCTCGTTTCGCAATCAATAGAGAGCGGAAAGATATTTACGTCCGACACGTGGCACGCATTGATAAGCAACGTCAAGTCTAATGCGTCGACGCTTCATTTCCTCGGCCTATTTTCAGACGGTAACGTTCACTCTCACATAGATCACCTTAAGGCGTTGATCGAGGCGGCAAAAAGAGACGGCGTATCCCGCGTGCGCGTGCACGTACTCCTTGACGGACGTGACGTAGGTGAAACCAGCGCTCTCGATTACGTTCTCCCGTTTGAGAACTATCTTAACGGCCTTCGTTCTCCCGATTTCGATATCGCAATTGCCTCCGGTGGCGGACGTATGCAAATTACGATGGACAGATACGAGGCAAATTGGTCTATGGTAGATCGCGGCTGGCAAACTCACGTTCTAGGCGAGGGCAGACAGTTTTCCTCCGCAGAGGAAGCCATTACGACTTACCGTGCCGAAAGCGGCGTAATAGATCAGGATCTTCCCCCCTTCGTAATAGCGGAAAACGGATCTCCGATAGGTACCGTGAACGATGGCGACAGCGTGATTTTCTACAATTTCCGCGGTGACCGCTCTATTGAGATTTCCAAAGCGTTCGAATCGGGAAGCGATTTTGATAAATTCGACCGCAAGAGAGTTCCAACCGTTCTTTATGCCGGTATGCTTGAGTACGACGGTGATCTCCATATCCCTTCTCGTTACCTTGTAAGTCCGCCGGAAATTACCAATACTATGACGGAATATCTCGTATCCGCCGGCGTAAATCAGCTTGCGATATCTGAAACGCAGAAGTACGGCCACGTTACGTATTTCTGGAACGGTAACAAATCCGGAAAATTCTCCGAGGAGCTCGAGACTTACATTGAGATTCCTTCCGACGTCGTTCCGTTTGAGCAGCGCCCGTGGATGAAATGTGCCGAAATAACCGACGAGCTTATTGCTTGCCTCAGAAGCGGAAGGTATAAGTATCTCAGAGTCAATTTCCCGAACGGCGATATGGTAGGTCATACCGGTTCCTTCCTTGCAACCGAATGCTCTATGGAAGCTCTTGATCTCCAGCTTGCGAGAATACTCAAGGTGGTTGACGAGCTTCACGGTGCAGCCCTCATCACCGCAGATCACGGTAATGCCGATGAAATGTACGAAATAGATAAAAAGACTAAAGCGCCTAAGGCAGGCAAGGACGGCTCCTTCAAGGCAAAAACCAGCCACACCCTTAACCCCGTTCCGTTTATCGTCTACGACAACTTCACAGCCGATAAATATTCCGTAAAGCAGGGCAGAACCGATTTCGGACTTTCTTCGGTTGCCGCTACCACCGTAAATCTTCTTGGTTACGAAGCCCCCGATATCTGGGATGAATCAATGGTAGAGCTTTAATCATTGCCCCTTTAATCCACTTTATTACGCGATGTGAGTGATGTTATATAACGTTTTGTGCGTAACATCGATATTGACCGCCGTATAAAAATCGATCAATTAACGCAAAAAGCCGGATGCTTCTTTGGTATAATACCTTAAAATCGAGCACTTGAAAAGTCAAGATTATGTGAAGGTATCATATCAAACGAACCTATACCGGCTTTTTTGTTTGAATAATCGAAAACAGCATCCTACAATTTGCTTTAAGCTTTTATACCTGCGCGATCGTTTCTTCGACATTTTTCGAGGAATTGAAAAAGTTGAAAATAAGTATACCGCCTGTAATTAAGGCTACCAAAGACATGATCGGTGAAGCCCAAAGAATGTATTCGGTGCCGAAGAAGTATCGTATTATGAAGAATAATAAAATATCTAATGAGCCTTTATGTAATAAAGAAAGCAAAAACGGCTTTATGCCTTCTCCGACAGCTTGAAATACCGCGATGATTACGAAGAGCAGAGGGTAGATGGCAACGGAAATACACAGTATACGCAAGAAATCAGTCCCATAACGAACCGTATCGGCATCTTTGATGAAAAACGATATCAACCAAGGAGCGAATATAAACGAGCAAAGACTGCATAAAATAGAAAAAGCAAGTGTCAGAGCCGAAGAAAACATCACAACGTATTTCATTCGCCTGATGCGGTGAGAAGAATAACAATATGCCACGATAGGCAGCATGCCCTGCGTAATGCCTTGATTGATAGCGTAAGCCAGAGAATCGATTTTGCGTACTACGCCTATACCGGCAACTGCCGCGCTCGCACCGATATCGGAAATCATTCCGTTCAGTACGAAATTAGATATTTGACCTGCCGCAAGAAGTATGAAGCTGGGAATCCCCGATCGCATAATATCCCACGCTGTAATGCGCACGCTTCTGTGAGAATCTAAAGTAAAGCGAAAGATGGATACGTCTCTATGGCGAATTAAATATATGATGAAATATATCATGGAAATCATATTGGAAATCGCAGTTGCTATCGCCGCGCCTACGACCTCTTGTCCGCTTGGTAATAATACGAACATAAATAAGGGATCCAATATCATGTTAAGAATCGCACCTAATGTGATTCCGAAGCTGGAAATTTTGGATTGACCGGTGCTGCGAATTAAATGAGCGAAAACGGCAGATAAAACCGTAGGAATTCCGCCTATTACTATTGTAATTAACGTATACCAAACTGCAAAATCGATGCTGTCATAATCGGCTCCGATCATAAGTAAAAAAGGTCTTGATGTCAATCCGAGCAACAGGCAATAGCCTACAGTAGCAATTGATGCGCCGCGAACCGATAAAACAAAGGCTCTTCTCGCCCTATGATGGTGCTCCTCGCCAATCGCGCGGGTAATGACGCTTGCGCCGCCAATACCGAAAAGATTTGCTATTGCAGTCATAATATTGTAAATAGGAAGACACAGCGAAATTGCCGCTACAGCCGCGGCGTTGTTAGTTAATCCTACGTACCATGTATCGGCCAGGTTGTAAACCACTGTGATAATTTGGCTTATAATGGTGGGAATGATCATCGTTGCGACTGCCTTCGGAACCGGCATCTCGCCATATATCCTTTTTTCGCGCAGTGCTAGTTCCGATTCTTCACCGTTTTCGTTTTTCATAATTAATAAACCTCTTTTCTTTATGCAAATGAAATATCGGTAATAATTTTAGCACCTTGTATAAAATTTGTAAATACCGTTTTAAAATGTTTTTTAAATTTATTTACAGCTATCATTTTTCATATTTATTACGTAAGTATATTTTTCGTTTCGTCTTGAATTGCCGACGTATTTGTGATATAATAATGCTGAACTGTCGGCAGAGCAAATTATTTTTTGCTAACGCAAATGCTTCTTACAAAGCGCGATTGGAAGCCGTTCGTTAAATGCAATCAAAAGCGGAGGGGAAAATGGATTTTACAAAATACGGGCATAAGCCCAAATCAAGCTGTGATAGCTGCGAGTTCTATGAATACGACGAATATACAGATTCATATACCTGCAATCTCAGTCTGGATGAGGATGAAATGATAGAATTTCTCGGCGGTGCAACGAAGGGGTGCCCGTATTATCGCTACTACGATGAGTATAAATCCGTACGTAAGCAAATATAAATTCAGTCCGTATTCTTCGTTTCCTGCGAATAGAAAATTAGAGTCGCAAAATTAAAAATCATAAAACGATAATCAAAGAAAAACCGTTCGGCAACGACCTGAAATAATCATTCAAGCCGTGCCAAACGGTTTTATTTTATGATATTTTTGCGGTTATTACCAAACCGAAGCTATCCTTTAATGAGCAAACTGACTGTAATACAGCTCGTGATAAAAACCGCCTGATTGGAGTAGCTCCGTATGAGTTCCGCTTTCGATAATGCGTCCGTCCTTCATCACCAAAATAACGTCCGCTTCCTTTACCGTCGATAGTCTGTGAGCCACGATAAAGCTCGTTCTTCCGTTCATCATTTCCGCAAGGGCTTTTTGTATCTTCATCTCGGTGCGCGTATCAATGGAGGACGTAGCCTCATCAAGTATCAGCATCGGCGGCAAGCTCAGCATAACTCTTGCAATGCATATCAGCTGACGTTGTCCCTGCGAAAGTTCCTCACCTCCCTCGCCGATTGCGGTATCATAGCCGTTTTTGAGGCGCTTTATAAATCCGTGTGCGTGAGCACGCTTCGCTGCAGCCCGTATTTCATCATCGCTTGCGTCGGGCTTTCCGAAGGCGATGTTTTCCTTCACGGTTCCCGATTTCAGCCACGTATCCTGGAGAACCATACCGTAGCATGTACGAAGACTACTTCTCTTAATCTCGTTGATCGGAGTCCCGTCGACGGTTATCTCACCGCGATCCACGTCGTAAAAGCGCATAAGCAGGTTGATAAATGTGGTTTTTCCGCATCCCGTCGGACCGACCAGCGCGACTCTTTGTCCTGATTTTACGGACAAATTGAGATTTTCTATCAGCGGCTTATCCTTAACGTACGAGAACGATACCGACTTGATATCAACGTTACCCTCGGTGGATTCGATAATAGCCTTGTATTCGTCAGAGGATTCGGATTCCTCGCCGATAAGATCGAATACTCGTTTTGCCGATGCAAGAGCACTTTGGAATTCTGCGAATATTCCGGAGATTTCGTTAAACGGCTTTGTATATTGATTGGTGTAAGAAAGAAGCACCGAGAATTGACCTACGGTGAAGGCAAACTCCCCCATATCTGTCGTTGAAATAACGTAAATAGCTCCGATGAGCGCCACTGCGGCGTATACCATACTGTTGACGAATCTGGTCGTCGGGTTAGTCAGAGAAGAGAAGAAAATTGCCCTCGTAGTGCATTTTTCAAGGCGACCGTTAATTTCGTCGTAATCCTCCGTTACCCGCTCCTCGCGTCCGAATGCTCTGACCACCTTTTGATTTCCGAGTATTTCATTTATTTTTGCGGTTTCCTCAGCCTCGGTCTTTGATCTCAGGGTGAACATGTGGTATGTTTCTTTTCCGATATACCTTGCGATAAATATAGACAGCGGAGTAAGGCAGAATACGGCAATTGCGATTCTCCAATTCAGCGCGACCATAAATCCGAGAGTTCCCACTATAGTCAGTATGCCCGTAAATACTTGAGTGAAGCCGAGAAGCAGACCTTCGGCGAATCTGTCGGTGTCGTTGATTATTCTGTTAGCCGTATCGCCGTGAGGGGTGCTGTCGATGTAAGAGAGAGGCAGCGTCTGTATTTTTCCGAAGGCCTCGCTTCTGATATCGCGAAGCACGTGGTAGGATATATGATTATTAATAACGTTCATTATCCAGTTTGAAAGTCCCGTAATTAATAGCAGTACTACGGCTAACGCAAGATTTGATTTTATTCCGTCAAAGTCTACGTTTCCCTCCGAAACTATAAGGTCGATCGCGTTACCGAAAAGGATCGGAGCGTAAAGCGTAGTCGCAACCGAGATAAGAGCAAGCAGTATCGAGACGGGTAGTAAAAGTCTGTACCTTCCTATATAACTTAAAGCCTTTTTCAGCGTAGCCGTATCAAGCGGCTCTCTTTTTTTATCACCGACTACAAAAGCCTTGACGGCATTAAAAACCTTTTTAAGAAAGCTTTTCATCTTTTGCCTCCTCAAACTGCGTTTCGTATATTTCTCTGTATATATCGGATCTCTCCATAAGTTCAGCGTGCGTTCCGATATCGGAGATCTCTCCGTCATCCATTACCACGATGGTATCTGCAAACATTACGGAGGCCGCTCTTTGAGAAACGATAAATACTGTGGTCTCGGAGAGCTGCCCGAGAGATTTGCGAAGGTTTGCATCCGTTGCGAAATCAAGAGCGGAGGCAGAGTCGTCGAGTATCAGTATTTCCGGCTTTCCGACTATGGCGCGCGCTATCGTAAGTCGCTGTCTTTGACCGCCCGAAAGGTTTTTACCCTCAGCCTCTATCCTTGCGTCAAGTCCGCCTTTGGCTTTTATAACGTCAGTGCCTTGTGCGATTCTTATTGCCTCTTCAATCTCCGCATCGGGTGCCTCGTCGTTTCTCCACAGCATATTATCCCTTATACTGCCAGAGAATAACACGGCTTTTTGGGGAACTATTCCGATTTTATTATTTAGAAACTTCTTTGAATAATCTTTAATGCTTCGTCCGAACAGTCGGATTTCTCCCCCCGTCGCATCGTAAAGCCTTGGTATGAGATTTACAAGTGAGCTTTTTCCGGATCCGGTAGCGCCGATAATACCGACGGTCTCTCCGCGCTTTATTTTAAGGTTAACGTTTGAGAGCGAGTTTTCTGCCGTAGGGTTGTATTTAAGCGATACGTCTTTCATTTCCAATACGTAGTCGTATCCCTCTGCGGTTTCATTCGAGTTACCGTGGCTTTGCGTTGCGGGAGTATCCATGACGGCGTTTATTCTTCCGAGCGAGGCAAGCGCCTTTGAAATTGAAATTATAAGATTTGCCAGCTTGATAAGCTCAACGAGTATTTGTCCCATGTAGTTGTAAAGCGCAATTACCTCGCCCTGCGTGAGATCGCCTGAATCAACGCGCAAAGCTCCCGTATAAATGAGAAGGACGATACCGAGATTGATTATAACGTAGGTGACGGGATTGAGAAGTGCCGAAACGTGTCCGGCTTTTTTTTGCCAGATCGTGAAGCTTTCGTTTTCTTTATCGAAGCTTGCCGCTTCGTCGCCCTCCTTGGCAAACGCTCTTACTACGCGTACTCCTGTGAGATTTTCACGCGTCCTCAGCATCAGCTTATCGAGCAGAGACTGCGATTTTTTGTACATCGGCGTCGTTATAAGCATAACTCCGAATATAACTATTGAAAGTATCGGAATTATTATCGCGAAGCTCGTTCCGGCCCTCGTGTCGATTCCGAATGCCATTATCATAGCTCCGAATACTACGAAAGGAGAGCGGAGAAGAAGCCTTAGCGTAAGATTTATACCGGATTGAACTCTCATCGAATCGGTAGTAATACGAGTGATGATAGTAGACGTTCCGAGCTTATCTATATCACTGTAAGACAGCTCTTGTATATGTCTGAAAAGAGAACGCTTAAGCGAGGCGGTAAAGCCGACCGCGGATTTTGCGGCAAAATACTGCGCTGTTATGGAAAGTGCAAGTCCTGCTGCCCCCAGTACGACAAGCACGAGGCACATCTTAATAATGTACCCCGTGTCGGAGCTGCCAATGCCTCGGTCGATTATACTTGCAATGACCAAAGGCACGATCAGCTCAAGTGTTGCCTCGCAAAGCTTGAAGAGGGGAGAGAGTATCGTCTCCTTTATATACCCCTTGAAGTGTTTTGCGGATTTTTTCATTTCAATGTTCCTTAGTAGTTTTTTGTCGGTATAAGCGTGTTTTTAAGCATCAACTGTCTGAAAAGCACATTACCGATACCGTTTATCAATGCTTTTTGCTTGCGATCTCGCTCTGAAGCTTGGCAATGAATTCGTCAATAGTGAATTTACCGCCCTCGCCCTCAACTCTTGCTCTGACGGTTACACTGCGATTGTTCATCTCGTCCTCGCCGACGACTACCATATAAGGCACCTTCGAGAGCTGAGCTTCACGGATTCTGTAACCGAGCTTCTCGTTCCTGTCGTCAAGCTCTGCGCGGATTCCGAGATTTTTCAGCGTATTTACTATCTCTGCGCCGTAGTCTGCAAAATCACCCACAACTGGAATTACCGTTACCTGAGTGGGAGAGAGCCAGAGCGGAAGCGCACCCGCGTATTTTTCAAGGAGCAATGCCAGCGTTCTCTCATAGCATCCCATTGAAGTTCTGTGAATGATATAAGGAGTTTTCGTTTGATTGTCGCGGTCGGTATATTCCATGCCGAACTTCTTTGCGAGAAGCATATCTATCTGAATCGTAACGATAGTATCTTCTTTTCCGAAAACGTTTTTGCATTGAATATCGAGCTTAGGACCGTAGAACGCCGCCTCGTCTATTCCTATAACGTAGTTTTCGCGTCCGAGATATTTGTCGAGTAGCTCGCCCATTATAGTCTGCGCCTCGTTCCACTGCTCCGGAGTGCCCTCGTATTTATCTCTTCTTGCAGGATCCCACTGTGAGAATCTGAAGGAGCAGTCCTCCCAGAGACCTAACGTCTCAAGGCAGTATTTTGCCAATTCGAGACATCCCTTGAATTCATCCGCAAGCTGATCGGGGCGAAGAACGAGATGTCCCTCGGAAATAGTGAATTGACGCACTCTGATAAGTCCGTGCATCTCTCCGGAATCCTCGTTTCTGAAGAGAGTAGAAGTTTCGCCCAGACGCATCGGAAGCTCTCTGTATGAACGCTTTTTATTGAGGTAGACCTGATATTGGAAAGGACACGTCATAGGACGTAGCGCAAAGCATTCCTTAGTCTCGTCGTAAGGATCGCCGAGTATGAACATACCGTCAAGATAATGATCCCAGTGACCGGAGATCTTGTAGAATTCGCGCTTCGCCATAAGCGGAGTCTTGGTGAGCAGATATCCGCGCTTCTGCTCCTCGTCCTCTATCCATCTCTGCATAAGCTGGATGGTTCTCGCACCCTTTGGGAGAATAATCGGAAGTCCCTGACCGACCGTATCGACGGTAGTGAAGTATTCAAGCTCTCGTCCGATCTTGTTATGATCGCGCTTCAGCGCTTCCTCCTGCTGTCTGATATATTCGTTCATCTCGTCCTTGGTAGGATATGCGATGCCGTAAACTCGCTGGAGCATCTTGTTGTTCTGGTCGCCCTTGTAGTATGCACCCGTGCACTGAGTCAGCTTAAACGCCTTTACCGCTCCCGTAGAATGAAGATGCGGCCCCGCGCAAAGATCGACGTATTCGCCCTGCCTGTAAAGAGAGATTTCCTCGCCGTCGTCGAGCTCCATGATACGCTCTACCTTGTATGGCTCGTCGAGCTCCGTCATGATCCTGATAGCTTCCGCCTTTGAGACCACGGAACGCTCTATAAGGAGATTTTCTTTGACGATCTTTTTCATTTCTGCCTCAATATTTTTGAGTATATCGGGAGTAAATGAAATTTCAGAATCAAAATCTTGGAAATATCCGTTTTCGGTAGCAGGTCCTATAGTCTGCTTCGTATTCGGATAAAGTCTCTTAACTGCCTGCGCCATAATGTGTGCGGCGGTATGCCTGAAGACTTGCTTGCCCTCGGGATTCTTAAACGTGAGGAGCTCTACCTCGGCGTCGGAATCGATTTTGGATGAAAGCTCGCAGAGCTTTCCGTTCACCTTGGCGGTGATCACCTCTCTGGACATAATTCCCAGAGCTGCTGCGGCGTCGTAAACAGATACCGCTGAGTCAAATTCATATGACTCGCCTGATGCAAAATGAATTTTTGCCATTTTTCAGTTTCCTTTCTTGATCTTGCCTTCGGCTGAAAAATAAAAAATTCCCCAACCACAAAGGCGTCTTGATTTGCCTTCGGGGTGAGGACGTATGTCCCGCACGGTTCCACCCGAGCGTTTTACTCATTTGTATATAATTTTACCACGAAAAAATCGTGCATGGGCGGTACCTTACAGACGATATCTCCGTTTCTCAGCAAAATAACGTCTCTCTGTGCATATCCGTTCCGTAAGACTTGTTCCAATGGTATTATACTATCACATTTTCAAATTCGTGTCAAGGTCTTTGAATAAAAAACTTAAAAAACTTTGAAGTGAATTCTCAAAGAAAATGCAAAGAACAAGTCCCGAACGAAAAATCGAAACGGGACTCGCCAAATATTATTTTTTCTGTTGTCTTGCTTTATCGCGCAATCTGTAATCGCGCGAGCGTTTTTTCTTAATGTAGAAATTATATCCCCAAACGGATACCACGGCGACAACTATTGTAATGCTTGCAATATGTACCCACAGCTCCGTGGAGTTTTCTGTCTTAAGCTCCTCCCAGAGGCTATTGACGTGCGCTTGTATGTCGATCTCGCTGTCCTTGTAGAAATCCTCGTATGCAGGATTATAATCATATTCTGTATTCGCCTCATCCTTATCCTTGCCGTACAGGATATCCCATGCGGATATAAGGTCTGTGTCATAGTTGCTTGAAAGCTTTTCTTTGTAAAAGTCACTTTCCGTGACCGCCGTATTAGGTGAAGCGTATCCGATGTAAAGTGCATTTGCAACGGCTGCCTCGCGCGATATCATGTAATCGATGTATTCCATTGCGGCATCCGTGTTCCTTGAGGTTTTCGGAATGCACATAGCATCGACGAAGTAGTTCGTGCCTTCCGTCGGATAATAGAAGTTGAGATCCTCGTTTTCAGCCGCCATGGTAAGAAAATCACCCGCGTAATACGGAGCGACGTATGCCGAAGCGCCCTTCATCTTGTTGAATATCTCATCGTTTACGTATCCCTGCAAAAGCGGCTTTTGCTCCTTAAGAAGCTCAAGTGCCTCTCTCCAATCCTCGGGATCCTTTGAGTTGACGTCAAGATTCTTCCAATACATTGCAGTACCGAATGCGTCGCGCGGATTGTTGAACTGAAGTATCTTGCCCTTGTATTTTTCGTTCCAGAGAAGATCCCAGCTCTGTTTCTCTACGTCCTCCTCATCTACAAATTCGGAATTATAAATAACTCCGAGCATGCCGTATGAGTAGGGAACGGAGTATTCATTCGCCTCATCGTAATACAGTCCCTTGAAGGACTCACTGATATTTGAATAATTTGAAAGCTTCGTCGTGTCGATTTTCAGCAAAAGATCGTTTTTGATCAACTTCTCTATCATATAATCCGACGGAATAACTATATCGTACGCAACGGCGCTGTTAGTAAGCTTTGCATACATATCTTCGTTATTGGCGTAGGTAGAGTAATTGACCTTTACGTAAAAGCCGTACTTATCTGCAAGATTTTCGTTAAAATAGTCCTCAAACGCGGAATTGACGTCAAACAGACCTGCCTCCTCGTCATCCTCGTCCGATATATATTCACCCCAGTTGTAAACGTTCAAGGTTTTCGTGGGATAGTTCTTTTTTTCCTCACTGACGTTATCGTCACAGGAGCAGAGTAAAAGCACGAGCATGAGCGCAACAGCCGCAAGAAATAAAGCCTTGGTCCTTTTCATCATACTCTGCCTCCTTTTTTCTTAGCCGCCTTTTTAGAGCTCTTAATGTTCGAAATAATGAGAAGAGTAAAGACGGTAAGTATGATTATAGTTGACAGCGCGTACATGTCAGGCTTTACGGTCTTTTTAGTCATCGAGTATATAAGCAACGGAAGCGTCTGGAAATTCGACGGACTGACGAAATACGAGATAACGAAATCGTCAAGAGAGAGCGTAAACGCCATAACCAAGCCGGAGAGAACTCCGGGCATTATATTGGGCAGCTTCACCTTGAAGAAGGCTTGAAGAGGGGTACATCCGAGATCAAGTGCCGCCTCCGTAAGAGATTCTCCGAGCTCGTTAATTCTCGGCAAAATCGATAGGATAACGTAAGGCAGACAGAACGTAGTGTGGGCTATAAGCATGGCGCCGAAGCCTATTGAATCGTAATCCTCGATTTTGAATATAGCGACCACAGCCGCAAAGAAGAGCATAAACGATACGCCGGTAACTATGTCGGGATTCATCATTGGAATATTAGTGACGGAGTTGACTGCGTTTTTTGCCCATTTTGATTTCATGCGGTATATCCCCTCTGCGGCGGCTGTGCCGATTATCGTAGAGAGCAGAGAGGAGGAGACTGCAAGTATCAGGGTGTTCCTCAGTGCAAGGAACGCACCCTCGTCCGAGAACAGCTTTATATACCATCTGAGGCTGAAGCCCGAAAAGGTCGCCGTGCTCTCAGTATTGTTAAAGGAGAAGAGGATAAGGGTTGCAATAGGAATGTAAAGTATCGCAAATATCAGGCAGATATATATTCTGGAAGCATACTTTTTCATATGATTATACCTCCGTTATCATCCTCGGAGAACTTATTCATAACTCCGATCGAAATAAGTATAAGTATCATCATAACGAGAGATATGGCACCGCCTACGTTGTAAGCGCCGGATACGAACTGTCTCTCTATAGTGTCTCCAATCAGCTCGAACGTGCCTCCGCCTAGCTTCTGTGAAATGTAAAACGTGCTGATGGAGGGGACCAGAACCATCGTAACGCCGGAAATTACGCCGGACGTCGAAAGCGGAAATATTACTCTGGTAATGACCTGCGCCGTATTGCAGCCGAGATCGCTTGCCGCCTCCCACATATGCTTGTCTATCTTTGAGATGCACGTATAAATCGGGAGCACCATATAGGGCAGGAAGTCGTAAACCATTCCGAAGATCACAGCCCCCTTCGTGCCGATGATGTGCATTGACGTACCGAGTAGGGTGTTGAGCAGACCGCCGTCGTCAAGGATTGCCATGATCGAATAAGTCCTGATTAAGAGGTTGGTCCACATGGGGAGCATAAGCAGCATGACGAAGATCCTTTGATGCTCGGGCTTTGCCCTCGCTATTATATAAGCCATAGGATAGCCGATGAGCAGGCAAACGAATGTTGCGATAACCGACAGCTCCAGCGATAATACGAAAATCGGAACGTAATCCTCGAGAGAAAGAATGTTGTCAAAGCTGAATGCACCGTTTTCATCGGTAAATGCGTAATAAACAACGATAATAAGCGGCAGAATTATAAATAGTATCGACCAAAATATATGAGGAGCTGCCGCTATCGAATGCATGATCGAATGCTTTTTCTTCATTTTCAGAACTCCTCTGCAAGGTCTGCATCCGACATTTGATCTATCTCGTCCGAGAAGGAGGAATAGTCTCCGAATTTGCCGGAATACTTTGACTTTTTCATAATATGAATAGCCTCTGGCTCAATAAAGAGACCTATAGTCTGATCGGGAGCAACGTAATCGGTTGACTGTATCATCCACTTGAAGCCCTTGATATCTACTATGATTTCATAATGGACTCCCTTAAACGTAACCGAGGTGACCTTTCCCGTCAGCATTCCGCTGTCTACGGATACGACGTCTACGTCCTCCGGACGAACCACCACGTCGACAGGCTCATTCTTGTCAAATCCTCCGTCCACGCAGTCGAAGGTATGAGCAGAGAAGCGTACCTTCTTGTCCTCAAGCATAACGCCGTCGATAATATTACTTTCTCCGATAAAATCGGCAACGAATGCGTTTTTGGGCTCGTTATATATATCTGTCGGAGTTCCGATCTGCTGTATCTCTCCGTCTGCAATAACCACGATCGTGTCGGACATGGAGAGTGCCTCCTCTTGATCGTGAGTTACGTAAATGAAGGTAATGCCTACGGCTTGCTGGATTGTTTTAAGCTCGTTTTGCATATCCTTCCTCAGCTTGAGGTCAAGCGCTCCCAGCGGCTCATCCAAAAGCAAGACTCTCGGGTGAGATACGAGTGCTCTCGCGATAGCGACTCTTTGCTGCTGCCCGCCCGAAAGTGTGCTGACACTTTTATTTTCAAATCCGCTGAGAGCAACCATTTTCAGCATTTCGGATACTCTCGTTTTAATTTCTTCTTCTGTTTTCTTCTTTAATCTAAGAGGAAAAGCTATGTTTTCGTAAACATTAAGATGAGGGAACAGGGCATATTTTTGGAATACCGTGTTTATATGCCTCTTATGAGCGGGGACGTCACTGATTTCTACCCCGTCAAAATAAAGCTGACCTTCGTCAGCAGTCTCAAAGCCTCCGATTATCCTGAGAGTCGTCGTTTTTCCGCAACCGGAAGGGCCGAGAAGAGTAATGAATTCACCGTCTCTTATGTAGAGATCCATAGAATCGATAACCTTTTCGCCGTCGTACGACTTCGAGATTCCTTTCAACTCAATGAGCTTTGCCATTTTATTAAAATCTCAAATCCTTTCTTACCGAGCGCACGCTCTTATTAATCAGGCGCATAATAAATGCAAAAGACCTGATAGCGTCTATTATAACAAAAAGTAAATAGTTTTGCAATAGTTTTTTATGATATTTTTTCGAAAAAAATAAGGAATAATCGTAATTAATCGGATTTTGTTTTGATTTTTCCGGAAAAAGCTCCGAATAACTCGTAAAATCTCGCAAAATCTCTTAAAATCTTAAAAAATCTTCTCATTTGAGTATTTTAACCATTTTTTCAATTTTCCGATTACCGCAAACAAAAAAACGCCGAGTATCCAATACCCGTTGCCGAAGGTGTAAACCGTAAAAAGTGCGATGAGACACATCAAAAAAACTATAACGAACGAAATGCCTTCGAGAATTCCGTACGCCCATTTTCCCGCATTAAAGTAAGATAGCAAGGCGTCTATTATTCTGTGACCGTCGTACCCCTCTATAGGCAGCATGTTCGATATCGCCGTTGCTAGATTCACCGTTATGAAAACCGTTTTGAAATCGCTCTGCGGCAATCGCATGATAAGTACGGCAAGGGTAGCAAGCAGATTAAACGCTATCCCCGCAGAGTAGATCAAAATATCCTGCCTGTAATTGCGGAGCTCGTTTTTTTCTATTCTGAGTCCTGATATATCTCCGCGTGGCAGATGGAGCTCGCCGCTGATGGCAAAATAGCATAAAACGTGTCCCGATTCGTGGATTATCATAGCAAGCACGGTGGCGTTAGCTCCCATTATACCGTCGAAGCTGTATATCAGGCAGAGCCAAAAAATAACGGGTAATATATTTACCGCCTTGACCGAGATCCGCTTGATAATTTTTTTCATTGATTTTGCTCTCATAAACGATTAGCTTCACCTTTGATAAAAAACAAGATTTTCGTGTAGTAAAGTATATTACCCGTTATTTAGTTTAATTCTGCCTATTATCCGCCTCCGGCGGCAGATTTAGGCTTTATCTTAATTCTTTTCGGAATAAATACGTCGGAGGTCTTCGTTATTTCAACCGTTTTGCTTCTGGATACTCTGACCGTAAGAGCGTTTGTCTCCGGATTCAGACCTGCGACTCTGCCAGGTAGCCTTCTGCCGTTAGAGATGCATCTGACCTTAGCACCGTTCAGTACGAATTTGCGTTTATAATATTCCATCGATTTTTCCGGAGATCTGATATTTAAGTATGCATTGAAGAAATTTTCGAGCACTGCCTTCGCCATCATCACTCCGACCGACGGATTTCCTTCTTCGAATACCTTTTTGATCATATCGCAAAGTCGGGGAGGAAAATTCTTCTCGTCCATTCGCACCGCGAAGCTTATTATCATATATTCGTACGAGAACTGATCGCGGAGCTTTCCTTCGATTTGCGTACCTCCGATCTTAACACCGTCACAGTATAAATCTGTTGCCCATGAAATACCGATACTTTTCTCGGTGAAGCTTTCTACTGCCTGTGCAAGTGCCGCAATGGATATAGGACCTATCGCGCTTAACTGCGAGGTGAAAAACGAGGGCCTTAAAATTACGGAAAGGAAAATCCCGTTTTCAAACCGCCCCTCACGTGTTCGCGTACCTATCAGCCGTCCGTCCGACTGCCTCTCCGTAAATATCGCATATCGATCGGGATATCCCTGCGCTGCGTACTCCTTTGCCAAGAGCGCGGTGGAGGGAAGAGCATCTCTGTATTCTATTTTAACCGACGTTCCGTTTCCGACCTTAATGGTCGAATAGCTTTTTCCGTCTATTGCCATGTGCCCCTCCTTCCGGTTGATTCGATTTTGCGTTCGTTTGAACGATTTAACGCCACGCTAGCATGCGCTACGCCGTTACACGTGAACGATTACGCGATTATCAGTAAGCCTTACCCCAGTAAACGAGCTTTTTGGCGGCTCTTCCGCAGCATACGCATTTATCCGAGCATGCCTCACCGTCAAACGGCATACATCTTGAAGTAACGTCGGCAACCTCCTTCAGCTTAAGCTCGCATTCCAAGTCGCCGCACCACATAGCCTTGATGTAACCGCTCTTCGTGCCTGCAATCTCGCACAGCTCCTCAAGTGACGTTGCCGTGTACGTTCTGTTTTCTCTGTTTTCAAGTGCCTTGTTATACAGAGCGACGCGCAGATCCTCAAGTCCTTTTCTTACCGCATCTACCACGTTATTGATATTTACGAAGGCTTTTTCTCTGTTATCTCGTCTGACTATTACGCACTTGTTTTCGGCAATATCGCGAGGACCGATTTCCACTCTGAGCGGAACGCCCTTCATTTCATATTCCGAGAGCTTCCAGCCGATTGAGTGATCCGAGTCATCCATTTTTACTCGTAATCCGGCGTTACGCAGAGTTTCTGTAAGCTTGGATGCCGCCTCAAGCACACCTTCCTTATGCTGCTGTGCGGGAATGACTACCACTTGTATGGGAGCAACTGCGGGAGGAAGCACCAGACCTGAATCGTCGCCGTGAGTCATGATGATACCGCCGATAATTCTCGTGGAAACGCCCCAAGACGTCTGATGAGGATATTTTAAGGTGTTGTCACTGTCTAAGTATTGAATATCGAAGGCCTTTGCGAATCCGTCGCCGAAGTTGTGCGAGGTTCCTCCCTGAAGAGCCTTTCCGTCGTGCATGAGTGCTTCAACTGTGTACGTCGCAAGAGCGCCTGCGAATTTTTCTTTATCGGTTTTTTGTCCCTTGATAACCGGCATACCGAGGTCGTTTTCAAAGAAATCCGCATAAACGTTCAGCATCTGTACGGTTCTTGCTTCAGCCTCCTCGGCAGTTCTGTGCATGGTATGTCCCTCCTGCCAAAGGAATTCTCTGGATCTCAAGAAGGGACGCGTGGTCTTTTCCCATCTGACTACGGAGCACCACTGATTATATACCTTCGGAAGGTCTCTGTAAGATTTGATTATGTTAGCGTAATGCTCGCAGAAAAGCGTTTCCGACGTCGGTCTTACGCAAAGCCGCTCGGAGAGCCTTTCCTCACCACCCATAGTTACCCAAGCGACCTCGGGAGCAAAGCCCTCTACGTGATCCTTTTCTTTTTTGAGTAAGGATTCGGGGATGAACATAGGCATATAAACGTTTTCAACGCCCGTTGCCTTGAATCTTGAGTCCAAAATTTTCTGTATATTTTCCCAGATTGCATATCCGTAAGGACGTATTATCATACACCCCTTTACGCTCGAATAGTCAATCAAGTCGGCTTTTTTTACGATATCGGTATACCATTTAGCAAAATCTTCATCCATAGAAGTTATTTCGGTAACCAGTTTTTTGTCATTCTTTGCCATATAAGTTTCCTTTCGATGCAACGTAATTTATGCGCACGGTCAAATTCGGTATATTAAAGTTAAAAGCTTCCGCACCAGACTGTAAGGATCGTGCGCAACTGTATCACGCATGTTAATTAACGCAATAATTATATACCAACTTTTGATGTTTGTCAAGTATTCCGTAAAAAATGAATCAACTCACGAAAGAAGCAAAAAACGCAAATCAAAGAACGCCGAATTTCAATAGAGAAATGTATTGGGGCGTCCCTAAAACAAAACCAAACAGAAGCAGAAAAAGTAATGCAAAATTCCGCGGATAATGTACCGAGAATTTATTAAATCACATTTTTTGCGACAAATTTCGTAAAGGCTATTGAAAAATCCTCGGCAAGTACGCTATAATGTCTGTACGTAAGGATACGCAGTTGAAAATTTTATCCTAGTTTATCCAAAAAACGTTTAAGGCACATTGAAAATATACTGTAATTAAGGAACCGTTAAACGTAAAACGAAATTCGATTCGTATAAAAATCAATTAAAGGCAAATGAAAAATGAAAATCACAAAAAAATATGAGGATATGTCCCTGTCTGACTTACGGAACGAATACGCCGAGGTCGAGAGGGAATATAAAAAATACAAGTGCATGAATCTATCGCTTGATCTGTCAAGGGGAAAGCCCAATTCGGATCAGCTGGATATAAGCCTCCCGCTTCTTTCGGAGGCGCGCCCGAGAGAGAAGTGCTTTTCCTCAAACGGCGTCGATTGCCGTAATTACGGTGTTCTTGACGGAATACCTGAGATGAAGCGTCTTTTTGCTGACATTCTCGGAATTAATGAAAAATACGTGACAGTCGGCGGAAATTCGTCACTGCAGCTTATGTACGACACGTTGGCTCGTGCTATGCTTTTCGGTGTGGTCGGATCAAGTGAGCCGTGGTGCAAGCAGAATAATTTGAAATGGATTTGTGTAGTTCCGGGGTATGACAGACATTTCAAGATGACTGAGTATTTAGGATTTCAACTGTTATCGGTTAATATGACGAGCGACGGGCCGGATATGAATGCTGTTGAGGAGCTTGTAAAGGATCCTACCGTGAAGGGAATTTGGTGCGTTCCGAAGTATTCGAATCCTACCGGAAATACTTATTCCGATGAAGTAGTCCGCCGCTTGGCAAAAATGAAGTGTGCCGCTCCGGATTTCAGAATAATGTGGGATAATGCATACGCGGTACACGATCTTGATGAAAACGGTGACAGACTTCTCGATATATTTACGGAAGCGGAAAAATACGGAAACGAGGATAGAATATTCTATTACGCATCAACTTCAAAGATAACCTTCCCGGGCGGCGGTGTGGCAATGATGGCGGCATCGGAACGCAACCTTAAGCAGATCGAACCTTATCTTGGAGTTCAAACGATAGGTTACGACAAATTGAATCAGCTTCGTCATACGGCGTATTTCAAGGATAAAGAAGCCGTTCACCGACATATGATGTTGCTTGCTGATTTCATAGGTAAAAAGTTTAGAATAGCACTTAACGCATTGGAGTCCCTGAGAGGATTGGGTATTGCGGAATGGACGAATCCCAAGGGCGGATACTTTATTTCGCTCAACGTGATGGCAGGAACTGCAAAGAGGGTATACGAGCTTGCTAAAGACGCGGGCGTTACTCTCACGACTGTGGGGGCAACGTATCCGTACGGAATAGATCCGGAAGATAAGAACCTTAGAATAGCCCCAACGTATCCTTCTGACGAAGAAGTAGACGAGGCGTCAAAAATACTCGTTCTATCGGTGAAAATGGCAGCTGCAGAAAAATTGATAAATGAAAAGCTAAATGATGAAATAGTCTGAATGCCGAATATAAAATCAGGCAGTATGAGTTTGCCTGTTTTGAAAAATCATATGGAAAAAGGTCTGTGCGCTATGAACAGACCTTTTCTTTTACTATAGTAGCTTTTATATCCGATGCATAAGAATATTAGCTGCTTCGGTTAATAGATTGCAAAGTAATTATCGATGCGAACTGCGACTTTGATCGGTTGAATACCGTGAAAATGGATGAATGCTAATTTGTTAGAAAAATAGTATTGTAAAAAAACGATATATAGGCAAAAAATGTTTAAGTGCTACATTCCTAATTTATGCTATAAAAGTAAAAAAGTTATTTAATAGTTGTTTAATTTGTCAACGATTTTACTAATGAGCTTGTGTAAAGTTCTAATGGTCTTATCACTTTGTAAATACCTATTTTTTATTCCTATTGATAATTTCCCAAATCATATCCGCTGTATCGGCCATTATTTCCCATTTTGTTACCGTGCTGTCATGTAAGTAATTACCGTTAAAAATCGGTGAGCGTTGATATTCGTTTTTGCTTGCAATTCCAGTGATATTGTAGTCTGAACTTTCGGAAATTTTATTTTTATCCTTTGCTTTGCTTCTCATATTTACCTCCTTTCTTTCAGATTATATCTTACTTATTTAGGACAACACAACGACTTATATTGAACTTTTGAATAATTTTGTACGGTGTGTAGTATTTTGACCAAATTGTAGTGAATTTCTTGACGTGAAGTAGCTTTTGATTTATAATGATCTAAGAATGGAGGAAAATAAATGAAAAAAGAGTATAGATGCGTCGCGCGAACAAAAAGAATGATTCGATTGGCTTTTACAGAGCTTCTTGATGAAAAAAAGAATATCGAGAGTATTACAGTTAGCGCTATTGTAAAACGTGCAGATATTGCAAAAAGCACCTTTTATAATCACTATAGTGATGTATATTCAGTAGCCGAGGAATTTGAAAACGAATTGATAAATGAACTATCAGTCACTTTAGATGAAATAGCGGTTGTTGATTCAACAGAATATGAGAAATATATTAAGAAATTAATAGAATTTTTAGAAGAAAATGAGGATATTTACAGTCGTGTCATAATGTCATCTAACGTTCGCTTTTTCATTGATAAGCTTAAACTTATAGTATCCAAAAAGATGTTTGAGGAAAGCACTGTTTTTTCTTTATCTCAAAACAAATCTGAAAGATATGCACAGATTCGTTTCTTGACTAATGCATCTGTTGATACGATGGTGGATTATTTCAAAGGAACATTGGATGTGTCGCTTAACAAAGTGGGAGATATCATCATTTCTCTTTTAAATAGATTGAGATAGATTTATACGAACGTGGAACTGTTACTACATAAAATCAGTGATATTTACGAGTGTGAACAATAAAGTAAAATCTTAATTTATGAAAATTGTTTCATAGCAGTACTGGGATTTTCATAAAAAATGAACGAAGTATCAATTGGATCAGCATTTATTTGCCATCGATTATGATATTTCGTTCATTCTTATTATTACGTTTTAAAATCTAAATCAAGTTGTCTTACATCTGTATTTAGATATATTCAGTCTTCATAGTTTGTTTTGTTTGCATTAGTTTACGTTGTTCCTAAATCCGCGTCCCATGATTTCACTGGTCTTGGTTATGATCATAAACGCTCCAGGATCTATCTTGTTTACTTCTTTACGAAGTCGGATAGCCTCGGATCTTTTGCACACGGTCATGACTACGGTTTTCCCTTGATGAGTATATGCGCCTTCTGCGTGATATACCGTTGCGCTGTGAGCAAGCTTCTTTGTTATGAACTCATTGATTTCTTCGGGCTTCGTCGTAATTATCGTGAATGATTTACAAAGATTAATGGAATCTATTATATCGTCGATTATGAATATTTTTGCAAACAGTCCGAGAAGTGAGAAAAGTCCGGTTTGAGTATCAAAGAAGAAAACGCCGTCTTTGCATCCGATGAATGTGGTAAGTGCGATGAGTAAATCTGTGAAGAGCAATGCCGTTCCGATGTTTAGATCCGTATGCTTCTTGAATATCAAAGCGATTATATCCGTTCCTCCCGAGGAAGCCTTGCACTTAAACAATATTGCAGATCCTATTCCGGTGAGTAGAACCGCATAAACCAATTCCAACAGCGGTTCGGACGTCATTTTTCCGTCAAAGGGGAATATAAGTATGTTCGATGTAGGGAATACCGCCTCAAAAAGTATGTTTTCAAGCGATATCATCATAGAGCAATAGCAAGTCAAAATGCCGCACTCGCGTCCGAGAAAAACAAAGCCTATTATCAATAACAATATATTGATCGCGAGCATATACGTGCCTTGTGATATCTTAAACGGAAGTAAATTTGCCAGCACGACGGAAAGACCACTCACGCCTCCCGTTGCAAATCCGTTAGGCGTTTTGAAAAAATAAATTCCGATTGTGGTAAGAAGTATGCCGAGATTCACGTAAAGAAAGTATTTTACGTTCTTGGGATTGAAAAAGCTTCCGTTGCCGATGTGGTTAAATCCTACCTCGGGTTCGTCTTGGTTAATAGTTACCTTTTGTTCGGTTTTCTCGTCTTTCATATAAGCCCTCATCGCGGTGTAATATGCAGATAAATTAACGTAGATCACTGCACATAATAATTATACACTTATTTTGTCGAAAGTCAATACATTTTGCAAAATAAAGCCTTTGTCAGCTGTAAAATCGAAATCGCAAAAATGTAAAAATAGTATTTTTCACAGCCAAAATGTCAAGCCCGAAAATATTGACAAATAAAGAAATATATGATATAATTTATATTTGATAAAAAAGTTGCGGAGGTGATGGTGTGGATAAAAGCAATGATGCTCGTGATGATTTCTGGGATCTTGGTAAAATAGTACCTAAAAAGAAGAGCAGACCTACTGCTTTTAATACCTCTACCTACGTAACCAATCACGAGATTTCCGGCCGTTCGTCCGATGTGAATAGCGGTGATAAAAACCGCATAACGCTACTCGATACCTTGAAGCCGTCGGCCGTCTCGTCCGAAGAATCCTACGTTCCCGAGAACAGCAGATTGATAAAGCGCGTAACCGTTAAAAATTTTGCGGACCGATATGATTTTTACGGTAATTTTCGCAAAGCCGCGGTAGTGTACTACGATTACAAAACCGAAAAATGTGATTTTGCCCCGTTTTATTCGTATATGCCACAGTATTCTCAGCTGACCTCTGAGCAAAAGCAATACTATTTTTATTTTAGAGATATGGTCAGACACGGCAAATATATAAAGAGCGATTATTCGTATCTTTATCTTTTGGTCTATGAGATACTGAATATGCCGGATTATCTTCCGCCGAATGAAGGAGTGATTTTGCTCTGTAAGCTATGGAGAGAATACAGAACGTCGCTTCCGCGCATCGATTCGTATTTTTCGGTATGGATACAGGACTATTGCTTGGTGCACCGCCTTGCATGCCCCATGGAATATATATCGGAATTTATATTTGACGTAATTTATGCCTCGGATTTTAAGGAGTTCTATTTATCCGAAATGAATATTGGTGCGGATTCGGCTACGGATGCCATGATTGCGTATCTTTCGGATTACGATTGGAGAAAATGCAGGTATAGAACGTCTGAAAACAAGGAAATGTACTATCGACACATGATAGGCGCAATGACGCGTGTGTTTGCTACAATGTTCGGCGCAGACGGAATGTACGAAAATCAAGGTTCTCCGTCTAAAATAGAACGAGACGCATTTCCTCACTCGCTTTGTACGCATGCAGTAAAGTGCAAGCTCTCAATCGAATACGTTCAGCTTTCACGGGAATTGAACGCAAGACGTGACGTTACCATGTGTGTAAGATATTGCGAAAATAAGCTGCGCGCTTTGATCGGAATTAAAAGCCGACTCGCAATCAAGGATCTTTCAAACGTGTATAAAAGCGTTATTGACGGCTATTTTGATGATATCTTGAAAAGGGAAGCGACCAAAAAACGTATTGAAAATCTTCCGGAATATGAAAAACTTTACGATGCCCCCAGCTTCGAGATATCATTCGTCGGGGCAGATGAGATAGAACGTGCTTCTTGGTCGACCACGGCACGACTTATATCAGAGGATTCCGAGGAATATATTGGAAGCATTTCCAATACGGAAAACGTCACAAAGAATGAAAACGATACGAAAGCAATCGTTGATTGCGTTGAAAAATCCGCCCCATTCTTAGACACCGGAGCCGTGACATGTCAAAATAATGTAAACGAAAATGAAGATAATGAAGAAAAAAGCGTTGGCACCCTTTCAAAAGAAGATATTGATGTGCTGCGCACTGTGCTGAATTTCGGATTAGATGAAAACGATATGTCTTTAATCGATACGGTAACACGATTGAACGAGTATTTTTCCGATATGTTGGGAGATATAGCGATAGAATCCGACGGGGAAAAATTCAAAATTATAGATGATTACAGAGAGGACGTTGAGGAATGGCTTTTGAAGCAAGGGAAGTAAAAGTACCGAAAAGAATATTAAATACGCTAATTACGTCGCTTTCTTCGGGCGTGGTTCCGAGAAGCGGAGCGCCTTATATAGCAATTGGCAGGACCGATGAGATAAACTCATTGCTGAATAACCTCGATGACGTCGCTGACGGCGGCTCAATGTGCCGTTTTCTTATAGGAAGATACGGAAGCGGAAAAAGCTTTTTGATCCAGTTGATACGCGGATATGCGCTTGACAGAGGATTTATAACCGCAGATGTAGATCTCTCGCCGGAAAAGAGATTGTCCGGTGGAAGCGGGGCGGCTTTGGCAACCTATCGTGAGTTGCTGACGAATTTGGCAACGAAAGCAAATCCGGACGGAAGCGCATTACAGGGTATACTTTCCAGATACTACGTTGGTATTAAGAACGACTTGGTATCCGAGGGGTACGATCCCGACAGCGAGCCGTTCGTGCTTGAATTGAAAAAAAGGATATATTCAACAATGTCAAGCCTCGAGGGAGACGTAGGCGGATTTGATTTTGCCAGAGTTCTGTCTGAATACTATATCGCTACCATCAATGACGATGATATCAAGCGAACCGCATGTCTCAGATGGATCAGGGGAGAGTTTTCGACTAAGACGGAGGCAAAAGCGGCACTGGGATTCAGCGTAAGCTGTGTTATTGACGATTCGAATTGGTACGTTTTTATCAAGCTTATCGCTTCAATGTCGAGAAATTTAGGATATAAGGGCTTGGTTCTTTTCATTGACGAGTGCGTAAACCTTTATAAAATTCCGAACAGAGTTTCGCGCGAATCGAATTATGAAAAAATACTTGCAATATTCAATGACACGTTACAGGGGAAAGCCCCGTGGTTAGGCATCGTATTCGGAGGAACACCTAAATTCTTGGAGGACACTCGCAGGGGACTTTTCAGTTACGAAGCGTTAAAGTCACGTCTGGAGGATTCAAAATACGGCGCGCTTGGGTATCATAACCTTTCTTCTCCCGTAATAAGGCTTCGCGCTCTTTCGGCTAACGAATTATTGGCGCTTATAAAACGCTTGACTCGTTTGTATATGGACAAAGAGGGACTTGAAGCATCGCCGCTCACCGACGAAGAAATAGCGTCGTTTCTTACCAATGCAATCTCCAGGACGGGGGCCGAGGAGATGATAACACCGCGTGAGATTATAAGAGATTACCTTACTATGCTGAATATACTAAGGGATAATCCCGGTGCTAAGGTAAGTGATTTTTTAACGAGTGCTTGCGATGATACACCTCGCGCAACCGAAGAAAACGTTACCGTGCAAGGTACAGAAATTAATGCACTAAAGAAAATAGATTTATTTGATATAGATATATAAAAACAGGCAGAATTTACAGAAGGAGGACGCAAAATGACGGAAGCAGACAGAATTTTTATGAAATTTCCGGATTTCATCAAGGAATACGTGTATTCGCACTCTTGGACGGAGCTCCGCGACGTTCAAATAGAAGCTGCAAGAGTAATATTTGAAACGGATAATAATCTTTTAATATCATCCTCCACAGCGTCCGGAAAAACCGAGGCAGCATTTTTCCCCATAATATCCGACGTGTACGACGATCCGGCGGCATCAAAATCGGTTTCCGTCTTGTATATAGCCCCTCTTAAGTCTCTTATTAACGATCAGTTTTCGAGACTTCAAGAAATATTGGATATGTCGGGTATTAACGTCACGCATTGGCACGGAGACGTAGGTCAATCACATAAGGCGGCGCTTTTGAAAAATCCTTCGGGAATACTGCAAATAACTCCGGAGTCTCTCGAATCAATGTTAATGCGCAGATCAAACGATATACCGCGCATTTTCAGTAGCCTTCGTTACGTTGTGATAGATGAGGTGCATTCTCTTATCGGCACCGATCGCGGCAATCAGGTGATATGTCTGCTTTCCAGAATATCCGACTTGATCGGACATCATCCGCGAAGGATTGGATTAAGCGCAACCGTGGGAGATATTGAACTTACCGCCGCTTGGCTCGGTGAGGGAACCGAACGAAGGACTGATGCTCCCGTTCCGCCGCGCCTGCCGTTGAAGTGGCGTTTGGCAATGGAGCATTTCTATATACAGAATGCAGATGAAATTCAAACTCCGGAAGGTTCATCCGACGGTTCTGCCTACCGAGGCGGGAAAGCGATCTTGGATCCCGGATATGAATTTCTCTATGATGCGGTATATAACAGAAAAGCTCTCGTATTTTCCAATTCTAGAGAGGAGACCGAATACGTGACTGCAACTATGCGTCAGATTGCGGCACATAGAGGCGAGGACGACGTTTTTCTTATCCATCACGGAAATCTTTCCGCTTCGCTTAGAGAAGACGCCGAGATACGAATGAAGGATGAAGAAATATCGCGTGCCGTCACCTGCGCCACAGTCACCCTTGAACTAGGTATAGATATAGGTAAATTAGATCGCGTTGCTCAAGTAGGCGCACCGACGACTGTTTCGGGATTTCTTCAAAGACTCGGACGTTCCGGCAGGCGAGGCAATCCTCCGGAAATGGTTATGGTTTACAGAGAAGATACTCTCTTGCCGAACGCCCCGTTGCCTCAGCTTATTCCTTGGGAATTGCTTCGCGGTATTGCAATAATAGATTTATATTCCGAGGAGAGGTTTATAGAGCCACCGCGGATCAAAAAAATGCCTTTAAGCTTAGCGTTCCACCAAACACTCAGCGTATTAGCCTCACGAGGTGAGCAGACACCGAAGCAGCTTGCATCGATTATTCTGTCGCTTCCTCCTCTTAAATGCCTCGGCAAGGAGGCGTATCGCGCTCTTTTAGTTTCAATGATCAATCAAGAGTATATCGAAATGACAGAGTGCGGCGGTCTTATCGTAGGATTAGCAGGGGAGAGAATAATTAATTCATATAAGTTTTATGCTGTCTTTAAAGATAGTGAGGATTATACCGTTCGATCCGGAAGCGAGGAGATAGGCACGATAACGACGCCGCCTCCGAACGGAGACAGATTTGCCCTCGCAGGCAGAGTTTGGGAGGTGCTTGAAACCGATATAGGCAGAAAGCTAATATTCGTAAAGCCCGTCGAAGGAAAAATGGAAATATCATGGCCGGGCGATAGCGGAGAGATACATACTAAGCTTCTTCTAAAAATGCGCGAGATACTGTTCAATGACAAGGAATACAAATTCTTGGGCTCAAACGCGAATCTGCGTTTGCAAAAAGCCAGACGTCTCGCCAAAAATGCAAAAATGGACGATAAGCTTTTAGTTTTTATCGGCGGACAGAGCTTTTGTCTTTTCCCGTGGCTCGGAACCAGATCGTTCAGAACGGCTAAACGCTTCTTGAAAAAGTATGCATCTGAGCTTGGAATTTCGGATATACAGAGCGAATCGTGCTGCTATATCACCTTTAAGGCAAAAGATAGCTCCGAAGGCGATATAATGTCACATATATCAAGCATTATTGAACGTGACGGAATTGATACGTTTGATTTGGTTTCCGAAGGAGAACTACCGGTGTTTGACAAATATGATGAATACGTTCCGGCAGAGCTTTTGCGCGATGCCTTTGCAACCGATAGACTCTTCGCCGATGAGGTTGTTGAAAGATTTGGAGGTGGCGTATGATATACGATCTCTTAGCACCGGTGTACGATGCTATTAACAGCGATATTGACTACAAGACATGGGCGGATTTCATAGAAAAAGCAGTAAAAAAATACGGTCCGAACGATCCGTCGCTGTGGCTCGATCTCGGATGCGGAACCGGTAAAATGACGCTGGAGTTGGCAAAACGAGGCAGAGATATGATAGGGATAGATTATTCTGCAGAAATGCTTGATATAGCGAGATCTGAAGCGGAGCGCGAGGGGCTTGACGGAATACTATGGCTCTGTCAGGATATGCGTGAATTTGAATTATACGGTACGGTTGACGTCGTTACGTCATGCCTAGATTCGATAAATCACATAACCGAGACCGGAGATCTTGACAAATGTTTTTCATTGGTACACAATTATCTGTCTCCGAACGGGCTTTTCATTTTCGATATCAACGGAAAAGCAAAATTTGAAACCGTATATGCAGACCATGCATATGTTATGGAGGAAAAAGAAAGCGTATGTATATGGCAAAATTCATATAATCCAAAAAGCCGTGCATGTGACTTTTTCATAACTCTCTTTAAGGAAAATCAAAACGGAACGTACGAGCGATACGATGAATGCCAAAGGGAACGTATGTACACTATAAGAACTATGAGATCACGTCTTGAAAAGAATTCAATGGAATTTATAGGTGCGTTCTCCGATTTTAATTTTACGGTGGCAGACGATTCCGCAGAGCGCATATATATCGTGGCAAAATGCAAAAAGTGAGGAAATATAATGAGCGTAAATAATAAAAAAACGAACTCAACAATTTTAAGGGGAATGACAAGAGACGGCTCTGCCCGCATTTTAGTTATCAATTCCACTAAAATAGTCGACGATATGGTTAAATATCATAAAACCACGCCTACAGCGACCGCGGCTCTCGGAAGAACGGTAACAGCGGCTTCAATGGTCGGAACCATGCTTCCGGAAAAAGGCAACACGGTGACCTTTAATATTTCGGGTGACGGAGATGCCGGTAGTATTATCGCTGTCGGAGATTATTTCGGAAACGTGAAGGGATATATACAAAATCCAATGGTAAATCCGCCGAAGAAGTCAAACGGAAAGCTTGACGTCGGTGCTGCGGTGGGAGCGGGAACTATTTCCGTCATAAAGGACGTCGGACAGGCAGATCCGCAAATCGGAACGAGTAATTTGGTGAGCGGAGAAATCGCCGAAGATATTGCTGCTTATTTTGCGTTAAGCGAGCAGATACCTACAGTACTTTCATTGGGAGTTCTGGTTGACAAGGATTATTCATGTCTTGCCGCAGGAGGTGTTCTGATTCAGCTTATGCCGTATCCGGATGAAGAAACGGTAAATCTCATAGAAAGAAATGCAGCTGATCTTGTAAATATTTCGAGATATTTCGAACAAGGAAAAACCAACGAGGAAATTGCAATGATCGCCATGCGCGATATTCCTTTTGACGTCTTTGATACGCTTGACGTATCGTATAAATGCGACTGCTCAAGGAGCCGAATGGAGAAAAAAATTAAAAGTCTCGGTAAAAATGAAATAGTATCAATGTTAAACGAGCAGGAAGCGGAAGGAAAACTGCGCGAGCTGACTGCGGTTTGCAGATTTTGCAGTACGGAGTATACGTTTACCGAGTCTCAATTATTGAACTGATACAATATAGCTACTGTACTGTTTTAAGCTTTGGGCTTGAAGCTTTTCCGACTTGACGTCGCCGATAAATGAGCATTGGATATTTTCTTCCTTTATCATATACTTTAAGTAAACGTGATTCAGGAGGAAAATATTATGGATCCCATGAGAACCTTTTTGACGGAGGAAAATATAGCGCTGCACCGAGAATATATGCGAAGCCTGCGTCTCAAACATTCGGTAATGGAAAAAAGTATTTCCGTGATTAAGAACGCTTCATTGTCGGAAATATCAAAGGCAGCTATTAAAAAACGTGATAAAGATGACGTTCTGGCTAATTTGTCGGAATATCTTATGCACGATTTGTATTTTAAGTCTTTTTCGGAAATGCCTTCGGGCAACAGGCTTATAAAAAAGTATTATTCATCAGACGAGGCGTTTTTGTATGAGATATTTTGTAAGTGCCGTGAAACGCCGGCGGGATTTGTACTGATATACTTGGACGACAGAGGACGTCCGCAAGTGAAGGAATTCAATTCATGGCGAGATTTGATCCATCCGACGCGTCTTGCAATAGACGTGTCAGAGCATTCATATTTTTTGGATTACGGCTTTGAACGCGAAAAATATCTTAAAAACGCATTATCACACTTGGATTTAGCAAAGCTGAAAAGCGGATCATAAAAATATCAAAGGAGAACTATTATGAGTTTATTGAAGGGGAATGCGATCGTTGGACAGTCCGGCGGTCCTACGGCGGCAATAAATGCAACTTTGTCAGGAGTCATCAGAGGAGCAAATGAAAATTCTGAAATAATTGAAAAAATATACGGAATGAGAAACGGAATAGAAGGATTTCTTGATGAGCGAATCGTAGATCTTTCGGCAATTTTTTCGGATGATTCCAAACTCCGTGCATTGGAGCTTACTCCGGCCGCCGCACTCGGATCCTGTAGAAAAAAGCTGGGTGATCATGATACCGATAAGAAAACGTACGAGCGGCTGCTTGAATTATTTAAAAAATACGATATAAGATATTTCTTTTACATAGGCGGAAACGATTCGATGGACACGGTACTCAAGCTTTCACGTTTTATGCAGGAGAGGGCATATGAGATGCGTATTATCGGAGTGCCGAAAACCGTTGATAACGATCTTTCCGTAACCGATCACACGCCTGGATTCGGTTCGGCGGCAAAATTCGTTGCAACTACCGTCAAAGAAATAATTCGCGACGTTTCGGTATATACGAAGAAGGCGGTAACGATAGTCGAAATTATGGGAAGAGACGCAGGTTGGCTTACAGCCTCATCTGCACTTCCGATACTTTCCGGCGGAATCGGTCCAGATCTTATTTATCTACCCGAGGTTGACTTCGATAATGAAAAATTTATTTCCGACGTTCTCTCTTGCCTTGAGAGGCATCCCGCGGTTCTCGTAACGGTTTCCGAGGGAATCAGATTTGCCGACGGGGAATACGTCGGTGCATCAGGAAACGCCGTAGATGCATTTGGACATAAAGCTCTTTCCGGCGCAGGTAAGGTGCTTGAAGAATTGGTTAGAAACAGATTGGGATGCAAGGTCAGATCTATTGAATTGAATCTTCCTCAGCGTTGTGCCGCGCATATCTCTTCGTTGACGGATATAAGAGAATCCGTGGAAACCGGACGAGCAGCAGTAAACGCGGCAATTTCAGGAAAAACCGCTCAAATGATGATAGTCAAGAGGAACGATACGGCAGAATATTCGGTATCTTATGATACATCGGATATTGGCGGAATAGCGAATGCAGTAAAAACCGTTCCCCGTGAATATATAAACGACACGGAAAACGGAGTTACCGATGAATGCTTGCGGTATCTTGCTCCGCTTATCATAGGTGAAGTTGCTCCGGAATATGAAGCGGGAATGCCCATACACATAGTGATATAATCTCGAGTGCTATACCGTTTATCAGTCCTTACTTTTCCACGGCGATGCATAAGGATAGATCGTGATTTCATTTGATCTGTATTAATACAAATAAGTAACGACCGAGTCGAAGGCTTATACGCATTTTCTTGTTTTGCGTTGCTTCGCCTCGGCCGTTTTATATTATTTGTCAAAAAAACAGAAAATGTTGCGAAAGTACTTGATTTTTGATGTGAGTTATGATATAATGCAGTTGCAATTAAATATTACTTATCAAGAGCGGCGGAGGGACTGGCCCTGTGAAGCCCGGCAACCTGTTTTATTATAAGGTGCTAATTCCTGAGAGATGAGGTTTCGATCGGGGGTTTGCGCTTGCAGCCCTTTTTTCTTGCTCTTATAATTCGAAAGGAAGTTAAAATATGAAGAAAATTCTGTTTACGTCGGAATCCGTTACGGAAGGACATCCTGACAAAATATGCGATAAAATATCCGATGCGATTTTGGATGAAATGATTGCTCAGGATCCGGAGAGCCGAGTTGCCTGTGAAACCTTTGCGACTACCGGTATTATAACGGTAATGGGCGAAATTACCACGAAAGCAAAGGTGGATATTCAAAAGATCGTCAGAGAGACGGTTTCGGAAATAGGATACGATAGAGCAAAGTACGGATTTGATGCACATACGTGTGCCGTGCTCAGCTCGATTCACGAGCAAAGTGCCGATATAGCACTTGGCGTTGATAAATGCCTTGAAGCTAAGGATGATGAAAAATACGATGAACTTAATACCGGCGCGGGAGATCAGGGACTCATGTTCGGATATGCTTGCGATGAAACGCCAGAGCTTATGCCTCTTCCGATTTCTCTTGCTCATAAGCTTGCATTAAAGCTTACCGAGGTTCGTAAAAACGGCAAGCTTTCCTACCTACGTCCGGACGGAAAAACTCAGGTAACCGTCGAATATGTTGATGGAAAGCCTAAAAGAGTCGATACTATAGTGGTTTCTTCACAGCATTCTGCGGAGGTGAATCTCGCAACCATACGCCGTGATATAATCGATAAGGTTATTTTGCCTGTAATTCCGACTGAACTTATGGATGGCAAGGTTAATATTTACGTTAATCCTACCGGTAGATTCGTTATCGGCGGACCGCAAGGCGACACGGGACTCACCGGCAGAAAGATAATAGTCGATACCTACGGCGGTTATTCTCGCCACGGTGGCGGTGCATTTTCAGGCAAAGATCCCACGAAGGTTGACAGAAGCGCATCCTATGCCGCAAGATACGTTGCCAAAAATATTGTAAAGGCCGGGCTCGCAAGCAAATGTGAGGTTCAGCTTGCTTATGCAATCGGAGTTGCACGTCCCGTTTCCGTAATGATCGATACCTTCGGAACTGCAACGGTTGCCGAGGAGAAGATATCCGAAGCGGTAAATAAATTAGTGGATCTTCGTCCCGCCGCAATTATCAAGAAATTCGATCTTCGTAAGCCAATATATAAGCAGCTTGCAGCCTACGGCCATATGGGTAGAGAAGACCTCGGTGTAAAATGGGAACTATGCGATATCGCAGATAAGCTTCGCGAAATGTGCATTTAATTTTATAATGACGTATCATATAAACATGTTACATCAATGAACAACGTATAAATTAGCGTACTGATTAATAAACTTGTATATTACGCAGTGAGGCAGATGTTTTTCACATCTGCCTCATATTTTTGCCTTGAATTTGATTTTTATCATGATGGAAGCACTGCATAAGAGCTAGCTGCCTAAAACAAAAAGCCTCACAAAAGTGAGGCTTAAAGCATAATAACCAATTAAATCGATCCTACGATATAGGGAGCCATATCAGCTCTTTCATGTGCGATTCTTTCAGCCTCGGCTGCCGCTTCTGCTTCTGCCGCTGCCTTTTCTGCAGCAGCCTTTTCAGCAGCTGCAGCCTTTTCAGCTGCTTCGGTGATCGCTCTGATAGAAAGTGAAAGCTTTCTGTTTTCATCATCGATTTCTACGATTTTTACGTCAACAACCTGTCCTACGGAGAGAACCTCTGCGGGGGAGTTGATTCTTTGAGTGGATATTCTGGAAATGTGAATAAGACCGTCAACGTCCTCGTACACCTCGGCAAATGCACCGAAAGGCATAATGGAAACAATCTTTGCGGGAACTATATCTCCGACGTTGAATTTCTGTGTGAATTGATACCAAGTATCCATTTCCTGAGTTTTATATCCGAGGGAAATGCGTCTGTTTTCTTCATCAAGCTCTTTGATGAATACGTCAATCTGCTGTCCTACGGAGAGGATCTGAGAAGGATGCTTGATTCTCTTCCAGGAAAGCTCCGTGTTGTGTACCATTCCGTCTACGCCGCCGATATCAACGAAAGCGCCGTAGGGAGCAAGGTTCTTTACGGTACCCATATAATGCTTGCCTACCTCAAGTGTTGCCCAAATAGCATCTTCCTTGGCTTTCTTTTCCTCATTGAGAATAACCTTGATAGAACCAAGTGCTTTCTTTCTTGAAACGTCAAACTCGATAAGTCTGACTCTCTGGGTTGTACCTACGAGAGCGGAAAGATCCGCGCCTCTTGCAAGGCCGGTTTGGGAAGCCGGTACGAATACCGTGTTAGCGCCTGTAGAAAGTATAACGCCACCCTTTACTGCCGAAACTATTTTACCCTCGAGAATTTCACCGTTTTCGTAGGCGTCTCTGAGTACTGTCCAGCTATTGTCCGCATCTACTCTTTTTTTGGATACGGTTGCGAGGCCCTTACCGTCCTCGACTCTGATTACGAAGACGTCAACCTCATCACCGATCTTAAACATATCGGAGAGCTTAACAGCGGGATCGTCTGTGATCTGTTCTCTTGTAAGAACGCCGGTGAATTTAGCGCCAAGGTCAAGCTTGATTTCGTTTTCACTGATTGTGAATACGGTACCGGTAACTGTTTCTCCTGTATGTAAAGTTTTGAGTGAGCCTTCCAGCATTTGACTAAAGTTTTCCATAGTCTTTAAAACCTCCAATATTATACCGTCAGGTGTGGAAGCACCAGCGGTTATTCCTACGCTTTTCGCGTTGTCAGGAAAATCAGTTGTTAATCCTGCCGTTGATTCGATAAATTGTGAATTAGGACATATCGAGCTGCATATTTCATACAGTCTGTTCGAGTTCGCACTGTGCCGATCTCCTACAATTATCATCACATCGGACTTTTGTGCAATTTCAATTGCTTCGGTCTGACGATTTTCAGTGACATTACATATTGTATCAAAAAAAAACGCATTTGTACAGAGTTTTTTGAAATTTTTTTTAATTTTTTTAAATTCTGCTGAGTTTTGAGTGGTCTGCGAGCAAAAAACAACCCTTTTATGATTGAGATCGATCTTTGTCAATTCTTCAATTGATGAGATAACTACACAATCTCCGTTAGCATACGATATATCAGCCTTGGTTTCCGCGTGGCTTATATCGCCGTAAATTACGAAAAGCGTATCCTCATCCGTTTCCGAGTTTGCGATTTCGTGTATTCGTTTGACCGAGGGACAAGTGAGATCAACTATTCTTATATTTCCGTCGTTGCGTGAGTAAAGCGAAAGAGTGTCGTATTCGTCACGGGATATGCCGTGCGTTCGGATAACGAAGGTTTTTCGCTTGTGATACGGATCGCCGACTATTCGACGTACATCGTCAAACGATATGATATCAGCCCCGAGATTTTCGAGTTCACGATTATACGTACCGTTATGAATAAGCTTGCCAATTATATAGATTTTTTCGTCCTCGGCACGTGTGGACAGCAGCTTTCGCACGGCTGCATCCGCACGCTTAACTCCGGGGCAAAATCCTCCGTATTTAGAAAGGTTAATATCCAAGTTTTGTTACCTCTTATTGCGGTAATATTCGCTATGCTTGTCCTTTTTTGGATCATAGGAGGGAAGTGTTGAATAATTCGAAAGCTTGACAACCTCACCGAACATCATATTAGCAGCACGTTCATATTCCTCACGTCCGCCGGAAGTGAAATTGAATTCTTGATTTTTTATTGCCTTGCCGAAAACGACAGTGATTTTTTTAAATAAACCGTACTTTCCGTGATTGACCTGTATGCATACGGGAATTACGTCGCAACCTGAGCGGTATGCAATGAGTCCCGCGCCGTGCTTAACCGGCGTTGTAGCGGGATTGATTCCAGGATATCTATGACCTTGAGGAAATATTGCGGCAGAGCCTCCGTCCGACGTTACCTTGATTGCAGCCTTAATAGCTCCTACGTCATTTCCTCCTCGGTCTATCTTAATGGCTCCGAGTGCGGTTATAATTTTGTTTAGTAGCGGTATGGAGAAGAGCTCCTTTTTGGCAATAAACGATATTTGACGCTTGGTGCATGCTGCTATTGAAATGAAATCAAGAGCACTGATGTGATTTGAGCAAAACAGAACTCCGCCGTTTTCGGGTATGTTTTCAACGCCTACTGCGTTTATTCTCATAAGAAATTTTAACACGGGAGACAGGATCTTGTAGGCATTAGCGTAGAATTTGTTTTCCCGAGGTTTAGTTTGAATGCTCTTAATAATTTTAACTACTGCAGCAGCTGTTTCTTCCGGCTCAAAATTAGAATTGTCAAGTATGATAGCATCCTTCGCCGGAACGCACGGAGAAATGTTCCTCGTTGAATCGTTATTATCTCTTTCAACCAACTCACGGTATACCTGCTCGTATTCGACGGTCGCTCCTCGCGATATCAATTCCTCGTATCTTCTTTTAGCTCTTGCTTCCGGGGATGCCGTGAGAAAGACCTTTACTTCGGCGTCGGGAAGAATTACCGTGCCTATGTCTCTTCCGTCCATAATAACGCTATTGTTTTTTGCTATGCTTCTTTGAGTATCGAGAAGATATTCTCTGACTGCGGGTATTGCGCTGACGAGGGATGCCGCCATTGACACTTCGGGGGTTCTTATGCTGTCTCCAACGTCATTTCCGTTAAGTAAAATTACTTGCTTTCCGTCCTTGAATTCGAGATTTAATGTGAAGTCTCCAAGGTGGTTTGCAACGTCCTCATGGTTTTTTAAGTCCACACCGCTTTCTATCATAAACATTCCGATGGTACGGTATAATGCACCAGTGTCGACATAGATGATCTTCAGTTCTGAGGCCACTGCCTTCGCTACGCTGGATTTACCCGCTCCGCTTGGGCCGTCTATTGCTATTCTAATCATATTTATCTCCGTTATTTAATTTTCTGCTGCGCTTTTTCCTGCCAAATATCCGGTAGAGAAGGCAATCTGGAGATTGAATCCTCCCGTATATGCGTCGACGTCGATTATCTCTCCGGCGAAATACAATCCCGGCACAAGCTTTGATTCCATGGTTTTTGGATTAATTTCCTTGGTTTCTATTCCGCCGGACGTAACAATGGCTTCTTCAATTGGTCGAAAGCGCAAGAGTCCGATTCTGAAATCCTTGAGCCAAGTAAGTATCTTAAAACGCTCCTCTTTAGTTATCGAATTAATCTTTTTCCGTTCGTCTATGCCGGTGCAATCAATGAACGGTTTTATCATTTTTGAAGGAAGAAGGCTCGATAAGGCGTTGACGAGATCCTTGTTGCTGTTTTCCTTGAAGTCGGATATCAGCCTTTGATCGAGAGTTTTTTCGTCGAGTGCCGGTTTCAAATCGATGGAAAGAGTCAGCTCCGAAATATCAAACGTGCGCAGATGAGCCGATGCCGATAATATAATCGGTCCCGTAACGCCGAAATGAGTGAACATCATTTCTCCGAAATCCGTATAAACCGTTTTTTCGTTTTTATCCAATATCTTGACGGATACGTTTTTGAGAGACAGTCCTTGCATTCTTTCGCATAAATCCGAACGCGATTCCAGCGGTATTAGCGAAGGTGTGATAGTCGTTATTTCGTGTCCGAGCTTTGATGCCAACTTATATCCCGATCCGTCCGATCCGGTCAGTGGATACGACATTCCCCCCGTAGCGATAATAACCTTGTCGAAATCGTATATGTCGTTTTTGCAAATTACCGTAAAACGTCCGTCGTCAATTTTTATTTCGTTGACTTTCCGGTGTATTACCTTTGCATTTGCAGAATAGCGACGCATTGCATCGACGACGTCTTTTGCACGGTCGGTTTCGGGATAAACTCTTTTTCCGCGTTCGGTTTTCAGCTTGACTCCCAAGGACTCAAAGTGATTAACGGTATCCTCCGGCGTAAAAGAATTTATCGCTCCGTAAAGGAATCGCGGATTTTTCGTCACGTTTTCCAGAAATTCGTTACAGCTGCAAGCATTTGTTACGTTACATCGCCCTTTTCCGGTGATTCCCAGCTTTTTGCCTAAATACGGCATGCTTTCGAATATCGTTACGTCTGCGCCGTATAACGAAGCGGTTCCCGCGGCCATCATTCCGGCGGCACCGCCTCCGATTACGCAAATTTTATTAGTTTCCATTTTTTGTTCCAAATCTTATTTTGTCGTTGGATATGCACCGTATTCACGCCAGATTTTTTCGATATCCGTGAACTTGGATAATAATTGCTTTTCTCTTTCGAAAGATACTTGCACAACTATCGCGTTAATTATGCTAAGTGACGCTACCATAGAATCGGTGAATTGTCCCATATCGGTTTCCGTAATGATCGTGTTATCGGCGTATTCTATTAGCGGTGAGCTTGCAGAATCGGTAATTGCCAGAATATTCGTTTGCTTTTTCTTGCAATATTTTGCTCCCGTCAGAATCTCGTTTGAGTATTTCGGGAAGTAAATGGCTATAAAAACGTCCTTGCTTCCGATAGAATAGATATCCTTGAGCAACTCTGCGGAGGATGAAAGCTTTAAGGGAACGACGTTGTCGAGCAGCAGTGAAAGATTGTAGGTAAGTATTTGAGCAATACCCTCGGCGCTTTTGGATCCGATTACGAACACTCTCTTTGCCGTGAGTATAGAGTAGACGAAGCTTTTAAAGTCGTTTCGGCTTAATCTCTTTTCAACGTTTTGCAGCTTTTTGATATCCGATTCAAGCACGTTTTTCAGTATATCACCTCTTGCAAATTGCTTTTTTGCCAGATCAATATGCTGCTTAAACCTTATATCGACCTTCACCATATCCCTTATTGCAGTTTGAAATTCCGAATACTTATCATAGCCCAACACTGCGACGAATCGCATGACCGTCGATGAGGAAACTCCCGCCTCACGTGCCAAAGCAAGCGCGGATACGTTGAACAATCTGTCGTGATCACGCAATATCAGTGCCGCGATTCTTTTGTGACCTTTTGAAAGCTTGGGATACAAATGCTTTATCCTCTGTGTGATATCTTTTGCCATAAAAAAGCTCCGTTGATATTTTTAAAACACGCTAATTTATCATAACATAAATCGGGATGTATTTCAAGACCTTTTCGGTAAAATAACGAATAATTTTGACAAAAAAACTCTAATTGACCATTGCAATTTAAGAAAATATATGTTATACTATAATAGTTAAAATATTTGTTCACAAACGGCCCGTAGGTCAGTGAGGTATATATATGAACTGGATGTTGAACGTTGCAAAGGATAATATAGCCGCGATCTTAGATGATTTTGTCAATGTCGCAAAGGCTGCATTCTCTGATTTTTCTTTATACGATGCAATCGATATTTTATTGCTTACCGCATTTTTCTTTTTCGTTTTCAAGTTTATGAAGGGAAAAAAACTCGGCTCTCTTATAGTCGGAGTGCTTATATGCTTTATTGCTTACGCCGTAGCCTCCGTTTTCTCTCTTTCGGGTATTAAGTTTATCCTGTCGGGAATCTTTCAGATAGGAATGCTTGCATTTATTATATTGTTCCAGCCGGAGATCCGCGACGTATTGGAAAGACTGGGATCCAAGTCAATAGTCAGATTGTTCAGTATAGGCGATTCCGGCAAACGGGAAAATCTGAATTATCAGGTTATCGATAATATCTGCTCTGCGGTAAGAGAGCTTTCCTCTACGAAGACCGGAGCGCTGATCGTTATAGAGAGAACCACGCAGCTTGACGAGGTTACGAGGACGGGCGTTGCGATTAACGCCGACGTTAATTCCTATTTGCTTCGTAATCTGTTTTACGATAAAGCACCGCTTCACGACGGCGCGGTAGTTATTGACGAGGGGAAAATTTCATCTGCCGGATGCATCCTTCCTCTTACCCGCAGGAGCGATTTTGAGGGGGATTTGGGAACACGGCATAAAGCGGCAATAGGTCTCAGTGAGATTTGCGATGCCATAATCATAGTAGTTTCCGAAGAAACGGGAATTATCTCAGTGGCTATGGATTATACCCTGACACGAAATTACACGGCAGATACACTTCGCAAATTTTTGCTCAAGAACATGATGCATGATTCGGAAGCGGAAAATTGAATGTGACGGAGGAGTCTATGAACAAAAAAATATTCGGAATAAGAATTGGTACGATAATTTCGGTATTTGCGTCATTTATTGTAGCGATCGTATTTTGGCTTTTTGTCAAGTACGCAGAGTCCGATGCCGACTTGGCGCTCAGCGCATTTAGAGCGGCAGATTGGTTGAGCGTATGAAACAAGCGGATTGTACTATCGTTTTCAATAATATAAAATTACCGTTTGACGCCTCTTCGGAAGAGGCGTTTTCGGTTGCAAGGCAAAGGCTTGCCAAAATCCTTGCGCCGGTTAAGCAGTGCGAAGCGTTTATTTATAAGCGGAGCATCGATGCACGCAATAAGGATAATATATTCTTCGTTTATTCAATAGGCGTCCGTTGCTACGATTTCGTTCCAGATGAAAAGCGAATGGCTGCGGCGGGAGGCTCGATGATTGTAAAGCAAACTCCGTCGTTTGAGTACGGTACGAACCGTTTGGATGCACCTCCGGTCGTAATAGGCTCGGGGCCTGCCGGTATGTTTGCCGCGCTTCTTCTTGCAGAGCACGGATATAATCCAGTCGTGATCGAGCGCGGAGAAAGCGTAACGGCAAGAAAAGCGTCCGTGGATCGTTTTAATGAGCTTCACGAATTAAACGTCAATTCAAACATACAGTTCGGTGCAGGCGGAGCCGGAACCTTTTCGGACGGCAAGCTGGTTACCAGAACGAATGACCCTTTGTGCTCTTACGTGCTTGACAGATTGGTTGAGTTCGGCGCCGAGGAGAATATTAAATATATCGCAAGGCCGCATATCGGCACAGACGTTTTGTCGGTGGTGGTCGATAATATTCTATCGCGAATATGTCAGCTCGGCGGCAAGATCCTTTATAATACGACTTTTTTGAATTACGAGTGCAGCGGAGGGAATATTTCCGCAGTAGTTACCGATAAGGGCGTGATTCAGGCAGGTGCCGTAATTATGGCAATCGGGCACAGTGCGAGAGATACTTATCGTACGTTAATAAGCAACGGAATGAGTATTGAACCCAAGGATTTTTCCGTAGGAATGCGAATCGAGCATTTAGCCGACCGTATAGACGAGTCAATGTATGGAAAATATGCAGGTCATCCGCTTCTCGGTCATGCAGAGTATAACCTTTCATATAACACAAAGCAGCGTGGTGTGTATACGTTTTGTATGTGCCCCGGCGGAGAAGTGGTCGCCGCTACGAGCGAAAAAAACGGAACCGTAGTTAACGGAATGAGCTACAGCAAACGCGACGGTAAAAATTCAAACTGTGCCGTTGCATGCAGCGTTTTTAAGAGCGATTATGGAAACACAGCAGAGCGCGCAATAGATTTCCAAAGACGGATAGAATTGAGCGCGTACAGAGCCGCTGGCGGCGATTATAAAGCACCTATAATTACCGTGGGAGACTTTTTGGCGGGAAAATGTCAGGCAGAACCGACTGACGTGATTCCGACGTATATGAACGGAAATAATATTTCTTTAGTGTCTCCCGAATCTTATTTGCCGAGAGTAATATCGGAATCGATAAAAAACGCACTTTTGGATTTTGATAGGAAAATAGCAGGATTTGCCTGTAAAAGCGCGGTTTTGACCGGAGCGGAAACACGAACGAGTTCTCCGGTAAGAATATTAAGAAACAATGATACGAAGCTTGCCATCGGATACAAAAATCTTTATCCGTCAGGCGAAGGAGCCGGTTATGCCGGCGGAATTACGAGCGCCGCAATAGACGGATTAAAATGCGCCGCGGCTCTCATGTCAAATTACAGTAACAAAATTCGCAGGTGAAATTCAGACTGCGCCTAAGGTCGTATATTAAAATGGAAGGGGGACGCGTGTCCCGCTACGGTTTATTAAATAATGAAAAGTCAACAAGAAACAAAGGAGAAGAATTGGATACTTAAATCAAATGATGTCGAGGAAAACACCGCTGCGATAAGCGAGATATCAAAAGATCTTGGTATAAACCCGATCATTGCCAAACTTCTTTACAACCGCGGATATACAGACGTTTTATCCGCTAAATCATTCATCTATATGGAGAGCGAAATGCTTGCCAGCCCGTTTGATATGAAGGATATGACGCTCGGAATTAAAAGAGTTGAATCCGCAATTTCTAACGGAGAAAAAATTACCGTGTACGGAGACTATGACGTTGACGGAGTTACTTCGGTCTGCACGCTGTATCTGTACCTTCGCTCAAAGGGAGCCGATATCGATTACTATATTCCGAACAGATCCGGCGAAGGTTACGGAGTATCATGCACTGCCATTGACGGCATAAAGGAACGAGGCACCGGACTTATCATTACCGTCGATACCGGAATTACGGCAATCGAGGAGATTGAATATGCCAAAAGCATCGGCATAGACGTCGTTGTAACGGATCATCACGAATGCAGAGCGGATCTTCCCACAGCTGCCGCCGTCATTAATCCTCACCGTCCTGATTGCACTTATCCGTTTAAGGAACTTGCAGGCGTAGGCGTCGTATTTAAGTTCATATGCGGATATGAGGAGCTTTCATCCGGAGATTCGAGAGGCAGAGTTGCGGCAAGGATATTTTCTCAATACGCCGATTTGGTTGCGATAGGAACTATAGCGGACGTAATGCCCATAAAAGGCGAAAACAGAATAATAGTCGGATACGGTCTAAAAATGATAGAGAACACCGACCGTATAGGCTTGCGTGCCCTTATTGATGCGTCGAGCGCAAAGGGAGATGCACAAAGAAACGATAGAAAAAAGAAAAAGCCGAAGATTACGTCCGGCTACGTCGGCTATACTCTCGCACCGCGTATAAACGCTGCAGGCAGAATTAAAACCGCGTCTATGGCTGTAGAGCTATTCTTGTCCGAAGATCGTAACGAAGCGATGAAAATAGCCGAAGAGCTTTGTAAAACGAACAAGGAACGGCAAAATGAAGAAAATTCCATAATGCAAGAAGCCTACGGCATGATCGAAAAATACGACATAGATAAGAATCCCGTTATCGTGCTTGATGCTGACAATTGGCATCACGGAGTTATCGGTATCGTCTCCTCGAGAATAACCGAAAGGTATTGCAGACCGTCTATTTTGGTTTCCTTTGACGGAAATGAAGACGACGTACCCTTTGAGGAAAACATCGGCAAGGGCTCCGGAAGAAGCGTAAAGGGAATGAATCTTGTAGACGCTTTGTGTTATTGCAGTGACCACCTCGTCAAATTCGGCGGGCACGAGCTTGCCGCGGGACTCTCGGTTAAGCGTTGTGAGCTTGATAATTTCAGAAGATTGATCAATGAATACGCTATAAAAAATCTTTCGGAAGCAGATATGGTTCCTACGCTTGAGATCGATTCGGAAATCGGGTTCTCCGACGTTACGTTGTCACTGGCAGAGGAACTTCAGATACTTGAGCCTTACGGCGTCGGAAATCCGGTGCCCGTGTTTATGATGAAGGGCGTTCAAGTAAACGAAATTTCAGGCGTCGGCGACGGTAAGCATACCAAACTTACGTTCGGTAACGGAAATCATACTCTGTCCGCAATGTATTTTTCAAATTCGCCGGATTCAATCGACGTATACATCGGTGACAGTGTTGATATAATCTTTAATGTAGATATTAACGAGTGGGGCGGAAGAAAAAACGTTCAGCTGATAGTCAGAGATATAAAAGCGTCCGCACATCAAAAGCAGTTGCACGCATGTGAAAAAGAGAGATTTGAGCAGATTAAGTCAGGAGACACAATCAAGCGAGATGAAGACGTTATTCCCACGCGTGAGGATTTCGCCGTCGTTTACAGATTCCTGTTGGCAAATTTCCGCGCAGGTATAAGCAGACTGTCGCATCGTGATATTATGTCCGGCTTATCTGCGAGCGAGCAGAGAAGGATAGGTTATGTAAAACTCAAATTCGTAATTATGGTTATGAAGGAGCTTAATATAGTCGCCCTTAACGAGCCGGAAAACGAAGTTTATACTTACAGCATTCATTATTCATCAACAAAAACCGACTTGGACAAATCAAATATTCTGCGCAAATTAAGATCTCAGGTAGAGAAATTTTAGTCAATTTACGGTAAAATATATGTACGAAGAATTACAGCCTCTTCTCGGTGTGATTGAAAAAAACGAGAAGAATTACGATATAGAAAAAATTAAGCGAGCATTTCTGTATGCGGCAAAGCTGCACGAAGGACAGTTTAGACTTAGCGGCGAACCGTATATAAGTCATCCGGTAGAGGTAGCAAAAATCGTCGCAGAATTAGGACTTGATACGGATTCTATATGCGCCGCCCTGCTTCACGATACCGTAGAAGATTGCTCCGATAAAACCAACCTCGATACGATTTCGAAAATGTTCGGGGGCGAGGTATCGATGCTCGTTGACGGTTTGACGAAGATTATTCAGGTTCAGGTCGCAGATAAGGAAGAAGCTCATATAGAGAATATCCGCAAAATGCTTTTGGCTATGAACCGCGATATCCGTGTTATCTTCATAAAACTTTGCGACCGACTTCACAACATGAGAACTCTTTCGGCAAAAAAAGAAGATCGCCAAAGAGCAATCGCGTTGGAAACTATGTATATATACGCTCCTTTGGCTCACCGCCTCGGTATCCAAAAGATCAAGCAGGAGCTTGAAAATATAAGTCTCTATTATCTTGATAACGTCGGATACGAGGAGGTTCACGAGGCGATAGATAAAAAGTACGGTCAAAGCAGAGAATTTATAGAAGATGCAAAGCGTACCATTTCAGATAAGCTGCATGAAAACGGAATAAATTTCAGACTTGAGGGAAGAGTAAAGTCCGTTTACAGTTTGTACAGAAAAATGTACACCTTCAATAAATCCTTTGATGAAATTTATGATTTTTATGCCGTAAGGATTATAGTGGAAACGGAACTGGAGTGCTATACGGCTCTCGGACTCGTTCACGAAATGTTCAAGTCTATTCCCGGCAGATTCAAGGATTACATTTCTACTCCGAAGCCCAACCTCTATCGCTCTTTGCACACGACTGTCATAGGAAACTCAGGTATACCCTTTGAGGTGCAAATAAGAACCAGAGAGATGCATGAGGAGGCAGAATACGGTATTGCGGCGCACTGGAAATATAAATCCGGCGAGCGCTCGTCGCGTAGCTTTGACGATAAACTCAGATGGATATCACAGCTTTTGGAATCCGATGAAAGCACCAGAGATCCTGATGAATTTATCCACTCGTTCAAGACCGATATTTTCCACGACGAAACCTTCGTTTTCACTCCGAAAGGTGACGTTATTTCACTCCCGCAGGGATCTACTACGATAGATTTCGCATATGCGATACATTCCGCCGTCGGAAACAAAATGATGGGGGCAAAAATAAACGGTGTGATCGTTCCGATTGACAGAGTTCCTCATAACGGCGATATAATCGAAGTAATAACGTCCCAGTCCTCAAAAGGTCCAAGCCGCGATTGGCTGAAGATCGTTAAAACGGGACAGGCAAGAAGCAAGATCCGTCAATGGTTTAAAAAAGAGAAGCGTTCTGAGAATATCGAGGTAGGTCGTGCCGAGGTAGAGCGTGAATTCAAGCGTATAAATAAAAATTGCACAGATGCGGAAATAAACGAGATTATCACTCTTATTGCCAAGCGCATAGGCATAAATAACGCAGACGATTTTTATAATACGCTGGGATTCGGCGGAATAACGCTTCAAAGATTCATTCCGAAAATAAAAGAGGAGATAGAAAAGCTTCACGCTGAGGACGATCCAATATCGCTCACTGCCGAGGACGAACTTTCAAGGGTAAAAATTAATACCGCAAAGCGAACGAAATCGTCCAACGGAATTATCATCGACGGTGAGCCCGGCTGTCAGGTGAAGTTTGCACGATGCTGTAATCCGCTTCCCGGTGACAGAATAGTCGGATTTATCACGAGAGGCTTCGGCGTTTCCATTCACAAATCCGATTGTCCAAACGTTATACAGTCAAGGCATAACGAAGAAAATTTGGCGCGTTGGGTTAAGGCAGAATGGGAAAAATCCGCTGCGGAATCGAGAAATGATATATACGAAGCGTCAATTCAGGTCGTTGCGGAGGATGGAATCGGTGTAATTGCCGGTATTTCCGCAGTATTGGCAGATATGAAGGTCTCAATTTCACAGATTAACACAGTTCCGTTGAAGAGCGGTGATATGGCAATCAATATCGTGGTTGGATGCAGAAATATATCCCATTACGATTTGATAGTTTCAAGGTTGAAGAACGTAAATAAGGTCATCTCTGTAAGCAGAGGATTTTCCAACTGAGTTCTCGGAGGTATAGATAGTTGATAGCAGTTATTCAAAGAGTAAAGGAAGCCGCAGTCGTTGCCGACGGTATATTATCCGGCAAGATAGGAATCGGTTTGTATATACTTTTAGGCGTCGAAAAAAACGACACGGAAAGTGATTCTGTTGCACTGGCTGAAAAGATATCAAAGCTCAGAATATTTTCGGACGAAGCAGGAAAAATGAATTTATCGGTTCGCGATGTCGGAGGTGAAGTCCTTTCGGTATCGAATTTCACCCTTAACGCCAATTACGCACACGGAAACAGACCGGACTATTTTAATTCGGCAAATCCTGATATTGCGAAAGAATTATACCATCGTTTTAATTCTGAAATTTCAAAATTACTCGGAAAATGCGAGGCAGGAGTATTCGGTGCCGATATGCAAACGGAAATGATAACGGACGGCCCCGTTACCATAGTTATGGATTCCCGTATTCTGTTAAAAAGGGGTGACGTGATATGATTCTAAAAATAAACGGCGATATTAATCGTTACTACGTCCAAACTCTATGCATGATATTCTTCCCGGGTGCCACCTTTGGTGAAAACGAGCAGCCCGGTGACGGAGTTCCCGAGGTCACCGTTAATATTTTCCCCTCGGACGAAGCGGTGCGCGCAAGCGTTATAATCAAACTGAACGATACTATGTCATCGGCATCGAGTACCGTGTGGCTGACCGAGGAAATAACTATTGCCACCCATGCATCTCTCGCCGTAGGCAGAGCACTGTTTGCGGCAGGCAAGGAGCTTTTAGGTCACATTCCGCCTTGGGGTATATTAACAGGTGTTCGTCCCGCCAAGGTAGCAGGCTCGTTGATTGCTTCCGGTAGAGGTATATTGAAAACGAAAAAGATATTACGCGATGAGTATCTCTTAAATCCGCAAAAAGCAGCTTTAGCAACCGCTGTTGCAAATACGGAAAGAAAAATTACGAAAAAAATGCCTCCTAATACGTGCTCGCTCTATGTTTCCATTCCGTTTTGTCCTACGAGATGTGCATACTGCAGCTTCGTTTCGTATACTACACCGAGATTGTTGTCTATGATAGGAGACTATTTAGATGCGTTGCTGATAGATCTCGAGGATACGTTCGATACGATAGAAAAACTCGGTATGGAGATAAATACCGTTTACATAGGTGGTGGAACACCGACTACTCTTACTCCGGAACAGTTAGAGCGCCTTTTCGCAAAAATATCCGAGCATGTAAACGTTGAATCGCTTCAGGAATTTACTCTCGAAGCGGGACGCCCCGATACCATTACTCAAGAAAAAATCGACGTTGCTATCAAATACGGCGTAACTCGCATCAGTGTAAATCCTCAGACGCTTAACGACGATATTCTTCGCGATATAGGAAGAAAGCACACAACCGCGGATTTTTATAAAGCGTACGAGCTGGTGAAAAGGAGCGGTATAAGAGATATCAACGTTGACTTGATAGCGGGACTTCCCGGAGACGATTTTAAGAATTTCTCCGAAACGATAGATTCCGTTATCGAGCTTGCACCAACGAATATAACCGTACATACCTTCTGCGTCAAAAAAGCATCTGATGCACTCAGAAACAATTCCGAGGTCTATTCTCTGAGCGGCGGTGATGCCGCAAAAAGCGTGTCTTATTCTCAGCTGAAGACGAAATTTGCCGGATACAGACCGTACTATATGTACAGACAAAAAAACACGGTCGGAAATTTGGAAAACGTCGGTTTTTCATTAGAAGGGCACGAGGGCTTATATAATATATATATGATGGAAGAGATACAGACGATTTTTGCCGTAGGAGCAGGTGCGGTAACTAAGCTCGTTAAGCGCAAGGACGGTAAAAACGGTGAAGCCGAAACTATCATAAAGAGACTTTTCAAACCGAAGTATCCGTACGAATATCTGAGAAATTCGGCTTCAGATACCGAAGGACTTGACGATAAGAACGAAAAGAGAAAATCGGAAATATTTGATTTCTTTTCGAATTAACTCCCCTTAGATAATAATTTTAAAGACTCGCTAATAAAATACAGTGAGTCTTTTTTATTTGGAGGAAAAATGCGGGAAAAAACGAAATTCGGCAATCGGATATTGGAAGGGGCGGTCTCGCTTACCGTTGCTACGGTTATAGTCAAGCTTTTGGGGGCAGTGTATAAAATACCATTAGCTCATATTCTAGGCGAGGAGGGAATGGGATACTTTAATTCGGCGTATACCGTATACTCCTTCTTTTATCTGCTTTGTACAGCGGGTGTTCCGAAGGCGATAATGATTCTGGTCGGTAATGCACGAAATGAAAATGATGCCGACGCGGTGAACTCAATAGTAAAAACCGCATTTTGCTTTTTCGCAGTAAGCGGAGCGGTTATTACACTTATATTTACGCTCGGCTCTGCGCATCTGTCCGAAATCATCGGAAGCAAAAATTCGTATAAATCGATGCTAGCAATAGCACCGTCCATACTTTTAGTATCCGTCAGTGGTGTACTACGCGGATATTTAAGTGCAGACGAAAAATTCATACATATTGCCGTATCTCAAATTGTAGACGGAGCGGGCAGGCTGGTGCTGGGACTTCTCTTTGCAGATATCGCAGATAAAATGTGCATGCCGTTGAACACGGTTTCCGCATTTACGATATTCGGAGCGACTTGCGGCTCGCTACTAGGGCTAATTTATCTTTTGATAAGCTCTAATAAGTTGGAATTACATAATAAAACGCGGCAGATTTTGCGAAAGAGCGCATCAAATGTGATAAAAAGAGTGCTGAAAATATCATTTCCCATTACTGTCAGCGCTGCAGTAATGAGTATCACCAATATGATAGATCTGAGCTTGATAATGCGCAGATTGCTTTCTCTCGGGTATTCCGAATCCGAAGCAACGGCTTTATACGGAAACTACACCACGTATGCGACTCCGATCTTTAATATGCTCCTTTCGCTCATTACGTCAATTACGATCGTATTCTTTCCCCAACTGATCAAGGAAAAAAGAGTACGTCTGAATTTTTCAAAAGTGCTGGAGCAAGAGCTTTCCTTGATATTTTTCTTTGCTGTTCCGGCAACTCTCGGTACGTGCCTGTATTCACGGCAAATATTATACTTGCTTTTCGGTAGCGACGGGATAGAAGTCGGCGCCGTGCTTTTGAGTTATTTGTCCGTTTCTTTGATTTTTGCCGTTCCGTTGATAGTGATTAATTCCGCATTGGAGGCAAAGGGAAAAATAAAAGCGCCAATGATATCTATGCTGGTCGGCAGTGCGGTTAAAGTGTTGGTAAGTTATTTCCTAATAGGCAACTCAAGGTTCGGTATCATCGGTGCGCCTCTCGGAACCGCATGCTCCTACGCGGTGGCTCTGATTATATCATTTGCTGTTTTGCAGAAGTGCGCGCGCCCGTGCGTCTCCCTTTATAAATCCCTTATTTTACCGAGCATTAACTCAATTATAGCCGTAGGAGGAATTTACGTCATTTATCTGCGTTTTTGCAACGATGAGAGTAATATTGCCTTTATTTTTACCGTTATCGTAACGGTAACTGCATATTTTCTCGTAAGCAACGCCGTAAAGGTTGAAGGAAGAACGTGGTACGTAAAAAAGCAAAATGCACAAAGAAACGCCTGAATATATATTAATTTTTGCTAAAACTTATTCCGTTCATAAAAAATAATTGGCCGCTTCTTGAATTTGCATCCGAAAGATGGTATAATAAATATGCAATTTTTTTGAAAGGATGTATAATATGAATAAGACAGATCTTATTAACGTTGTAGTAGCCGAGGCTAACGTCAGTGAAAAGGATGCGAAGAGCGTTGTCAATGCTACCTTATCTGCAATCGCGAATGCCCTCAAGGAAGGAGATAAGATTCAGCTTTTGGGCTTCGGTACGTTTGAAGTTAAGGGCGTAAAGGAAAAGGACGGAAGAAACCCAAAAACAGGCGATACCATTAAAATCGAAGCACATAACAAGGTTCATTTCACTCCCGCGCAAGCGCTTAAGGATCATATCAACGGCTAAAATATGCGACTTGATAAATTCTTAAAGGTCTCTCGCCTCATTAAAAGACGCACCGTAGCGAATGAAGCGTGTGACGGTGAGCGTATAACCGTAAACGGAAAAGTCCAAAAAGCGTCGTACAACGTAAAAGTGGGAGATGAAATAACGGTCGCCTTCGGTTCAAAATCCGTAACCGTTAGAGTACTTGAAATAAAGGAGACTACGAAAAAAGCCGAAGCGGTCGGTATGTATGAGGTTATCTCCGAGAGCAATTCATAAAAAAATATTTTTTCGCATACTTTCTTAGTAGGGAGTATGCGTTTTTTATTGGAGGAAATATGAGTTCTTTAATTACGATAACCGATATGAGCCGAATAACGTTGAACGGAGTTGAATACATCATCGGGTTCGATGGGACGTGCGTTGCGCTTGCTACGAGCATGGGCAGAATAATGATTGAAGGTAAGGATCTGAAGATTGAAAGCCTTGAAAAAAAGGAAGGCCTGATAACTGTAACGGGAAGTATACGCGGCACCTTTATATCCGAAAAAAATGCTGAAGCCGGATTCTTAAAAAGGATATTTAAATGATTCCTTTTACCGTTAAAGAAATACTAATATCGATTTTATCTGCCACGGTATATGGACTGTTTTTCGCATTTTCAACACTTTTTATTGATCTGATAAAGTGTTGCATCGCCAGGCTTTTATACTTAGTGATGCGTTGGCTGAAGCTTGAAAAAAGAACTCCAGCCGATATAAAAGGATCTTTGAAATTCGGCAAATGCGGCGGCGTCGCGGTTTTTATCCGCGTTTTGCTGTTTTTTATAGGCTTTACCGTGATATCATACGCGTTTTTAGATGGGTGCATACGACTTTATATGATTGTGTTTTCTGTTCTGGGTGCATCACTTGGCAGGCGCGCAATAAAATTTATCGTGAAGCTGTTTACAAGTGCTGACCGCCGTTTCCGAAAGCAATAACCGAATATCTTGCATCTGCGTAGCCGAACGGCAGTAAAAGTTCTTTGTGCAAAAAATCGAAATGAAAACTATTGCGTTCGGAATGTCTTGACAAAATAAATATTTAGTATTATAATTACTATAGTCACTATATGGCACTCACTTATCATTTTCATGGAGGTATTATGAAAGATACGAGCTTTCCGGCTTTTTTGTTTCATCAGGGCACGAATTTTCATTCGTACGACTATTTAGGAGTTTCCTTGGAAATTGTCGATAATAAATATGAATACACCTTTAGAGTGTGGGCACCCAATGCGGAAAATGTAGGGCTGGTTTCCGATTTTACCGGCTGGAATGATCCGGTATTTATGCAGAAGGATGATAATAACGGCGTTTTTCAGTTGTTATACGTATCCGACCGTTCCTTGGAGCGCGAGCCGTATAAATTCCGAATATTCGCAAACGGACGTGTGTTTGATAAGGGCGATCCGTACGCCGCATTTTCGCGCGGCAGCTCGGACGGAGCTTCTCTTATCTTTACCGAGAAGAAATTCAAGTGGTACGATTCTGAGTGGTTGAGTAAGCGTAAAGAAACCGTCGTGACCTCCGACGGCATATATCTTCCCGCACCGATCAATATTTATGAAATACATCTCGGAAGCTTTATGCGGCATGATGATAATAAGTACTATTCCTACAGGGATATCGCCGAATTTTTGCCTTCGTATTTGAAAAAGCTCGGATATACTCACGTAGAATTTCTTCCGCTTCAGGAATATCCGTACGACGGATCGTGGGGGTATCAGGTTTGCGGATTTTACGCACCGACGTCCAGATTTGGTGATCCCGACGATTTCAGGTATTTGATCGATCGTCTTCACGTTAACGGTATAGGCGTTATTATGGACTGGGTTCCTGCGCACTTCCCGAAGGATGCATGGGGGTTATACGAGTTTGACGGTAGCCTTCTTTACGAATACAGCGATCCGCTGAAGATGGAGGCACCGAATTGGGGAACCAGATTTTTCGATCTAGCAAAGCCCGAGGTTCATTCTTTCCTGATTTCCAATGCGCTGTATTTTTTGCGAGAGTTCCATGTTGACGGACTTCGTGTAGACGCAGTATCCTCTATGCTTTATCTCGATAGTGACAGGGCACCGGGAATGTGGCGTCCGAACGTATTCGGAGGCAGAGAAAATCTTGAAGCGATAGAGTTCTTCAAGAAGCTTAACGGCGCAATATCCAAAGAATTTCCCGACGTATTGACGATAGCCGAGGAATCTACCGCATACGGCAAGATCACGCTTCCTATCTCAAAGGGCGGTCTCGGCTTCAGCCTGAAATGGAATATGGGATGGGCAAACGATTTTTACGATTACGTATCCACGGATCCTCTCTACAGAGGGAAAAAGCACAAGGCCTTGAATTTCCCGCTTATGTATGCGTTTACCGAAAATTACTGTATGCCGATCTCGCACGACGAGGTCGTTCACGGTAAAAAATCGTTTGTGGACAAGATGTTCGGCAGCACGGAGGACAAGTTCCTCCAAGCAAGAGTTGCACTTATGCTTATGATGACCTATCCCGGAAAAAAGCTGCTGTTTATGGGAACAGAATTTGCACAGTTCAGAGAGTGGGATTACGACCATGCACTTGAATGGTTTATGCTTGAATATGAAAATCACAGCAATTTCAGAGATTACGTCACGTCGTTAAATCATTTTTATTTGCAAACTCCCGAGCTTTGGGAAATAGATTTCGATCAAAAAGGATTTGAATGGATTTATCCGGACGAGAATGATAAAAATTCCGTAGCCTTCAGAAGGATCGCGAAAAACGGTGAAGAAATCGTCGTCGTTATGAATTTTTCGGGTATGGAGCAAACGCTTAAGATACCCGCTACGACCGAGGAAGGTAAATTCGATATACTTTTCGGGACGGGTAATATAGACGTAAATTCTGATATTGAGGCAAAAGAAGAGAATGACGGAATATACGCCGACGTAGTACTTCCGAAATTCAGCGGAATGGTTTTAAGAGAAAAATAAATATTTTACATTAAGGAGAGATTGGCATGTATTGTAAAAAAGAATGTATAGCTATGCTTCTTGCCGGAGGTCAAGGCTCACGTCTTTACGACCTGACGAAGAAGATAGCAAAGCCCGCAGTTTCATTTGGCGGAAAATACAAAATTATCGACTTTCCCCTTTCGAACTGCATTAATTCCGGTATTGATACGGTAGGAGTCCTTACTCAATACCAGCCACTGGCTTTAAACGAGTACGTATGTAACGGTGCTCCGTGGGATCTTGACCGTATGAGAGGCGGATTATCGGTTTTGCCTCCGTATCAGGGGAGCAAGCGCTCGGATTGGTACAAGGGCACGGCAAATGCGATTTATCAGAATATCAACTTTATAAAGCAATATGATCCGGATTACGTCCTCGTGCTCTCGGGCGACCATATATATCGTATGGATTACCGTAAAATGCTCGATGCTCATAAGGCCACAGGCGCGGCTTGCACGGTTGCAACCATAACGGTGCCTATGGAAGAGGCGAGCCGATTCGGAATATGTAATACTAATCCCGATGGATCTATATACGAATTTGAAGAGAAACCCAAGAAGCCCAAGAACAATCAGGCGTCAATGGGAATATACATATTCAATACCAAGCTCCTCATCAAGTATCTCGAGGAGGACGAGGCAGATCCTAATTCGTCAAATGACTTCGGTAAAAACATAATTCCGAGCTACCTTAAAAACGGCGAAAAGCTCTATTCCTACCGATTTGAAGGATATTGGAAGGACGTAGGAACCATATCGTCTCTTTGGGAAGCTAATATGGATCTTATAGGTGACGATCCCATACTCAGTACCACGGATAAGAACTTTAAGATATATTCCAAAAACAATGCCAGAGCACCTCAATATCTCGGTGTAAACAGTAACGTTTCGAATTCTCTCGTATCCGAGGGATCCAGAATATACGGTACGGTTGAAAACTCCGTGCTTTCCGGAGGTGTCGTCGTAGAAGAAGGCGCGATAGTAAAGGATTCGGTTATTATGGAGGACGTGCGTATATGCAAAAACGCAAGAGTCTATACGTCAATAATCGATTCGGATTCGGTCATCGAGGATGGAGTTACCGTCGGAAAAGAAAATGGCGGAAAAGACGAGATCACCGTTATAGCTAACGGAAGCGTCGTTTCGGAATCAAGATAAGCTGGAGGTAATTAAAATGGCTATCAATGCAGCAGGAATCATTTTTTCAAGTCTTAACACAAATACGTTATCGAGGCTTACCGGTGACAGAACGGTTGCGGCAATCCCGTTTGCCTGCAGATATCGTCTTATCGATTTTTGCCTCTCCAATATGGTCAACGCAAACATCTCTAACATAAGTATTATCGCTAATTACAATTACCGTTCGCTTCTCGAGCATATAGGAAGCGGAAAAGACTGGGATCTCGCCAGAAGAGAAAGCGGCGTTAATTTTATCTCCCCCTTCCTTACGGCTACGAATCAAAACGAGGCTAAAATGTATTCCACTCACATGGAAGCTCTCAAAAGCATGAGAGAATACATAAGAGAGTTCAAGGAAGACTACGTAGTAATGATGGATTCCGATACCGCTCTGACTATCGATATAGCAGACGTGATCAGAACTCACGAGGAATCCGGAGCTTCGGTAACGATAGTTACGAGAACTATAGACGAAGGCTTCACCTCGAAGCATCCTAAGCTAATGCTTGCCTCCGACGGCGGTAGAGTTACGGATATGGCTATGTCGGCTAAATACAACGGAAATAATCCGGAGCTTTCTTTAGGAATATTCGTAATGAAAACCGAGCATTTAAAAACGATTATAGAGGAGGCTGTCGCGTATAATTCGAACAGCTTTATAGGCACCCTTCTTAAGAATTGCAAGACTTCTCATTACAGAGCCTATAATTTCACAGGATTTGCGGCATCGGTTTCCAGCTTCTTGGATTATTATAAATATTCCATCGAGCTTGCCAAAAACGAAGAAGCAAGAGAATCTTTGCTTTGGAAGCGCGAAGCTCCGATATTTACCCGTGTTCATAACTCGTCGCCCACGGCTCATAAGAGCAGTGCAAGGGTAGAAAATTCTTTAATAGCCGACGAGTGTGTAATCGAAGGCACGGTTATAAACTCCATTATCTTCCGTGACGTCAAGATAGGTAAGGGAGCGGTAGTTAAGGATTCCGTTCTCTTCCACGGAACAAGCGTAGGTAAAAACGCTACGCTTAACTGTATCGTTACCGATAAGGACGTTCAGATTACGGACGGAGTAAATCTTTCGGGTAACGAGAATATGCCTTTTTACGTTCAGAAGGGCAGAAAAATATAATTGTCGGGGGGAGTCGAGCTATGAAAATTCTTTATGTTACCAGTGAAGCCAATCCCTTTGCTGCCAGCGGCGGCTTGGGCGACGTAATGGGAGCACTCCCTACAGCCGTAAGACAAGAGGGATGCGACGTCGGCGTTATTATGCCACTTTACGATACTATGAAGGAAGAGCACAGATGCAAGCTTGAAAAGGTAGCGGATATTTTCTTCAAGCTTGCATGGCGTGACAGCGGTGCTACAGTGTTTAAGATCTGCCAAGGCGGCGTAAGCTATTATTTCGTCGAAAATCATCGCTATTTTGACAGAGGCAGACTTTACGGTGAATATGACGATGCAGAGCGCTTTGCCGCATTTTCAAAGGCCGTAGTTGAATTTATGATACAGACCGATACCGTTCCCGACGTTCTGCACGCTAACGATTGGCAAACCGCGCTTACAGTCATATACTTGAAAACGGAGTTTGCAAATCATCCGATGCTTCGCGGAATAAAAACCGTATATACGATCCATAATATCGAATATCAAGGAAAGTACGGCTTTGACGTTCTCGGTGACGTATTCGGTATAAACGGTAATTTTGCGGGTGTTCTGGAATACGACGGATGCGTTAATCTTATGAAAGGTGCTCTCGTATGCGCGGACTACGTTACTACCGTAAGTCCGAATTATGCAAATGAGCTGGAATATAATTTCTTTGCCTTCGGTCTTTCCGATATCGTGAGAAGTATAAAATACAAAATGAGCGGAGTCATAAACGGTATAGATTACGACTATTTCTCGCCCGAGCGCGGAGGAGACATATATAAGAGCTATACCTCAAGAACCGTAAAAAGCGGAAAAGCAGCCAACAAAAAAGCACTTCAGGCAGAGCTCGGTCTCGAACAGCGCCCCGACGTTCCTTTGGTCGTTATGATAACCAGGCTGACGGCAGGAAAGGGAATAGATCTCGTCCTTCACATTCTGGAGGAGCTGCTATGCGAGGACGTGCAGATCGTAGTTCTCGGAACGGGTGACAGAGAATATGAAGAAAGATTTTCATATATTGCAAAGAATCATTTAAACCTCGTTTCTCTCATTAAGTTTGATCGAGCTTTGTCAAAGAAAATGTATGCGGCTGCGGATATATTCGTAATGCCGTCCAAGAGCGAGCCATGCGGTCTTGCCCAGATGATAGCTTGCTCCTACGGAACCGTACCGGTAGTCAGATCGGTCGGCGGTCTTTACGATTCCATTAAGCCTTGGGGAAGCGACGGCGGAAACGGATTTAGATTTGACAATTACAACGCGCACGAGCTTCTGTTTTCAATAAAGGATGCGATAAGCGTATATCGCGATAAAAAGGAATGGGCTAAGATCGTAGCCTCTGCAAAGAGATCTGATTTCTCTTGGAAAAATTCTGCTTTGAAATATATTCAAATTTATAATAAAATAACTCAATAAAAATCAACAGGATAGCATATCAATGGTAAACAACAGTCATAACCCTTCGGGTATTAAAATTAAAATCAGCAAGGAAGAATTAAACGAAAGGATCGAGTCGAAGCTTCTTACCAGAGGCATATCGAATCCGATTGCCGCTACGGACGATCAAATATATCAGGCTACAGTCTCTATCATCAAGGAGCTGATGCTTGAATATAGGTCAAATTTCAAGAAGAGAATAAAGGCAGCAAACGAAAAAAAGGTATGCTATCTTTGTATGGAATTTTTAGTGGGACGCTCGTTGAAAAACGACACTAAGAATCTCGGTATATACGACGAGCTGTGTGAGATATTCAAAAATTACGGAACGTCGTTTGAAAAGATCTATGAATGCGAGGTAGATCCGGGACTCGGAAACGGAGGACTCGGAAGACTTGCCGCGTGCTTTATGGACTCTCTTACCGCTAAGGATTATTATGCAAGCGGATATTCTTTGCTCTATGAGAACGGATTGTTCAAGCAAAAAATAGTAGACGGTGAGCAGGTAGAGCTGACCGACGAATGGCTTGCAAGCGGCGGCGTATGGCTGGTTCCCCGCAACGATAAGAGCATAAATATCCGTTTTGGCGGAAGAATAGAGGAAAAGTGGGAGAACGGAAGATATACCGTAGCGAACTACGATTACGACGAGGTAAACGCAGTTCCGTACGATCTTCTGATTCCGGGTACCGAAACCGATGCCGTAAACTATATCAGACTATGGAGAGCAAGAGAGACCTCTCCCTCCATATCTAGCTTTACCACGCAGAGCAATTACGTGAAAAAGCTTTCCGACAGTACGAAGGCGGAATCTATTACTAAGCAGCTTTATCCTCCGGATAATTATGACGAGGGCAAACTTCTGAGATTGACTCAGCAGTATTTTTTGGTTTCGGCCTCTCTGCAAAGCATCATTAACGATTACTTGTCAGAGCACGGATCATTGAGAGGATTTGAGGATAAGGTAGCAATCCATATAAACGATACGCATCCTGCGCTGTGTATTCCGGAATTAATGAGAATATTAATGGACGTATACTCGTATTCGTGGGACGATGCGTGGGCAGTAGTATGCAAAACCGTCTCGTATACGAACCATACGGTTCTCCCCGAGGCACTCGAATGCTGGAGAGTCGATTTGTTCAGTATGAAGCTTCCCAGGATATATATGATAGTCAACGAGATTAACCGCCGCTTTACCGCAGACCTATGGCAGCTCTATCCCGGCGATTGGGACAGGATATCGCGTATGTCTATAGTTGCGTACAATCAGGTAAGAATGGCAAATCTTTCAATCGTCGGTTCTCATACGGTAAACGGAGTTTCGGAGCTGCACAGCGATATTCTCAAAAAGACGATATTCAAGGATTTCTATAAAATGACTCCGTGGAAGTTCACAAACGTTACTAACGGGGTTGTACATCGCAGATGGCTTAATAATTCGAATCCCGCGCTCTCAAGTTTTCTCGACGACCTTATCGGGCCCGAATTCCGAGAGGATGCCTTGAATCTGATAAAGCTCGCAGACTACCGTGACGATGCGGACGTTTTAGAGAAGATCAAAAGTATAAAGCACTATAATAAGGAGCATTTTGCGTACTATGCTTATAACAGAACAGGCAAGCGTATCGACTCCTCATCGGTGTTTGACGTTCAGATAAAGAGAATGCACGAGTATAAGCGTCAGCTATTGAACGTTTTGAAGATCATAGCTCTGTATAACGAGATAATAGACGATCCTAATTGTGATATTCCGCCGCAGACCTTCATATTCGGCTGTAAAGCGGCACCCGGATATGCAATGGCGAAAAAAATAATTAAGCTTATTTGGTTCTTGGCAAAAGAGCTAGAATCGAATCCTCTTACCAGAGATAGGCTCAAAATCGTATTTATGGAAGAATATAATGTTTCCGTCGCAGAAATTCTTATACCATCCGCCGATATTTCAGAGCAGATTTCTCTTGCGGGAAAGGAAGCCAGCGGTACGGGTTGCATGAAGCTTATGATGAACGGTGCCATAACCATGGGAACTCTTGACGGTGCGAACGTGGAGATCATGGAGGCGTGCGGTAAGGATAACATTTATATATTCGGCATGAACACTAACGAGGCTGAGGAGCTTTGGAGAAACGGATATATAGCAAGAGATTTTTGCCATCGCTCGGAACGATTAAGACGAGTTATCGACAGATTTTATTCTCCCATTGGCGGCCAGAATTTCTCGCACATAGCCGACTATCTTATCGGCGGAGGCTATGGTATCGCAGATCCGTATATGTGTCTGGCTGATTTTGACGCTTACTATAATACGTACAGACGTGCTCTGTCAGATTATGCCGATACACAAAAATGGTCGAAGATGTCGCTTATAAATACTGCCACCAGCGGTGTATTTTCATCGGATAACAGCATTCGTAAATATGCGAATGACATCTGGCACACAAATCCCATAAATAAATCCGGCAAATAATATTCGTTATTCTATTATTGAGAATGACTCGTCGCGGCGGTTTTAATAGTGCCATGCGCTCATCTAATGACGATAAGCTACGTTTGTATGCGATTAAATGCAACTAGCAAAGCTCTCACGTTTACCACGTATAATCAGCATGTTAAATTACCGACGTTATTCACGTTAAAAATCGCAACGAACGCAGAAAAATTTCGTTTCCGGGGCACATTATCCGCATCTGCCCTCGGGAACGGCGGCGTTCGTAAAATTTTAATAACGCCTTCGTTTCGTTTTATCGGACGTATCGCGTATGACAAAGGAGTACGATATGACTGTCACTCTCATCGGAATGCCCGGAGTCGGAAAAAGCTGTATGGGCAAGATCATTGCCAAAAAACTACATATGAAGCATATTGACGGAGATAAGCTTATTGAGCGTAAAGCCGGAAAACGCTTGCATGAGATTTTATCGGACTGCGGCCCTGAAGCCCTTGCCGATCTCGAACGCGAGATATTAATGAGCATCGATGAAGATAATGCCGTAATAACTCCTGGAGGGAGTGCAATTTATTACGATGACGTAATGGCGCACTTCAAGAGTATAGGAAAGGTAATATATCTCTATGCGGGAATTCCCGTTATTACGGAACGCTTGGGAGATTTTTCAAAACGTGGAGTTATTCTCAGGCAGGGAAGCACGGTCAAAGATATGTTTGACGAGAGAATTCCGCTTTTGGAAAAATACGCCGATATAAAAATCAATTGCAACGGGAAAAAATTTATGAAATATCAATCGGATGTGCTTTCGAAGGTCACAGAGTTGATGAATGCCGAAAAATGAGATAAATACCTTTCGATCAAAAATTATGATGACAAATAAAGAAATACTTGAAATTGCTATGTCTCAGTCTGCAATCGATCTTTGCGCTTCTACTGACGACTTTAAAAAGAAAGAAAACGTGATAGTTACTTCGGGTATAAGTGAAAGGGCAAGACGGTATTTGAATCTGCCATTTTCTTGTCAACTCGTTTCTTACGGAAATAATGTGGTCGCATCGGTGTCTCCAGAGTTCCGCGAGATAACCGAAAATTACATAAACGGGTATCCTCTTGAGCATATTTTCGAAACGCCGAATATGCATGCTCTCGATGCTGCATTAATGAAAAACGGTGAAAAAATATGCTTTATGGCGGAATATTTTTTACCCGACGTAAATTCCTTATTTGCATGCGATTGCTCTTATGAGCTTCATACGTTGACTCAAAAGAATTTTTCAGATTTGTATTTGCCGGAATGGAGCAATGCTTTATGTAAAGAGCGCAGTAACCTTGACGTCCTCGGTATCGGTGCATACGACGGCGATAGACTTATCGGGCTTGCGGCGTGCTCTGCCGATTGCGACACTATGTGGCAGATCGGAGTTGATGTTTTGCCTGAATATCGCAGGCACGGAATAGCATCTGCGTTGACTGCAAATCTTGCTATTGAAATTCTAAATCGCGGAAAAGTCCCCTTCTATTGCGCCGCATGGTGTAATATCGGATCCGTTCGTAACGCAATCAAGAGCGGATTCCGTCCGGCATGGGTTGAAATGACTGCAAGACCGTGTGACGTCGTTAACGAAATGAATAATAAATAATGCAAAAATGCAGCTTTCCGCGTTATTCGAACGGCGCAGGTTGGCTGCTTTTTTATTTACGTAATTTTTGATATCGCTATTGCAAAAGAGCAGAAATAATGATATAATGCTCTTGTGAAAAAAGGGGAGGAGGTAGTTATATGAGTATTGATAGCTCAAAGCATAATGAGCAATTGAAGGGAAGAATCGAAAACGTCGTATATCGCAATGAATCGAATGACTACACCGTCCTGGAGATTTCCGATGAAAACGAATTGCTGATTACCGCGGTAGGAGCTATGCCGATGGCATTCGAAGGAGAAGACGTTATCCTCAACGGTCATTGGACGTATCACAAGGATTTCGGAAAGCAATTCGTATTTTCCTCATTCGAGAAAACGCTGCCAAAGGAAGTGGATGGAATTTTACAGTATCTGTCCTCAAGAACCGTAAAAGGCATAGGGCCGGTCACGGCACTTAAAATAGTAAACCGTTACGGTATCGATACGTTTGATGTAATCGAAAACCATCCGGAATGGCTTGTCGACGTACCGGGAATAACTATGAAAAAAGCCGCAGAAATATCAAATTCGTTCAGAGAACAAACGGAATTTCGCGGCGTTATGATGCTTTGCAGTGATTTTGTAAGCAATGCAGAGGTAACGAGGATATATAAAAAACTCGGCGGTGGTGCAGTAGGTGTAATACGGGAGAATCCGTATATTTTGTGCGATTCCGAGCTAGGCATTCCGTTTGATAAGGCAGATGAGATGGCGAGAAGCCTTGGAGTACCGCTTGATTCCGATAATCGCATTTTGAGTGGTATTAATCACGTCCTGAGCTATAATTCTACAGTGAACGGTCATACCTGTCTCCCAACGGAAAAGCTCGTCGATGCGACAGCAGAATTGCTGGAACTCGATAAGGAAAAAATATCCGAATCGATAGACGTATTCCTTCACAATGGCGAGCTTGGGCGTTATCGTATGGGAAATAAAGAATATTTGATGACTGCCAGAACCTCGGAAGCTGAAGATTTCGTTGCAAAATCGCTTTACCGACTTTCCGAGGGAATAGTAAAATACGGTGCGGGCGATATAGCCTCCTTGATTAATCAGGTCGAAGATAAGCTTTCGATAACGTTTGCACCCCAGCAGAAGAAGGCGTTGTATTTATCCTTGGATAGCGGAGTAATGGTATTGACCGGAGGCCCGGGAACGGGAAAAACTACCGTTATTAAAGCGCTGATTTCGATTTTCAATAACGTGGGATTAAAGGTCGTTCTGTCGGCGCCGACCGGCAGAGCCGCAAAAAGAATGAGCGAGGCGACGGGGCACGAGGCCAAAACGGTTCATCGAATGTTGGAGATGGACAGAGGCATCGGGGGAGAGAATAAATTCTTCCGTAACGCAAAAAATCCATTGGACGAAAACGTTATAATCATCGACGAGGCATCAATGCTTGATCTTTTCCTGACCGAAGCTCTGATGCGCGCAATAAGAAGGGGTTCAAGGCTTATCCTAATAGGAGATTCGGATCAGCTTCCCAGCGTCGGAGCGGGTAATGTGCTTTACGATATTATAGCGTCTGAGCGAATAAGCACGGTTAAGCTTACGCATATATTCCGTCAATCGGAGAAAAGCTTAATAATTACGAATGCCCACAGAATTAACGAAGGAAAGGCACCCGTACTCAACGTTACGGATAACGATTTCTTTTTTGTGCGTCGCGAGCGAGAGAGTGAAATACCGCAAACGATTGCAGACCTTATAGTATCTAGGCTTCCGAAAACCTACGGTGAGCGCATAAAGGAAGGCATACAGGTCATCACACCGTCAAAAAAAGGAAGCGGTGGAGTAGAAACTCTGAATTTAGCACTTCAGGAACGAATGAACCCCAGAAAAGAGCTCAAAAAAGAAAAGAACGCCCACGGAGTAATCTTCCGCGAGGGTGACCGCGTAATGCAGGTTACTAATAATTATGAGATCGAGTGGGAGAAAAGCGGAATCGGCGGAGTTGGCTTGTTTAACGGCGATATAGGAATAATAGTAAGGATAGATAAAAATCGCGAAATCATAAAAATAAACTTCGAGGATCGAATAGTTAATTATCCCTTTGATCAGCTTGACGATCTTGAGCTAGCGTACGCAATAACGGTACATAAAAGTCAGGGAAGCGAATATCCGGTGGTAATAATTCCGATGTATTCATGCCCTCCTATGCTTATGTCGCGAAATCTCTTGTATACCGCGGTTACCAGAGCAAGAAAAATGGTTATATTGGTAGGTCGCTCCGATATTCCGCTAAAAATGGCGCAAAATAGCAGGGAAGTACTGAGATATACCGCCTTAAGATCCAGAATTTGCGATTATTATTAACTTTTATCTAAAATGCTCTTGAAATTTACAATTTCTTGTAGTATAATATTAAATGTGAAAAAATGTGAAAGGATTGCGGTGGCATGGTTACTAAAATAGGCTTGGATCTCGGTTATGCGAATATTACTATCAGCGACGTTACCACCGGTATCTATAGAGAACCGTCTATAGCCTTGGTTAACAAGGATACCCGCCGTATCATTTCCGTAGGCAATAAAGCAGTAACGGCATCAGAGGAGGCACGAGGCGACGACGGAGTGCTTTTGAGACCGTTTAAAAACGGGCTTCTCTTTGACAGACAAATAACCGAAGGAATTCTCGAAAATGCGGTTAGTGCAATTCTTCCTGCCGAGCGCGTAAGATGCGTTATCGGCGTTCCGTCCGACATTCTTCCAAAGCAGGAGCGTGAGCTCTTTAAAATGATGCACGACGCCGGAGTATCTGATTGCTATTCCGTTAATCGCGCGCTTGCCGCCTTGATAGGAGCCGGATATTCTCCCATGATGAGCGTTATTTCCGTGAACGTAGGCGCATCATCTACCGAGATTATTATATTGAATAAAGGTCAGATCATTTATTCCGCAAGAGAAGATATCGGCGGAGAAGATTTTGATAAGGCAGTAAGACAATACATATTAGATCAAGGTGACGTTAACATATCTCTATCGATTGCCAGAGCGATTAAGGAGCGTTTAGGTTCCGTATGGCAGGGCAGAGAATCGGAGAGCATTGAAATAGAAGGAACGCTGTCTCTTACCGGCAATAAGGTAAGAATGAACGTTACGACTGAGGATATAGTCGGAATATTCGAGAAGCCGGTTCACCGCTTGCTGATGGCAATCGCCGACGGTATTAAAAAGATTCCGCTTGATATGGTTGAGGACGTTTTTGAAAACGGCATAGTTCTCACCGGCGGCGGCTCCCTCATTTACGGTCTCGATATTATGACGGCGAAGGTTTTAGGCGTTCCGGTAACTCAACCGGATGATCCGCTGGATTCAGTGGCTAAGGGACTTTCGAGAATCAATACGTATATACCTCTTAGGATAAGATCCAATAACAAGAATATTACCGCGCAGGTTTCTAAGTATTATGAAAGCCGTAAGGCGTGACGGAAATAAACGAGGAGATATAGAAATGAAGAACAAAAACAGCGTAAAGATAATTGCGGGAGTAATGGCAGGACTTATGATCGTAAGTGCGCTTGCAACGGCAATAATAATGATCTTGCAGTAACGGAGCTTCTGCTGAATCCTTTGACCTGAAAATCGTATAGTCAAATAATAAAGATCCATCGAGCGATAAGTAAGCGCACTCGATGGATTTTTTTATTTGAAAAGCAAGGTAAGCGTAACAAAACTCTTGTAACGTAAGCAAAGCTTCTCTGTGAGTATATGAGCAAATCCGTTATGCTCATTCAATCGGCAATCTAGTAAAAATATACGATTCCGATCAATCGTTTTTTGATGTTGAAAGATGTGGACAAGCCAACGAAAAAATAAAAGGATGTTGATAATTGATCCTGCAAAAGCTATACTTTTCCGTTATTTTCTCTGTTTTTCAGATAAAAATGATTAAAAATGCCCAAAAATGTAGGACGGAAAAGTATAATTGACGTAAAAGAGACTACAACGGAAAAGTATATAATTGAATTTTCGAGCCGAAATAATCATCTTATTTATTTCACCCAAGTATTTACAAAAGAGCCAGCCTTATTAATAAAGAAAAACGGTACCTATTTGATGCTGGATTGCTAGATACCGTTTTATATATAATTTCGTAATGTAAACGACTTGGACGAAAATCGAAACTCCGTGTTCACGCACTAACGTACAGGTGACGTTGACTCGAATTTTCGTAGTGTGGGTGCTGAAAATTACTTAAGCTTTTTCGCCTTTACGAATGTTGACCAAATATCCTCGTAGCTTGTGTCGTAGTCCTTAGCAACGTTAGACGTCTTTACCTCGGTCTTTGGCTGTTCCTGAACCTTAGCGGGAGCAGGCTCGTCCACGGGGAAGCTCTTAATAATTTCTTCTATGTCGCTGGTGCTTACTGCAGGAGTAACGGGCTCTTCGACTACGGGAGCGGGAGCAACGTAAGTGGGAGCGGGTCTGCTTACCGTGTGTGTGGTAACCGTAGAAACACTCTCTTGCTCGTCCTCGGGCTTAATAAATCCTGTTGCGATAATGGTTATGCGCATCTCGTCGACAAGGTTGGAATCGAATGTTGCGCCCCAAATGATGTTAGCATCGGGATGTGCTTCGGCGTGAATCATATGTGATGCCGTATCGATCTCGTCGAGCTGGATATCTTCGGAAGCGGTAATGCTGATAAGTACGCCTGTTGCACCTGCAATGCTTGTCTCGAGAAGAGGAGAGGATATTGCTGTCATAGCGGCAAGCTGTGCCTTATCTGCGCCCTTAGCCGAGCCTACGCCCATGTGTGCATATCCGGCATTCTTCATGATAGAAGTAACGTCGGCAAAGTCAAGGTTTATGAATCCGGGAACGTTAATAAGCTCCGATACGGACTGAACACCGCGGCGAAGAACGTCATCTGCGATTTCGAATGCATTTGCAAGCGTGATATGAGTATCCTCAACCTGCTTAAGTCTTTCGTTAGGAATGACGATAAGAGAGTCTACGTGCTTAGAAAGCTCTGCAATACCTGCCTCGGCCTGTGCGTATCTTCTTTTTCCTTCGAAGGAGAAGGGCTTGGTAACGATACCGACAGTCAGGATTCCCATTTCCTTTGCTGCTTTTGCGATAACGGGTGCCGCACCTGTTCCGGTTCCGCCGCCCATACCTGCGGTAATGAATACCATATCCGTACCCTTAAGGGTTTCCTTAACGGCGTCGATGGATTCCTCGGCACTGCGCTTTCCGACGTCCGGATCTGCACCTGCGCCCTTGCCTCTGGTGATCTTATCACCGATAACGAGCTTCTTAGCTGCGCAAGATGTGTCAAGCGCCATGCTGTCCGTGTTTACGGCAATAAATTCCACTCCGCGTATATTGGTGGATATCATACGGTTGACTGCGTTATTTCCGCCGCCGCCTACGCCTATTACCTTTATTTTAACACCGCTGTCATGTATCTGTTCGAAATCAAATTCCATTTTAAAATCCTCCGTATAAATTTGTTGGGGCTAATATATTCAAAGTGCATAAAGCTCTATGCACCCACTTTCAGTGATTTACGCTCTTTATTATACATTATTTTAAAAATATTTTCAACCCTTTTGCCGACATTTTATAAAGTTTACAAAATACGCCAAAAACAAAGATTAAATCTGCGGCAGAAGTGTAAAATCCTGTGATATTTTGAAGAATTTTATTCATAAAACGTCGATAAAAATCTAAAAATGAAAAAAACGGTGCTTTTTGTATCAAAATCGATGGTAAAATCAACCATTTTGTTTACAAAATACACCGCTTTACATTGATAAAAGTCGGGCAGAACTATAAACTCCTGTTAAGTAAGATCGTGCATATTTTTTCGGTTGCGTCAGTAATAATCGTTTCCGATATGCGACGTGAAAGCTTTTGCCTTTTTTCCTTACTTTTCTCTAATTCCGAAAGCTCGGCAATAATCTTTTCTGCGTTCAGTGCCTCTTCATCTATAACGATTGCCGCTGATTTTTCTTTCAGGCGTTCGGCGTTTTTTCTCTGGTGATCATCGGCTACGTTCGGCGATGGGATCAATATTGCCGCACATCCGCTTGCCGCCGCTTCCGTGAGTGTGAGCGCACCGGCTCTGCAAACCGCTATATCTGCGGCACGAAGCTTATCGGGCATATCATCTATATAGGGAACTACCATACATCCGAATGCGCCCCCGTTAAATTTTTCAGCTTGATTTTCAAGCTCGTTGAAATAAGATCTTCCGGTGGCGTGAATATGCTTTATCGATGCTGATTTTGCACTGTGCTGTTTCATAACCTCGAGCATTATTTCGTTGATCTTTTTTGCACCCCCGCTTCCTCCGAATGAGACTATCAGAATGTCGCTGTCGTTTAATTTCATTTTTCTGCGTGCCGCCGCTTTTGAAATATTAAAGCCGTCGAGGAGCGGCGTACCTACGACGAGTGACTTTTTATTCTTCGGGAGATATTTAATCGTCTCTTCACAGCTGAGAAGCACGAAAGCTCCTAATTTGGACATTATTTTCGTTACCAACCCGGGGATGACGTTGGATTCGTGAATAAAAACCGGAATTCCAAGCAGTATTCCCGATAAGGCAGGTGCAAAGCTGACGTACCCACCGGTGCCGAAGATGACGTCGGGCTTATATTTTTTAATAAAAGCAATGGCCTTTCTCACGGATTTTAGTGTAACGGTACAAAATGATATAGGTTCGCGTCGACTGAATCCCTTCGTCGGGAATGTCGTCACTTCAAAGCCGTGCTTTTTAACCGATTCATTTTCAATCCCGCCCTCTCGCATCATAAATACTATTTCGGCATCCGTGTCTTTTTTTCTTATTGCTTCGGCAACGGCGATTGCAGGATTTGTATGGCCGAGTGTACCGCCGCCCGTAAATACGTATTTAATTTAATCGTCCTCCTTTTTTGATATTGATAGCATTATTCCCATTTCAAAGAAAATCATTACCAAAGAAGAGCCTCCGTAACTGAAAAAGGGCAAGGATATTCCGGTATTGGGGATAGTATTTGTTACGACCGCTATGTTTAAGAGAACTTGGATTGCCATTTTTATCATAATTCCCGCCGCAACCAGCCTTGAATAAGTATTACGCTGTTCGGTTGCGATTTTGCATCCTCGATATATTAAAAGAGCAAAAAGCAGTAAGGCCGCAAAGGCACCTACGAGACCTAACTCTTCACACAGTATCGCGAAAATCATATCGTTTGCCGGCTCTGAGACGTATGAATGCTTTAAAACGCTTTTTCCGAGCCCGAGTCCGAATAAGCCTCCTGATCCTATAGCCATAAGCCCTTGTAGAGTTTGCCATCCGCCCGTAAGCTTATATTTTTCGGGATCCTGCCATACCGTTATGCGCTCTTTGGTATAGTCGGTAAAAAGTGCGAGAAAGGTAACCCCGATAATTGCCAACAAAAGGAAAGCGTATATGTACTTCGGATTCACCCCTGCAATAAAAATCATACATATCCCTATGCATCCCAGTATTATTATACACGACAGATGCTTTTGCAGCATAACCAAAATGATGGGTATAAGCATGATAATACACGGGACGAGAGTTCCCCATAAGAACGTATTTTTATTGCTCTTTAAGTCACAGGCCTGCGCAGCTCTCTCGTCAAAATACCGGCTCATCATAAGTATTATAGTCAATTTTGCAATTTCCGACGGCTGTATGGTAAGCGGACCTATCGATATCCATCTTTTTGCTCCGTTGCCCACAAATCCTATTATCAATACGAGTAACAGTAATACGATCGTTGCGGCGTAGGCGTGCGGAGTGTATTTCTTATAAGTGCTTATTTTTATGTTGGACGAAATCAGCATTACTGCCAATCCGAGCAAAATCCATATTGCTTGCTTTTTCACGAAATACAATGAGTCGTCATATCTTTTTTCGGCGTATGCCGTTCCCGCGCTGAACACCATCACCGTGCCGAACATCGCTAACGCGACGACTATTAATAAAAATACTATATCGTGCTTAAATTTTTGCTTTTTAGTTGTTTTTATCATATATTCATCTTGCTGTTATGTGCACACTTTTTGTACTTAATTTCATATAAATAATGTTGATTGTAATGAACGCATGTTACAAATTTTATTTGAATTCTAATGTTGTGTAAGTTGTTTAGAATATAATATATTTCAGAGCCTTATTATGAACTAGTTTATTCGGGCATTTTTCAAATAGGTAATAGTGAGTATCCCAGTAGGGCGCACACGCACGAAACGAGGATTGCTATTACGCATATAGTTCCCTCGTCGAGTCCGCTTTTTTCAAAATGATGATGTATAGGCGCCATTTTGAAAATCCTTTTTCTTGTAAGCTTGTAACACGCGACCTGCATTATTACCGATATCCCTTCGATAACGTATAGTCCCGATGTGACTACCGTTGTCGGAAGTGCCACCATATCAAATCCTATGGCGACCACTAAAGCTCCCAAGAAAAGAGAGCCGGTATCTCCCATAAATATTCGCGCCGGGTGTATATTTTGCGTTAGAAAACCAAGCACGGCACCCGCCGCGATAATCGATAATAGGGTGGAAGCGTTTCCGCTTGTTAATGAAAAGCAAAACATAGCTATTAGGATAACAAAAGCCGTTGAACCGCCCAATCCGTCAAGGCCGTCCGTGAGATTAGCGCAATTAATAATGCCAAGTATCAGTATAAATGCCAGCGGATAATACATCACGCCTAAGTTAACGGTATGTGTCCCTAGATTTATGCTTTTGTTATCGTCAAATAAAAAACTCCGTCCTGCTAAGAACAAAACCGCAAACAAAGATTGTAGTATTATTTTTTGCTTAGGAGAAAGACCGGCGTTTTTGTGATGCTTCAATTTCGTTACATCATCAATAATTCCTATTAACGCATTACATAAAGCAAATGCGATAGAAAACGGTATTGAAATTCGAGAAATATCGTTCTTTTGAAAAAGCAGAGTTGCACTAATTAAAGAAGTGGCCGTAGTGGCAAAAATAAAGGCTATCCCTCCCATAGTAGGAGTTCCGTATTTGACCGAATGCCATGTTGGGCCTTCTTCGTATATAGGCTGCTTAGCACTTTTACTAAGTATCGGTATTAGAACTTTTATAATTGTATAACTCAATATGAAGGACAACCAAAAAAGTATGATTGAACAATTGTATTTGATCATTTTTGCATTCCTATCCTTAATCGGCAAACGTGCCGATTTTATCTTTTGTCGATCAGCATGTTGATAATGCGATCTAAGTTTATCTTTCGTGATGCTTTGGCCAAGAGCAGTTCACGCGGTTGCATTGCTTTCAATATGTGAGCGGCGGTAATCTCTGGAAGACTCAAATTTTCGTTTGTAAAAATTCTTTTGGCAGGGAAGCCGGCGGATATTGCACTTATACGTATATCGTTTGCGTAACTTCCTATCAAGAATAAATTATCAAATCCGTAATCTGCAATTTCGATACCGATTTTTGTGTGTATTTCTTTGCTTTTATTTCCAAGCTCCAGCATATCGCCCAGCAAAATACTTTTTCCGGAGTATCCGTTTAAATCATGCAAATAGTTCATAGAAGCAATGACGGATTCCGCTGAAGCATTATATGCATCGTCAAGTATATCAAATCCGTACGGAGTAGATTTTATTCTATGCCTGTAGGTGCTATCATTGATTTTTCTAACACCTGTAACTATATGTTTCATCGGTATGCTTAATTCCAAGGCAACAGAAACGGCAGCGCTCAAGCATTCATATAAGTGATATCCGGGGAAATTAATATCGATTATAGTAATAAGCTCGTGAGATTTGTATATTTCCAGTAAGCCAAAGCGGTTTTTAGAGACCGTAAAATCACTTATTGATGAATATGCGGAAAATGTTTTTGTATTAGCGTATCCGGAGAGAATAGCTTCTTGTTCTCGCGGAACCAGCAATGTACCTGTGAGCCCGGTAACGATTTCAAGTTTTGCTGAGGCTATTTTTTTTATGCTTCCCAGATTACCTATATGAGCTGTCCCGATTTTTGTTATAACTGCAATATCAGGTTCAACGGCATATGATAGTTCACGTATTTCATCGAGGTGGTTCATACCTAATTCGCATATCAAGATTTCGGTATCTCTAGGAGCAGACAATACTGTGAGAGGGACGCCTATCTCATTATTAAAATTTCCCCTATTAGCATGAATTTTATAACGCTCGCTCAACAATATTCTTAAAAATTCTTTCGTCGTTGTTTTTCCCACGCTTCCGGTTATTCCTACAGTGTGTGCCAATACGGGAAGACGACTTTTGTAAAATTTAGCAAAATCAAGCAAAGCTTTTTTTCCGCTGACTACCTTTATTCCGAATATATTAACCCCTTCGCCGATAGGTATTGCCCCTCTTGAAGTAGCATCGTTTATATAGTCGTTTCCGTCATACCGTGTTCCTTTTATTGCGAAAAAAGCATCTCCTATCACACATTCGCGGCTGTCCGTACATATAGCATTAATAATTGCGTGATTTATCTTCCCGTAAAATACACCGCCGACTGCCGAAAGCACGTCTAAAAAATCTTGAGGAACAGAGAGCAGAATGCGCATGTTAAGAGATATCGTATTTTTTGGCTTTTAATGCAGCGTATACTATTTGCTCTTCATTAAAATCTATATATTTTCCGTTTTCTATCAAGTATTTTTCCGGTCCTTTTCCCACTATCGCGACTATATCTCCCACATTTGCTTCGTTTATGGCGTATTTTATTGCTTCATCACGTTGCGGAATTATTGTAGGGGGACGGTGCATACACGAAGCTATATCTCTGATTATTTTTATCGGATTTTCTCCTCTCGGATTATCTGATGTTAATATAGTCTTGTTTGCAAAGTTTTCTGCATATGCTCCCATAAAGTATCTTTTGTATTTATCGCGCTCTCCGCCGCAGCCAAATACTAAAATAATATTCTGCTCTGGTTTTTTACTTAAAAACAAACTTTTCAAAAAAGACTTAAATGCAAATTCGGTGTGAGCATAATCTATTATAACGGTGATTCTATCTTTAATTACATTGTATCTGCCGTCAATGCTTTTAATGCTTTCTACGAATTTCTTTGCCTCTCTCACGCTAACGCCAAGCTTTTCGGCGGCACGAATGGCCAATGCGGTATTATATACGTTGTAAATTCCCGGGAACTGTAAAAATATCTTTTCTTTGTTTTTCTCAGTTAGATAAGTGAAATTTTCTCCTTCAAATCCCAGATCGCTTATATCCTTAATCTGTACTGTGTTATAGCTTTTTGTCCCTACTGTGTCTGTGTTACAAAATTCGGAAGCCAGGATCGAACCGTATTCATCATCGGAATTCACAATGCTAAATTTAGTTTTATAAAAAAGTCTTTTCTTTGCATTAAAGTACTCGCTCATGGTTTTGTGGTAATCAAGGTGTTCGCGTGACATATTCGTAAATACGCATAATTCAAATTCGATAGGTGATACCCTTTCTTGCACCAGAGCGTGACTGGATATTTCCATAATTATAACCTTGATACCCGCCTTCTGCATTTTTGCTATATATGGATATAATATATCCGGAGTAGGAGTAGTCATAGAATAGTTTTTGGGAGCAATATTAACGCCTCCCATATATATTGTCCCAGTTCCGAAGAGTCCTACTTGGAGATTTTCGCCCTCAAGTATCGTTTTCAAAATCAAAGATGTCGTGCTTTTTCCGTTAGTTCCGGTTACACCTATAAATTTGACGTCGGATAAATTATCGCAATAGAATTTTTTGTATGCGACTGACAGTGATCTTCGAACGTTTTTTACTTTGATTTTTATAATATTTGCTTTTTCTTGGATATTTCCTTCGTAAATAATTGCTGCCGCATTAACAGCATTATTAGTAAATTCTTGTTCGGCGCGCACATTTACCAAGAAAAGCAGGGAATTTTCGTTTGATTCACTAATGCTACACGTTATGTTTTCAATTTCGGTATCCGTTAAATTTTGTGGAAAATCGGTGTCGAGAAGATATGATAATTTCAATCTTCGAAATCCTCCTTTATCGCTCGTATGGAAACTGTTTCACCTATATCGACAAGAATTCCCGTTGGAAGAGATTGTTCCACGACTTTATAACCCAATCCGTTTATTTTTGTTACATTTCCCATAATCCTTACGGTTAATCCGGCATTCGTAAGAGATGATATTGCATCCTTGAGTGTCAGTCCGGTTACCGAAGGAACTCGCGTCGATTTTACCGAATCTTCGGTGTATAGCACTATTTCGTTTAATTTGTATTGTATGGTTTCATTTGCTGCAGGGATTTGTCTGATAACTCTTTCTCCCTCGCCGACAATTTCATATTTAATTTTAGATTTGTTTAGTGCATGGGTAGCTTCTTCTACGGTCATTCCTACGTAGTTTTCAACTTGATACGAAATTTCCGTACCGTTAAACTTAAACTCCATGTAAGGTAGTATTTTTTCATAAAGCTTTGATACGTACGGAGCGGCTATGACACTGCCGTATTTTACTTGACTGGTTGGTTCGTCAACCACTATGATCATAGAAATTCCCGCGTCTTCGTTCAAAGCGAAAGCTACGGTTGAACCTATTCTTAGGTAAGATCTTCCGTTTTCATCAAGAATGTCGAATTTTTCGGACGTGCCGGTTTTTGCAGCAATATCGTATCCGAATACTCCGGCGTTTTTTGCGCCGCCATCACCGTTTACACCGTCAATCAGCATTTGTGATACCGTATTTGCGACTTCTTCGGACACTACCTGATTTTTTATTACCGTCGTGTGCTTGGAGACCAAGTTGCCGTTGCTATCTAAGATTTTATCAACGACGTAAGGTGTGACTAGTTTTCCTCCGTTTGCTATGGCGGAAATCGCAGTAAGATGATTAATTACCGAAACCTTAAATCTTTGCCCAAATGATGCCGTTGCCAGCTCTGTCGATCCTATATTTTCCTTTTGATGGAATATAGTCCCTGCTTCTCCTGGAAGATCGATTCCCGTTTTTTCAAAATATCCGAATTTTTCTACATATGAATAGAAATCGTTAGCCCCCAATCTTTCGGAAACCGATATCATACATGGATTACAAGACATTTGAAGTCCATAGGCCAATGAGAATCCGCTTCCGTGCCCCGTGGTTTTGTGGCACTTGATTTTATATCCTCCGACTTCTTTATATCCGGAGCAGCTAAACGTATCGTTTGCGCTTACCGCTCCTGCATCTAAAGCGGAGCTGACAGTAATTATTTTAAAAGTCGATCCGGGCTCGTATGTTTCGCTGATTGTCTTGTTGGACCACATGATCTGCAGCAATTCGTTTTTGTATTCGGTGTATTCTTTGCTTCCTTTGATAAAACCGCTTTCATCCAATTTGTTTTGCGAGACGGTATCCAATTCAAACGGGGAATTGGGGTTAAACGGAGTAGACGTTGCCATGCCTAGGATAGCTCCGTTTTTTGTATTCATGACGATTCCGCAAACGCGATTCTCAACTCCGTGATTCACTCTTATCGTTTCTATTACAGATTCCAATTCGGCTTGAATATATGAGTCTATAGTAGTAACTAAACTGTATCCGTCTTCCGCGGGGAAGTATGATGAATATTCATCGTCTAAGGTATTTCCTCCGGCATCTTTAGCATAAGCATAATATCCGTCTTCTCCACTTAAAATATCATCGTAATAGTATTCAAGACCGAAGAGTCCTTGATTATCGCTTCCAACAAATCCAAGTGTGTGAGCAAGTAAAGTTTCTTCCGGATAATATCTGGTCGTCTGTGCCTCGCAAAATATCATTTTTTCAAGAGAGTTGTTTTGTATAAGCTGTAATACTTCTTTATATTCGTGTTCGTTCGCAGCAGCTTTTATAGTTATATCAAGAACCTTTGTATTGGTAATTTTATTGTAAAGCGTCGTAGAATCGTATCCGAATACTGATGACAATCCTTCTGCTATTATCAATCCGTAATTTTTGGAATCTGTTTTTTCGTAAAATTTTATGTCACGAGGTGAAACGAAAATACGGTAATTCGTTATGTTCGTTGCCAATACGTTCATGTTAGAATCGTATATTTCGCCGCGTTTCGCCTTAAGCAGAGAAGTCGTGGTTACCTGATCATACGATTTGTTTTTATAATAATCGTGCTTTAGTACGCTTAAATTAAATATGTTGTATAGTAGATAAACGGAAAAAGACGTGAAAATAAGTAAGAGCGCGATTATTCTTTGCCTCGTTGTTTCTCTGATTCTTTCTTTGCTGTGCATTTGACGTCTCCGAAAATAAAAAATAGTGATAGCCTACGCTACCACTACAATAATATTATTATGTTTCGAATTTTATGAAAAAATGCTAAATAAAGCTTTGCAAAAACCGTGTAGTACCGGTCAAAATCTCAAAAAGGCATAACTATGGCACTACATGGTTTTTGAAAAAGAGGGTTAATATGATGAAAATCAGAAAATATCGTTATGATATTCAACTGCGTTTTCGATATAATAATCGGTCATGCTCACGTTTTCGAGCATTTCGTTATTATGCTTCTGTGATCCCATTCCGACTACGGCAATTGAAAAAACAAGTGCGCAGCATGCGACCGCCGAAAGAAGAGCGGAAGCCGATGCTCTAAAAGGGAAAGCGCGTATAGTCTTGTCTTTTACGGGCGGTTCTTTCACCGTAAGCTTATCACTTACATACGAAGCCATAAGTGCAAGCGCTCTTTCGCCCGCACCTGCGTACGTCCTTGCTTCTATGGGAAGAGACGCTTCGTTTTTTTCTTTTTTGGCTTGCATTAGCATATACTCGCCCAAATTGAATTCGTGACCGTTATCGACAACTGTAAGACGCTCTTTTATATTGTTATATAACTTTTCATATGTGTTATTCATAAATAATCTCCTTTAAATTTTTTCGGCAACCCTCAGCTTGGCGCTCCTGGAACGCGGATTACTGTCAAGCTCTTCCTGTGAGGGTAGTATAGGCTTTTTGAAAACCTCTTTAATCGTTGGTTTATTGCCGCAAATGCATACGGGGAAATCCTTAGGGCAGGTGCATCCTTTTGCAAGCGATCTGTACGTTTGTTTGACTATTCTGTCTTCCAGTGAATGGAAAGAAATGATTGCTATTCTTCCGGACGGCAGTAGAGAAGAGGATGCTTCTCTAATAAGCGGTTCGATCGCATCCAGCTCAGAATTAACTTCGATTCTTATTGCCTGAAACGTTCTTTTTGCCGGGTGCGGTCCGTCCTGCCTTGCCGACGCAGGTATAGCTGATTTGATTATATCCGATAACTCGTGAGTTGTTTTTATGTGAGATTCCCTCCGTTCGCGGCAAATTGCCGATGCGATTCGAGAGGCAAATCTTTCTTCACCGTAGTTGTATATTATTTCTTTTAACTCTTCTTCTTCGTAAGTGTTTACGACGTCATAAGCTGAAAGCGGGGAATCTGTATCCATACGCATGTCCAACGGAGCATCGTGCATATAACTGAATCCTCTTTCTGGAGTATCGAATTGATATGAACTACATCCCAAATCAGCGAGAACTCCGCCTAAATTTTCAATTTTCATTTCTCTTACGACTCTTCCCAGAGAAGAGAAGTTATCATTTATGAACGTTACTTGCTGAGAGTAATCCTTTAGGCGCTCATTCGCGGCAGCAATCGCCGTTTTATCTCTGTCAAAGCATATAAGTCTGGAGTTTTTTCCCATTCTCTTGGCAATTTCCAGTGAGTGACCTCCACCTCCCGCGGTACAGTCGATATATGTAAATCCGTCTCGAATATTAAGCGCCTCTATGCACTCAAAAAGAAGAACTGACGTATGTGAAAAAATTACATTTGACATAGCTTGTCCTTTCAGGATTTTAGAGTCCGAATTGACGCATAATTTCCTTCATGTTTTCCGGTTTCAGTGAAGCTTCGCGTTCATTCCACTTTTCTTCAGACCAAATCCTGATTTGATTTCCGGCACCGACGAATACGATATTTTTAATTATTTCAGCATGCTTCAAGAGCCTGTTTTCAAGTACAATTCTTCCATTTGCATCCGGTGTGCATCTTTGCGCACCTCCAATCAGAAAATCTTGCAGTGAGGCCGCTTCCGACTCCGGCAAGCTTTCTATTTTTTTTACGTATTCTTCCCATTCGCGGGCTGTATAAACAGACAGATAAGGATCTGCTTTTCTTGTGATGTAAAATTCGCCACCTAATTCTTCACGAAACTTAGAGGGGATGAATACGCGATTTTTACTGTCAATTGAATGATTATAAGTGCCGACAAACTGCATATAACGCTCCTCCTCACTCGTAAAATAGGTTTTTTGTGTAATATTACAGGGATTTTGCTACAATTTGCTCCACAAACCCCCACTTCGCATTTATTATAATACACTAAAACAAAAAAATCAATAGTTTTTTCGAAAAAAATTAAAAATTATTAAAAAAATCTGATTTTTTTGGAAAACACTTCCCAAAAAGCCGGTTTTATGATACAATATATGTGTATTTTACGAATGAAAATCGATGCATTAGTAAGGAAATCCTCTCTTTGGAGAAACGGTGTTTTATGAAGAAGTCGGATAAATTATTTACAACAGCCATTATTTTAGCGGCGGGAGACGGAGAACGGTTCGGTGGCGATGTCCGCAAGCAACTGGTAAGCGTCAATGGAAAAAGCATATTAAGACGTTCCGTCGAAGCATTTTATGATTGCGATTTGATAAGTGCAATCGTCGTCGTGACTAAAGAAGAAGATATTCCTGAAGTAAAGAATGATTTACATTTTGCATCGGACAAGATATATGCGATTGTAGCTGGAGGCATAGATCGAGCATCTTCGGCAGAAAAAGGATTTATGAACGCCCCGGCAGAGACCGATTTCGTTGCGATACATGATGCTGCAAGATGTTTGATAAACTCAGAATGTATTTCAAATGTCTTAAAAAAGGCTTATGAAACCGGTGCTGCAAGTGCTGCGACTCACGTTACCGATACCGTGAAAGAACTTAATTCCGGAAATATCGTTTCAACAGTGCCTAGAGAAAATTTGGCGTTGGTGCAGACTCCGCAGGCTTTTTCAAAAGAGCTTTACGAGTTGGCAATCGGGAAAAAAAGTAATATGATTTATACGGATGACAATATGCTCCTTGAGGCTTTAGGCCTTCCTGTTACGCCTGTATACATAGACATTCCAAATATTAAGATTACGACTAAATCTGATTTAGAGTTTGCTGAATTTTTGATTTTGCGCAAAGAAAGACTTTCACATGAGTATCGCATAGGACGCGGATATGACGTACATCGATTGACAGAGGGCAGAAAACTTATACTAGGCGGTGTCGAGATTCCGTTTGAAAAGGGATTGCTCGGTCATTCTGACGCAGACGTTTTGATTCATGCAATAATTGATTCACTACTCGGAGCAGTCGGTAGCGGTGATATAGGTCGTAATTTTCCCGATTCGGCGCAAGAGTATTGCGGAATATCAAGCTTGGTTTTATTAGATAAAGTGTCGGACATTGTTTACGGTATGGATTACGAAATAATTAATATCGACGCTACCGTTATTTTGCAGGCACCAAAGTTAGTTAAATATGTTGAAGCCATGAAAACGAATATAGCAAATTCGTTAAAAATTTCAACAAGCCGTCTTAATATTAAGGCGACGACCGAGGAAGGCCTTGGATTCACCGGAAGGGGAGAAGGGATTAAAGCTGAGGCAGAATCATTGCTCAGAAAAAGTAAGAGGCTGTGTATTCACAGCCCCAATCAAAGGTAATGAAAAGGATTGTCAGTGTCACAACGTTCAATTTCAAATTCTTTTATCCTCTCCTGATTACCGAGCTTTCGCTCAAATATATATTATGTTTAGATTAACTTAAGAGTTACTCTCTACGTTAATATTATGTATATATTATATGATATAATTATTACATATGAAGCTGTGACTGATTGCTATCCTTTACTGAAATTGACAACTATTATACATCGACTAAAGTACGCAACTCGGCATTTTAAAATATTAAACAGAAGGTAATATGTTATGGTAAAAATTTCTCCGTCAATATTAGCCGCTGATTTGGCTAATTTGCAAAAAGAAGTGTATTCTGTTGAAAAAGCAGGTGCGGATATGATTCATATAGACGTTATGGACGGAATTTTTGTTCCGAACATTTCTTTCGGGTTACCCGTTGTAAAATCGTTACGCAAATGTACGGATATTTTTTTTGACGTTCATCTTATGATAATCGAACCGGAAAAATACGTTGAGAGATTTATAGATGCAGGAGCAGATCTCATAACGTTTCATTATGAATCAACCGAGCATCCGGATATAATCATAGATAAAATAAAAAAAAGAGGGAAAAAGGTGGGGATATCCATCAAGCCGTCCACCCCGATTTCGAAAATAGAATCATTACTTGAATATGTAGATCTCGTTTTGATAATGACGGTGGAGCCGGGATTCGGAGGTCAAGAAATATTACCGGATCAAGTAAAAAAGATATCAGACTTGAAAGAACTGATATCTTCGCGAAAATTGAAAACTGTTATTGAAGCGGATGGAGGCATTAATGGTGACAACGCGTCTGATTTGATAAAATCCGGCGTTGATATTTTGGTTGCCGGAAGTTATATCTTCGGTTCAAAAGACGTATATGATTCGATAAGCAAGTTGCGTATGTCACAGTTTTAATTACCGTAAAATGCAATAAAAAAGCAGATTGCCGAGTTAAAATCAAGCAGTCTGCTTTTTGCTTAGCTATTAATGCATGGAATGCCAAGATGGTCGTATGCTAATCTTGTGGCACAACGTCCTCTAGGAGTTCTTGCTAAAAATCCGATTTGCATTAGATATGGTTCATAAACGTCTTCTATGGTTATCGCCTCTTCTCCTATCGTAGCGGCAAGCGTATCGAGACCTACAGGACCACCGTGATAAAATTTAATTATCGCCTCCAGCATTCGTCTGTCTGTATTGTCGAGCCCGAGCTCGTCTATCTCTAATGCGTTAAGAGCGTAATTTGCAATTTCAGAGGTTATAGTGCCGTCGCCTTTTATAAGTGCAAAATCTCGAATTCTTTTTAACAGACGGTTAGCAATTCTCGGTGTGCCTCTGGAACGGGATGCAATTCGCATGGCGCCTTCGTCAGTGATATCAATTTGCAAAATTTGTGCGGAGCGCTTAACGATCGTTGCCAATTCTTCGGTAGAATATAATTCTAGTTTTAGAAGAACTCCGAATCTGTCTCTTAGGGGAGTCGTAAGCTGTCCCGCACGTGTTGTGGCACCGACTAGAGTAAAGCGGGGAATTGGCAATTCGAGTGAACGCGCACTCGGACCTTTTCCAATAATAATGTCAATCTTGTAATCTTCCATGGCAGGATACAAAATCTCTTCCACAGTTCGCGGTAGTCGGTGAATTTCATCTATAAACAAAACGTCGCCGTCTGACAGATTGGTCAAGATTGCTGCAAGATCTCCGGGCTTCTCTATAGCAGGGCCTGATGTGGTTCGAATTGAGGTTCCCATTTCATTGGCAATGATTGAAGCCAAGGTGGTTTTGCCGAGACCGGGAGGACCGTAGAGAAGTACGTGGTCTAAAGCTTCATTCCTGATTTTTGCACTTTGTATGTACACTTTAAGGTTGGATTTGACTTTATCTTGGCCGATATACTCTTCAAGTCTCTTGGGACGTAGAGAATTTTCAATTTCATTATCTTGTACCGAATCATACTCGCTTGAAACTATTCGATTTTCAAAATCAAATTCATTTATTTCGTCCATCATATGAAATGTTCACCTTTTTATCTTGCTATTTTTTTCAATACGTGTTTGATTATTTCGGCGGGATCCATGTTAGGGTCAACGCCTTTGATGCCGGACATTATAGTTGGCTTGTCGTATCCCAATACCATAAGGGCCTCGACCGCTTCAGATATATTCTCGCTTTTAGACTGTAAATTTACAGCAGAATAAGATTCAAACGTGGAATCATTTGAAATTGTAAAGGACAATTTATCCTTCAATTCCAGTATTATGCGCTGTGCGGTCTTTTTTCCTATACCGGGAGTCTTAGCCAATAGAGTAACGTCATCGGTGGCTACGGCAACTGCAAGATTTTCCGGTGTATGTGCGGAAAGTATATTCATTGCGACCTTGGGACCGATTCCGCTGACGCTAGTGAGCTTGTTGAAGCATTCTTTTTCCTCGTTTGACAAGAATCCGAAAATCTCTACACCGTCTTCTCTCACAGCAAGATGCGTATATAACTTAACCTTTTTTCCCAACTTTGTTAATAGAGAATCGGCAGTGATCATACTTACGGTGAGTTTATATCCTACGCCGTTACAGTCAATTACACACATATTGCCCTCGCGGTATGCCAGTTCTCCGTATAAATAGTAAAACATTACGCTCTCCTATACCATGTCATTCATTGTTTACCTCAAAATATTGTAACATATTTGACTGTCTTTTTCAATAGGTATGTTGAAAAAAACTTTCTCTTCAATTGTAACGTGAATTTTCAAAGTAAATGCAACAGGGTAATTTAGAGTGGCATTTAGTCTGGGAGCAACTTACTTTTAATTGTAAAGTATACAAAAATTATCAAATTTACGAAAAAAACTTGACAATCGTATCGAAAATATGGTACACTGATATGTAAAAAAATATGCGCGCGTTTAGAAGAGGATAATATGATTGTAATCGGACTATGCGGTGGAAGCGGGAGCGGAAAGAGTACCGTTGCACACTTGTTTGAAAAATACGATATACCTTCTGTTAATACGGATGATATATACAAGGAAATTACGTCCTATAACAGCGATTGCATGAAGGAATTAGTCAATGCATTCGGCAGCGGTATATCATTTAACGACGGTTCACTGAATCGAAGTGTAATGAGGGAACTGGTTTTTGCTTCGGCTGACAGCGAAAAAAAACGTACCATGCTTAATGAAATCACTCATAAATTTGTTCGACAAGAGGTAGTTGACACAATTAAAAGATATGAATCGGCCGAGAAAAAAGCAATTACATTAGACGTTCCTTTAATGTTTGAATCAGGCTTTAACACGCTATGTACCTACGTTATTGCAGTCGTTGCCGATACCGACGTTCGATTAAAAAGAATAGCTTACAGAGACAATATTGCGGAAAGTTATGCCATTGCCAGGATCAAATCGCAGATGCCGGAGCAGGAAATTATAAATAAGTCGGACTTCGTGCTGGTCAACAATAGCAATATCAATAATTTGGATAACAATATACGTGAAATCATTCACAACTTAAATTTATTTGTAGACTGAAATTAACAGTGAGGAGATAAAAAATGTCAGAAAAAACAATAGGACAAGAAATGCTGGAAAAGCTTTCATACAAAAAGAAAAACGTTTTCGAAGAGGCATCTTCGGAAAAAATCAAGAAAATATATGATTACAACGCAGGATACGCAGCTTTTCTTGATAGTGCAAAAACTGAAAGAGAAGCGGTCGAAACCGCTCTCGAACTAGCAACCGCCAAAGGATTTACAGAATATAAGTTTGGCGATAAAATCTCGGTCGGAGATAAAAAGTACCTCAATCACCATGGTAAAAGCGTTATTTTCTTTCAAGTAGGAACGGAAGATATCGAAAATGACGGAATCAGAATAGTAGCGGCTCATATTGATTCTCCGCGTATTGATTTAAAGCAGGTTCCCATGTATGAGGATTCGGGCATGTGCTTTTTAAAAACCCATTATTACGGTGGCGTGAAAAAGTATCAATGGACGACGATTCCACTTGCTCTTCACGGCGTTATGATTAAAGCAGACGGTGAAGTCGTAAAAGTAAAAATAGGCGAGGATGATACCGACCCCGTATTTTATATCAACGACCTGTTACCTCACCTTGCGCAGCGCCAGTCACAGGAGCCGTTAGGTACTGCAATCAGCGGTGAATCCTTAAATATTCTCATTGGCGGACTACCGTATGCAGACAAAGAAGTTACCGATAAGATCAAACTAACAGCACTTTCGCTTCTTAATGATAAATATGGCGTAACAGAAGAAGACTTTATCAGTGCCGAGCTTTCTCTCGTTCCCGCATATAAGGCAAGAGACATAGGCTTTGACAGAGCACTTATTGCAGCGTATGGTCACGATGACAGAGTATGTTCTTATCCCGCACTTACAGCTCTTTTGGATACTCCCGATACAAAGCATACAGTCATGGTCGTCCTTGCAGATAAGGAGGAAATAGGTTCTGTCGGTATCACGGGTATGCAATCTGATTTTTTGGTTGACGTAATAACCGAAATTTCTCGTTCTCTTGGTAAAAATGAAATAGTCGTAAGAGGAAAGAGTAAGTGCCTTAGTGCCGACGTTACTGCTTGCTACGATCCCAATTTCCCGGAAGTATACGAGAAAAGAAACAGTGCATTGCTATCGTACGGAACCGCGATGAGTAAATTCACAGGATCAAGAGGTAAGTCCTCAACCAACGATGCTTCGGCTGAATTCGTTGGTTATATAAGAAAGCTTTTCGCTGACAACGGTATTATATGGCAAACGGCAGAGCTCGGAAAAGTTGACGCAGGCGGTGGCGGAACGGTTGCTATGTATATAGCAAATCACAATATAGAAACCGTAGATCTCGGCGTGCCGGTTCTTTCTATGCATGCTCCTTATGAGGTTGTGTCAAAGGCCGATGTTTATTCCACCTACGAAGCCTTCGTAGCATTCATAAAATAGGAACTATCTCATAATTGGAACGAAAATTCAAATTGTGAGGAGAAAATGATTAATCAGAAATTACAAAAGGCCGAGGAGCGATTTAAAGAGTTAGAGCAAATGCTTACCCTCCCCTCCGTCGTGTCTGATAATAAAGAGTACTCCAAACTCATAAAGGAGTATAAATCGTTGGAGCCAATTGTATTTAAGTTTCAAGAATATAAATTGGCAGAAAAAAATATGCTGGATGCCGACAGTATGATGCGTGATTCTACGCTGGAAAGCGAAATGCGCGAGCTTGCGGAAGAAGAATTTAAGATTCTTCGCGATACCGTCGATAAGCTATTTTTAGACTTGAGAATGCTTTTGATGCCACGTGATATTAACGATTCACGAAACGTCATCGTTGAAATAAGGCAAGGAGCCGGCGGAGAAGAAGCAGCGCTGTTTGCGGCGGATCTCTTTCGCATGTATTCAATGTACGCAAATGCCAAGAAATACACTGTGTCGATCGTGAGTATAAATGAAACGGAGCTTGGCGGAATAAAAGAAGCAATATTTTCAGTAAACGGAGACGGAGCGTATTCAAGATTTAAGTTCGAAAGCGGAGTGCATCGTGTACAGAGAATTCCCGTCACGGAATCTAACGGTCGAATCCAGACTTCAACCGTAACCGTTGCCGTTCTTCCTGAAGCGGATGCCGTGGAGGTAGAGGTAAATCCCGCAGATATCAAAATTGAATCCTGCAAATCAAGCGGTGCCGGCGGTCAACATATCAATAAGACAGAATCGGCCGTAAGACTTACGCACAAGCCCACGGGTATTGTAATTGAATGCGATCAGGAGCGGAGTCAGCTTCAAAATAAGGAACGTGCGTTAAAATTGCTCTATACAAAGCTCTATGATATAAAGCAAAGAGAACAAAGCGAATTAATAGCTTCGACGAGAAAGAGCCAAGTGGGAAGCGGAGATCGAAGCGAAAAAATAAGAACATATAACTTTCCGCAATCAAGGGTCACAGATCACCGCATAAACAAAACGGTATATTCCTTGTTGAGCTTTCTTAACGGCGATATTGACTGCATTGTTGACGATCTTATTGCAGCAGATACTGCCGAACGTTTGAAGGGCGATGGTAATAATGAATACTGAACTTATTAATGCATATTTAGAAAACGGAAAAATAGACAAATCTGCAATAAAACGCGCGGCAGAAATAATCAAAAGAGGCGGACTTGTTGTAATTCCAACTGAAACCGTGTACGGGCTTGGTGGTGATGCGACCAATCCGTCTGCCTCGGAGCATATTTACAATGCAAAGGGACGGCCTTCTGACAATCCTTTGATTATTCATGTCGCTTTCCCTGAAGATGCGGAAAAATATGCGGAAACATCCAGACTATACTACGCCCTTGCTTCTAAATTTATGCCAGGGCCTTTAACTGTTATTTTAAAATCTAAAAAGACGATTCCTCCGAAAACCCGAGGCGGATTAGATACGGTAGCAGTCAGATGCCCTTCAAACAAGATCGCGCATCTTTTGATTGAATATACCGGTGTGCCTATAGCGGCGCCTTCCGCAAATATTTCCGGCAGTCCGTCTCCGACGACATTACGTCACGTTATTGATGATATGTACGGAAGAGTCGACGCAATAATTGACGGAGGCAATTCGGAAATAGGTCTTGAATCTACTATCGTAAAGATTAACGAAGATGATACCCTGACTCTTCTTCGCCCCGGGAAGATAACTGTCGGTGAGCTTATGAGTGTAGCGCCCGTTACCGTTGCAGACGCTGTGGTTGGTCGTCTTGAAGAAGGAGCGGTAGCGCTTTCCCCGGGTATGAAATACAGGCATTATGCCCCTAAAGCACCGCTTTATTTACTTGACGGAGGAAAAAACGACTGTATTGAATACATAAAAAATGCGGCAGAATCAAGGGTTGCCGTTATCTGCTACAGCGAGGATATCGATGACTATAAAGGCGGAATTTCCGGTTGCGATTTTTACGAGTTCGGAAATCGACATCAAGATGACATTCAGGCAAGAATACTCTTTTCGCTCCTTCGCGACATAGATAAAAAGAATTACGACGTTATATATGCGCCTCTCCCGGAGAAAACCGGAATGGGACTTGCACTCTATAACAGAATGATTCGTGCGGCGGCGCACCAGATAATAAAATTTGGACGGTAATGAAATGGCGAGAAAAAAGAAAAAACAAGAAGAGGCCATGCTTAAACAAGCTGAGCCTGTAGTACAGTTGATAACGGACACGTTAGAGAAGAACTATATGCCATACGCAATGAGCGTTATAGTTTCAAGAGCGATTCCCGAAATTGACGGCTTCAAGCCCGCGCATAGAAAACTTTTGTATACGATGTACAAAATGGGACTTATGAACGGGCAAAGAACAAAAAGCGCTAACATAGTCGGTCAAACGATGCGTTTAAATCCGCACGGAGATTCTTCGATTTACGAAACCATGGTAAGATTGACGCGCGGGCACGAGGCATTGCTTCATCCTTTTATAGATTCCAAGGGATCCTTCGGTAAGCATTATTCGCGCGATATGGCATATGCTGCCTCAAGATATACTGAAGCAAAGTTATCTCCGTTTTGTGCAGAACTGTTTTCCGGAATCGACAAGGATGCCGTTGATTTTGTGCCAAACTATGATAATACTATGCAAGAGCCGACACTTCTTCCCACTACGTTTCCAAATATTCTCCTGTCACCAAATCTAGGTATTGCCGTAGGAATGGCGTGCTCAATATGCTCATTTAACCTTGGAGAACTTTGCGACGGTACTATTGCCGTTTTAAAAAATCCGGACGTTTCAATCGAAAGATTAATGAAGATAATTAAGGCGCCTGACTTTTCCGGAGGAGCTCAGATAATTTACGACAGGGAACAAATGCGTAAAATATACGAAACAGGCGTTGGCAGCTTCAAGATGCGCGCTAAATACGAGTATGTAGAAGCCGATAACTGCATAGACATCCTTGAAATTCCGTATTCATCATCAATAGAAGCGATAATGAAAAAATCGGCTGAAATGATTAAAAACGGCAAGCTCAAGGAAGTGACAGACGTGCGTGATGCAATAGATCTTAACGGATTTAAACTCACATTTGAGTTAAAAAAAGATGCGAATCCGGAGTTGGTAATGCAAAAGCTTTTTGCGGCAACTGAGTTAGAAAACAATTTCGATTGTAATTTTAACATTTTGGTTGACGGAACTCCGATGCAGCTCGGAATAAAAGAGATTATTGCCGAATGGATAAAGTTCCGCATGAAATGCGTCGTCCGCGAGTTGAAATTTGAATTGTCAAAGAAAGAGGACAAGCTAGAATTGCTTCAAGGCCTTGCAGGAATATTATTGGATATCGATAAGGCCATAAAGATCATACGTAATACCGAAAATGAGGATGACGTCGTACCAAATCTTGCAAAAGGATTTCATCTTTCTCAACGACAGGCAGAATATATTGCGGAAATTAAGCTTCGTAACCTTAACAGACAGTATATTATCAATCGAGTTGCCGAAATAGAAAATCTGAATAATCGAATAAAAGAAATCAAGGAAATTCTCGGAGACGATCTCAAGGTGAAGGAGCTGATCATATCAACTCTTCAAGATGTTAAGAAAAAGTACGCAATTCCGAGAAAAACCGAAATCGTAGAAAAGCAGGAGATTTCAGAACCTGATAAGGATCTTTTCTTTGAGGATTATAATTGCAGATTGGTTTGCACTCGAGGAGGATATTTCAAAAAGATATCGCTTCAAGGAATGAGAGTCATGGACGACCAAAAGCTCAAAGAAGGCGATTTTGTTATGTATCAAGAGGACACGGATAATCGCGGAGACGTCTTATTCTTCACCGATAAAGCACAAATTTACCGTGTTAAGGTGGCGGATTTTGACATTTCCAAGCCGGCACAAATGGGAGACTACGTTCCGTCTAAGTTGGGAATGGACGACGACGAGCACATAGTCGGATGCAAAATGATACATGAGATCAATCCTAAGCATCATATAATTTACGTTTTCGAGAACGGAAAGGGAGTCCGTCTGCCGATGAGCGTTTACGATTCAAAAACTCGAAGGAAAAAAATAACCGGTGCTTTTTCCACGGATTCTCCGATTGTAGGCGTTGCATACGAGGCTGACGCTTCTGCTTTGATTTTTATCAGAAGCGATGCAAAGCGCGGTATGATGATTAAAACTAATCTTATACCAGAAAAGACAACCAGAAAAGCAGCGGGAACTCTTCTTATGAAGCTTCCTAAAAAAGGAGTCAAGGTTGATTTGGTTACGGATAGAGTTTACGACTTCGGACAAGATGCATTCCGATGCAGAAAGCATGCCATTCCTTCCACCGGTAATTCACTTTCTCAATTGAATCTTAAGTTCTAATCAAAAAGGGGCTGTATAAACAACAGCCCCGAAATAACGAATAAATTATATAAATGTCTCGAATTTATAACCGACTCCCCAAACTGTTTTAAGAGCCCATTTATCGGATACGCCTTCAAGTTTTTCACGCAGGCGCTTAATATGAACATCGACAGTCCTAGAATCTCCAAGATAATCGAATCCCCAAACCTTATCAAGCAATTGATCCCTGGTAAATACCCTGTTGCAATTGGACGCCAAGAAATAGAGCAACTCCAACTCCTTCGGAGGCACGTCAATTACGTTTCCGCGTAGCTTAAGCTCGTAACGTTGAAGACTAATCTCGATATTTTCAAATCTTACCAACTCGGTATCACTGTCCTTGCAATGTGCATTATACCTGCGAAGCACTGCCTTGATTCTTGCTGAAAGCTCTTTCATATCAAATGGCTTAACAACGAAATCGTCGGCTCCGAGCTCGAGTCCGAGAACTCTATCGAACACCTCCCCCTTGGCAGTAATCATAATAATGGGGCGGGGAGACAATTCTCGCAATTCACGGCATACCTGCCAGCCGTCCTTTTTTGGCATCATAACGTCAAGCAGGACGAGATCCGGCTCGTATATCCTAAAGAAATTAACACCGTCGAATCCGTTATTTGCGGTTCTTACGCAGTATCCTTCATTTTCAAAATAGATCTTTAGCATATCGCAAATATTCGGATCGTCATCTATTACCAAAAGCTTTGTTTCCATAAAAATCCTTTCCGGGTTATCGATACAAATTATTAACCTCGATAAAAAAGATAAAATCTTTAACAACTCAATTATACACCGAAGAACCAAAAAAGTCAATAGAGAATTGTGAACAACAGTTTAACAATGTTTTACATATATATAAATTTTACAAGATTGGAGAATAAAAATGAAATTAGGCATAGTGGGACTTCCGAACGTAGGAAAGAGCACTCTTTTTAATGCATTAACCAATGCCGGAGCAGAATCGGCTAACTATCCGTTTTGCACCATTGATCCCAACGTAGGAGTGGTTGCGGTCCCTGACAAGAGACTTGATAAACTTGCCGAAATGTATAATCCTGATAAGTATACACCGGCTATTATAGAGTTCGTTGATATAGCCGGACTCGTAAAGGGAGCATCAAAAGGCGAGGGATTGGGAAACAAGTTCCTTGGCAATATCCGCGAGGTAGATGCTATAGTTCACGTAGTAAGGTGCTTTGAAAATAATGATATCATTCACGTAGAGGGGAATATAGATCCGATCAGAGACGTGGAAACTATTGATATAGAATTAATTTTATCTGATCTTGAAATAGTTGAGAGAGCGATAGACAGAACAGTAAAGGCTGCTAAAAGCGATAAAAAGCTTCTTGAAAAGCTTGCGGTTTTGGAAAAAGTGAAGGCAACGCTTGAAGAAGGAAAAAGTGCAAGAAGCATTGGCCTTGACGAAGATGAAATGGCATGGATAGAGGAATCGCGACTACTTACGTTAAAGCCGGTAATTTATGTTGCCAACATTTCAGAGGACGAGGTAAGTGGCGAATACGTAAACAACGAGGGATATAAAAAGCTTAAAGCACATGCCGACCTTGAAGGCAGTGAAATCATAGCAATCAGTGCGCAGATCGAGGCCGAGATTGCAGAACTTGACGGGGAAGAAAAGCTTTCGTTCTTATCCGATCTGGGCATCGACGAAAGCGGACTTGACAAACTCATAAAATCGGGATATTCACTGCTTGGACTTATCAGTTTCCTTACTGCCGGACCTAAAGAGGTACGAGCGTGGACAATTAAAAAAGGCACGAAGGCTCCGGGCGCAGCAGGTAAAATTCATACTGACTTTGAACGCGGATTTATTCGTGCCGAGGTCGTTGCTTTTGATGATCTCGTAAGAGAAGGAGACAGAAACAAGGTGAAGGAAAAGGGTCTCTTACGCAGCGAGGGCAAGGAGTACGTAATGAAGGACGGAGACGTCGTAGAATTTCTCTTCAATGTCTAATCACTAAGAATTACAAACCTTTCGGTATATATTTCGATACCGCTATCGATATATCCATCCAGAAATTTACTTTCGATTTTCAAGTTCTCACTTTGCATCACGATAAAATCTGCTTGCGAGAATGAGTATCTCAAGTAAGCTGCATCGGAATATTTTTTACCATAGCACCCGAATATGATGGCATTAGCATCGGTCATCTGTTTGAGTGCTATTATTTTAGTTTCTCCCTCAAGTGCACCAGATGAAGCGTATACCAGTTTGCCGTGCGGTGAATTGATGGAGAGTATACATCGCTTGTCGCTACCGCTGTAAACGTTTGATATTTCAAGTTCGCCGATTTCATTTGGTTGTGATTGATCGTAGAAAATGAGCTTTGTTTCCGTTCGTTGAATAAAATACTCTATCTCATCTGCGATTTGATTTTCATCGTCATTATTTGGCATTGGAATATATACGGCTCTGACCTTGATAAGCGACATAGTTTTACTGATATTATCACACATCTTTGATGAATAGGTCGTAAGGTAGTAATTATCTATAGAGTATATTCCATTTTCTTCAAGCATGGAAACGTTATCGTAGGCAGCGGATTTCGTATATTTTCCGTGAGAAATTACGCTAGTGCCGTCTTTGCTGTGAAAAACGAGTACATCGGCTCCGCTTTCCGATGAATATATAAAGAGTGTACTTTGGCTGTTGCTTATGTTTATTACGGCTGCAGAAGTAAAAATAACAGCGAAAGCAGAAACGATAGCTATAGTTGATTTAATTTTATTTTTGAAATTTATACTCAGAAAAACAAGGAACAAAACAGTATAAATAATTATCAATATTTTTATGAGTGGATAATCGATTTTAATATAAATACCGTCAACATTTGATATTATTTTCGCAAGATAATACGTAAAATCGGAAATTAATATCAATACGTCACCTATGAAAAAGATATTTCCGAAAATCAGCATTGTCGTTCCAATATAGATAATGGCTTCCGCTAATAGCGAAAAAATCATAGTGGCGGGAGCAGCCAGGAGAGATGTAGCACCGAATGTATAAGCCGTTATTGATAACGTTGCTGATGTTGCCGCAAATGATACGAACAGACCGCGGATGATAAAGGAAAAGGCTTTCTTTCCGAATCCTGCATGCGACGCAGTAGATACAACGCCGGATGTAGCAACTATTCCGAGTGTGGAAAGTGCTGATAACCATAATGAAACGTCATATACCGAATATGGGGATATTAGTAAAATTACAGCTACGGCAATTGATAATGAAGTGAGTGAATCTTTTGTTTGACCAAGTAAAAACAAGGCAGAATAGATAATAATCATTATTCCTGCCCGAACCACAGAAACCGAAAATCCGGTAAGCGCCATATAAAGCAATATAATTACGGCCGTGATTGCAAGTCGCGGTTTCTTCTTTACGGAAAATAATGATAATAACTTTTGTATTCCAAGTGATAAAATAGAAAGGTGTAATCCGCTAAGTGCAAGAATATGCGTGATTCCTAATCGCTTAAAGGATAGTTTTAATTCATCTGATAGAAGATCTCTTTCACCCAACAGCAACGCAGACAGCAGAGAAGCGGCGTTTTCATCAGACTCCGCTATTGCTCGCTCGGTCAACCCTTGTCTGATGTTTGCAAACACGGCAGTTAGAGGAATCGTTCCTTCATCTAACACATTTATATCGTGCACGTTTTTGGTATCTGCCGATATGCCTTTGCCGTAATAATACGTTTTAGAGTCAAAATCGGCATAATCTTCAAATTCGCAGAGGATAGCATTAAGACTTATTTTATTTCCGATTTCAATTTGACGATTGATATATCCGTATACATATATTTTAATTTTGCGAGGAATTATTCGTTTTCCGTTAATTTTGTAAACTTTTAAGGTATAAGCTGATGCCGTACCGTAATCGGTTACATCCTGAACGGTACCGCATATTTCAACCTCTTCTTCATCACCGTAATTTTTGCTAAAATCAAAATACACGTCGAAATACAGAAGGGATAACATCATCGTCAAGAGCGCGAAAATCTCTGCAATCAAAATCACTTTTTTCATGATATGCCAGCGAAAATATAAAATCAGCGACAAACCCAAAAGGAATACTGCAGAAGACACAAGTATTCCTTGCAAGAGCTTGTCGCTATACGTGAATATGACAAATGCTACTATTAATGATGTGATAACCGAAAAGAGGGGACGCTTGTCAAAAATATTCATAAAATCCTCTTTGTATGTCAATACTTAGAACTTATACTTTTTCTTGGCCTTTTGATACTTAAAGCTACATCCTTTAGGAATTACAAAGTTAAATGCATGCGGAATTATTTCTATATCGAGATCCTTTGCACTTATTATCTCTCCGTCCATGCAAACCGGAATCGGACAGTCAAATTCCATTTTTAAGTGTGTAATTTTTTCATATTTTACGAATTTCATAATTCTTGAGCTTTTTATGTACGTTCCGTTTTTGTATTGAGCAACAAAGGAAAGGAATTCCAGCCTTCCTATTTTGTTAATAAAGCATACGTCCATCAAGCCATCGTTAAGTTCGCTTTTAGGCAAAGCCATAAATCCGCCGCCGTAAAACCTACCGTTTCCTATAGCTGCAAGGGTAAACTCACGATCTAAAACTTCACCGTTGTCAAGAGTTATTTTCATATGTGTTCCGAACTTTTGGAAGAACGTAAATACTATGCCGAGAATATAAGAAATACTCGGAGATGCAAACTTATATTTGCTTTTAAGTTCGTTTGCTTTTTTAGCTACGGCACAGTCGAATCCGATATTCAGAACATTTACACAATATTGATCGTTACACCTGATCAAGTCCAAGCTTTCGGGGGCGCCGTCAATTTGCGCGTCAATATCACCGAATAGTTTGTGATTGGTAAAGTTCCTTGCAAAATCATTTCCAGATCCCCCGGGGATAACTCCGAATTCTATATTTGGATTGCACGGAGCACTGTTAACGATTTCATTAATAGTTCCGTCTCCGCCAACGCATATAAATCTCTGTCTCTCGGTAGAAATAGCAATCATTGAGCGGACGTACTCAGTGGCATCCTTTACACATGTTGTATAATAAATGTGATAATCAAGCTGTCTTTTGGCACAAGAAGATTTAATATGATTTTCCATTTTTATACGACGACTTCGTCCGGACTTAGGATTCAAAATAAAATGATATATCATTAATTATTACCTCATACGTTCATTTCAAAATAAATGCAATAGTATTATAACAAATCATAAACATTTTGTCAAGGTTTATTACCTTTGCGTACCTGTAATTGTTAAGCACGTAAATTCAGTAACTTGCCAGACTAAAATGCTATTCCGCATCCACTGCTTTTGAAAACGGATTTTACTTTGGCAACTTACTCTTACAAAACTTTTTTCGCTTTTTTTCGTTTTTTTTGAAAAAGTACTTGACAAGTGGGAGTTCGTGTGATAAAATGTACGAGAAGTTAAAACTTCGTTGAAGCAGAATTTTTCGTTCTCACCATACCACATGGGTGCGTATGTGTTAATACTTTGTCCTTATGATAACGGGACAGTTGTATGTGTGCGGAATTTTCTGCATGCATTTTTTGTTTTTGGAGGTATAAAACCATTAGCGTTAACAACAATAAGGATTTATTGATCAACGAGGATATCAAGTGCTCGGAAGTCAGAGTGCTTGGTGCGGACAATGAACAGCTCGGAATAATGAAAATTGACGATGCGAAGGCGTATGCTTACAGTCACAACGTTGATTTGGTATTGATCGTGCCGAATGCAACTCCTCCTGTATGCCGTGCAATCGATTACGGTAAGTTTTGCTTTGAAAAAGGCAAACGCGAGAAGGAAGCAAAAAAGAAGCAGGTCACGGTTAAGGTCAAGGAGGTTCAGCTCTCTTGCAGAATTGAACAGCACGACTTTGACACCAGAGTTAACCACGCTAAAAAATTTCTTGCCGAAGGGAACAAGGTGAAGGCAGTCGTAAGATTCAAGGGCAGAGAAATGTCTCATATGGATCTCGGTCGCGAGGTTATACTCAAATTTCAAGAGGCTTGCCGTGATGCAGGCGTGGCGGAAAAAAAGCCTACTCTTGAAGGACGTTATATGTCCATTATTTTGTCCCCTATAAAGCAGGACAAGAAATAATTAGTTAAATTATGGGGATATCCCCCGACAGAAAAGGAGCATAAAAATGGGTAAGATCAAGACACATAAGGCATCTGCCAAGAGATTTTCTCTTACAGGTAGCGGAAAAGTAAAAATGTCTCACAACAACCACCGTCACAATCTCGGTTTGAAAACAGCGAAGCGCAAGAGAGGCCTCCGCAAAGGTGCTATTCTCAGCGAGAGCTTTGCACCTACGTACAGAACCCTTATTCAGAAATAATAAGGTAAAGACAGAATTTTGGAGGATGATATAATATGGCAAGAGTAAAAGGCGCTATTATGACGCGCAAAAGAAGAAAGAGCGTTCTCAAGGCTGCAAAAGGATATTGGGGTTCCAAGTCCAAGCACTTCAAGATGGCTAAGCAAGCCGTGCTTAAGAGCGGTAACTATGCATACGTTGGACGTAAACTCAAGAAGAGAGATTTCCGTTCTCTTTGGATAACAAGAATTTCAGCACAGGCTAAGGTTTGCGGAATGAACTATTCTACACTTATGCACGGACTTAAGCTGGCAGGAATCGATCTTAACCGCAAGATGCTTGCTGAAATTGCAGTTTCCGATAAGGAAGCGTTCGCTGCAATTTGCGAAAAAGCAAAGGCTGCCCTCTAATAAATAATTTCCCGGTTTTCCAAACTAAGGTTAACCGGGTTATTTTTTCAGTTAACACAAGGAGATGCTTATGAAGCAAATCAAAGATATAATTACGAGCAGAAACAATTCGATCGTAAAGCGCGCCGCATCTTTGCAAACTAAAAAGGGGCGTGAGAAGGAAAAACGTTTCATCGCCGAGGGGGAAAAACTTACGTATGAAGCAATAGGCGCAGGCTTGCCAATAGAAGCAATATTGGTTTTACAAAGCAAAGCCGAAACCATTTTACCGAAGCTTTTTGAAATTATGGATGAAGCTCTGTATCGAAGTACTGAATTATACATTTTATCCGACAATGCTTTTGAAAAAATTTCTACCGAAAAAGCTCCTCAAGGTGTAATTTCTATCATAAAACATCTTGACTTTTTCTACAATATTGATATAATATATAAGGAAGACTTTTTCTTAGATATAAACGAAAGAGCAATTGCTTTGTATTCTGTCAGGGATCCCAGCAATTTAGGCTCGGTTATTAGAAGTGCAGTGGCTTTTGGGGTGGATCATATAATACTCAGCTCCGATTGTGCAGACGTTTATAATCCCAAGACGGTTCGGAGCGCAATGGGAAGCCTTTTTAGGACTAAGGTGTCTGTTGTGAAAAAATTTGATTCATTTATATTTGCTGCGCAAAATTCAGGCAGACGCGTATTTTCCGCAGAGTTGACACCGACAGCGAAATCGTTAAAAGAAACAGGAATAGAAGGCACAGATATCATAATAATCGGAAATGAAGGGCACGGCATACCAAGGACGGTTTCAGAAATAACTGACGGTAGCGTTTATATCCCCATTTCCGATAAGACAGAGTCGTTAAATGCTTCTGTTGCGGCGGCGATATTTATGTGGGAGCAAAATAAATAATTGGAGGCATTATGCAGGATCTTGTATATTGGATATGGTTATCACTTTCGTGCACTCCGGGTAGCGCTACGTTTCCAAGATTGCTGAAGAAATATATGTATGCCAAGGACGTTTACGAGGCTGATATAAAGGATATCATGAAATGTATTGACGCCCGTTCGTCGGACAGAGCTAATTTTGTAGAGCGTTCATTGGACGAGGCGCAAGAAATATTGGACTATTGTAACCGAATGGAAATAGGTATCATTGCTTTTTCAGATACAAGATATCCCAATCAATTGCGTCGTATCCCTTCTCCTCCGGTTTTGTTATATTACAGAGGTGTATTGCCGAACTTTAACAGGGGATTATACATATCGATCGTAGGTACCAGATCCGTAAGTGACTATGGAAGAAAGCATGCCTTCAGAATATCGTATGATCTTGCAACGGCGGGCGCGGTAGTTGTTTCAGGGATGGCCATAGGAATTGACGGAGTTGTCCATTCCGCCGTTTTGGAAGCAGGACGTCCTACCGTTGCCGTTATGGGATGCGGTATTGATATATGCTATCCATATCAGCATCTTAAGTTGGCTAGAGAAATAGTGAAAACCGGGTGCATAATTACGGAATTTCCTCCGCATACACAGCCTTCAAGATATAATTTCCCTATTAGGAACAGGATAATAAGCGGACTTTCCGATGCTACTGTAGTAATAGAAGGTCGCGAAAAAAGCGGCGCCAAAATTACGGCACAGCATGCGATTGCGCAGGAGCGAGAAGTATACGCATTGCCCGGAAATGCAGGTTCGCCAAACAGTGAAGTAACAGCACTCTTATTAAAGAACGGTGCCAAGGCAATTACATCTGCAGACGATATTGTCGGATATTATCAAAATATTTTCCGTGGAATGATTAATCCGTTTAAGTTAAAGCCGAGAATGCGTTTTAATATTAAAGAAATATTAAAAAAATATTCCGTAGTGGCTATTGCTCCGAATGATGACGTATTTCGCCAGCCCAGAAAAAGTAACTATCATCAGTTTTCTACTGTTGACTATTCGTCACCCGAATCTGCCGAGGCCATTGATGACGGTTCGCAGATTCAACCTTGTATAGATGATCGTGCATTTGAAATATACAAGAAGATACCGCTTTCTGGATCCTGTCCTATAGAATCATTAGTTGATCCGCAGAATCCATTGAGAGACGTTATGAAATGTTTATTAAAACTTGAGATGGGACATTTTATCAAGATGGAGCCGGGAGAGCGCGTATCACGCAAGTTTAATCAGAAAGGCAAAAAAACCAAGTAATGGCAAATTTAGTAATAGTAGAATCGCCTGCCAAAGCAAATACAATAAAAAGTTATCTAGGGTCGAATTATAAAGTGATTGCCTCGAAGGGGCACGTAAGAGATTTACCCAAAAGTACGCTTGGAATTGATATTGACAATAATTTCAAGCCTCATTATATAAACATCAGAGGAAAGGGCGATATAATCAAAGAGTTAAAAAGGGAAGCCCAATCCGCATCAAAAATATTTCTCGCAACTGACCCTGACCGTGAGGGGGAAGCAATTTCGTGGCATATTGCACAGCAGTTAAATATTCCCCAAAACGCACTTTGCCGTGTAACGTTTAACGAAATAACAAAAAGCGCGGTAAAAGATTCAATTAAGCATCCGAGATGTATTAACGAAGATCTCGTCAATTCGCAGCAGGCAAGACGTATACTTGATAGGCTCGTAGGATTTAAGCTTAGTGAGGTTTTGTGGAAAAACATCAAAAGCGGGCTTTCGGGAGGCAGAGTGCAATCCGTAGTTACCAGAATAATTGCCGAAAGAGAAGACGATATACGTGCATTTGTTCCGAGCGAATATTGGACTATCGATACAGTTCTATCTAATGGTACCGGAGAAACCGTTTCCGCTAAATTTTTTGGTAATGCTAGCGGAAAGGTAAAACTTTCTAATAAGGAAGAGGCAGAAGAAATAGTAAGAAAACTTTATTCCGGACAATATCGTGTAACAACCGTTAAGCATCAGGAAAAAATCAAACAGCCTGCACCGCCGTTTACTACGTCTACACTGCAGCAAGAAGCGTCGAAGCAGCTCGGATTTCAATCTCAAAAGATAATGAAAATTGCTCAAGAGTTGTATGACGGCTTGAATTTGGGTGCAGATCTTGGCGGAGTTCAGGGATTAATTACTTATATGAGAACAGATTCTACACGAGTTTCGCCCATAGCACAAGAATCGGCCGCAAAATATATTTTGGAAAAGTTCGGTAAAGAATACGTTCCCGAAAAACGTCGTCACTATAAGAGCAATACGAACTCTCAGGATGCGCACGAAGCTATAAGACCGTCAAACGTTTATCTTAGCCCTAAATCACTCAGAAAAATTCTCACTACGGAGCAGTACCGCTTGTATAAGTTGATATGGGAAAGATATGTTGCAAGCCAAATGGAATCGGCTGTATTGGACACAGTAACGGTTGATATCGATAACTCTGGTTATGTATTCAAAGCCGGCGGTTACGTGATAAAATCAAAGGGGTATCTTACGCTATACAGTGCACTTGAGGAAAATCGTGATGATCTGGATATTGAAAATATAAACCTGTCCAAGTTGCCGAATGTATGTGAGGGTGAGATTCTAGTTAGCGAAGAAATCAAAAAACAACAGCACTTTACAGAACCTCCGGCAAGATATACGGAAGCTTCGTTGATTAAATTCCTTGAAGAAAACGGTATCGGCCGTCCATCGACGTATGCACCCATTATATCGATAGTTATAAACAGAGAATATGTAAAACGAGAAGGAAAAACGTTGGTGGCGACAAAGCTCGGAGAATCAATAACCAAATTCATGAGGGAATATTTCCCCGAAATTATTGATTATGAATTTACGGCTTCAATGGAAGATAAACTGGATTCCATAGAAAATCGCACGAACACTATCGTCGGAGTAATCGGAGATTTTTACAAAAAGTTCGAGGCGGAGCTGGATGTTGCGATGAAGGATGAAATGAAAATTTCCAAACCCGTTGAAGCTGAAAGAAGCGACGTGATTTGCGAAAAATGCGGTTCTAATATGGTATATAAAAACGGTCGTTTTGGAAGATTCCTTGCATGTCCGAATTATCCTTCGTGTAAAAATACCAAGAATCTTGATAAAGACGGTAACATTTCCGTCGCAACGCACGAGTTGCCTGTGTCTGCGGGATTCAGTTGTGAGATTTGCGGTTCAGATATGCTTGTGAGAAATGGAAGATACGGAATGTTTTATGCATGTTCAAACTATCCCACATGCACGTTTACAAAGCAAAAAATCACAAACACAGGCGTAAACTGCCCCAACTGTTCATCAAAGATAATAGCAAAGCATGGACGCGGTAAAATGCTTTTCTATAGTTGCGAAAGATATCCCGAATGTGATTTCTCAACGTGGGATATGCCTCTTAATGAGAAATGTCCTGAGTGCGGAGGTATGCTTTATTATCGCAAGAGCCGTAAATCCGTTATTTGCAAATCTAAAAATTGTTCTTACAAGCGCGAGGAAGAAATGACGGTGATAGAATGACAAGCAAAAATCATGTAAAAATAATCGGAGCAGGTCTTGCAGGATGCGAAGCGGCATGGCAAGCTGCAAATCTCGGGTGCAATGTGGTGCTGAATGAAATGAAACCAAATTCATTTTCGCCTGCGCATCACAGTGATAAATTTGCCGAGCTGGTTTGTTCAAATTCTTTGCGTTCAAACGACATTTCAAATGCTGTAGGACTTTTGAAGGAAGAACTCAGGATTATGGGATCATTGATAATGGAAGCCGCGTATGCGACCGCAGTTCCCGCAGGAAGTGCTTTGGCCGTTAACAGAGAAGAATTCAGCGAATACATCACGAATAAAATTACGATGCATCCTAATATCAAGGTGATTCGTGCGGAAGTATCAGATATCGATATAAACGAGGTTACAATAGTTGCTTCGGGGCCGCTTACATCTGAATCGCTTTCTGAAAAAATATCAGAAATCACCGGTGGCGGTGAGCTTCACTTCTTTGATGCTGCTGCACCGATAGTGGATTTTTCAACCGTAAATACTGAAACTGCCTTTTTCGCATCAAGATACGGAAAGGGAAACTCTGACGATTATCTCAATTGTCCGATGACAAAGGAACAATACGATGATTTTTACCGTGAGCTTGTATCAGCGCAGGTAGCACCGTTAAAGGCGTTTGATAAAGAGCTTCAATCCGATTTAACTGTTTTTGAAGGATGTATGCCGGTAGAGGTTATGGCTTCAAGAGGATATGATACGTTAAGATTCGGACCGATGAAACCTGTTGGATTACCTGTTCCGTCTACAGGAGCTGACGCATATGCTACCGTTCAGCTTCGAAGAGAAAACAAAGAGGGAACGATGTATAATATCGTCGGATTCCAAACGCATCTTACATTCGGAGAGCAAAAGCGAGTATTTCGCATGATACCGGGGCTTGAAAATGCCGAATTTTTCAGATACGGTGTAATGCACAGAAATACTTATTTGAATTCACCAGGATTTTTAACGCCGGTTTATTCGGTAAAAAAGCATCCTAACCTATTTTTTGCAGGTCAAATGACGGGAGTTGAAGGGTATGTGGAATCCGCTTCATCTGGATTTATTGCCGGTATCAACGCCGCGCTTACTGTTTTGAGTGAAAAGCCGCTTGTCTTCTCTAAGGAAACGGAAATAGGTGCTTTGGCACATTACGTAAGCGAAGGCGGCATCGGAAGCTCGTTCCAGCCAATGAATGCAAATTTCGGTATAATTGCACCCCTTGAGCATAAGGTAAAAGGCGGAAAAAAAGCCAGAAACGAAGCGTATGCAAACAGATCCTTGAATCTTATAAAAACACATTATTTAGAAAATTTATCCAAAATAAAACACTAACCATGATAATACGGAGGGGAAATGGCAATCGGTCTTAATATAATTGAATTGCAAGACAGGTTAGAGTACGTTTTCAAAGATTTATCGATCTTAGAGCGTGCGTTAACCCATTCCTCTTATGCAAATGAACAACGTTCAAAAGGAATAATTCTGCCATCAAATGAACGTTTGGAGTTCTTGGGCGATTCGATTATCCAAATGGTAATTTCCGAATATTTGTTTCAAAATTACAGAAAACATAGAGAAGGTTCATTATCTAGAATGCGCCAGCAAATAGTTTGCGAAAAAACACTATCAAAAATTGCGGCAGATTTAAATCTCGGCAAATATATCAATATTGGTAACGGCGAAGAGTTGAATAATTGCAGAGAAAGACCTAAAATCCTAGCGGACACTTTTGAAGCTGTAATAGCTGCTATATATCTCGATTCTTCCGAAACATCTGCAAACATTTGCAAGAACGTTATACTTAAACTGTTTGAAGAAGTTCTCCAATCCGACGATATACGGAAAAAGAATGATTATAAAACCATGTTGCAGGAGCTTGTTGAACAAGACGGAGGATCAATTTTAGAATACAAGGTCGTCGGCGAATCCGGCCCCGAGCATAATAAACTTTTTTCCGTCTATGCATGCATTAATAATAATGTCGTCGGACAAGGTGTTGGCAGTACGAAGCGAAAAGCGGAGATGCAGGCGGCCAAAACGGCATTAAGGCTGTTTGGAGTTATCAATAAATGAAACGAAAACACGTTAATATACCGATTTTTATACCTCATTGGGGGTGCCCGAATCAATGCGTTTTTTGTAATCAAAGAACGATTTCGGGAGTCACCGAATTTGATGTAGAATCAGTTGACGGCATAATAAGAGAGTCGCTTTCTACTATACGTGAAGGCTCTGACGTGGAGATTGCTTTTTTTGGTGGTTCATTTACCGGAATCGAACGTTCGCTTATGCTGCGATTATTGGAAATAGGTTATAGTTACATAAAAAGCGGAAATGTATCATCAATCAGGTGCTCTACGCGTCCGGATTATATCACGGATGATATTCTAAACACACTTAAAGAATACGGCGTACGCACGATTGAATTGGGATTACAGAGTGCATCGGATGAAGTCTTGAATTTATCAAAACGAGGTCATCTTTTTTCGGATGAAATCAGGGCATGTAAAATGATAGTCGATTGGGGATTTGATCTTGTCGGGCAAATGATGATAGGACTTCCGGGCTCAAATATAGAAAGCGAAGTATTTACCGCAAATGCAATATGTAAGATGGGGGCATGTTCCGCGCGAATATATCCGACGATAGTTTTCAGAGATACTGAACTTTGCGGAATGACGTTAGATGGATCATACCTTCCTTTGACACTTGACGATGCTATAAAAAGAACTGCTGCAGTTTACAAGGTATTCTTGGATTCAGGTGTAAGCGTTATACGCGTAGGTCTTTGTGATTCGGAGAATATGAGATCGGACGAGACGTATTTTTCAGGTCCGAATCATGCTGCACTCGGAGAGCTTGTCGTAAATCAGGTTTATTATGATATCATATCTTCGAAAATTGAAAATTTAAGTACCGAACGATGTAAAAATGCTGATTTGCATGTGTATGTTGCAAACGGATGCCTATCAAAGGCAATAGGACAAAAAAAGAAAAACAAATTTCTATTGATCAATACTTACGGATTTAGAAATGTCGTCTTTAGTGAAAAAGGCGATCTAGAGAAATTTGAAGTGTTGATTGAGTTAGAAAGGAATAAATAAAATGTATTTAAAATCACTCGAGCTACACGGCTTTAAGTCCTTCCCGAACAGGACAGTTTTGTCTTTTGAACGCGGAGCTACGGTAATAGTAGGCCCCAACGGAAGTGGTAAATCGAATATATCCGATGCTATGAGATGGGTTCTCGGAGAACTTTCCAGCCGCAATATTCGCGGTACGAAAATGGAAGACGTAATTTTCGGTGGTACCGATGACCGTCGTCCAATGGGATTTGCTGAGGTTTCCGTTACGTTTGACAATTCCGATCCGGAAAACAGGCTTGATAACGATGCCGATGAAGTAGTGGTGACGAGGCGATATTTCCGAACTGGCGATAGCGAATATTTAATAAATAAACAGCCAAAACGATTACGCGATATATATGAATTGTTCATGAATACCGGTGTAGGAAGGGAAGGCTATTCGATTATCGGGCAAGGAAAAATTGCAGAAATCATTTCCAAAAAAAGTGATGAAAGACGCAATATTTTCGAGGAAGCTGCCGGAATTTCCAAATTCCGGCACAGAAAAGAGGAATCGGAACGCAAATTAAAGCAGACGCAAGATAATTTAGACAGAGTCAAGGATATTTTATCTGAACTTGAAAATCGCGTTGGTCCACTTGAAAAAGAAGCGGAAAAAGCCAGAAAGGGCCTAGCTATTTATGAAGAAAAGAAGCGCGCAGACGTATCTCTTTGGCTGTATGATACTAAGAAGATCAGAGTTGATATCGATGAGGCCGACAATGCGTTAAAACTCTCGGTGCATGAGCTTGAAATAATAGATCAGATGATAGCAGATCTTGAACTTCAAAACAACAATTTGTATATGAAGGCTCAAGAGGGGCGACTGCTTTCCGAGGACCTTTTTGATCAAATCAGAGTTTCTACGGAAAAGCTGCACGAGCTTGATAATGCTATACGCGTTGCGGAATCAAATTATGAGCATTCGGCAGAGCTTATTGAACAGTGCCATATCAGAATAGGCGAAATTGACGAAAGTATGCTATCGCTTGAAAAGACAAAATCGGGTTATGACGAGCGTATGTCTGTTCATAATGCTAAGCTTAAATCGAAAATGGACGAAAGGCTCGAGATTCTTTCCGAACAGCAAAACATACTTGCAGAGATCAGCGCAGCTAAAAAAGATATACAAGAAGCATTCGATGAATTGACTGTTGAGGAAGGTGCATCCGTCAATCTGAAAATCAGAATAGACGTATTAAAATCGTCTAAGGAGAGCGACGGATCAAAATCCGTTGATATAGAAAAAGAAATCAAAAAGTATCAGGATGACGGTGTTACATTAAAGGAAGAGGCTGAAAGATGCGATAAAAACGCTTCGGAATTTAAGAGGAGCATAGCCGAAAAAGATGAAATAATAAATGAAACTGCATCCAAGATAGATGAACTGTCTGAGCAAAGAGATACGATAGCAAGCAATGTAAATTCCTTGAAGCTCAAAATGGATACGGCACTTCAGCGTGCCGATGTTCTCCAAAGAATGAACGAGCATTTTGAGGGATATGGAGAAAGCATTAAGTTTGTTATGAAGGAATATGCACAAGGTAACATTTCGGGATGCGGGAAAATATACGGTCCGATTTCTTCCTTGATCAACGTTGACAAAAAATATATTACCGCTATTGAAACGGCATTGGGATCAAGCTTGCAGAACATTGTCGTAGAAAACGAAGAAACTGCTAAAGCAGCTATGTACGCCCTTAAACGTGCAAATGCCGGTCGCGCCACGTTTTATCCTATAAGTGCGATAAAATCATCGACTGAAACCGATGAAATTCGCCTTTCAAAGAATATGGACGGTTACGTAGGCCGCGCAGATACCTTGGTTAAAAGTGATGCAAAATATCGTTCCATAATTGAGTATCTATTGCTGCGTGTCGTAGTTTTTGATAATATAGAAAATGCTTCGGTCGCGGCTAAAATACTTAAATACAGAGTAAGAATCGTAACGCTGGACGGACAAATAATCAATGCCGGAGGTTCGTTTACCGGAGGAAGTGCGAAGCGAGACAGCGGAATTCTTACAAGGCTTACTGCGATTAGTGATCTTAATTCTCAGGCAAAGGCCATTTCAAGTGAAATAGATGAACTTCAAACAAAACTTTCAAATATAGAAAAGCAATTAATTGCGGAAAAAGAAAATAACAAAAATGCCGAGCAGGATAAGCAGCTTTTGTTAGCGCTTTCTCGTTCACAGTTCGCCGCTCTCGATAATGCTAATGCTAAGTATAACGCAAATAAAGAGATAATTGAAAAGCTAACGGCAGATTACAATAATCTTTTAGGGCAACAGGTGAGAGCTGATGAAGAGATATTAGTTCTGGATGCTGAATACAAGGCAAGTCTTGAACGAATTGCGGCACTTAAAAACCACAGAGAAAACAAAAGCAAGGAAATGGGAGTCTTGGATGAGAAAAACGATGAGTTGACAGAAATTTCCAACAAGATGTACATTTCAATTGCCGAAACAAAAAAGGATATCGAAGCCACGGAAAGTCTTATAGAAACCGTTAATGTGCGAATTGACGAGCTGAATCAAGAAAAGAATACGCAAGTTGCAAGAATCTCGGAACTTGAAAGCAAAAGGCAAAATATAGATGATAAAAAGTCTGAAAGTTCGTCCGAATACGATGAATTGCTTAAACAACTTGAAAATCTTAGGCAGAAACGCATGGAAGTCGAAAGCGGCAACGATGAATTTGAGCGTGAGATGAAGAATATAACCGTTAAGATGAAGGAACGAAATTCTTCAAGGCAGGTTGCATTGGAATCTAAACTCAGAAACGAAAGTCGCCACATGCAGTTGATCGAAAAGCAGGACAAGCTGGGGTCACAACTTTGGGATGACTACGAAATTACGTATGAGGATGCGGTTGCACTCGATTATCCCCCCGTTACTCCGGAGAACAGAGATGAGGTTGCACATACTCAATCTTCGTGTCGTGCTCGCCTTCGTGCACTGGGTAATTATAATCCTGGCGCAATAGAAGAATATGCCGAGGTAAAAACAAGGTATGATGCGTTAAATACGCAATTCGTGGATCTTACAAATTCTTACGATGAGTTGACCGGAATTATATCCAGACTAGAAAATGAAATGCGCACGAGCTTTGTAGATGCGTTTAATGCTATCAACAAAAACTTCGGTATTACTTTCAAGGAGCTCTTCGGCGGTGGAAGTGCTGAGTTACTTCTTACGGATCCCGAGGATGTTCTTACATCCGGAATTGAAATAAAAGCAGCTCCTCCCGGAAAGATCATTAAGAATCTGTCTTTGTTATCAGGAGGAGAACAATCATTCGTTGCCATAGCATTGCTGTTTGCGATTTTGAAGGTCAATCCCACGCCCTTCTGCATTCTTGACGAAATTGAGGCGGCATTGGATGAAGTAAACGTTTACAGATTCGGAGAATATATAAAAAAATTCGATGACGGAACGCAGTTTATTCTTATTACTCACCGTCGCGGAACGATGGAAATAGGCGATAGACTTTACGGTGTTACAATGCCTCAGCGCGGTATTTCGCAGGCAATTGAATTAAACGTTAATGAAATTGAAGGAAGACAGGAGGAAATACTTGATGGGCTTCTTTGATAAGTTGAAGCAGGGATTGCTAAAAACTAAAAGTGCTATAGTAGGAAAAATAGACGGTCTGTTTAAGAAATTTACTAAGGTTGACGAGGAATTGTTCGATGAGCTCGAGGAGCTTTTAATATCTGCAGATATCGGTGTTAATACCACTATGGAGATTCTCGATATCTTGAGAGATGTAGTAAAAGAGAAAAAAATAAAAGATCCCGAGCAGGTCAAAAGTGAGCTCTTTGATATTTTAAAATCAATGATAGGCGAGCATGAACCGTTGAACTTGTCTACTACGCCGTCTGTTATCCTTGTTATTGGTGTTAACGGAGTCGGAAAAACTACTTCAATAGGCAAAATTGCAAATGAACTTAAGAAAAACGGTAAAAAGGTCGTGGTTTGCGCTGCCGATACGTTTAGAGCCGCAGCAGCAGAGCAGCTTACCGTGTGGTGCGAAAGGGCAGGCGTAGACATTATAAAGCAAGGAGCAGGAGCAGATCCGGCCTCCGTAGTGTTTGATGCTATTAATGCCGTAAAAAGCCGACGTGCCGATGTCCTCATAATCGATACCGCAGGCAGACTTCATAACAAGAAAAATCTTATGGAAGAGCTTGCTAAAATTGATAGGGTGATAGGCAGGGAGCTTCCGCAGTCATCGAAGGAAACGCTACTCGTTCTCGATGCTACTACCGGTCAGAATGCCGTTATACAAGCAAAAGAATTTAAGGATGCATCAAAAATTACCGGACTTGTGTTGACGAAACTAGACGGAACGGCAAAGGGCGGAATCATCATATCAATAAGAAAAGAGCTCGGAATACCGGTTAAATTTATCGGTGTCGGTGAAAAAATAGATGATATGAAGCCGTTTGATGCAAAAGAATTCGCTTCCGCACTTTTTGAGGAATAAAAAGGAATTAATAATGATAAACAGTAAACAAAGAGCAAAACTACGTTCTATGTCACAGCATATCGATACTATATTTCAAATAGGAAAAAGCGGAATAACAGAAGAAATATGCAAGCAGATTGATAATGCTTTGGAAGCACGAGAACTTATTAAGCTTCGTGTTCTCGATAATAGCGGTTATACCGCTCGTGAAGCGGCTACGGTTATTTCGGAGCAAGTAAATTGCGATATCGTATCGTGCGTCGGAACGAGATTCGTTCTGTATAAAGAGTCGCAGAAGAAGAAAAAAATCGAAATATGATTTCGGAGATAAGGTTAATATGATTTTTTCTGACGAAATGATCGAATATTTGGATATTGAGGTTAAAAAAAGAATTTCAACTTGGCGATATATTCATACGTTGGGTGTTAGGAAAGCAGCGATGAAAATAGCGAGCCGTTGTTATCGTGGCGATTTAAGTGAAGTTTCGGCTGCAGCTATGTTGCATGATATTGCAAAGGAGATTCCGATATCTGAACAACTGTCTATTATTGCCCAATCCGATATCTCAATCTCCTCCGCTGATTTACTGTCTACGCAAATTTTGCATTCTTTTGCAGCTCCATCGATAATACGCTCGGATTTTTCGGAATTTGCAACTGATAACGTTATCAGCGCTGTTTTTAACCACACTACCGGGGCGCCGGCTATGTCCGTTTTTGATGAAATCATATTTATTGCCGATTATATTGAAGAAGGTAGAACATACGACAGTTGCATAGCGGTGAGAGATTTTTTGTATTCTTCTTTCGAGGTGCAGCAAAGTATGGAAGAATGCATATCACTTTTGCATAAAGCTGTAATCATGGCTCTCGATTACACTATAATAGATCTTTTGAAAAAGAAAAAAATCATAAGCGACAGAACCGTATTGACAAGAAATGCTTTTATTAGCAGAGAGCAATTTAATGAGAGGAACTGATTTATGGATGAATATAAAAATGAGTTTTCGGATGTGAACTCAGATACACTCGCCAGAGAAGCCGTGAAAATACTCATAGAAAAAATGGGAATCGATATAAAGCTTTTTAATGTTAAAGAGACGACGAATATAACCGACTATTACATAAATCTTACGGGGAAATCCAAAACTCACGTAGCGTCACTCGCAGACGATCTATGTGAAAATCTTTCAAATCGAGGCAGAAAAGAGTTACGTATTGAAGGAAAACGCGGAAACGGATGGATATTAGTTGATTTCGGCGACGTTATCGTTAATATATTTGATAATGAGTCAAGGGCATTTTACAATTTGGACAGACTTCTTCCTCGAGATGGTGAGATCGATATATCGGATATCGCCGCTGAGGTAGATGCAAAACTCGGATTTGGAGAAGGGAAGGCATAATAATGCAATATAATTACAAAGAAATTGAGGCAAAATGGCAAAAAGCTTGGGATGATGCCGGTGCCTTTGAAGCAAAACAGGATTTTACGCTTCCAAAGTTTTACGCTTTGGTAGAATTTCCTTATCCCTCCGGACAAGGCTTACATGTCGGACATCCGCGTCCTTACACCGCGCTCGATATCGTTTCGAGAAAAAAGAGGATGCAAGGGTATAACGTCCTGTTTCCCATGGGGTGGGACGCATTCGGCTTACCAACAGAGAATTTCGCAATAAAAAACAAAATACATCCTGCAATAGTTACCGAACGAAACGTAGAAAGATTCAAATCACAATTGAAATCTCTCGGACTTTCCTTTGATTGGTCAAGAGAAATTAACACAACCGATCCTTCTTATTACAAATGGACACAATGGATTTTTATTCAACTCTTTAAGCAAGGACTCGCATATAAGAAAGAAATGGCTGTCAATTTCTGTACGTCTTGCAAGGTCGTTCTTGCTAACGAAGAGGTCGTTAACGGTGTTTGCGAAAGATGCGGCTCCGCAGTTATACGCAAGGTAAAAAGCCAATGGATGCTTAAAATTACAGAGTATGCTGATAAATTAATTTCGGGGCTTGACGGACTTGATTTTATCGAAAGAGTCAAAACACAGCAAATAAATTGGATAGGAAAGTCCAAGGGAGCGGAAATAGATTTCAATACCACGACCGGTGATAAATTGCGCGTATATACCACAAGATGTGATACGCTCTTTGGCGCCACTTATATGGTAATTGCTCCCGAGCACAAGAACGTAGAACTTTGGAAGCCGCTGATAAAAAATTATGACGAAGTTGAAGCGTATAAACTTGTCGCAGCGAAAAAGTCAGACTTTGAGCGTACTGAGCTGGTAAAGGAAAAAACTGGCGTTGAGCTTAAGGGTGTACGTGCTATAAATCCCGCGACAGGCAAAGAAATTCCGATATTTATTTCGGATTATGTTTTGGCAGGATATGGAACCGGTGCTATTATGGCCGTTCCCGCTCACGATCAGCGAGATTGGGAATTTGCCAAAAAGTTTAATCTGCCGATAATCGAGGTCGTTTCGGGTGGGAACGTAGAAGAAGCGGCGTTTACGGACGTACAAACCGGCACTCTTTGCAATTCCGGTTTCCTCAACGGTCTTGAGGTAGATGATGCTAAGGCGAAAATGGTAGAATTCCTTGAGAGTCACGGAATAGGTGAAGAAAAGGTAAATTACAAGCTTCGCGATTGGGTATTTTCGCGTCAAAGATATTGGGGAGAGCCGATACCTCTTGTTAATTGCGATAAATGCGGTTGGGTATCCGTTCCGGAGGATCAATTACCGCTGATGTTGCCGGAGGTTGAATCCTACGAGCCAACCGAAACAGGCGAATCGCCGTTGTCGCTTATGACGGAATGGGTAAATTGTACGTGTCCTAGATGTGGAGGTAAGGCGGTTAGAGAAACAGATACTATGCCGCAGTGGGCAGGATCGTCTTGGTACTTCCTCAGATATTGCGATCCTCACAACGATAAGGAACTCGCTTCCCCTGAATCACTCAAGTATTGGATGCCCGTAGATTGGTATAACGGTGGTATGGAGCATACTACGTTACATTTGCTTTATTCTAGATTTTGGTCGAAGTTCCTTTACGATATAAATACTATGCCATACAGCGAACCGTATTCAAAGAGAACGAGTCATGGAATGATACTCGGTGAAAACGGAGAAAAAATGTCCAAATCGCGAGGCAACGTTGTAAATCCTGATGATATAGTAAGAGATTACGGCGCCGATACGATGAGATTGTACGAAATGTTTATAGGCGATTTCGAAAAGGCTGCTCCGTGGAATCCGCAATCCATTAAGGGATGTAAGAGATTCCTTGAAAGATTTATTAATCTCGTGGATTTGGCAGAGGGCGAAGGAACTACTCCGGAATTGGAAAAGCATATCCATCGTCTTATCAAAAAGGTGGGCGATGATATCGATGCAATGAAGTTCAACACTGCAATAGCGGCGATGATGTCTACGCTTAATACGATATACGACATAGGTAAAATAACGAAGACCGAACTCAGAATCTTAGCGGCTGTGCTTTCTCCATTTGCCCCTCATGTTGCGGAAGAAGTTTACTCGCTTTCCGGAGGTGAAGGCCTGCTTTCCCTTGCTCAGTGGCCTAAATATGATGAAACTAAAACCGGAGATGATATTGTAGAGATGCCTGTTCAGATAAACGGCAAGGTGCGTTCGGTTATAGCAGTACCTAAAGACGCAAGCAAAGAGGAAATTCTCACTATTGTTAAAGCAGATGCAAAAATCATTGCATCTTTGGAAGGGAAAACTCCGATAAAGGAAATTGTAGTCCCCGGTAAAATTATTAATATCGTTGCCAAGTAAGAGCAAGCCTTTTTGTTAATAGTTGGGGTGAAAAAAGTATAAAAAGAATCGAAAGAAGTCACAATTAGGGACAAAACGAGGCAAGAGGCTGAAGCAAATCGGAGGTCTCTTGCCTTGTTGTCTACACGGCGTTTAATAAAGTGAGTTTCCCGCATTTATCAATGAGCACTTATCCAAACATTTATTATAGAACCCTAAAAGCAGGAGGGGCGTTAAGTCATAACCTCCTGCTATCATTTTAAAGTTACATCAAATACCAGGATAGTTGTTTTTAAGAGTATAAAAAACGGATGCCATAAAGCATCCGTAAATCAAAATTAGAGTTTTAATTAATTGCCGAGCTTAGCGTAGTTAACCTTAACGCCGGGACCCATTGTTGTTGCAACAACACAGCTCTTGATATACTGTCCTTTAGCTGCAGCAGGCTTAGCCTTAATAACAGCTCCAACAAGTGCGTTGAAGTTTTCCATAAGCTTTTCAGGACCAAATGAAACCTTGCCGATGGGGCAGTGAATAATGTTGGTTTTATCAAGACGATACTCAATTTTACCTGCCTTAGCCTCCTGAACTGCACGTGCAACATCGGGAGTAACTGTGCCAGCCTTGGGGTTAGGCATAAGTCCCTTAGGACCGAGAACCTTACCGAGACGTCCGATAAGTCCCATCATATCAGGAGAAGCGATAACTACGTCAAAATCAAACCAGTTTTCGCTTTGAATCTTTTGAACCATATCCTCTGCGCCGACATAATCTGCACCTGCAGCACGAGCGGCATCGGCCTTATCTCCACGTGCAAATACGAGAGTTCTTACAGTCTTACCGGTTCCGTTGGGAAGTACGATAGCACCTCTAACTTGCTGGTCAGCGTGACGAGAATCAACGCCAAGGCGTATATGAAGTTCAACTGTTTCATCAAATTTTGCTTTAGCAGTCTGGCAAACGAGTGCTACTGCCTCTGCAGACTCATAAAGCTTGCTCTTGTCTACAAGCTCTGCGCTTGCTCTGTAATTCTTTCCAAATTTAGCCATTATTACACGTCCTCCTATCACTCTTCTACCGTAATGCCCATACTACGAGCAGTACCTGCTACCATGCTCATAGCAGCCTCAATAGAAGCGGCGTTGAGGTCAGGCATTTTTGTTTCAGCTATTTTGCGAACCTGTTCCTTCGTGAGCTGTGCAACCTTTGTCTTGTTCGGAGTAGCAGAAGCAGTCTCAATGCCACATGCCTTCTTAATAAGAACAGCTGCGGGGGGAGTCTTTGTAATAAATGTGAATGAACGGTCAGCATATACGGTAATAACTACGGGAATGATGAGACCGATATCGTTTTTAGTTCTTTCGTTGAATTCCTTTGTGAAGTTAGGAATAGAAACGCCGTACTGACCAAGTGCGGGACCTACGGGCGGCTGGGGAGTAGCCTTGCCTGCAGGAAGCTGTAATTTAATGTAACCGGAAATTTTCTTTGCCATAATATTTACACCTCCAAATGTGGTATTTAAACGGGAGAATTCAGAAATATTTTTCTCCCTCCCACGTATGCTTCATGGCGAAGCGAAAATGGAATAAGTAATTATTCCTCGACGACGCGAACATCGGCTGTATCGACCATGATGGGAATGTCGCGTCTTTCAGTTGAAGCTAAGATAAGCAACTGCTTCTTGTCTTCACTGATTTCCTGAAGTATACCGTGATATCCGGTAAAGATGCCGGTAACTACTTCAATTTTATCACCGATTTCAAATTTGAACTCTGCATTGTGCGGTTCAATATCGAACATTTCAATTTCCGCATCGGTAAGCGGTGTAGGTTCTGACCCGGGCCCTACGAAGCCCGTAACGCCTGTAATGTTTCTTACTACATGCCAGCTTTCGTCAGTCATCGTCATTTTGATAAGGACGTAACTTGGTAGAAGTTTTGTTTCAATGACTTTCTCTTCACCCTTGTCATTTTTTTCGATCGTGATGTCAACGGGAACTTTAACGTCATAAATCAAGTGCCCGAGACCTCTGTTATCGACCATTTTTTCGATATTGTCCTTAACCTTGTTTTCATAGCCAGTGTAAGTATGAGCAACATACCATTTGGGACCGAGATTCATATCGTTGATATTACTCATTTTACTTCCTCTTAGCCAATAGCTTCCGCTATCAGTTTGATAATTGCAGAAGAGCTTACGTCAATTACTGCGATTATAAGGCTGATTCCAACTACGGTAGCAATAACAAGTTTGAAGCTATTGAAAACTTCGGATTTCGGAGTCCAGACAACCTTTTTAAGTTCGCCAACAGTATCCTTGACAATTTTGACAATTTTTTTCCAAATGCGAACAAAGAAAGCCGAAACCTTCTTCCAAACGCGAACAGAAAAATCGGAAACTTTTTTCCAAGCGGTTTTGAACACGTTGTTTTTAGTTGCATCGGACTCTGCCGTAGTATCGGCGGCAATGTTCTTTTTCTTTTCGTCTGCCATCTCTTTAACCTCTCGAATTATTTAGTTTCTTTGTGCAAAGTATGCTTGCGGCAGAAACGGCAGTACTTTTTCATTTCAAGTCTGTCCGGATCATTCTTTTTGTTTTTCTTTGTGTCATAATTTCTTTGCTTGCATTCGGTACAAGCGAGTGTAATTTTGACTCTCATATCGGCACCTCCTGATAGAATTCGGGTCAATCCCGTTTTTTGAATACCTCCCTCAATGTCGAAGCCTTGTAGCATGTCCCAATTGCACACAAAAAAAGCCCTCCGACAGAGGTAATATAATGATAACACAAAAATAATAGTTTGTCAATATATTTTTAAATATTTTTTGGTGTTTTAGTAAATTAATTTGTTTTTGTAAATGAATCAGTTTGTTAATAAATAGCAGAGGCGCTTATATTTTTTGTTTTCGGTTCGTTATAAATTCGTTATGATTTCAAAAATACATTTACTTGTGGTTTGTTTTATTATCTGCTAATCAAATTGACAAAATGCATAAGATGGTGTATAATGTCTACAAAATGGAGGATTTAAATATGAAAATTGTTGTTCTTGATCGATTCGCGATGGGTGATGATACTCCCGTAGAGGTTTTAGGGAAATTCGGGGACTTGGATATTTACGATCATACAGATTATGCAGATTTGGAAGTTAGATGTAAGGATGCGGATATTATTGTCCTGAATAAATGTAGGCTTGACAGTCAAACACTGAGTCGTTTAAGTAATTTAAAGTTAATATGTGTTTTTGCGACCGGATTTGATAACATAGATATTGCTGCGGCAAAAAGATGCGGAATAGCAGTATGTAACGTACCGTCGTATTCTACAGACAGCGTTGTAATTTACACGATTGCAAGCGTTCTCGCTCTCAATACAAAACTTTATGAATATAACGCCTTCGTTCGCACAGGTGAATATAGCAAATCGGGGATGGCAAATAAATTATCACCGGTATACAACGAAATACGAGGCAAAACGTGGGGAATCGTAGGTTTTGGAAATATAGGTCGTGCGGTTGCGAAAGTGGCTGAGTCCTTGGGTGCAAACATAATTGTGAATAAAAGAACGCCTATTAAAGATTATCAGTGTGTTGATATAGATGAGTTATGCCGCCAAAGTGATATAATAACGTTACACTGCCCACTGAACAATGAAACTAAACATCTTATTAATGAAAAACGAATATCTATCATGAAGCCAAACGTTATAATCGTAAATGAAGCTAGGGGTGACGTAGTAAAGGAATCTGACATAAGAGATGCTATTATTAACGGCAAGATTGCTGCATTTGGATCTGATGTTTACAGCATTGAACCGTTCCCGAGCAATCACCCTTATAACGCAATAAAAGAGAAAAGCAACGTTCTCCTCACTCCTCATTCGGCTTGGGGGGCGTACGAGGCAAGAATGCGTTGCTTAAATATAATTTGTGAAAATATAGATGCCTATATTAATGGCAAAATTCAAAATAGGGTTGATATCTAACGGCAGAAATCATCCTCGATCTACCGTAATCACGCAATAGCAGTTGGGGTTTTCATCTTCGACTGCTTTTGCTATTTTTGTACAAACATCATTTTCGCTTAGATGATATTCAAACGGTATTACTACGTCAAATATCAAATTCGTATGGCTTTCGCCTACTACAACTCTAAAATCGTGTATGGAAAGATCAATGTTGTTTTTGGACATAGTATCCTTTAAGAATGTTTTCAGTGTCGTGACAGTTTCATCGTCGGTGACTATAGGATCCATGTGAATAGTACAATTTATCCCTAAGCGATTTTTAATATCTCTTTCAAGGTTATCTATCATATCGTGTAGAAGATATATATCCTTTTTTCCATCGACCTCGGCATGAAATGACGCTATAAAATGGGCAGGACCGTAATTGTGTATCATTAAATCGTGTATTCCTTCTACATCTTGGTATTCGGAAACGATTTTTTCGATGCTTGCGACGAGCTCGTCAACAGGGCCTTCTCCTAGTAGTGCGTCTTTTGTTTCAAGGAGTATTTTTCCTCCTGCTACCAAGATCATAATTGAAACGCCCACACCAACGATAGCATCGATAATATATAACTCTGTGTAATAGATAATAATTGCGGAAATCAGGACCGCAAGAGTTGATATAGCATCGAAGAGAGAATCGATGGATGATGCCTTGATAACGCTTGATTTTATTTTCGTGCCAATCTTTCTGTAAAATATGCCCAGCCAAAGTTTGAATATTATGGAAATGATAAGTATTGCGATAACAACCGGCGTGTATTCGATAGTTTTTGGGGCAGTTATTCCAAATATCGTCTTTATTGAATCGATAATCATTTCGATACCAACGAGTAATATCAAAAATGAAACTACCATTGAAGAGATATATTCCATTCTTGCATGTCCAAACGGATGCCCTCTGTCTGCCGGCTTGGAAGAAATTTTAAAACTCACTAAAGTAATTGCTGAAGAACCAGCATCGGATAAATTATTTAAGGCATCGGCGATTATAGCCGCGGAAGATGATAATAATCCTGCTAAAATTTTAATTGCGGATAATAAAAAATTTACACAAATTCCCACTATACTTGAAAAAGTACCGTATTTCTTTCTCGTTTCCGGATTTTCAGGATTAGCAAAGTCTTTTACAAAAATTTTTAGTAAAAAATCTGTCATATATTACTCCTTTGATAGAATCTTAGATATAATTTTACGATTTGTATTTACATTTTTCGTTTTGTGTGTTAAAATATTATGAAAAATATCAGGAGAGAACAATGATGTTAAGTATTGTTACGATCAGAGCAGATAAGTATTCCGATATCGATACTGAAATAAAGTTTAACGTTGCAACTGCCAGAGCAGAGAATAAAGCGATAATTCGCTTTGACTTTAACGGAGAATCCGAAGACAACAAATGCTATTCTATTGCATTGCGCGTATTAAAGAAGATGAAAGCAGCAGGGCAACTTCAATTTATCGCTATTCCTACCTCATTTTCAAATGGAGATACAGAATCCGAATTCTTAAAAAACAAATATCCGGAAGTGCTAAATGAGGCGCTTTCGGTATCAGGAGAACAATTTATAATAGTGAAGATATAGTTTTTTCGTTAGAATCAGTATACGAGTTTAACTTAATTTGGCTATACAAATATCAATTTATAGAATTCAGCAATATAAGGTCTTAAAAATGAGGGTTGCCATCTTAGTAGCAACCCTTTATATACTATTAATTAGTTTCAGATTCTAAGTAACGGACAACGTCACCAACCGTATTGAACTGATGGAGATCCTCATCATCAATTACAACATTGAATTTTTCTTCGCAAAGATATACAAGGTCTGCAAGTTCGAGTGAATTGATGCCAAGATCGCCTGCCAGCTCTGCATCCATAGTAACGTCATCAGGGTTAACACGCAGTTCTTCGATCAAAAACGCCTTCAAATTTTCAAACATAACTACCCTCCTTTTATTTTTTTCAGATGTTGAAATGACAACATATGCATAATGATACAATATTATTGTGAATTTGTCAAGTCTTTTTTGAAAATTAAGCGCATTTTTGACAAAAATAGTTATTTTTTATGCACAGTTTGTTCATATAAACTTAAAAATAATTTAAATATTTATTTGTTGTACGTTCATTGACATTTTGCTTGCTTTATGCTATAATATATTTGAAAATACACTTGGAGGTGGATATCATGGAATGGGTATGGTTAGGCGTCGTATTGGTTGCAATCGGCGTTGAAATTGTGACAGAACAGATGGTATCAATCTGGTTTGTTCCGGCCGCATTGGTCGCGGTTATTTTAGAATTTTGCAATGTAAAAGTAGAATGGCAGATAATGACGTTCTTTCTTCTAACTGCGGCGGGGATAATGTTCGCAAAATTGTATTTAGTTAAGAAATTCCCGTTACCTGATCACAAAACAAATATTGAAGCGATTATAGGCGAAAAATGCGTTGTTACTGAGCGAATTGATAATTACGCGGGATGCGGTCAGGCTAAGGTAAAAGGACAGATATGGTCTGCAAGAGGCACTCACGACGACGACGTTTTCGAACAGGGGGAAATCCTTACTGTCGTAGCTATTGAAGGCGTTAAGCTTATTTGCGTCCGAAAATAATTACATAAATCCTTCTTTCATAGCGCGCATTCTTAATTTAGGTATGAAAGAGTGATATAGTAACGAGTGAAATAAATCAGATTTTAATATTTAATATGCAAATGTAAAGGAGAGTATTATGTTTACTTTTTTGTTATCTTCTTCCGGGAATGCCGGGTTCATTGCAATAGTGTTAGTCGTTCTGGGAATAATGGTTGCGGCGCTAATATCAAGTTTGACAATAGTATCGCAGGCTAACGCAAAAGTAATTGAAAAAATGGGAAAATATCATACAACGTTCCACGCAGGAATAAACTGGAAAATTCCGATCATAGACAGAGTTGTCAAAGATATTACTCTGATGGAGCAGGTCGTTGATTTTCCACCACAGCCCGTTATCACAAAGGATAACGTAAGAATGCAAATAGATACTGTCGTGTTCTATCAGATTACGGATTGCAAGCTTTACACGTATGGAGTAACAAATCCGTTGGTTGCAATAGAGAATCTTACCGCTACGACCTTGCGTAATATCATAGGCGAGCTTGATCTTGATCAAACACTTACGTCGCGTGATATAATCAATACAAAAATGAGAGCCATCCTTGATGAAGCTACGGATCAGTGGGGAATTAAAGTAAACAGAGTCGAACTTAAAAATATAATGCCACCTAGAGAGATACAGGATGCAATGGAGAAGCAGATGAAGGCGGAGCGTGAACGCCGCGAATCGATTCTTCGTGCAGAAGGCGAAAAGAATTCTACCATTCTTGTGGCGGAAGGTAAAAAGCAGGAAATGATACTTGCAGCAGAAGCGGAGAAGGAATCCGCAATTCTTAAAGCCGAGGCTTCCAGGGTTTCAAAGATCAAAGAAGCTGAAGGAGAGGCAGAAGCTATTCTAAAAATACAACAGGCGACAGCTAAAGGTATAGAAATGATAAACAATGCCAATCCCGGAAACGGAGTTATTTCTATAAAGAGTCTTGAAGCATTGGAAAAACTTGCGGACGGAAAGGCTACCAAGATTATTGTTCCTTCAAATATTCAAGGTGCTGCAGGACTTGTTACATCTCTCGTCGAAAGTGTAAAGGTTCCCGAACAGAACAAATAATGATATAATTAATAATGTTAGTTTTATGATACAAAGCGTATCGTAAATAATATCAAAAAGATGATATGCTCTTCGAGTTATTTTGACTTTGACGAGCATATCATTTATATTTTAAAATCAGATTTGAGTTGTGGTATAGTGTTTCATAAAAGCAGTCATAACATTTTTAGTGTCTATGCTTGTTGCCAAATTATTCAGCTTGGCTTAATCACCTTATTAAAATTCAATTTCACATCAATTGTAACATTACAAAAAAATGTAAAAAAGTTATTCAAAAGCTATTGACAAATTGTTTTTTTTCTGCTATAATTACAAATGTTGCGAATGTGCCTTTAGCTCAGCTGGATAGAGCAACTGCCTTCTAAGCAGTAGGTCGGG
>CAZXVF010000002.1:0-58627 GCA_964644445.1 uncultured Ruminococcus sp.
TAATATTTCTGCTCAAGTTTCTTGCCTGTGAGAACAGCCTTGTCAGCGTTTACGATGATAACGAACTCACCGCAGTCGGCATGAGGAGTGAACTCAGGTCTGTGTTTGCCGCGAAGAATGTCGGCAGCTTCAACAGCGGTTCTGCCAAGAGGCTTGCCTGCTGCATCGATAACGAACCATCTGCGCTCGATGGTCTTTTCGTTTGCCATAAATGTGGACATTTTATATTCCTCCAAAATTAGTCTTTCGCATAAAGTGCGAGTCTTGTTTTCAAGCCCGTTAATTATAGCATAATCATATATAAAAGTCAATAGGTTTTTAAAACTTTTTTCGAAAAAATTAAATCACAAAACGAAAGCTCGCGAAATCTCGTTTTTTCTCGTTTTTCCTCACTTTTCCTAATTTTCAAAAAATATAATTTTTTCACCGATTTTTGTAAAAAGTGTACAAAAAAGCAAGATCAGGTCATTTTATCGGTTTGAAATTCGCGGGTAAGCCTCCGGCGTAATGAATTTACTTCGGCAATTGATTTTTCACCAAATTTCAGTTCTTCGCAACCGATCAATTCAACCTTTCCGAGAAGTTAAATAGTCTTTTTTATCTTGAAAGCCGGCATATATCCGCTAAATATGCTACTTTTATTAGGTCGGTTATTTTCAATTACGAGTCGAACGTCTGCATTTTTATATAAAAATTCTTTCATTCTTCATCTATTATAAAAATCTTATATTTCCATATCAGTTATTTTTTGTAAAGATATCGAGCGTATGGTGAGAATATCCGGTAAGCTCAATGCGCTCGCAGGTAGCCAAATGATACTTCAGAAACAGCTCATAGGTCTCGTCGTCCATAGCGTCGACCGTCTCTCTTATGTGATTCGTATAGCCGTCTGCCGCAACGAAATGAAGCGGAGTCACGTCAAATTCGCCGCGCAGGGAATCTATATCATCCTTTCTGTAAAGCTCGAAAATATCCCACGGATGCGAAAACGTTTTGAAGCTTTCCGTGTCGAGCTTGCAGGAATCAATAATGTTGAAGATCTCACCCCTGACAAATCCGTACGAAAGTATGCTCGCATCTCCCATACAGTAAGCGACGAAAACGGTACCGCCCGCCTTTGTCACTCTGATTGCCTCGGAAAGTGCCTTCAATTGCTCCTCTCGGCTGAAAAGGTGATACATCGGTCCGAGCAGCAGCGTTATATCGTATATACCGTCGCCTATGTCGCCAAGCTCCAGAGCATTGCCTTGCCTGATGCTCACTTGCTCATCGGGTTGCGTGTTTTTCTTGAATATTTCGATATTATGCTCGACAAGCTCAATTGCGTCAACCGTAAATCCCTTGCGCGCAAGAGCGTGGCTGTATCTTCCCGTGCCTGCGCCTATCTCGAGAATGCGCATTCCGCTCCTCGCGTATTTTTCTACGTACTTCATCGTCGTGACGAATTCGACCGCACCGTGCTTCGACGTCAGACGCCCGTCCTCGTCATATCCCTCGTAGTATTTCTTTATGTATTCCACAGAGTCCATTTTTTTGTTTCCTTAATTATTTCTTGCATTTGCCTGAATATGCAAAGTATTATTTACATAATTCGCATTTTTTGCGTTTTTACTTTATTATGTTTTAGAAATCCGAAATATATAAATCGTTTTTTTATTCTTCGTCCTCGTCGCGTTTCTCGTAGCTCCAGCATCTACCGTCAAGGCATAATCTCTCGTAATGTCCGTCGAGATTATCCGGATCACCCTTAAAGTTTACGCAATCAAGACATTTTTGACGCACGACCTGACGGAGCCTGTTATCGTAATCAATGCGGGATAATACCTCTCCGTCAATTTCCTCAATATAAGTTATTTGCGAGAGATTTACCCAAATCGTTTTTTTGTCTTCTTCGATAAAATAGGGCTCCATACAGTGCTGTTCACTATACATCGTCAGCTTTACGAATTTTTGATTATTTTCGTCGTTTGCAAGCTGTGCGAATTCGTCGGCGCTTTTAATTCCTTCGGGAAATCTGTAATAGTTCGTATCAAGTTGAAGCAATTTAGTTTTCATTTTTACACCTCGTAAAGTATATTTATTTTCAAAATCGACGTCTCGACCATTCGTTTTCTTATGAGTGCACGTGGTATTTCCATGTATTTTGGCGCATTCTATAAGGAGCTTTTAAATTCAAAAGGTCGGTTTTGTATTGTCAAGGTCGCGGGCGCGGATCTTTGATTCGTTTTAGCCTTGCGTTATTGTATTCGGATAGCTCAGTCACCGTCTGATGAGTCTATCTTGCCGGCATCGGGAAAACGTCCCGCTACCTTAAATCCGTCGATCTCGGCGGAGCACATTGCTTTGAATATTCTGTGCTTCACGCCCTTATTTTCGCGTTCCAAGCGATTAAGCAGCTGCTTCATGTTTTCTCTTTCGGTCGCGTGATCCTCGGGGCAAGTGCTTGTAACTACGGGAAGTGCACGCTTGCTCGCAAAATACACGACCTCCTTTTCCTTGGCGTATATCATAGGTCTGATAAGCGTTATTTGCCTGTTTGAAAGATACGTAACGGGAGAAAAGCAGCCGAGCCGCCCCTCGAAGAAAAGATTCATCATAAACGTTTCGATAGCGTCGTCGTAATGGTGACCGAGCGCAACCTTATTGCACCCCGCCTCGACCGCTGCCGCATGCAGTGAGCCTCTCCTCATTTTGGCGCAAAGAGAGCAGGGATTGGATTCCTTCCTAACGTCGAAAATTATTTTAGCAATATCCGTCTTGACGATTTTGTATTCGATTCCCAGCCGCCTCGTCAGCTTTTCAACGGGTGAGAAGTCCATATTCGGTAGTCCCATATCTACGGTAATTGCAACTATATCGTATTTTTTGGGGTAAAATATTCTCATTTGCGCGAGAACCTCGAGAAGCACGAGAGAATCCTTTCCTCCGGAAACACCGACGGCTATTTTGTCGCCGTCCTCTATCATTTTATAATCGTCGACTGCCCGCCTGACAAAGCTGAGCATTCTTTTCATTTCATTCATAACCTAAAATTAACTCTTTTCATAGAATATAGTAAATGACAAGGAGTGTGAGCATATGAGTATAAAAATATATATTGACCAAGGACATAATCCGCGAGGATTTAATACCGGAGCCGAGGGAAACGGCTACTACGAGCAGGATCTGACCTACGAGATAGGCAGACGCCTGAATATCCTGCTTTCCGAAAACTCGGAATTTGAAACCAGACTCTCACGTCCCACGCCGGATACCGTGCTCGGAACGAACAACTCGAGCAGCCTTACCGCAAGAGTAAACGAAGCAAATTCGTGGGGCGCAGATATTTTTCTCTCGTTGCATAATAACGCGGCAGAGAACACGCGAGCCTCGGGAAACGAAGCCTTGGTTTACGGACCGACCTCGACCGTTGCCATTGCGTTGGGCACACGGATACTCGAGCAGCTGACGCTTACCACGGGATTGCGCAACAGAGGTATAGTGTATCGCCCGGGACTCTACGTGCTGAAGCGCACCGTAATGCCCGCAGTCCTGCTTGAAATGGGCTTTATATCAAACCCCTACGACGCGGATCTTCTTGCAAACTCGCCGTATCTCTTCGCCGTCGGGATATACCGAGGCATTCTTTCGTATTACGGTATGCTGTAAAATACCTTCTTCCGATTAACCGGCAATTTTCGAAGCCGAAATCGTATTGACGGAATAGTATAGCAGGAAAATGTCCGAAAATGGTAGAAAATAAAGATGACGTGCCGAAAATACGGTTAATTTTATAACGTTTATACGCACGTATCGGTGAAACTATTTAAGCGTTATGCTCTTTACGTCCAGATATTCCTCGGCGATAGTCGGGCTTGCCGCCACAAACGTGTACGAAGCACCGCACTCCTCACAATACACCTGTATTCCCTCGTCGCAGAAGCGAAGCTCGTATTTGCCGCTATGGCACGGGCAGTGTACCTCACCCTCTGCTTCAAGCTCCTTGACCACGAAGCGTATCGTATCGTAAACTGCGGGATCCGGTAGTATTTCGTCGTCGTTCATATCCTGCGGCTGTATGTCCGATAGCTCGTCCGCTTCCATTCCCGCAAGTAAGCGCTCTATCTCTCCCTGCGTTCTTTCAAGCTCTGAAAGGACGCTTTTTTCCTCTCCGATGAAGGCTATATCCATGCCGCTGTACGGACAGCTTACGAGGAATTTATCTCTGTCGAAAAAGATTCCCTCAGAAACCGTATACGTATGATTTTGCTTGCAGAAGAGGCAGGGCACGGAAAGCTTGATCTTGCCGTCATTGGTGTTTGAAATATCTAGCACGGAGGACTTATCACAGTTGCATCTCAGCCTTAAAAGATTTGCCTCCTTTGCAAACCTTCCGATAAAGCCGAAGATCGCCTCTCCACATTCGGGACATCTGTATGCTATTTGTCTTTGTTTTGGTGTGCGTGTCATTGTTATTACCTTTTCATTTATAAAAGTGTTTTATATTGCCGCCTTTGCGCGTTATAAGAACCGCCTTAGCGGTGATTTTTGTCTTTGCCTGTGATAGGCGTATCTGATCTTGAATACAAGATATTCGCAATAAGCGTTTTCTACATTATAATAATATAGCCTGCGCGAAATGCCGCGAGCGGCAACGCTTTTGTCTTACCGTATCGGCATCTCGGAGCAGTCTTTTAGTGCCGTCTATATCGTGGCAGGAAATTATCGCATAATTGATTTTGATATTCGTTCCGAGGTATCCTCGCCGCAGAGAAGCGACAACAGCTCGAATGCAAAATCCATAGCCGCCCCCATTCCTATCGACGTCGTGATTTTTCCGTCGGTAACTACGCTCTCGTGTACGACCGTCGCGCCGATAAGCTCGTTTTCAAATCCCGGATAAGCCGTCGCGCGCTTTCCCCTCAGCAATCCGCGCCGCCCGAGAACCAGCGGAGCCGCGCATATTGCAGCTAACCGACCTCCGTCGGCAATTGCGGCGTTTATAAAGCGATCGGTGTGCGTAGAGGCATCGAGATTTTTTGCACCGGGCATTCCTCCGGGGAGTATAAGAAGCTCTACGTCCCGTGGCTCTGCATCCTTCGCCAAAAGGTCTGCTTTAACGGTGATATTATGCGCTCCGACCACCTCCAAGTTGTCGGATATGGAATATACTCTGACGTCCATACCTGCACGCCTCAGCACGTCAATAGGCGTCAAAGCCTCGATCTCTTCAAATCCGTTTGCAAGCAAAACCGCTATCATAACAAAAAACCTCCATACTGTAAAAATCGTCTGAAAAGTGATTTATTAAAGGGCTTTGCAAACAAGAGTTTACAAAACCCTGATTTTTTAATAATCCTCGTAGGTGGTGCGGGCAAGCTTCTCGTGCCATTCTTCCTTCGTGATGAGGACCTGACGCGGCTTCGTGCCGTTCTTTTCTCCTACGATTCCCATGTCCTCCATAATATCTATGAACTTGGCAGCTTTGCCGAAGCCTATGGATATTCTTCTTTGGAGAAGGGAGGTGGATATTTGTCCTTGACTTACTGCAATCTCTACGGATTCGAGGAATTGCTTGTTGTTGAGGTATCCCTCGCCTCCGGAGTAGTCGTCGTGATCTGAATCGTCGTCGATATCGTCACCCGATTTCTTTGCACATTTTTGTGCCGCCTTATTTATCTCGTTCAGTACTGCGTCGTCGTAATTCGCACCGCCGGACTGCTCCTTGACGTACGAGAGTATTCTGTCAAGCTCGCCGTCGGAAACGAACGCACCCTGAACTCTTATCGGCTTTATTGCACCCGGGAAGGAGAAGAGCATATCGCCCTTGTCCAGCAGCTTTTCCGCTCCGGAGCATTCAAGGACAGTTCTGGAGTCCGTGAAGGAGGCAACCTTGCATGATATTCTCGACGGAATATTCGCTTTTATAGTACCCGTGATTACCTGTACGGAGGGTCTCTGAGTACCTATAATGAGATGTATGCCTGCAGCTCTCGCCTTTTGCGCAAGGCTCATTACAAGCTTCTCGACGGGGTCCTTTACCTGAAGCATAAGATCGGCAAACTCGTCGATGACGATTATTATTCTGGGTAAGAATTCGCCGAGCGAGGGATTTTCCTTCACCTTAGCGTTATACATATCGATGTTACTGACGTAAAGCGCCTCGATAAGTCCGTATCTGCGCTCCATCTCGCCGACTGCCCACATAAGTGCGCCCGCCGCCTGCTTTGATTCCGCTACTACGGGGATAAGAAGATGGGGAATACCGTTGTATCTCTTGAATTCAACCTTTTTCGGGTCTATCATAATGAACTTGACCTCGTCGGGCTTTGCCTTGTAAAGAAGGCTTATCATAAACGAGTTCATGCAAACCGATTTACCCATACCGGTAGCTCCGGCAACGAGAAGGTGCGGCATTTTGGCAATATCTCCGAACACGGGAGTTCCCGCAACGTCCTTACCGATGCAGACCGCCGTTTTTGACGGATTATTCTGGAAATCCACGGTTTCGACAAGCTCTCTCAGGTATACCGTAGTCGAGGTGGCGTTCGGGATCTCAACGCCTATTGCCGATTTTCCGGGTATCGGTGCTTCCATACGTATCGAGCTGGCGGCAAGAGCAAGAGCGATATCATCCGAAAGAGAAAGTACGGAGTTGACCTTGACGCCTCTTGCAGGCACGACCTCGTATCTCGTAATTCTCGGACCTCTGTCGACGCCCTTGATAGATGCCGTAACGTTGAATGATTCGAGCGCACCTATCAGCATATTTGCCTTTTCCTGCGTTTCCTCGGAGTAGTCGTATTCATCTGCCGGCGGGGAAATAAGCATGTCCAGTGCGGGGAGCTTGTAATCCGAAAAATCAACCTTCGGCTTTTCGGGCACCTTTTCGGCAGGTACGGGGGGCATAGGCCTCGTATAGCTTTCCTTCGGTTCGGATTTCGCAAACGGAGACTCCCCGCGAATGCGTCCGCCGTCAAAAGGGACGTCGTCCTCCGCATCCTCTTCGCAGTAGTCTTCATCGTAGCCGTCGCCAACTAAGCAGTCGTCTTTGGCCTCGCTTGCAAACGTATCGTCCTCGGCAAGTGCCTCGTCCTCCTCCGCAAGGAAGGGGAATTGCTCCCTCATTTTTATTACCTCGGGATTTTGATCCTCGGGCGGTATAGCATTGCGGTCGTATTCTTCCTCGACGCTTTCAAAGACGTCGATAGCATCCTCCTCGTCCTCCTCGTCATCGAATTCCGTCGGCAATGCTAGATCCTCGGTCCATGCAAATCCGTCGTCATCCCCTTCGTCCTCGTTTTGAACGGCGTTGTCAACTGCGGCAAACGTAGAGGTGATATCACCGTCGAATGCGGTTTTCGGCTTTTCGTTATCGTAGGGTGTTGCCGTAAAGCGTGAGGTATTCTCGTTGTGTGCCGCAGCAGTCTGTGAGAACGCTTGTGCAAGGCCTTGGTGCACGTTATCGCTCTCCGCATTTTCGACTGCATTGTGCGAGAGCTCGTCCGCCCCGTATTTTTCCGCTTCAAGTCTCTGCGGCTCGGGTGACATCATAGATCTTTCCGCGTAGAGCACGTCGGTGTCCGTATTACCGATATCTCCGAGATCGGAGCTTTCAATAGGATCGAAATCCCTGATTTCCTCGTCCTCGGTCACGGTGTAAGAGTAGCTTCCGTTAGTTACGTTTTCACTACGCGCGTACATTGGATTTTTCATTGCAACAGCCTGCGCTACGGCGAGAGCGACCTGCTCTGTATCGTCGTTTTTACGTGCCTTTTCATATGTATAGCTTACCGTGCCGTTTTCCGTCGGTTCTTGCGGAACGCTTTCCTCGGATACGTTAAACGTAACGGTTTTTTTAGTTTCATTGTAAACTATTGTTTCTGTTTTTGCGTCGTTTTCCGCGTTTTGCGTACCGCCGCCAATCTGTGCATCCTTGAATTTATCATCGTCTGAAGGAACGTATTGAGGCGTCTGCTCGCTTGCCGTTTGCCTCTCCTTCATTCGTTGCTCCTTGATTGCGAAGATGTCCTCCTTCGCGCTGTGGCTCGAATAATCCGTAAACGTCGGTGCAGAGTAAGTAGTGTTGACTCTCGGCGTCTCCGTCTCCGCGTGGGGAGGAGTATTCTCCGAGGCTCCCGACTTGTACTGATTGACTATCATTTGCTTTCTTTGCTCGAATTCGAGTCTGCGTCGCTCGTTTGCGGCTTTTTGCTCCGCCATCTTCTTTGCGAGAGCCTCTCTTTCTCTTATACGGCGAACGTCCTCCTCGGTCAGTTGATCAAGGTCGACTGCCTCACCGAATATGGGAGCTATCTTCTCGGTTATCGGTGCACGGCTGGACTTTCTCGTGGCAACCGTCTCCGCCTCGTTGAAATCAAACGGATCGAAATCCTTAGTAAAAACGTTTTCCGCCTTTTCGTCAAGACCGAACGCCTCGCGCTGCGTTTTCCGTACGTCCGCTTGTGCCGTATCGGGCTTTTCGTCCGTTTCTTCCGCAGCCTTCTGCTCGGGAACGTCGGAGATACTGTAATCGAACGTTACCTTGCGTATTCTGTCCGCCGCCTGCGCCGTCGGTCTTTCCTTTGCGCTCTCTTCCGGCCTCTTCTTGTTTGCGTCCTCGTTCTTACGAACCGCGTCCGCTTCCTCGCCCTTGACCGCGCTCTTCATATATACCTTACTGTGAAGGGTGGGATTGCTTTCAATATCGTCGGCATTTTTGCTTTCCTTGATTCCGAGCTCCTTGATCTCCATTCGTTGCATACCGTTGTCGACCTCGAAGAACTCGTCGTCGATAAGCTCGGCGCGCCGCTCCTCGATCTGGCGTTGCTTCTTTTGATTTATAAGCTCCTTGCATTTCGCCACGAGATTGACGACGGCTCGCTCAACCACGGCAAGCGCACTTGCGGCGTATTCGAGAATGAGGAGAAGCAATCTGCCGACTGCGCTGTTCGTTCCCGCAAAGAAGAAGGTTACGTAAATTGCCGCAGCCGCCACCGCCAAAATTATCAGTCCTACGGGGCCGAACACCTTGATAAGCAGAAAGGCAAGCATACTGCCTATAAATCCGCCGGCATCCTTTTCTACGTAGAATCTCGCAGGAGCAAATACCGCTTCGTCACGCCACGTGTCCCAAAAGCAAACGTCGTAATGTATTATGGAAACCACCAAAACCGTAATAACGGAGAAGATTATTCTCGAAGTTATCCTGCCTCTTCCGAGATCCTCAGCGTAAAAGATAGCATGCACGATAAGCATCACCGGAATCGCCCACGCACCCGCGGCGAAAAGTCCCATAAACAGGTCTGATATAACGTGCCCGAAGCCCGTATCGTCGGTAATGTAACCGGCAAATATTATGACCGCCAGAGCGGTGAGAAGTATCGGTACGGCTCTGTGAATTCCTTTCAGATCGGAGTAGGAATACTCGACCTTTTTCTTGTTTTCGTTTTTATTTTCACTCATAGTCAACTCTCCTATGCTCATAATTTTCTAAGATATATAATAGCAAAAAAAAAGCGAAATTACAAGAGAATTTCACAAAATAAATAAAAAAATCTGTTAATAAATATATAACGCTTGACAAACGGTAAAAATTCTGTTAAAATGATATCCGAGTTATTATGCGATTTTTCGCCCCAATCGGTCGAAGCAAGAAAAAGACGAGGTAAAGGCTACGCTTTACGGAAAGGAAATATATGCTTTTATACAATTCTATGACGAGAACAAAAGAGGAGTTCGTACCGCGCGTTGCGGGGAAGGTGGCGATGTACACCTGCGGACCTACCGTGTATCACTTTGCACATATAGGTAACCTCCGCAGCTATACCATGGAGGACGTGCTCGAAAAGTATTTGAGATATATCGGATACGACGTAAAAAGAGTAATGAACGTTACCGACGTCGGGCACCTTACGAGTGACGGAGATACGGGCGAGGATAAAATGCTAAAGGGCGCAAGACGCGAGCATAAGACCGTCTTGGAGATAGCAAAATTTTATACGGACGCCTTCTTTGCCGATTGTGAAAAGCTGAATATCAAAACGCCGGACGTGGTAGAGCCCGCTACGAACTGCATACCCGAGTTTATCTCAATGATAAGCACTCTTCTCGAGAAGGGATATGCCTACGAGGCGGGAGGAAATATATACTTTGACACTTCGAAGCTGGAGAAATACTACGTGTTCAACGACTTTAAAGAAGAGGATCTCGAGGTCGGAGTGCGAGACAGCGTCGAGGAGGATACCAACAAGAAAAATAAGACCGACTTCGTTTTATGGTTTACGAAATCCAAGTTCGATGATCAGGAGCTTAAATGGGATTCTCCGTGGGGTATCGGCTACCCCGGCTGGCATATCGAATGCTCCTGCATCGCCACGAAGCATCTCGGAGAATACGTCGATATCCATTGCGGCGGTATCGATAACGCCTTTCCCCATCATACGAACGAGATAGCACAGTCCGAGGCAACCTTCGGTCATCCTTGGTGCCATTATTGGATGCACGTGCACCATCTCAATACCACAGGCGGAAAAATGTCAAAATCCAAGGGAGAGTTTCTTACCGTTTCGCTTCTTGAGGAAAAGGGCTACGATCCCCTAGTCTACAGATTCTTCTGCCTTCAGTCGCATTACAGAAAGAACCTCGTGTTCTCGTGGGAAAATCTCGATAACGCAAAAGCGGCTTACTCCAAGCTCGTAGCGAAAATCGCCGCATTGAAGGTGACCACTGTCGATACCGTGGACGAAGAAAAGTTCAATGAAGGTAAAGTAAAGTTTACAAATGCACTTGATAACGACCTCAACACATCGCTTGCGATTACCGCGCTTTACGATGCGTTAAAGCTTGATACCAACGATAAGACCAAGCTTGCACTCATAGAGGACTTCGATAAGGTGCTCTCGCTCGGACTTACTGCCGCGGCGCGTAAGCTTACCGAAGGCGGCACTGAACAAGACGCTGACGGGGTAAATAATACGGATTCCGAATTTCTGGCTTATATAAACGCAAAGATTGCGGAAAGAGCCGCCGCAAAGAAGGCTAAGGACTTCGCATTGGCAGACACCATAAGAGCGGAGCTTCTCTCCCGCGGAGTAACCTTGCTCGATACGAGAGAGGGAACTAAATTTACGGTAGAACGCTGATTGCGTTCCGGAAAAAACGAACGGTAAGTAAAGCAAGCCGTGTCAATCACGGTAGAACGCACCGACGGATAAAACCGATATTTTTAACGAAACAGCAAACGAAAAACGAAGATGAAAGGAGAGTGATGAATATGTCCGAAACCGCGAGAGCCGCCGTAGAGTTCTTGGAAGGGAATTTTCGCCGTGCGGCAGAGATGTACCGTGAGGGTGCGAGAGCCGGAGATATTCTTGCCTCCTTCAATTACGGATATTGCCTTTGGAGAGGCATCGGCGTTGAAAAAAACGTAAGGGAAGCCAAGAGCTATTTTGCGTACGCCAGAGAGATGCAGGGCGGAGAAGCCTGTTATAATCTTGCGATAATTTATATGCAAGGTGACGGCATACCGAAAAATTATGAAAAGGCGTTTGAATATATGCGCATTTCCGCATCCTACGGATGTATTGAAGCACAGCTCTACCTCGGCATGGCGTACACCGCCGGCTGTATCTTCGAGCCGGACGTCGTGGGAATAAGCATGATACCGACGCATACGCCCGAATACCGCGAGATTCTCCCCGAGCTTTCGGGACAGGCACCCGAGTTTGACGAGGCGGACGAGGAGCTGCGCTATAAAGCTGTAAAGCAGGATCAGCATTCCGCATTCGAGTGGTTTCAGACTGCCGCGCGCCACGATCCGACGAACGTCGAGGAGCTCTCCGCAAAGGGCAAGTATTTATATGCAAAGTGCTACGTAGACGGCTTGGGAGTCGAGTTTGACAGGATGAGATCCAACCGCCTTATGCTTTTGGCGGGAAAAGCGGGCTCGCCCGAGGCACTGCAATACATTGCCGAAAACGGAATAATACAGGAAATTGCCGCAGAGAAGCAAAGACTTATCAACAGCGGCAGATAGGAGATACAATGGTTAAAATCACAGGCGTAGACGCCTCCTCGCGTGCCGAAAAGCACGGAATCAAGGCAGGAGACGTTCTCACCCACATAAACGGTAATGAAATAAACGACGTTCTGGATTACAGATTTTACCTCACCGAGCGAACGGTATCTCTCAGTCTCCTCCGTGACGGCGAGCCGTACACCGCCCTTATCAAAAAAGGCGAATACGACGACGTAGGTCTTGAATTTGAAACTCCGCTTATGGACGAAAAGCATTCATGCAGGAACGGATGTATATTCTGCTTCATAGATCAAAACCCCGAGGGCTTAAGAGATACCTTGTATTTTAAGGATGACGATTCGCGCCTTTCCTTCATACACGGAAATTATATAACGCTTACCAACATGACCGAAAAGGACGTTGCGAGAATAATCAAAATGCGCTTTTCTCCGATCAATATTTCCGTCCATACCACGAATCCGGACCTACGCGTGAAAATGATGAAAAATAAGCGCTCCGGCGAGGTCTTGAAATATCTTTCCGACTTCAAGCAGGCAGGACTTTCGATGTGCGGACAAATAGTCCTCTGCAGGGGAATAAACGACGGCAAGGAGCTGCAAAGAACTCTTGATGATCTCTCGGAATATTATCCTGAAATGGGAAGTATAGCAGTCGTTCCGGCAGGACTTACGAAATTCCGCGATAAGCTTTTCCCCCTCACGGATTTCAGCCCCGAGGAGGCACGCGCGGTAATAGAGCAGATAGACGCACACGGAGAAAAAAATCTTACGCTTCACGGCAGCAGAATAGTATTCGCCGCTGATGAATTTTATCTTAAAGCCGGCGTTCCGATCCCTCCCGCAGAGTATTATGAGGATTATCCGCAAATAGAAAACGGAGTCGGTATGCTTCGCTCGTTCAGCGATGAGTTCGGACTTGCTGCCGAGGACGTTGAGCTTGCCAAAAATACCTTGAGTTCACGCGCCGAAGCACGTAAAATATCCGTTGCCACAGGCGTCGCTTCATACGATCTCATTTTTGGTCTTTGTCAAAAAATGATGCAATTATGCCCGAATTTAGAAATTAAAGTTTACAAAATAGTTAATAATTTCTACGGAGAGTCGATAACGGTTTCCGGACTTCTCACGGGAAAAGATATATACGAGCAGTTAAAGGGACAGCCTCTCGGTGAAGAGCTTCTTATTCCGAAAACGGCGTTGCGAGAGGGAGACGACGACTTTCTTTGCGGCATGACGCTCGCGGAGCTCAGACAGAAGCTCGGAGTCAAAATAACTCCCACTTCGGCTGACGGCTACGAGTTCTTCGAGAATCTCGTCGGAATCGGAGAGTCTCTTTGATTTATGCGGAAAGGAAGTAATAAATGTCAAAACCAGTAGTTGCGATAGTGGGCAGACCGAACGTCGGTAAAAGCACACTTTTTAATAAGCTGATCGGCGAGCGCCGTTCAATAGTGGAGGATACTCCCGGCGTTACACGCGACCGTATTTACGCCGAGGCAGAGTGGTGCGAGCACCGTTTTATCCTCATTGATACCGGCGGCATCGAACCGAAGAGCGACGATACTATACTTAAGCAAATGAGAGATCAGGCAGAGGTTGCGATCGCCACGGCGGACTGTATAATCTTTATGTGTGATATCCGTTCCGGACTTCTCGCTGACGATAAGGATATAGCGATCATGCTGAAAAAATCAGGAAAGCCCGTCATCCCCTGCGTAAACAAGGTCGACAGCATAGGCGAGCTTCCGTACGAGTTTTATGAGTTTTACGAGCTCGGCTTCGAGCGCGATCCCATTGCTATATCCTCGGTTCACGGAACCGGCTCGGGTGACCTTCTGGACGCCATCGTAGAGGAATGCAGCTTCGGTGAAAATAAGGACGAGGACGAAACGGTGATCAACGTAGCCGTAATAGGTAAGCCGAACGCGGGTAAGTCCTCCATCATCAATCGTATGTGCGGTGAGGACAGAGTTATCGTTTCCGATATAGCCGGAACCACGAGAGACGCCGTAGATACCAGAGTAGAGAATGATTACGGAATCTACAACTTCATAGATACTGCGGGAATCCGCCGTCATTCCAAGGTAGAGGACAGAATAGAGAAATTCAGCGTTATAAGAGCGAATATGGCTGTAGAAAGAGCCGACGTTTGCCTTCTTATGATCGACGCGTGCGACGGCATTACCGAGCAGGATGAAAAGATTGCGGGCTTGGCACACGAGGCAGGCAAGGCGTGTATTATCGTCATCAATAAGTGGGACAGCGTGGAGAAGGAAAACAACACCGTAAATCAGTTTACCAAGAAAATAAGAACCGCACTTGCGTATATGCCATACGCTCCCATAATTTTCGTTTCCGCGCTGACGGGACAGAGATGCATGAATCTTTACAAAATGATAAACGACGTTTACGAGCAGTCCAGAAGGCGTATTACCACCGGCATGCTCAACGATCTGTTAAACGACGCGCAGAACAGAGTACAGCCCCCGTCAGACAAAGGAAAACGCCTCAAAATCTACTATATGACGCAGACCTCGGTCGCACCGCCGACCTTCGTTATTTTCTGTAACAACGAAGAGCTTTTCCATTTTTCATACAGAAGATATATCGAAAACTGTATACGTGACACCTTCGGCTTTGAGGGAACGCCTATAAAAATGGTAATCAGGCAAAAGGGCGACGATTCCGTTAAGATATAATCGCTTTCACGAAAGGAGAATCACACTGTGTTCATAGATAATATCAAAATTTACGTGAAGGCGGGCGACGGCGGAGACGGAGCGGTTGCCTTCCACAGAGAGAAATTTGTAAATGCCGGAGGTCCGGACGGAGGCGACGGAGGACGCGGAGGAAGCGTTATATTCAGAGTCGATCAAGGCGCAAATACGCTTCTCGCCTTCCGTTACAAAAGAAAATTCGTTGCCGAATCGGGAGAGGCAGGCAAGGGAAATAAGTTTCACGGCAAAAGCGGCGCGGATATAATAATTCCCGTTCCGCAGGGAACGCTTATCAAGGATCCGAAGAGCGGAAAAATAATTCACGATATGGCAGACGGTGCCGATTTCGTCATATGCAAGGGCGGTCGCGGCGGCTGGGGTAACAGACATTTCGCGACTCCGACTCGCCAGATACCGAAGTTTGCAAAAAGCGGTACGAAGGGCGAAGAGAGAGAAGTACTACTTGAGCTGAAAATGCTTGCCGAGGTAGGTCTCATAGGCTTCCCGAACGTCGGAAAATCCTCGATACTCTCAAGGATATCGTCAGCTAAGCCGAAAATCGCAAACTACCACTTTACGACGCTTTCGCCGAATCTCGGAGTCGTAAAGATAGGTGACGGCAAGGGCTTTTTGGCAGCCGATATTCCGGGCTTGATAGAAGGCGCGAGCGAGGGACAGGGTTTAGGACATGCATTCCTTCGCCACGTCGACCGTTGCAGGCTTCTGCTTCACGTCGTCGATATAGCAGGCACCGACGGCAGAGATCCCGCCGAGGATCTCGATATGATAAATTCGGAGCTTGAAAAATATTCTCCCGAGCTTGCCTTGCGTCCGCAGATAGTCGTTGCCAACAAGGCGGATTCCGCGGATATGGATTCCGAGTCGGTAAAGAAATTTTACGATCGTTGCAGGTCTCTGGGCTGTGACGTAATAACGGTAAGTGCCGTAACGGGCGAAGGGCTGGACGGTCTCGTCAGAGCAACCGTTGATAAGCTTGCAACCTTACCTCCGATAACCGTTTACGAGGCAGAATATTCTCCCGAGGACGAGGAGCTTGAGTCTGTCTCCGATCCTACTGATACGACCGTTCGCTTCGACGGCACAAAGTATATCGTCGAGGGAGAATGGCTCCTCAGATTTATGTCAAAGATCGATTTTGACGATTATGATAGCCTCGCCCACTTTCAGAGAGTTCTCGTCAAAAACGGCGTGATAGAAAAGCTTGAACAGGCGGGAATACAAGAGGGAGAAACCGTAAATATTTACGACTTTGAATTTGACTTCATTTACTAAACTAGCGAAAAATGCTTGAAAATGTCAATAATTATTGTCAAAATTCGGCATTTATCCGCAGATTCCAAACACAAGATTAAGCGCGCCGCCGATTATTTCGGCGGCATTTTTTACAATATCACCGACCTCCTTCGGCGAAACTATAAGTCCGTCGTATATCTCCGAAACCCGTGCTTTACAGTCCTCGGGGACGAATGCTCCGGAATCTATGACTGTAGGAACGCCGATTCCTATCACCTGCGTTCCCATGGTCGTACTGCTTATTTCGCTCCTTGCTCCTCGGAGTCCGGAGCCTGCGGCAATACCGGTCGTGGATATTTGTACCGTGCTTCCGAGCCTTGCTCTTTCTCTCGCCCTAAGAGCGTCTATCGCAATTATTAGATCGGGCTTTATCGCCTTCGATATACCGCCGATTATTTCAGCGGATTCAAGCCCGCTTTGCATAGGTACCCCGGGCTTTATAACGCTAACCTTACTGCATCCGAGAGTTTTAAAGAGTGCCTTGTCCATTCTGTAAATGTTCATCGTCGGATAGACCCTGTCTGCCGTTTCGGGACCTACCGCGTCTGGAGTAAGATCTGCATTCCCGAGACCTGCTATCATAACGTTTGACGCCGTAATGTCACTTTCCTCCAAAATTCTGCACAGTCCTCCGGCAAGCTCCTCCTTCGCGTCCATTATTTCTTCGAAATCCAAAAGATCCATTCGCGTCAGAGTCAGTGTATCGTAAGAGCCGATAGGACGTCCCATCACCCGCTCTCCCTCCTCGGTGCTTATCCGTATCCGCTCCCAAATTCCTATAGCGTTTTCTTCCTTCACGTATTCTATCCCGTCGACGTTGACGTCGGCGCGCCTTCTCTCGCAGGCAAGGTCGGTGATACCCGCATCTATACTCTTTTTCATGTTATAGCTTCCTCCCGTATCGAATAATTAATTGTTTTGCATATTTTGTCCTTTTATGCATAAATTTTAACATTATTCGAAAAAGCGGTTGAAAAACGAATCGATATGTGTTAAAATAAAATCCGTTAAAAATAAGAAAGCCGAGGATAGCGAAATGCGAAAGAGCAGGGATTCGATACTGACGACCATGACCGATATAAAGGTGTTTTTATTATTTCTCCTTGACAACATAGGATACCCGATAGAGCATAAGACGGTAATGGACATCGTCGAGGAAAATACGGGAGACATATCCTTGGATTACGAGGCGTGCCTTACCGAGCTTGTCGATTCGGGACATCTGTATTACGACGATCTCGGAGACGAGAAGTATTATATGATATCCGATAAGGGCAGAATAGTTGCCTCGGAGCTGTACGATAATCTTGATAAGGATCTCCGCGAAAAAAGTCTCAGAAGTGCGATAAAGCATATATCTCTTTCAAAGGGCGGAGCCTCCGTAAAGGCGTATATAACCGAAACCGAAAATAAGAGATACAAGGTGACGATGGAGGCACACGACGAGTCCGGAGAGCTTATGTTCACCTCGCTGACGGTCACGTCGCTCTCCGAGGCGGAGAAGATAAAAAACAACTTCCTGCAAAAGCCCGACGGAGTCTATCGCGGCGTTCTCTTTTCCGCGACCGGAAGGATCGAGTATCTCTCTTAAATCCTGTAAACAATAGTTTGCCCAAAATGATAGTCATTCTGCACAAAAAAGCCACCGGTGATATAGTGTAAATTGTTAAAACTTTTTAAATATCTTGCTTTTTTTCACATCAAGCCCTTGACAAAATTCGTATGCGGAATTATAATGTTTGTATAATCGGAGGAATAGGTTATATCTTTGATGGAAAGTACAGAAATTTGCGAGCTTATACGTAGATGCCGCGATAAGGATGACGACGCATTTTCCGAGCTTGTGCTTCGGTATACCCCCTTGATAAGCAAGGAGATAGGGAGCTTCTCGTCCTCTCCGTTGAGCGCGGATGAGATGTTTGCGGAAGCATACGTTGCTCTTCATTCCGCAGCTATGAGCTTCGATATCGAGCAAAGCTCCGTTACGTTCGGTCTTTACGCAAAGGTATGCATACGAAATAGGCTGATAGACGCCGCTTCGGCAGTTAAAAAGATAGATACGGTATCGGAGTCGGATCTTGAAGAGGTGACGTCTGCATCGTCTATCGACACTCGCCTTGCGGATATCGAGAGATTTGAGGCTTTGATGCTTCATTCGAAAAGACTGTTGTCCGATTATGAATATAAGGTTCTCATTTTTCACGTTCAAGGATATAAGACTGCCGAGATCGCGCGCTTGCACGGACGTGACCGTAAGTCGGTAGACAATGCGAAAAACCGTATTTTCAGAAGACTGCGCGAGTTTATAAACGAGAATCCGTCAGTTTAATTTTGTCATTACGCCCACATAGCTTAACAGAAAGCGTTGGAAACAAAGACGGCGGTCTGAATCCGCCTGAGGGCGAAAATATTTTTTAACCTACAGGGAGAAGAGAAACCATGTACCAGGACGAGACATTGAAGTGCAAAGATTGTGGCAATGAATTTGTGTTCACAGCAGGTGAGCAGGAGTTCTATGCGTCCAGAGGATTCGAGAACAAGCCTTTGAGATGCAAGGAGTGCCGCGCCGCAAAGAAAAATGCGCAGAGAAATGCAAGAGAAATGTTTGATGCGGTCTGCGTAGAGTGCGGCAAGGAGTGCCAAGTGCCCTTCAAGCCCACCGAAGGTAAGGCTGTTTACTGCAGCGAGTGCTTTGCAGCTAAGAGAGCAGAGAGAGCAGAGAGAGCTGAGTAATTACGCTTTCCTATAGGGGCTTAACCGTTTTCGGTAATAAGTTCTTAACTCATCAAATAGTGCCTTGCACGAAAAAGCCGCGTGATTGTAAAGCGCGGCTTTTTTCATTTTTTATCCGCCTCTTTTATTTTGCATTGCCGTAAATTGCGCGCGAATATATTAACAATTGTTAATATTTAGATAATATATTGACTTTTTCGGTCATTTGTAGTAAAATGTAGTGGAAAAATATTGCTGCAACTAAATGCAGCGTGCAAATAGGAGGTTTTATGACTAACGACAGAAGGCTTGAACTGATGCGCTATGCCAACAGCGTTCGTAAGCACGTTCTCGAGGGTGTATATTCCGCAGGCTGCGGCCATCCGGGCGGTTCTCTCTCCATCTCGGATATCCTTACGTATCTCTATTTTGAAGAAATGAAGGTAGATCCGAGCGATCCCAAGAATCCCGCGCGTGACCGCTTCGTGCTTTCAAAGGGACATACCGCACCCGCACTTTACGGAGTTCTCGCAGAGCGCGGATTTATAGGAAAGGACGAGATCAAAACACTCAGAAAAATAGATTCAAGGCTCCAAGGACATCCCGATATGAAGGGCGTCCCAGGCGTTGATATGTCGACAGGCTCCCTTGGACTCGGATTTTCGGCGGCAGCCGGTATGGCTCTCAGCGCTAAGCACTACGGCGATGATTACCGCGTTTATACGATAATAGGTGACGGCGAGTCGCAGGAGGGACAGGTTTGGGAGGCAGCTATGTTTGCCGCTCACTATAAGCTTGATAATCTCGTTGCGATTCTCGACCTTAACGGTCTGCAGATAGACGGCCCTATAACCGAGGTCATGAACCCTACCCCGCACGACGAAAAGTTCCTTGCGTTCGGTTGGAACGTTATCACCGTTTGTGCACACGATTTCGATCAGCTTGAGGATGCGTTTGCCAAGGCACGTGCCACTAAGGGAAAGCCCACTCTTATTATCGCCAAGAGCGTTAAGGGCAAGGGAGTCTCGTTTATGGAGAACAGATACGAATGGCACGGTCAGTCACCCTCGAAGGAGCAGTACGAGCAGGCAATGGCAGAGCTTGACAGGATCGACGAACAACTGAAGGGAGGACTTTGATATGGCTGTAAAAAAGGCTACAAGAGAAAGCTACGGAGCGGCTCTGGCGGCTCTGGGAGAAAAATACGATTTTCTGGTTCTCGATGCGGATCTCGCGGCATCTACGAAAACCGGAGTTTTCAAGAAGAAATTTCCCGAAAGATTTTACGATTGCGGAATTGCCGAAGGCAATATGATGTGCGTAGCGGCGGGAATTGCATCCACGGGCAGACCTGTTTTCGCCTCATCCTTCGCTATGTTCGCATCGGGCAGAGCCTTCGAGCAGGTTCGTAACTGCATCGGCTATCCCGCACTTAACGTTAAAATAGGCGCAACTCACGCCGGTATAACCGTAGGTGAGGACGGTGCAACTCATCAGTGTAATGAGGACCTCGCACTTATGCGCACGATTCCGGGTATGGTAGTCATAAATCCCGCCGATGCGACCGAGGCGTTTGCCGCAACGGAGGCAGCCCTTCTTCATAAAGGACCGGTATATCTTCGATTCGGCAGATACGCCGTACCGGATCTCAGCGCAGAGCTTCCCGATTATAAATTTGAGATCGGAAAGGGAATAAAGTATTCCGACGGTGATGATATAACCATCGTTGCAACCGGACTTATGGTCTCCTTCGCAGTCGAGGCGGCAGAGATATTGCGGACAGAGGGAATCACCGCTCGCGTCGTAAATATTCACACGGTTAAACCGATCGACAAAGAGCTTCTCATAGAGTCTGCTAAAAAGACGGGTGCCGTAGTAACCTGCGAGGAGCACAATATCATAGGCGGACTCGGATCTGCCGTTTGCGAGGTTCTTTCGGAGGAATATCCCGTTCCCGTGGTAAGAATAGGCGTCAAGGACGAGTATGGCAGAAGCGGAAAGGTTCCGGAGCTTCTCGAAATGTACGGCTTGGGAGTAAACGATATCGTAGCTGCCGCAAAGCGTGCGATCTCGCTTAAAAAATAAATTTTCTGTTACGTAATCGTAACGTTTTAAAAACCGTATTTACATTTCCCAACAAATAAATTAAAATACAAAATGAGGCTTGTGTAGTAAAAAGGAAAGGCAATTTTTATGAAACGTATTGTATTAAAGCTCTCGGGCGAAGCGTTGGCGCACGGCACGAAGGAGATCTATGATATGAAATTCGTGGATCAGCTTGCCGCGGCGATCGCGACCGCCGTTGACGAAGGATACGAGATTGCACTGGTAGTCGGTGCGGGAAATATCTGGAGAGGCAGGCAGGGAACCGATATGGATCGCGTTGACGCGGATAGAATGGGAATGCTTGCCACCGTTATTAACGCTATTTGCGTCAAGGATGCCGTAAAGCGAGCAGGCAAGGATGCCGTGGTTATGACGTCAGTGCCTATGGAGCCGTTTGCAGAGAAATATTCGGGTGAGGCAGCCAAGTCCGCACTTTCTTCCGGCAAGGTCGTCGTGTTCGGATCCGGACTCGGAATCCCGTTCCTTTCCACTGATACGACCGGCGCGGTGCGCTCTGCGGAAATCGAGGCAGACGAGATGCTTATGGCAAAGAGCGTCGATTATATATATACCGCAGATCCTAAGCTCGATCCCAATGCAAAGCGGCTTGAAACGGTAAAGGCCTCCGAGGTGCTTGCAATGAATCTCAAGGCTCTGGACGCAACGGCAACCGCGTTTTGCCTGTCTACGGGAATGCCCATCAAGGTTTTCGGACTTACTGAGGCGGACGACGTTCTCCGCGCGATAAGAGGCGAGTCTCTCGGAACGGTAATAACAGCGGAATAAATTCAAGAATCCATATAGAGTATATATTTATTCAAGTAAAAAACGGTCTTAAATGTAATCAATTGTTTACATTTGCCGACTTTAATACAAAAAAACGTTTATATAAAAATAAAAGAGGAGAATTATTATGAAACTCGATACCAAGGCATACGAAGAAAAAATGAAAAAAACTATAGCGTCTTATCAGGATAATCTCTCGACTATAAGAGCGGGCAGAGCGAATCCGGACGTCTTAAAGAAGATCACCGTCGATTATTACGGGGCACCGTCTCCCATTGCATCTATTGCAGAGGTCAAGGTTACGGACGCGCGCACTATCACCATCACCGCGTGGGATAAGTCGATAATGAAGGGCATCGAAAAAGCAATACTTACGTCCGACCTCGGTATTAATCCGCAGAACGACGGAAGCGTTATAAGGCTTTCCTTCCCGCCCACGACCGAGGAGCGCCGCCGCGAGCTTTCAAAGCAGATATCCAAGCTCGGTGAGGATGCCAAGGTCGCTATACGTAATATCAGACGCGACGCTAACGATAAGATCAAGGCGGACAAAAAGAATTCCGTTATGACGGAGGACGAGGCAAAGTCGTCCGATAAGCTCGTTCAGGATCTCACCGATAAGTATATCAAGGAGGTCGACGGTGTAACGGCGGCAAAGACCAAGGAGATCATGGAGATCTGATGAGGTGATCTGCCCGTCGGAGTTATGAAAGGCAAATAAAATGAAAACCAGAATAATAACAGGAATATGTATTTTTGCAGTAGCGATAGGCTTGGTACTTCTCGCTCCGACAACTCCGGTATTTTGTATAGGCATCGCACTGCTTTCCGCTATGGCGGCGTTTGAGCTTATGAGGGTATTCGGTGTACACAAGGAGTGGCATATCTCCATTCCCACGTACTCCGTGTCGGGTGCCTTACCAGTCGCCGCATACGTAACCAAGGATGCGGACGAAGCAACCCGTACCGCTTTTATACTCATTGCGGTGTCCGTAATTTTTACATACCTCGTATATCTTCTTGCAGTAGCTGTTTTTTCACATAAAAAAATTAAGTTTTCGACCGTGTCCGAGGTCTTTATGTCAATAGCCTACGTCACCGTGTCATTTACCTCGCTTTCACTTCTCATGTACGTGAATAAAGGAATATACTACTTCGGCATAATACTGATATCCTCGTGGGGATGCGATACGGGAGCATACTTCATCGGCTCTAAATTCGGCAAGCACAAGCTTATTCCGGACGTCAGCCCGAAAAAGTCGGTAGAAGGTGCTATAGGCGGTCTTGCTACGTCCGTCGTGCTAAACCTTTTGTACGGAATTATAGTTGGTGCCGCATTTGACGTCAGCGTAAACTATGTTGCTCTTGCCGTTCTCGGGTTGGTTCTTTCCGTAGTTGCCATGATAGGTGATCTTATCGCGTCTCTTATCAAGCGTGAATACGGCATTAAGGATTACAGTAATATTCTTCCCGGTCACGGCGGAATAATGGACAGATTCGATTCCGTATTTCCGATAGCTACATTTCTGTTGATAGTTTCAGGATTTTTTGCACCTTTTGTATAGTTTAGCTTGCATTTTAAGTAAAATAAGAACCGCCACAGTTTTTTGTGTGGCGGTTCTGTAAATCATTTATGTTTGATGGAGGTGATTTCAATGACGAAAAAAATAGCCGTTCTCGGTGCCGCAGGATCCGTAGGTATGCAAGCACTCGACGTTGCGAGAGCACGCGGATACGACGTTGATCTCATCGTCTCAAACAAAAACGTCAATGCGGTCGAGCAAGCAATAAGAGAGTTTTCTCCGAGCGTCGCCGTTATGGCAGACGAATGCGCTGCAAGGGATCTTTCCGTCAGAATAAGAGATACCTCCACAGCCGTTTTCAGCGGAAGCGAAGCAATCTGCACCGCCGTAAATGAAACCTCTGCCGATACCGTGATAAACGCAATTCTGGGCGAAGCGGGACTTATGCCCACCGTTGCCGCATTGCAATCGAAAAAGCGTCTTGCACTCTCGAATAAGGAGTCGTTGGTTATAGCGGGAGAGGAGGTCATGCGGCTTTCGCGCGAAAACGAAGCTCAGATCATTCCGGTGGACAGTGAGCATTCCGCTATATTTCAATGTCTGCTTGCAGGTAAACGCAAGGAGGTCTCACGCCTTCTCATTACCGCCTCCGGCGGATCTCTTTACGGAAAAAGCAGAGAAGAAATGCGTGGCGTAACTCTTGATGAGGTTCTCTTGCATCCGACGTGGAAAATGGGAAAGAAAATTACGGTCGACAGTGCGACCTTGATGAACAAGGGCTTTGAAATCATCGAGGCGTCTCACCTTTTCGATATTCCCGAGGAGCACATAGAGGTATTGATACACCGTGAGAGCATACTTCATTCTGCCGTGGAATATATTGATAATGCGGTAATCACTCAGATGTCCTTGCCCGATATGCGACAGTGCGTCCAGTATGCGGTGGATTATCCCTGCCGTGCAAATAGTGATCTTCCCCCGCTCGATCTTGCAAAAATAGGTAGGCTCAGCTTTTCACAGCCGGATACGGAAGCCTTCCCGCTATTGACCTTGGCGCGTAAGGCTTTGTCGGACGGAGGAGCAATGGGCGCGGTTTTAAATGCCGCAGACGAGGAAGCGGTAGATGCGTTTATTCGCGGCAAAATCGCCTTTTCGGACATTGCGGATGCCGTTTTTACAACTTATGATAAAATGCAGGACGCACAGCGCTTAACGTCGATAGACGATATCCTTTCGGCGAGCAAGACCGCTCGCACTCTTGCTGCGGAATACGTCACGTCGCTTGCAAAAAAACGCTCAGTGTAGCAAACACAAAATGCGCCAAATCGTTTTAAATAAAGCAATAAAATAATTAAAAACATTTTGCACAAAAATCATTAAGATTGACAGCTTTTGTACACAATAATTTACAAAACATGACTATGATTGCCGTTTTATCGGCATTGATTATACAGCAGGCACTGCCGAAACGGCGAACTGCGCCGATTTGTACACCGCTTGTAAGGCTTATTTCGGTTGATCGGTCGACGAGAATAAATCAGTGCGACTTCCCGAATACAGCAATCGGGTACAAAAAAGATAATAGGATTGCTCCGACGGAGCAGAAGTGGAGAAAAAGCAATTTTGGATAATTTGGTTACTATACTCATAGCCGTGTTGGTTTTCGGCGGCTTGATCTTTATTCACGAGTTCGGGCACTATATATTCGCAAGGATATTTAAGGTCACGATAGAGGAATTTTCAATCGGCATGGGGCCGAAGCTCGTTTGGTATACGTCGAAGAAAACGGGCATCACCTACGCCCTCCGTATGATACCCATCGGCGGATACGTTGCCATGGCAGGAGAGAGCGGAGATACAGACGATCCCAATTCGTTTGACAAAAAGCCCTCGTGGCAAAGGCTCATCATTACCGTTGCAGGCGCGGCAGTCAATATTATTGCGGGATTTCTCGCTATGGCGATACTTACGTCAGTCATATACCTCTACGGAACCGAGGTCGGCGGATTCTACGATTCGGAGCAGAGCGGATACGAAATATCCAGTGAGGAAAGCGGTCTCGAGGTCGGCGACGTCATAGTTAAGGTAAACGGTAAGCGCGTCAGCATATACGACGAGCTGTCGTATCAGGTTATGAGATACGGAAATAAGCCTTGTGATATCACCGTAATACGTGACGGAGAAACGGTAGTTCTTGAGGACGTCGTTTTCCCGGTTGAAGAGCTTTCGGGACAGGAATACGGAGTTATTGACATAGTACCCGTAGCCCAAAACAGAAGCTTCGGCAATATAGTGAAATTCTCGTGGAATAAATCCGTGCTTATCGTGCGTATGTGCTGGGAGTCGATAATAGATCTGATAACGGGAAGATATACTCTCGATGCCGTTTCGGGCCCCATAGGAATTTCGGGTGCTCTCGGTGACGCGGCAAAGGCAGGCTTCTTAAATCTTTTGTATCTTACCGCAATGATCAGCATAAATCTCGGAATTATGAACCTCTTGCCCGTGCCTGCACTTGACGGAGGAAGGATTCTCTTTATCCTCATTGAGATCGTGGCGCGCCGCCGCCTTCCGAGAAAGGTCGAGGACACTATAAACTCGGTCGGGCTGATGGTTCTTCTGGGACTTTCCGTTCTGATAATGATAAAGGACGTCTTTGCTATATTTGTATAAACGACAACTTTACGTGACTTAGAGCGCCGAAGTGCGAAGCATTATGTATAATCGGCGTAAATACAAGTGAAGATACGAGCTTCTCGGAGATAACGATGGACTATAACGCAATAAGAAAAAAAACGAAAAAAATCAAGGTGGGAAATATATTCGTCGGCGGTGACGCTCCGATTTCGGTACAGTCAATGACGAATACCGATACGCATGATCTTACTGCCACGCTGGCTCAGGTAAAAGCACTGCAGGAGTGCGGATGTGATATCGTCCGTATTACCGTTCCGGACGTAGCTTCTGCACAAATTTTCCCATATCTGAAGAAAAACGGCATAACCGTTCCTCTTGTGGCAGACGTTCATTTCGATTACAGAATCGCCGTTGCCGCAATAAGAGCGGGCGCTGATAAAATACGGATAAACCCGGGTAATATCGGTAGCGAGGCAGGCGTTCGCGAGGTAGTAAATACCGCTCTCGAATATTCCATTCCAATCCGCGTAGGCGTAAATTCCGGATCCGTCCCGAAGGATATTATCGAGAAATACGGCCATCCGACTCCCGACGCATTAGTCGATTCCGCCATTCGCCATATCGAGCTTCTCGAGAGCCTTGGATTCTATGATATAATCGTCTCTATCAAAGCTTCAAACGTAGAGGATCTTATCGAGGCAAACAAAAAACTGTCAAAAAAAGTAAACTATCCTTTGCATTTAGGACTCACCGAAGCAGGATTCGGTGAAAGAGCAATAATTAAGAGCAGCGTCGGTATAGGTACGCTTTTAATGCTCGGGATAGGCGATACGGTACGCATTTCTCTTACGGATGATCCGAAGGAGGAGGTAAGACTCGGCAGAGAGCTGCTTTCTATTTGTAACCCGAGTACCGGACGCCGTATGGATATTATCTCCTGCCCGACCTGCGGCAGGACGCGTATCGACCTCATTTCTCTCACTCGCAGCTTTGAGGACAGAGCCGCCGCAGAGGGGCTCCTCGATACGCCGATAAAGGTCGCACTGATGGGCTGCGCCGTGAACGGTCCCGGTGAGGCTAGGGAAGCCGATATAGGTATAGCAGGCGGAAGCGGTGAGGTGCTGCTGTTCAAGCGCGGTGCTCCGCTATATAAAATACCCGAGGAAAACGCAGTGGACAAGCTGATTCTTGAAATAAAGAAAATGACGTCCGAGCAATAAGAGGCTAAAAAACTCACGGCTGAAAAATGACGCAGTGTCGAAAAATCAACGAAAGGACAATCAAGATGCAAGATAATAAGCACAGGGGCTTTCTGGATATCTTCACCAATTACAATCCGAGTGAAGAAAAACGGGATCTTTTGGAGCGCGGATACAACGTTATAGCGAAAAGGGTTCCCGAAACCACGCGTATAGAGGTCGATATCTCCTTCAGACAGCACGAGGACGCAGAGCTTATATACGATATAGAGGACGAGTGCAGAACGCTTTATAAGGCGCAGTCCTTTAAGATATTGCCGCATTTTCCGAGCAAAATATTCGATATGAAGTATTTTTCCGAGATTATTTGTGAGGCGGCAGGCTGCGGTGCTATAACCAACGGCTTCTTCACCGGTGCTTCTTTTGCCGACGACGGAGAAACCGTAACCGCATCTATACCTTTTTCGGATATCGGCGTCGATTTCGTTAAGGTTGCCAATACCGAAGCGATCCTTTCGAATATACTTGCCAGCAGATACGGCGTTACACGTAAGGTAGTAATAACCTCCGGTGCGGGAGACCGCGAGCGCCGCAGAGAATGGGAGAGCAAGCGCAAGCAGATAATGCAGAGAGCCGAGGCGGAGAGCCGCGAGGCGTATATAAAGCAGCGTGAGGCAGACAGAGCAAAGGCGGAGGAGGAAGCGAGAGCCGCAGATCCCTATTACGACTTTGATGCAAAATCCGGTATATCCTCCGCAACGGGAATAAGCACCCGCATATCCGAAACCTCGTATACGATGGGCGCAACCACCTATGAATTTAAAGATCACGAGACCGTATACGGTGACGATTTCGATATTATAGAGCCGACTCCGCTTTCGGATATTGAATCAGTCCGTGTAAGAAGCGTATTTTTGGGTACCGTTTTCGAGGTAACGACGCGCGAGACCAGAGCCGGAGATAAAACCTCGATATCTATCGGAATTTCCGACGGCGCAAGTGCCGCGTATCTGAAAAAGGTTCTTCCGAATGAGGAGATATCGTGGCTTAAGGGCGTAAAATCCGGTATGCATCTGGCTGTTATCGGAAGAGTCCAGAGAGATAAGTTTGACAACGAGCCGTACATATCTCCCACAGGAATCAAAAAAATCAGTGCGGTATTGCGTTGCGACAACGCCGAAAAAAAGAGAGTAGAGCTACATCTGCATACCAATATGTCTCAGATGGACGCCCTGATAACTCCAAAAGAGCTTATAGATACAGCAACGAGGTGGGGGCACCGCGCAATAGCCGTTACTGACCACGGAAACGTTCAGGCATTCCCCGAGGTTATGCTCGCACATGAGAAATCGGGTAATACCGATCTTAAGGTTCTTTACGGAATTGAGGCGTACTACGTAAACGATACCGAACGATGCGTTTTCGGAAGCAAGTATCCTTCGTTTGACGATGAGATGATAGTTTTCGACCTTGAAACCACGGGACTTTCCAATCGCTCCTGCCGAATAATAGAAATAGGTGCGGTCAAGATTAAGGGCGGAGAAATAATAGAGGAATTCAATACCTTCGTCGATCCCGAATGTGAAATATCCGCGGAGATAACCGAGCTGACCTCTATCACGAACGAGGACGTTGCGGGTGCTCCAAAGGAGAAGGAAGCCGTAGAAAGCTTCTTGAAATTCGCAGGCGACAGGCTTCTTATCGCGCACAACGCCAATTTCGACGTAGGATTTATTCGCGTCGCCGCCGAAAGATGTAACCTCCCGTTTACTAATTCCTATCTTGATACGGTAGGACTTTCAAAATTCGTGAATCCCGAGCTTACGAAGCATAAGCTCAATATAATCGCCGAGCATTACAAGCTCGAGGATTTCCATCATCACAGAGCATGTGACGACGCAAGAACTCTTGCGCTTATATTCTTCGTAATGGTAGAGAGACTGAGAAGTGAGGGAGTAAGCACGTTTGAGAGAATGGTTGACGCAATGAGTGAAAAGGCGGATCCGCTGAAGCTTCCCGTCAATCATATGATAATTTTCGCTAAAAACAGAGAGGGATTAAAGAACCTCTACCGCCTCGTATCATTCAGTTATTTGGATTATTACAAGCGCAGACCGAGGATGCCGAAATCCGTTATAGAGCAGTATCGCGACGGGCTTATCATCGGCTCCGCGTGCGAGCAGGGCGAGCTTTACAGAGCAATTCTCGAGGGCAGAGCCGATCAGGACGTCGAGGAGATCGCCGAGTTTTACGATTACTTCGAGATCCAGCCCATAGCAAATAATAAGTTCCTTCTCGGTAAGGGCAGGGTGTCGAGCGAGGAGGATCTGCGTGAGATAAACCGCAAAATATACCGCCTCGGCAAGAAGCTCGGCAAGCCCGTGTGTGCTACGTGCGACGCACATTTCCTCAACAAGGAGGACGAGGTGTACAGAAGGATTCTTCTTGCCGGTCTGAAAATGTCGGATGCGGATAACGAGATGCCGATCTATCTTCGCACGACCGATGAAATGCTTGAGGAATTTTCCTATCTCGGTAAGGATGAGGCGTACGAGGTAGTCGTCGAAAACACAAATAAGATTGCCGATATGTGCGAGCAGCTCAGACCTATTCCGAAGGGAAAATACGAGCCGAACGTTCCCGGTGCAAACGAGGAGCTGACGGAATCCTGTTGGAAGCGCGCACACGAATGGTTCGGCGACGATATTCCGGAGATAGTAACGAAAAGGCTTGAAAAGGAGCTTGGCTCAATCATCAAGAACGGCTTTGCAGGACTCTATATGATAGCCGTAAGGCTCGTTGCATATTCCGAGAGCCTCGGTTATCAGGTAGGCTCGAGAGGCTCCGTCGGATCATCGCTAGTTGCAACGCTTTCGGGTATATCCGAGGTAAATCCGCTTCCTCCGCATTACCGCTGTCTCAAATGCAAGCACAGTGAATTTATTACCGACGGCTCCGTCGGATCGGGATTTGATCTCGATGATAAAAAATGTCCCGTATGCGGAGAGATAATGTATCAGGACGGTCACGATATCCCCTTTGAAACCTTCCTCGGCTTCTACGGTGAAAAGTCTCCCGATATAGATCTTAATTTTTCCGGTGACGTTCAGGGTATGGTACATAAATATACGGAAGAGCTCTTCGGAGAGGGACACGTATTCCGCGCGGGAACGATAGGTACTCTCGCAGATAAAACCGCGTACGGTTACGTTGCAAAGTACCTCGAGGAACGAAAAATCAAGCTTCCGAAGGCGGCAATGTCACAGATGGTCACGAAGCTCGTCGGAATCAAAAAAACTACGGGACAGCACCCCGGCGGTATAATAGTAGTTCCGAAGGAATATGAAATATACGACTTTTCACCCGTTCAGCACCCCGCCGACGATCCGAAATCCGATATCATAACGACGCACTTCCAGTTCTCGTATCTACACGATACCATTCTGAAGCTCGACGAGCTGGGACACGATATTCCTACCAAGTATAAAATGCTTGAAAAGTATACGAACACCAGCGTTATGGACGTAAAAATGAATGATAAATCCGTCTACGAGCTTTTCGCATCGACGAAGCCTCTCGGTATAACTCCCGCCGACATCGGCGGCTGTCTGCTCGGTACGTACGGAATCCCCGAGATGGGAACGAAATTCAGCCAGCAGCTTCTGCTTGACGCTCTTCCGAAAACCTTTGCCGACCTTCTTCAGATATCGGGACTGAGCCACGGAACGGACGTATGGCTCGGAAACGCACAGGATCTGATAAAGGCAGGCACCTGCACCATTTCGGAGGTCGTCGGAACACGAGACGGTATCATGGTCTACCTGCGTCAGAAGGGGCTTGACGATTCAATGGCGTTCGCAATAATGGAGGACGTAAGAAAGGGAAGAGGAGTAAAGCCCGAGTATGAAAAGGCGATGAAGGAGCACGACGTTCCGGAATGGTATATCGGTTCTTGTAAGAAGATAAAATATATGTTCCCGAAGGCACATGCCGCCGCATACGATATGTCCGCCGTTCGTCTCGGTTGGTATAAGATATACTATCCCATGGAGTTTTACGCAGCGTATCTCTCGGTAGCCCCGGGCGGATTCGATGCCGAAATAGTCGGAAGAGGTTATAACGGAGTAAATAACGCAATACGCGAAATAGAGGAAAAGGGACTTGACGCAACCGCCAAGGAAAACGAAACCTGTCAGACGCTTTATCTCGTGCGTGAGGCGCTTGCACGAGGGGTAAAGTTCCTTCACGTCGATCTGAAAAAGTCCGATGCCCGTATGTTCCTTCCCGAGAACGGTAAAATACGTATGCCGTTCAATTCTCTCGTCGGACTCGGTGAGGGCGCGGCGGATAAGCTCGTAGAAACTCGCGATAAGTACGATATTTATTCCGTCGAGGATCTTCGGCTGCATTCCGGAGTGTCAAAAACCGTTATAGAAATACTGAGAAAAAACCACGTTTTAGACGACTTGTCCGAGACGAATCAGTTCTCAATATTTTAACTGAAATCAAATTATTAATAAAAAATAAGACGCCGTATTTTCGGAAAAAGCGTCTTAAACGTAAACAAAAATATACAAAAACGCCCCGAAAACAATCGGGGCTTAGAATTTAATTAATGAGCAGTAGCAAAAGCAGCATTATTGCGCATTCCTTATCACCGCCGTCCGAGAAGAACATGAGTGCCGCTATTGCGATGATAAGAAGCTCCTCGTATCCGAATTTTTCAGGATGCGGAAGTCCGATATGTAGTCCTCTTAATATCTCGTCTAGGAACCCGCCGCGCTCTCCTTGCGGTGCTCGCTCGCATTTTTCCTCAAATTTCGGCGGATCGCTCGGTGCGTACGGAGGCTCCGGTGCTTCCCTCATAGCTATTCCGTCGTATGACGGTGGCATCGAGCCTGAGTCGTTTAAAAAGCTTCTCGTATACATATCTTCACCTCTGCTTCATCATGTCGAGTATTTCTGCCATTGATATCATAGAATCTATAGCCTTTGCTCGCTCGCTTGAGAGATACGGCTTCATGGCATGTAGGAGCTTCGTTCTGCGCTTCTTTTCTTCGCTGACTGCAAAGACTTGCGCCGCATCTTCGCTATCCTTCTTTGCCACTGCATCGGTACTCGCACCTTCGATGGCTTTATCCTCGGTTTCCTGTGCATCAGCCTTTGCAAGTCCTTGAATTTTTGATATCAAGTCCGGATTTTCCATGATAAGGCTGACTATTTTTCCGAGATCGGGAGTATCGGCCATTACTTTTTCCCCCTCTTGTATTCGTTGACTATGCGCATGGCGTCGCGCGTGCTGATCTCTCCCGCATCCAATGCATGCCTTACCTTACAAAGATCATCGGACGTTGGCATTCCCTCCGGTAAGCATATACCGTATGATAAGGCTATTCTCCTGATTTCACACCACAGTTCTTCGTCGGAAAGCTTACACAGTCGCTCCGTTATGCTTTTATCAAGCTTCATATGAGTATTCTCCTTTGATTTATCTTCAAGAATATTTTATGTAGCACGGAGAAAAAGGTTACGCGGATATACGGTAGAAGTAATATGCGTGAAATACATTTTTTGAGGAGCGTCAGGTGAATGCGAGCCGCAGATGAATAAAACGAACTATAGTAATAACGGAAAATACGTTATTGAGTACGAAGAAACAGAAAACGATTTTCGAAGATTAAAGATAAAAGGGAAGGGAAGAAAATAAAATGAAAATATTGGTATTTTCCGATTCACACGGCAAGACTGCCGCCATGACGCATGCAATGAAAGTGCATCAAGATGCAGAAACGGTAATATTTCTGGGAGACGGTCTCGGTGACTTCTTTTCCGCCGTGCCTTTAACCGTCGCAAAGCTTGCAGTGCGCGGTAATTGCGATTGGGAGCCGCAGTTTTCTCACTTTCAAAAGCTCAATCTCGTTGTCCTCTGCGACAAGCGCATCGTATACACTCACGGGCATGAGCAGAATGTGAAATACGGAGAACAAGGTTTGCAAAGGCTTGCCGAGAATACGAATGCCGATCTGGTTCTCTTCGGTCATACGCATTTGCCGACGGAGCGTTATGAGAACGGCGTGTATTATTTCAATCCGGGTACTATCGGAGGAATATATACGGGAAAATCAACGTACGGAATAATTACCCTGACCGACGGCGGAATCTTGCTCTCTCACGGTGAAATATAATAAACCGTAGTAAAACGAAAAGCGGACTTCGTTAGGCAGAATAAAAGCACTTGAAATTCAAAGCGAAAATAAAGGATGATAAAAAAACAGACCGACGGAAACTAGTCCGAATGTAAACGGTCTGCTTTTAATTTTAAGGCAAAATAAGTAATTAAAGTATAAGTCTTTGCTATAGAAACAGGTTTTTAAGCTACACTGATTGTTTGAAAAAATACTTAAAATGTAAATAATTATTAGAAAATACGGTTAAAATAGCTTTATTTTCCGAGTCCTGCGGCACCGATGATTCCCGCATCGTTTCCGAGAGTAGCAATAGCGAGCTTGGTTTTTCTTGCATTGTGCCTCGTAAACTGCTCTCTGTTAACTATCTCCATAAGCGGTAAAAGAAGCGCGTCTCCCTCGTTGCAAACGCCGCCTCCGATACAAAGCACCTCCGGCTGGAAGATGTTTATGATGTTGGTTATGCCTTCTGCCAGATATCTTACGTAGGTGTCAACTATTTCTTTTGCAAAAGGATCGTTGCCTCTCATAGCGTCAAAGGCTGTTCTCGCAGTAGCTTTTCCATATCGCTCTGCCTCTGTGAAGAGAAGTGAGGGGACCTTCTTTATTTTAAGCTCGTTCATTTTTTCTTCGGTCATGTTGGTAAGCGCAGTAGCCGATGAATAAGCCTCGAAGCATCCGCGCCTTCCGCAGCTGCACTGGCGTCCGCCAACCTCGATTACCATGTGTCCAAGCTCTGCAACCGCCGCGTTTATTCCTTTGTCGAATATATGACCGTCGATTATTACGCCACCGCCGACACCGGTTCCGAGCGTGATCATAACCGAGTGCTTCGTTCCCTTAGCAGAGCCCGTAAGAGCCTCGCCGAGAGCCGCCGCATTAGCGTCGTTCGCAACGTATATTTTCTCAATGCCTACTCTTTTTTTGAGTTCCTCAACGATAGGGAAGTTAGCAAACCCTAAATTATAAGCGGATTCTACGATACCCGCCTCGACGTCCACGGATCCGGGCGTCGCAATTCCTACGTAATTTATATCGCTTTTTTCGATACCGTGCTTGCACAGCAGATCGGAAATAAGCTCCGCCATATTGTCCATTATATGTGAAGGCCCCTTTGCGGCCTCCGTTTTTACAGAGCCCTTCGCGATAATATCAAGCTCCTCGTTGCAAATTCCTACGGCGATATTCGTACCGCCGAGATCAACTCCAATAGTGTACATAAATAATCCTTTCCGGCATGTCAAGTTTTTTGATTTTTATATAAATATTTTACCTTTTTTGAGACCGGATGTCAAGACGTTTAGAGAAATATTTTGTTCACAGAAAATTAACAATTTAAATTATTTAAATATATTGAAAAATACACAAAAATGGTATACAATAGTCACGTAATTAAAAAGCACTCGGCATAAGCGAAATTTTCGTGCATATTTTGCCGTCACCGTATCTTCGGTTACCGTCAGGAGACGGAGAATATGCGCCGATATCACTTTGCCGCCGCGCATCTGAATCAATCCTATATAAAAAACAAGGAAGAAAAAATGAAAAAAATCGTATATGCAGATAACGCAGCCACGACTCCCGTATATCCCGAGGTAGCTGCCGAAATTCAAAAGTGCTGTCTCGAATGCTGGGGTAACCCCTCAAGTGCGCACGATAAGGGCTACGAGGCTAAGGCAATTCTTACCTCAGCAAGAGAGCGTATTGCAAGCGTGCTGGGATGCCTTCCCTCGGAAATATATTTTACCTCGTGCGGTACCGAGGCAGATAACTGGGCGATCAAAGGCGCGGCACACCGCCTCGCGAAAAAGGGGAAAAATCATATAGTAACTACCGCAATAGAGCATCCCGCAGTATTAAACACCTGTAAGGCACTTGAAAAGGAAGGCTTTGAGGTCACGTATCTTCCCGTAGATAAATACGGACGAGTCTCCGTTGCCGACGTTAGCGCATCGGTTACCGATAAAACGGCGATAGTTGCGGTAATGTTCGCAAATAACGAAATAGGTACGGTTGAACCGATTGCCGAAATAACGAAGGTCGTTCACGAGAAGGGCGCACTTATGTTTACCGATGCGGTGCAGGCTGTCGGTAACGTCGATATAAACCTTCACGAGCTCGGCGTGGATATGCTCTCGCTTTCGGGCCACAAGCTTCACGCACCTAAGGGCATAGGAATTCTTTATATCAAGAAGGGTGTCGTCATCGACAATCTTATCGACGGTGGCGGACAGGAAAGCAGAAAGCGCGGCGGCACGGAGAATATACCCTATATCGCAGGCCTTGCCAAGGCACTTGAAATATCCAAGGACAAGATGAGCGAGCTTCCGCACGTGATAGAAATGCGTGACAAGCTGATACGCGAGCTTTCCGAGATTCCGTATTCGCACGTTCACGGTCATCCTACGGAAAGGCTTCCCGGCATCGTTAATATCGGCTTTAAGTACGTCGAGGGAGAAAGCATACTCCTTTGGCTGAATCTTGCCGGAATTTGCGCGTCAACAGGCTCTGCATGCTCCTCAGCAACACTTGACGCATCGCACGTTCTCCTTGCTACGGGAGTACCTCACGAGGAAGCGCACGGAACTCTGCGTTTATCTATAAGTAGCGATACGACGGACGAGGAGATAGATTATATTATAGCTACAGTCCCCGGAATAATCAAGCGCCTCCGCGATATGAGCCCCCTGTGGGAGGACGTGGTAAAGTCGGGAAGAGAAAACGGCTGATATTAATCCAACCGTTATGATATTGAGCCGACTGTTATAAATAACGAAAATATACAAAAAATCAAATTATAAATACGAGTATAGCGAAAAGAAGGAAATAGTATGCAGTACAGCGAAAAAGTAATGGATCATTTTACAAATCCGAGAAACGTCGGTGAAATAGAAAATGCCGACGGAGTAGGCACGGTCGGTAACGCAAAGTGCGGAGATATTATGAAAATATACTTGAAGGTTGACGACGATATAATCACCGACTGTAAGTTCAAGACCTTCGGTTGCGGTGCGGCTATCGCAACGTCCTCTATGGCAACCGAGCTTATCAAAGGACATTCGATTGACGAAGCCCTGACTCTGACCAACAGCGCAGTCGTCGAAGCGCTTGACGGACTTCCGCCGATCAAGGTACATTGCTCCGTTCTGGCAGAGGAAGCAGTTAAGAGTGCCGTAGCCGACTATTATACAAAGATCGGCAGACCTATAGATTTTGAGCTTCCTAAAGAGGACGATTAACGATAAAACGAAGACAGTCGGTGTATTTTCGTAAAAGAGAGTATGCCGACTTTCCTATAATACAGAAATGAAGTAGACGGTTTAACATGTCGAAAAAGCTCGTATATGACAACTAACATTTACAATTAAGGTACAAATCAATGAAAATTTTGCTTGGAATAAGCGGAGGCGTTGACAGTGCGTATGCCGCATTGAAGATGAAAAACGATGGGCACGAGGTCGAAACGGCAGTCGTGAAAATGCACGAATTTACGGAAATAAGCGCCGCCGAGGAGGTAGCACGAAGCATAAACGTTCCGCTTCACGTAATAGACGCCACCGAGAGCTTTAATAAGCTGATAAAGGAAAATTTCGCATCCGAGTACGTAAAGGGAAGAACGCCTAATCCGTGTATAATATGTAATCCCGAGGTTAAGTTTAAGTCGCTTTACGATTATGCGATCTCTCACGGATTTGATATGATAGGCACCGGACATTATGCGAAAATAATAAAATACGATAACGGAAACGAGATCAGGTATACTCTTGCATCTCCGAATGACGGGAGCAAGGATCAAACCTATATGCTGTACCGCCTGCCGCAGAGCATACTGTCAAAAACCATTTTTCCCCTTGCCGATACCGAAAAGCACGAGGTAAGAAAAATGACCGCGGAGGCGAAAATGGATGTTGCCGAAAAGAGTGACAGTCAGGAGATATGCTTCCTTCCCGACGGTAATTACGCCGAGTTCGTTGAGAGCAAATACGGAAAATGCGAAAAGGGAAGCTTTATAGACGACGATGGTAACGTGATAGGCGAGCACAAGGGCATTATTCGCTATACCGTCGGACAGCGTAAGGGGCTCGGAATTTCGCTAGGTGCACGCGCCTTCGTAACGGAAATAGATCCTATTAAAAATACGGTCAGACTCTCAAAGACGCCGAAAAAGTCGAGCGAAGTGCGCATAACGGACATCGTATATACGGGACTTTCCGAGCCCTTGTTAGACGTGACCTTAAGTGCCTTGGTTAAGCCGCGATACACCGCAAAGAAGGTGTCGGCAACGGTGACCTTCCATACAGACGCAACGGCTGACGTCGTATTCTCCGAGCCTACTACGGCTGCCGCAGGACAGTCCTTGACCGTGTATAACGAAGACGGTATACTCTTGGCAGGCGGCTTCATCGACCGTTGACGGGAAGTAATCATAGAGGCATACTGCCTTACGAAAACTAAATTATTTTATAAACGCCAAATTAGCAAAAAGCGGAAGCAGCCTTTTTTAGCCCTTCCGCTATTATTTTTTGCAAACAATTATTTACATATATTGACGAAAACTACCTTTTGCGAGTAAATCCGAAAAAACTTATCAAGAGCTTTGTTTCGTCTTATAACAGATCTGCAATGTCAAGAACCAGTCTTTCCGTCTTTTCCCAGCCTAGGCAGGGATCAGTGATGGACTTTCCGTATATCTCGCAATCGCCGATGCTCTGCGCACCGTCCTCGATATAGCTTTCTATCATCAAGCCCTTGACCGTTTTGGCAATATCGCTCGAATGACGCCTTGAGTGGAGCACTTCTTTGGCAATTCTGATCTGCTCAAGATATTTTTTTGCGGAGTTAGAATGGTTCGTATCCACGATTACCGCGGGATTTGCGAGTCCGGACGATGAGTAGGTTTCGAACACACGGTAAAGGTCCTCGTAATGATAGTTGGGATGTGCTATTCCGTGCTTGTCGACGTATCCGCGCAAAATTGCGTGTGCATAAGGATTTCCGTCGCTCTTGACCTCCCAGCTTCTGTAAAGGAAAACGTGCGAGGATTGCGCCGCCTTAATGGAATTCATCATTACCGTAAGATCACCGCTCGTGGGGTTTTTCATACCTACGGGAAGATCAAGTCCGGAGGCTGTTAACCTGTGCTGTTGATTTTCCACCGAGCGTGCACCGACGGCAACGTAACCGATAACGTCCGAGAGATATCTGTGATTTTCGGGGTAGAGCATTTCGTCAGCACACGCAAATCCTGTTTCCGCAAGTGCTCTCATATGAAGCTTTCTTATAGCTATCAATCCGTTAAGCAGATCCGGCTTTTCGTGCGGGTTCGGTTGATGGAGCATTCCCTTATAGCCCTCACCGGTGGTTCTCGGCTTGTTCGTATAAATTCGCGGTACGATGAAGATCTTATCCGCAACCTTGTCTTGAAGTCCCCTCAAACGGTAAACGTAATCTATGACCGAGTCTTCCTTGTCGGCAGAGCAGGGACCTATAACGAGCATAAATTTATCCGACCTGCCGGCTAAAATATCCTTCATCTCCGATATATAATTCTCTCTTACTCGAGTCATTTCCTCGGTAACCGGCAGCTGTTCCTTTATATCCTTCGGAATAGGCAGCTTCCTGAAAAATTCCATTGACATATTTATCACTTCCTTGTGTTTTAGATCGGCAGACGCGTTTGCGCATAAATGCCGATTTTGTTTTTAAGTATAGATTTTGACCGTCGGATGCAAGCTTTCGTGCCTCTCGATAATAAGGGCTGCTTGTGATCCGTTTTTTGTTATTGCTTCGGCTTATCGAAAAGCATGCGCCTTGCGGTGGATTTTTGCATTTTTTCTCTCATAGCGTTTGCATCGCCGCTTTCTATCATATTACGAAAATCTGTGAAATCTGAAATGAAAGCGTCCATTTGCTTAAGCAATGCCTCCTTGTTCATAAGGAAAAGCTCCGTCCACATTCTGTCGTTTATCTTAGCAATTCTCGTAAGATCTCTGAACGAGTCTCCCGTGTAAACCTCTAAGCCCTCCGAATCGTTACAGGTCATAAGCGACACCGCGATGCAGTGAGTCAGCTGAGAGAGAAATGCTATCATCTCGTCATGCTCTTGAGGGGAAAGAAGAGATATCCGCCCGAACCCCAGAGTGATTCCGATCTGTCTGCAAAGCTCTATTGCCTCAGTGCTGTTTTTCTCGGTCGGCACTATGATATAATTTGCTCCGATAAATACGTCGGGATCGCTGTGGCGAACTCCACTCAGCTCTCGTCCCGCCATAGGATGCGCGGAAATAAATTCGACGTCATCTCGCAAAAAACTCTGTATTTTGTAAACTACAGTTGACTTTACGCCCGAAACGTCGGTGATTATTGCACCGTTTTTAAATAAATGCTGATAGGATTTTACCCATTTCACGAACGCATCGGGATAAATAGCGAAGATGATAATATCTGCATTACTAACCGTGCTTTCGGAAACCTCCGTGCTTCCTTGATATATCATGTTCCTTTTGAGAGCGTAGTCTATATCCTCCGCGTTTTCGGTAATACACGATACGCGATAGCCCTTCCTCGTCAATCCCGCCGCATAACCGCCGCCGATCACTCCGAGTCCGACTATAAGTATGTTTTTAGATTTATCAAAGGTCATATTCGTTATTCCTCAAAATTGATTTTTGCGCCGAGTCCGCGCATTACGTCGAAAAAGTCGGGGTAGCTTTTTCTGACAGCCTCTGCGCCGCGTATCTCACCGCCGAGCAGGCTCAAAAGAACCGCGAGCGACATAACAATTCGATGATCGTTGTGACCGTCAAGCACGGTATCGCTCGTGTGTAGATTGCCTCCGAGCACCGTAACGCAATCCTCCTCTGTTAAAACCTGCGCTCCCAGCTTTTCAAGCTCGGATTTCATAGCCGAAATTCTGTCGCTTTCCTTCATCCGCAGTCTTGCCGTCCCGATAAACCTCGCACCGCCGTAGTACGCCGCCATAGCGAAAAGTATCGGTCCGAGATCCGGACAGTCGGAAACGTCAATGCAGGTAAAGCCATTTTTGACGGCGTCTAGGTATTCGCGGCATACGGCGTCCCCCTGCAGAGTTTCGCTTGGTATTCCCTCGACCGTAACGTTCTTGTGAAGCATAGACAGAGCAAGTAAAAAGGCTCCTCCCGAAAAGTCTCCCTCCACCTCTGCGGTGCAGGGCAGATATTCCTGACCGCCGCGAACGTCTATCGTGAGAGGATCGGATCTTCCTATATCGATCCCGAATTTTTTCAGTGTATCAACAGTCATATTCACGTATGGCTTGCTTTCAAAGGGCGGCTCAATGATTATTCTCGAATCTCCCTCAAGGCAGGGAAGAGCAAATAGAAGTCCGCTGATAAACTGACTGCTTACGTTACCGCAAAGCTCAAATTCACCCGCTTTCAGCTTACCGCCGATGCGTAACGAACCCTCGGATGCCTCAAAGAGTAATCCCTGCTTCTTCGCGATCCTGTCGTATACCGAAAGCGGGCGTTTGAACAGTGTATTACTTCCGCAAAATACCGCGTTTCGGTTACAAAGATAAGCTATCGGAATAAGGAATCTTAGGGTACTGCCGCTTTCCCTGACGTTAAGCTGCTCTGATATTTTTGCCTTTCTAGGATCTGCTCCGCGTATCAGCAATCCGTCCGTCGTCCGTCTTATATCAGCCCCGAGTGAGCGCATACAGTCGACCGTGGCGGCAACGTCGTCGCATTTGCTGACGTTTTTTATGTGGCTTTCTCCCGTTGCTAGTGAGGCAGCTATGATCTTTCTGTGCGAATCGCTTTTTGACGGCGGGAATTTCGCCGTGCCCGAGAGCTGCGTCGGTTTGATTTGAACAATCATAATATTTGCCTCCTTTTTCGACCGTGATGTTTATTTTGTTATATTTTTCGTCGTATTTTCGCGAATTTCACACTATACTTTTCCGCTTTTAATAAATTCCGCCAAGACGTCGACAGCAGTGCAATATCCGCAAAGCCCCTCGCCCGAAATCGTCTTGATAACGGCTTCTCTTACATAGCTTATCCGTCGGTATTCCTCGCGCTCGTCTACCCTCGAAATATGTACCTCTACCGTGGGAAGCCCTACCGACTTGACGGCGTCAAGAATAGCAATGCTGGTGTGAGTGTAAGCGGCAGGATTTATAACTATTCCGTCAGCCCCCTCGAAGTATGCCTCCTGTATTTTATCCACAAGATCTCCCTCGTGATTCGATTGGTAAAATATCGGAGAGATTTCCAGCGCATCGCAATGCTCGCTTACAAGCTTGCAAAGCTCGGTATAGCTGTCCTTACCGTAAATATCGGGTTCCCTGATACCGAGCATATTGATGTTCGGCCCGTTAATTATATATATCTTCATATTCGTCACCTTCACCTTGCCTATGAATAGTAATCCGCAAGTATTTTTTCCGCAACCGTCGGAGCGCTTGCCGAGGCGTCAATACGTACGTCGCAAACAGACGTATATATTCCGTATCTCTCATTGTAGCGTTTCTCGATATCAGCCGTGCTGCTTGCCAGCGGTCTCGTCGACGTCGGTGTTAGCTGTGAGAGCGGTCTGTCGATAAAATACAGTCTTCCGTTTCTCTTAAGGCGGTCGATTGATTCCGTGCGAAGAACCGTGCCTCCGCCCGTTGCAATCACTATTCCGGATTCACTCGATACCTCGCGTATCACTTCCGCCTCCACGTCGCGAAAATATTTTTCACCCTCCTCGGCAAATATCTGCGATATGCTTTTTCCGAGCCTTGCTTCTATTACCTTGTCCGTATCGACGAGTCGTTTGCCAGTCGTTTTTTCAAGGAGCCTTCCGACTCTGCTTTTTCCGGAGGCAGGCATTCCGATAAGAACGATATTTTCCTTTTCTCTGGTAATTCGCCGCATTATCCTTTGCGCAGTTTTGTCGTCGTATTGGCATCCCGTAAAAAGCTCCGAGGCACGCAGAGCCTGCATTACCAGCATGAATAGTCCTCCCTCGGCGCGTATCCTTCTTTTTTTCGCGTCCACTATCAGCGACGTTCGCAGAGGATTATATACCGCATCGATAACTCCCGAAATGTTCGGAAGCATATCAAGGTCAACGGGAACGCCGTCACAGCTCGGATACGTTCCGACGGGCGTGGTATTAATGATTATATCTGCATCGAAGTGCTTGGCGTACAGCTCGCCGTAGGTTACGGCACCGCCGGCACCGCTTCTTGAGACCTTGATAATTTCTCTTGCGCCGAGATGATTTGCAACCGCGTGTGCGGTTTTCGACGTTCCGCCCGTCCCTAGTATCAATACCTTTTTTCCTTCGAGAGAAATCCTCGCCCGTTCGATGAGCTTAATCATTCCGAAGTAATCCGTATTGTATCCCACAAGGCTACTACCGTCGTTTACGATCGTGTTCACGGCGCCTATTTCTGCCGCCGCGGTGTCGAGACGGTCGAGATACGGTATTACCGCCTCTTTGTAGGGAATGGTTACGTTCAATCCCGAAAAATCTCGCCTTCCAATAAACTCCGATAGCTCTTCGGGAGGAATTTCGATCAGCTCGTACGAGTATTTGCCAAGGGATTCGTGTATTTCCTTTGAGAAGCTGTGAGACAGTCTTTCTCCTAACAGTCCGTATTGCATTGTAACCTCCCGTCCGTGTAAAGTAGATTCTAACGTTGCATTTCTTAAAAATCGGTATGATTTTTCGCTATGCAAATTTTCCGTTTTTATATGCGGCACTTGACCGATGAAAAATGTTTATTAAGAATAGAACTTTGATTGTATTAGGCAAGAAATGCCGAAAAATGTAAATAACTATTTGCAAAAAGCACGCAAATGTCAGTCTAGAAAGTAATCACATCCGTATCGTCCGATTAAAAGATCGGCAATTACCAAAGCGACCGCAGCTGTAATAACGGGAGCGGCTCTGTGAACGATCATGGCGTCGTGCCTTCCGTCAATTTTAATTTTACATTCCTCGCCTTTTTCGATATCGACCGTGCATTGCTCCTTGCCGATAGACGGCGTCGGCTTGATAGCCGTCCTGAAAACGATAGGCATACCGTTTGTTATTCCGCCGTTTATACCGCCGTTATTGTTCGTGTCCGTGAGTATCTTGCCGTTACGGATAACGAAGGGATCGTTGACCTCGCTTCCGCGTGCACCTCCGAAATCAAATCCCAGTCCGAATTCAATACCCTTTACCGCAGGAACCGAAAATACCGCGTGTGCTATAAGTCCCTCGACCGTGTCAAACCAAGGCTCACCGACTCCCGCAGGAATTCCCGTGACCGCGCTTTCAAGCACGCCGCCGACGCTGTCTCCCTCGTCTCGCACCTTTTTCGCAAGCTCGATCATTCGTTCGCCCGCAGTTTCCGAGAGAGTGGGGAACTGTCTTTCGTTCAGAACGCGTAAATCCTCCTCAAAATTTTGGAATTCACTGTCTCGAACGTCTCCTAACGAGTGTATATGCGTGCCGATTCTTATGCCCTTTTTTTCAAGCATCGGGATAATTATACCTCCGGCAGCAACGAGCGCAGCGGTTATTCTCCCCGAGAAGTGACCTCCTCCGCGATGATCCTCGAACCCGTGATACTTTATTTCGGCTGTGTAATCTGCGTGCGACGGTCTGGGCTTTCGCATAACGTCACCGTAGTCGGAGCTCTTTGTGTTTTCATTCGGAATTATCAGCGTCAGCGGCGTTCCCGTCGTCATGCCATTGTATTCACCGCTGACGATCTTGTAGTCGTCTCTTTCGATTCTCGGTGTCGACGCGGCAGTACTCGGACGTCTCCGCCTCAGCGCATCCTCGATTCTTTCTCGATCAATTCTTATCCCGGGCGTAATTCCGTCCAGAACGAAGCCGATATATTCTCCGTGACTCTCGCCGAATACGGTAAGAGTTAAATTGCTTCCAAACGTGTTCTTCATTAATGATCCTCCGTGCCCTCGGTTACGAGCGAGATAAAATCGCTTATAGGCATTCGTGCAATACGTCCGTTTCCTATCTCGTCTACTATTATAGCGTCAATATAAGTGCCGTCTCTCTTTTTGTCCTCTGATATATATTTGACTGCCTCGGATATATCAACGTCAGCGGAAATGGGAAGCCCGAACCTTTTCAGAATATCTCCGAGCCTGTATCGGACGCTTCCTTTCGTGACCGCCATCATTCCGATAGCAACGCACTCTCCGTGATTGTATCGCTTCATAGACGTTGCCGCCTCAACCGCATGTCCGAACGTGTGTCCGAAATTAAGTATTTTTCTGTAACCGCCCTCGCGCTCGTCGGATTCGACGACGGATTTTTTGATTTTCAAAGCGGAAAGTATTACGTCCTCGATATCTATTTTCCGTGTCGTTTTGTGCGTTTGATATTCGTTACTTTTTTTCGCTTTATCTACGATTTTCGCAGCGCGGTTTTTTTCTCCGTCCGCATCGTACCCTTCCGACGATTCGTCGCCTGAACCGTATAAGCATTCTATATCGGAATTTTCCAGTAATGAAAAAAGCTCTGCGTCGGAGGTTGCCGCCATCTTGATTATCTCCGCCATTCCTCCGGCAAATTCTCGCCTCGGCAGAGTGGAAAGAACGTCCTTATCGATAAGCACGCCTCGCGGCTGATAAAACGCTCCTATCACGTTTTTAACTCCGCCGTGATTTACAGCCGTCTTTCCGCCGACGGATGAATCAACCATAGACAGCAGGGTAGTGGGAACGTTGTAAAAATCAATTCCTCGCATAAACGTCGCCGCGGCAAAGCCCGCAAGATCGCCGACGACACCGCCTCCGCAGGCAATGCAAACGTCGCCCCGACCTATGCCCGCCTCGAGCATCTCGGAGCAAACCTTCGAAAATACCGAAAGGCTCTTTGAGCCCTCACCCGACGGCACCGTAAAAACTCGAGCGTCGGAAAAGCCCTCTGCAATATCCTTTGCATACCGTGACGGAACACCGCTGTCGGTGAGTATGAAAGCCTTTCTGTCGGTAATACCGAATATCTCGGCCGCTCGCTTTATCGATCCGCCTTCAATGTATATATCATAGCTTCTTTCGTCGAAATCAATTCTTAAAAGTTTCATATCGTCCGCCTAAATATCGTTTTTTGTAAACAATTATTGTCGAAATTTGATTAAAAATCGCTATTTTGGAAGTATTACGCTTCCGGTCTTGAAACGAAAAATCACTGATCTGCGTTTTCGCTTATGCTTTTTTGATAAGCCTTTGACACCTTGATCGCTGCCTTGAGAAAATCAACGTAGTATTCGCGCACCTCGTCGTTTACGAGCGAGGAATTGGCTTCGATCATACGCTTTTCTCTTTCCTCGTCCGTTATTGAAATACCGTGCTCAAGCTTGTATTCCGCAATATCACGCACGCATTCCATTCTCTTGACGAAAAGATTTGCCATCTCGCCGTCTATCTCGTTTATCCGCAGCCTTGCCGTCTCCATTTTGTTACGGCAGTCGTCACGTGTATTTATATCTTTCATGATTTGTATCTCTCCATAAGCTTTTTGAATGCGGGAAGCGAGCGCAATATCATTTCGGTATCAACACAGTAGGAGAGCCTGACGTATCCCCTCGTCCCGAAGTCCTCGCTCGGTACTACGAGAAGATCCAGCTTTTTTGCCTCCTCCGAGAAGCGTTCTCCCGAGCCGTCGGGCGCCTTGACGAAAAGATAGAAAGCACCGCTCGGCTTGACCGTCTCGTACCCGTATTCCGAAAGTGCACCGACGAGTATATCTCTGTTTTTTTCATACGCTTTAATATCCGCGCTAACTCCGAGGCATTCCTTTACGGTTCGTTGCAGCAGGCTCGGTGCGCAAACGTATCCGAGAGCCCTTCCGGCACCCAGTATTGCCTCCCGTACCGACGAAAAATTATCTGCTCTCGGAGAGATAAGAGCGTATCCTATCCTTTCACCGGGAATCGAGAGCGACTTGCTGAAGGAGTAGCAGATAACTGAATCGTCGTAATATTTCGTAACGTAAGGAACCTCGACGTCTCCATAGATTAGCTCGCGGTACGGCTCGTCCGAAATAAGATAGATAATCTTTCCGAGCCGTCGGCTCTCCTCGCGCAGCATATCGCACAGCTCCCTCAGCGTCGCATCTCCGTACACCGCACCGGTAGGATTGTTCGGAGAATTGATAATTACCGCAGCCGTTTTCGGAGTTATCGCCCTTCGTATTTTCTCGACGTCCGGCAAAAATTCGTCCGGCGTTGCCTGTACGGCGACCAGCCTGCCGCCGCGTGCTTCAGTGAATACCTTGTACTCGGGAAAATAAGGTGCAATAGCGATAACCTCCTCATCGGGCTGTACCAAAGCACCGAGCGTAACGGTAAGTGCCGCTGCCGCTCCCGCCGTCATGTAAATGCAATCGGCACGAATCTGCTCATCGAATATTTCGTTTACGTGATCCGCTATCGCTTGCCTGACGGCAATGTCTCCCTCGGCTGACGTATATCCGTGCAGACTCACTGAATCCATTTCGTCTATAAGACCTTTGATGCTTGAATTTACCTCAGTCGGCGCGGGCACGCTGGGATTTCCGAGAGAAAAATCGTATACGTTCTCCTCACCTACCTCGAGCTTTCTTTGCTTTCCGTATTCAAAAAGCTCTCGTATAACGGAGCGCTTGGCTCCCAGTGAACGCATGCTTTCGTTTATCATACTCCGCCTCCCGAAAAAAAGTGCCGTATTTGAATATCCTCGGTAAGTGCTCCTTGTCGGATTTTTGTCCGCTTGCAGTCATATTACGTTCATGCGAAAAGCACCGATTCGTCCGAGTTACCGCACGGGTGAAATAAATATTTATTTTTTATTATACATAAATTCTGACTCCGTGTCAAGCAAAAGCGGCTATGAAAGTGCGGTTTTAAGTGAAAAAATGTTTCCCGCAAGCAGTTAAAGTGAAATCCGTTTTTTAAAATCCCGCATTTTACGGATATCCCATCGGCTTGCCTTTGCGCGGAATTTTCAATCTTTTTCGCTGCCGTATTGCAAAACCGCTTTTTTTGTGATAAAATCAATAATGAAAAAATCAGGAGATAACGCAATGATTAAAACCGATATCAAGGCTCCTATCGGGTATACGAGGGAGGATCTGACCTCCGCCCTTATGGCAAGACTGCCGCTTACGCTTGACGAGGCGTCGTCGCTTTTGATAGTGAGACGTGCACTTAACGTAAAGGCAAAGGAAAACCTCCATTACGATATGACCGTAGCCGTTGAGCTTTCACCCGATAGAGAAAAGAACCTTCTTAACATAAGAAAAAAGACCGCCGCATACGAGATACCGAGACTTGACGTTCCGAGTGCCAAGGGCTTTTCATGTCGTCCGCTCGTCGTCGGTGCAGGTCCGGCAGGACTTTTCTGTGCACTCACGCTTGCCATGGCAGGTGCCGCTCCTATAGTCATCGATCGAGGAATGTCTACGGATGAACGCGTAGAGGCGGTAGAAAGATTTAATCTTTTCGGAATACTCGATACGGAATCAAACGTTCAGTTCGGCGAAGGAGGCGCAGGAGCATTTTCGGACGGTAAGCTCAAGTACGGCTCGCCCGACGGGTATAAGCTTTTCGTTTTGGACGAGCTGATAGCCGCAGGCGCGGATCCCGATATCAGATATTCCGTCGGAGCGCATCTCGGCACGGATCGCATGAGATCGATAGTGAAAAAAATACGCGAGAAAATAATTTCTCACGGCGGTGAATTTAGGTTTTCGACAAGACTTGAAAGTCTTATAACGGACGGTGATAGAGTGAAGGGCGCCGTCCTTTCCCGAAAAAGCGGAGAGGGAAGAGAAAAATACGATCTATATACCGATACCGTAATACTTGCGATAGGGCACAGTGCCCGCGATACCTTTAAGACGCTGAAATCTCAAGGCGTAGCGATGAGCAGTCGCGGCTTCGGAATAGGTCTGCGCGTCGAGCATCCGCGTGAATATATAAATTCCCTCGTCTACGGAAAGAATTATCCGAATGAACTTGGTGCCGCCTCCTATCATCTCGTCACCCACCTGAAAAACGGAAGAAGCGTTTACAGCTTTTGTATGTGCCCGGGCGGCGAGGTCGTTTGTGCGAGCGGAAACGAGGGGTGCGTGGTTACTAACGGTATGAGTGAGCACGAGCGCAATGCGGATAATTCAAACGCTGCGTATCTCGTCTCCGTCACACCGTCGGATTTCGAGAGTGACGATCCTCTTGCGGGATTTGCCCTTCAGGAGAAAATCGAAAGGGCGGCGTACCATTTGACCGGTAAAACCTATAAGGCACCGATATACCGTATGGATGATTTTATTCACGAAAGATCGAAGTCCTTCGTCGCCTCCGTAAAGCCGAGCTGCCGCCGCGGAGTAGAAATCGTTTCTCCGACTGCCTACCTTCCGAAGTACGTTACCGAGTCTCTCGGAGCGGCTATGTACGATTTCGACTCTTGGATGCCGGGAATACTTTTAGATGATTCCGTTATGACGGGACCTGAAACGCGTACTACCTCGCCCGTAAGAATAGAAAGAGACGAGAATTTTGAGTCGTCCGTTCGCGGTTTGTATCCCATAGGAGAGGGAGGAGGATACGCAGGCGGAATAGTATCGTCCGCAAGGGACGGAGTCGCAGCAGCAGTGTCTCTGATAAACGTGAAAAATTCAAAACACCTCTCCGATTAAAAGTAAAAGCCGCGCTGAGCGGCTTTTGTAAATTATAGTCATAAGAACTTAAATAACGGTTTTATCAAGTGTATAGCGCAAGAATGTATCCGTAACACGACGTCACAAAAACAGCAATATAATTTTCTTTGCCCATGAAAGATAGCTCGGAACAATATCGTCGAGCGCCGCACTTACGGTCGGAAGGTTTTCTGCCGAAAGCTCCCCCACAAGCTCAAATACGCTTCCGACTGCCTTAGTATCACCGATAGCGATCCTTGCCATTGCAGTATCTCCGAGAGCAAAATATCTTCCGATAGCCAGAGCACCGATTGAAAAGTCTCCGATTGCAATAGCACCGAGCGAAATAATTCCGGCACTTATTGCACCTGCCGTAAATATTCCGACGGAGAAGCAGCCCGCACTTAACAGCCCGACGGCAAGCATACCGAGCGAAATCAAACCGACTGATAAAAATCCCATGGACAGCAGTCCGATGGCAAGTACACCAAGCGATAAGATCCCCTTTGCCTTGAAGCCGACGGCAATTATTCCGCGCGCATCAAATCCGATTGCGATAAATCCCCGTGCATGCTTTCCGACGTGCCAGAGCGGCATTCCGAATACGGTCTTTTTGCTCGTAAAAGAAAATTCTTCAAAGTTGAAAATACTCTTTTCGTTTTCTTTTTGCTTTGATTCGCACGCTGTATCGCATTGTGCGTGATCGTTTTTCATCGTCCTCTCCGAGTCGCGTATCAAATAGTCGAGCGAGCAATCGTACAGATTACTTATTCTCACAAGCTTATCGGTTTCGGGATACGTAACGTCGCTTTCCCACTTGCTTATTGCCTGCCGTGAAACGCCGATGAGCTCCGCAAGCTGTTCCTGCGTGTAGTTGTTTTCTTTTCTCATTTTTTGCAGCTTTTCGCCAAGCGTCATAATTATGACCTCCAATCCGAACGTACAGTTCTGCTTGAGTATAGCATCCCTCAGAAAAAAAGTCTATCACCTTCGGGTTTCAGAATGTAATCTTTGAGTTGCATTTGCATTTTTTCAAATTAGTAAAATTGATCCCAAGCCTTTTCGACTTGGGATTTACCGTTATATGACAATAATTGTTGTCATTTTACACTATGTTTCAATTAAAATGCCCAGTTTCCGTTTTCAAAGATCTTAACTTCGCGTCCGTCGTTGCATACCGCGATTATAGACATATCCTCCGTTCCGATCATGAAGTCCTCGTGAATTATCGAGTCGTTTATGCCCATATCGTGAAGCTCCTTCTCGGTGTGATTTTCATAACCGCGGATAACGTTCGTAAAGCCTCTGCCGAGCGCAAGGTGACAAGCCGCGTTTTCGTCGAAGAGAGTGTTGTAGAAGAGAAGTCCGGATTCCCTGATAGGAGAATTGTAAGGAACGAGAGCGCATTCGCCGAGATATGCGGCCCCCTCATCCATGCCTATCATCTCACGGAGCAGCTCGGCGTTCTTTTCCGCACCGACGTCAACTGCCTTGCCTCCCTCGAATTTTACCCAGAAGTTTTCGATAAGCTGACCGCCGTAGGAAAGAGGACGTGAGGAATAAACTATACCGTCGGCGTCTCCGCGCCTGGGCGAAGTAAACAGCTCCTCTGAGGGAATGTTGGGATTGTAATATATCTTCGTTCCGAGAGTTTCCTCACCGCCCGCCATAAATATGGCGTTGGGGAGAAGACCTACTCTGAAGTCCGTTCCGTTCGAAGATTTGTATTTCAGCTCCTTGATTCCGAGCGCGTTCATATATCTGCATCTTCTTGCTAGATCCTCGTTATGGAGTCGCCATGCTTCAATGGGATCGTCCGTAACTCTGGACGTGGAAAGAATTGCTTCCCAGAGCTTTTCCATCGCAACGCTCGTTCTCTCGTTCGGGAACACCTTCTTTGCCCATTCCTTACCGGGAACTGCGGCAATACACCATTGGTATTTGTTTTCCATTTTCGCTCTGATGGGCTTTATAATCTTTGCTCTTGCCGCCATTGATTTAGCCATTTTCTTTTGATTTACACCTGCAAGTCCGTCGGGATCCTCACTGATAAGATGTATCATGCAGGGAAGCACCTCGGCTCTGTGCTCGAGTCTTTCGATCTGCCATTTTTCAACCGTGCCGAGCACCTTCTCGGAGCAGTATCTGATATCGGATTTCGTCAGCGGCTGATACGACCATTGCACGGTTACCTGCTTTGCTCCCGCTTTGTAGCACTCGTCGGCAACCATTTTGACAAACTCTGGCTGATCAAGCTCCGCGTTAATGACTACCTCCTGTCCCTTTTGTACGTTAACACCGCATCTTGCGATGAGATTTGCATACTTTCTGAGTCTTGTTTTATTCATTGTATTCGTCCTTCCCGTGCTACGCGGCATTGCCACGAGCACCATTGCTTTTCATTTTTTGATTTAACGTCGTCTATTGCAAAAAAACTTGATTTATTGCCGTTATGCAACGTTTGGTTTGCTTTTTAGAGTTTTTTAACGGCTTTCAGTATTATACGCTCTTCAGAACTTCCTTTAGATATTCCCATACTCTGACAGTCGAGGATATCGAGAGCCTTTCCTCAGTGGTATGAATATCGAAGTTATCGGGCCCGATAGAAACACAGTCAAGTCCCTCCATTTTGCCGGAGAATATTCCGCATTCCAGTCCCGCGTGTATCGTCATAACGACGGGGGATTTGCCGTACATCCTCTCGTATACCTCACACATAACGTCGCGTAAATGAGATTCTTTTCTGTATTCCCAAGCAGGATACTCGCCGTAGCGTGCAAAGCTTGAACCGTGCTCGTACGCTATTTTTTCAAGCTCTCCTGCCAGCTTTTCCTTTTCTTCACCCACAGCGCTTCTGACGGAGAACGATATTTCCGCGCTGTCAGCGTCTGTTTTAAGTATACCGAGGTTGAGCGATGTCTCAACTAAGCCCTCGATATCGCTCATCATCCGTATAACTCCGTTCGGAACCTCGCGTATCAAGGATATTACGTTTTTCGAGTCACTCGTGCTCACGCCGCAAAATTCGCCCCGAGCCTCTTTAAGTGAGACCGTCATCTCGTCCTCGACGTCGCCGTAAAGCTTTTTAAGAACCGATGCTACTGCTTCCTCACAGGGCACCTTTGCCGCGATAAACGTACATTCCGCAAATCTGGGAATCGCGTTGTCGGCATTTCCGCCGTTCATACTCACTATTGAAACGTCATGAATAAGTGCCAGTCCGTCCGCCAGTGCCTTTATGGCGTTTTTACGTCCCTTATCTATTTCGGCACCGCTGTGACCGCCCTTGAAGCCGCTTATGCTAAGCGTATAAGCCACGTCACTCTTTATATCGCGGTGTATAGGTGTTTGGATATCTACTCGCATACCTCCGGCACACCCTACGGTGAATATTCCCTCGGCGTCCGAATCAATATTTATCATGAGCCGTCCTTCAATATCGGACGTATCAAGCCCTACCGCGCCGAGCAGTCCTATTTCCTCGTTTGAAGTGAATACCGCCTCGATCGCAGGATGAGGGATATCCTCAGAGTCGAGAAGAGCAAGTGAGTACGCCATGGCAACTCCGTCGTCTCCTCCGAGAGTAGAGCCTCTTGCGCGAAGAAAATCTCCGTCAATATATAATTCCGGACCGCATGTCAGAAGATCGACCTTACAGTCCTCGTTTTTTGCCAGTACCATATCGGTGTGACCCTGTATCACCACCGTCGGCTTGCTTTCGTACCCCTCTGTCGCGGGCTTTTTGATTATGACGTTGTCATGCTCGTCGCGTCTGAATGCAAGCCCCCTGTTTTTTGCAAATTCTACTAAATAATCTGCGATCGCCGAGGTATGAGTCGAGCCTCTCGGCACGCGTGAAAAATCGGCAAAAAATTCAAACACTTTTCTCGCAGATCCGGTTTCGGAAAAATTAATCATTATGACCTCCGTAAGATATTCTATTTACAATTTTACACCAAAGTTTAATATTTTTCAAGTATCAAGTTGACAATTATTGAGAAAAGTTGTAAAATATATCCGACAGACGTTTCAGGTAAAATCGATTTCGGCTTGCCTGATAAGAAAAGGAACAATGAAAATGGAAAAAATAGAAAGACTTTCAAGCTTTATAAAATCCTCCCCCACCGCGTATCACGCGACGGATACAATAGCGCGAGAGCTTGCCACGCATGGTTACACTCGTATATCGCCCTCTAACCTCTCTGCGTTCTCCGACGGAAAAAAGCATTTCGTCATTTTAGGCGGCTCGTCCGTTATAGCTTTTGAGGGGAAGGGAAGAGAAGGCTTTATGATCTGCGCTTCTCATAGCGATTCTCCGGCATTTAGGGTAAAGTCAATATCTCCCGCATCTGCGGATTATGCACGGGTAGGCGTAGAAAAATACGGCGGCATGATACATTACACGTGGCTTGACAGACCTCTCTCCGTTGCAGGACGCGTTTTCGTTCGTACCGAGTCGGGAATATCAGAGCGCCTCTTGAATTTAGATCGCGATTCCATGATAATTCCCTCGGTGGCAATTCATCTTAACAGAGGCGTGAACGACGGTGCAAAGCATAATCCCGCAATAGACCTTATACCACTATCCGGAATGGACGGCGCATCTCTTTCGTCGGCAATAGCAAACGAGCTTTCGGTAAACGAGTCCGATATAGTTTCACACGACCTGTTCGTCTATAACAGAGATAAAACCTCGGTCTGCGGGCTTAACGGTGAGCTTATAGTATCTCCGCGGCTTGACGATCTCGAATGTGTTCACGCATCTCTCCGTGCATTTTTGGAAGCCGAAGATAACAGCCGTTCCGTTAAGGTGCTTGCCGTATTCGATAACGAGGAGGTCGGCTCGGAAACTAAGCAGGGCGCCGCATCCTCCGTATTAAGCGATACGTTGATTAAAATAGCCGGAGGAAGCGAAAAATATTACGAAATGCTCGAAAACAGCTTTATGATAAGTGCGGATAACGCTCACGCGCGACATCCGAATCATCCCGAGCTTTCCGATTCCGAAAACGCCCCCGTCCTTGGCGGCGGAGTAGTAGTGAAGTATAACGGAAATCAGCGCTATACCACCGACGGATTCTCGGACGGAGTCTTAAGAACCGTAGCCGAGAGGGAAGGTGTAAGGCTTCAAAAGTATTACAACAGAGCTGATATTGCAGGAGGCTCGACTCTCGGCTCTATAGCCACCACGAAGCTTCCCGTGCCCGCCGTAGATATAGGTCTTCCGCAGCTTGCTATGCATTCCGCAAACGAAACGGCGTCGGTCTCCGATTATCTTGAAATGGAGAGATTGTTAACGGCGTTCTACCGCTCTTCAATTCGCAGAAACAGCTCCGATACCGAAATTTTATAAGGTAGTACGCGAGGACGAAAATACTTTCACAGCGAAATCAACTAAATAAAAACAAAAAAACACGGAAACGACTTTACATGGCCAAGATCCGTGTTTTTATTATGTAATTTTGCGTACCTTATTAACACAAACGTTCGTTAGGCAAAGTTACTCCATCAGCCCGCGCGCAAGAGCGGCAATAAGCTCTGCGGTTTTTTCAATGCCGAAGGCGGCTGAGCTGATTGCAAGATCGTAGTTGTCGAAGCGTCCCCATTTATTTCCCGTATAGAAGTTATAATACGTCGCCCTTCTTTTATCCGTCTTGTTGATAGCATCAAGTATCTGGCTCGACTTGATCTCCGGATGTCTCTCCTGTATTCTTGCAGTTCTGTGAGGAGTATCGCTGTATATGAAGATTTTAAGCACGTTTTCCTCATCACGGAGTACGTAATCGGCGCATCTTCCGATTATAACGCAGCTTCCGGCTTCCGCATATTCGCGAATCACCTCGGATTGAAGTATAAACAGCTTGTCGTTAAGAGGCATCTTGTATCCGAAGTGCATGGACGCACTTAAAACGTTCGAGCCGACTGCAAGAGTATAAAGCAGACTGTTTGCCGCGGATTCGTCGGTGTTTTTTAAGACCTCCTCGTTGAGGCTTCCTTTAGCGGCCGCGTCGGTGATAAGCTCCTTGTCGTAGAAGGGAATATCCAATATCCGCGCCACTTTCTCTCCGATCTCGCGTCCTCCGCTTCCATACTGTCTGGCAATTGTGATTATAAGCTTTTTACTCATATCCGCCTCCCAAAATAATTATATATTACTACCTCGTTTAAAACGATTTTCAGTCACCGTAAAAGAAACTGGCCGATACCGTTCTGCCCGAAAACGGTTTTATGCTACTCTATGTAAATTATAACAAAAAAAGTCGTGAAAGTAAATACTTTAGCATAAAAAACCTTGAATTTTTCTGTCTCATATGTTAAAATCATAATGAAAGATTACAGCAACGAAAGGATTGACGGTATGAAACTTGCTCTTTCATCGGATATAAAGTCGATAGATACCTCGGCAGCAGAGCTTCTCGGAGTATCTATTACAGAGCTTATGGGCAGAAGCGGCAGAGCGGTAGCGAATGCGGTTCGTAAGGCTTGCCCGAGCGGTTACGTAGTAATATTTGCCGGTAGCGGAAATAACGGAGGCGACGGATATGCGCTCGCATGCGAAATTTGTCGCAGTCACCGCGTTCGAGTCTACGACGTTTTTTCGGCAGGTCAGCGGTCGGAGGAAGGGAAGCACTATCTGAATTTATGCAAGGAGCTTGGCGGTGAGATATTACCGCTTACGTCTGCGGAGTCCGTTCGTTCGGATATAGAGTCGTCTGACGTCGTCGTTGACGCGGTTTTCGGCACGGGCTTCCACGGAACGCTTCCTCATATTGTACAAGAGCTTGCGGACGTTATTAATTCCGTAAAAGGACCGATGAAAATTGCCGTAGACGTCCCGATAGGAGTAAACGCCGACGACGGCTCGATATCTCCGCACGCTCTTTTTGTCGATACCACGGTAGTCCTCTCCTGTATGAAGACGGGATTGCTTTCCTATCCTGCAAAAAAGGTTGTAGGCGAGATTATTCTGGATAATATCGGAATTCCAAATGATATTATAGAGCAGAATATTGCATTTGAAAACTATTACTTTGATTCATCCTTAGCAAAAGAAGCTTTGCCGAGACGGTTTGATGATTCGAATAAGGGGGACTACGGTAAAGCGCTTCTGATAACGGGATCGGAAAAATATATCGGCGCCGGATTTTTATCTATAGGTGCCGCACTAAGAGGAGGATGCGGATACGTCGTTCACGTATGCGGTAAAGAAGAACGATCGAGCTATTGCTCAAAGTTTCCGGAGGTAATATACGAAAGCTCATACTGTAACGGCAAATACGACGTTGCGGGAATAACCGAGCTTTCGAAAAAATGCTCCGCTACTCTTGTCGGCTGCGGCTGCGGAATGTCGGAAAATTTAGCGGAGCTTGTTTCGAGTCTTATCGAGGCAGAATGTGATTCACCTCTGATTCTCGATGCAGATGCCCTGAATTCGCTAGCCTTCTACAAAAGCAAAGACGTTCTCAAGCTCGCGAAGCGCAAGGTAATACTTACACCGCACCCGCGTGAGCTATCGCGCCTTGCCCGCATTCCGACGGAACTGATAAACGCCACCAGAATAGATACGGCGAAACGCTTTGCGAAGGAACATCGTGTAATACTAGTCCTAAAGGGAGCGGCAACGCTCGTAACCGACGGAGAGACTCTATATATCAATTCCTCTGGCTCTTCCGCACTTGCAAAGGCAGGTAGCGGCGACGTTCTGGCAGGACTTATCGCGTCGGTCCTCTCTTATTCTCGGGATCCGCTTCTCGCCACCGCCCTCGCAGTCTATCTTCACGGTGCCGCAGGTGATGCGCTTTCATCGTCACAGTCGTCTTACGGCGTTATCCCATCGGATCTTCCAATGGCAATAGCCCGTGTAACGTCTGAAATTGAACGTTCACAAAAAAATAAATAAGAGGTATATAAATATATGAATTACACAAATTTTAATAGTTATCTTGAGGCAGACGAATACGTCCTTTGGCAAGGAAAGCCCGAGCGCGGCAACTACTTCAGAAAAGAAAGCGTGTTTACGATACCCTTCGGCTTGATATTTTTCGCCTTTGCTTGCTTTTGGTGCTTTAGCGCATCTGCTTTCTCGCCCATCTTCGCCCTCTTCGGCATTCCGTTCATGGTAGTCGGACTTTACGTTTCCTTCGGCTCCGTGATACATAGAGCGATAATTCTTTCCTCTACCGAGTATGCGATAACCAATAAAAAGCTAATCAGAGTGTCAAAAAAACGTGTCGATACGGTCAGAGCCGACAAAATAGGTGAGCTTCGTATAGAAATGAACGGCAACGGCACGGGAACTATCACCTTTATGTACCCCGAAACCTACTACCGTGCCGGCAAATGGCACAAATCATATCCTGACGGAGCATTCGGCTTTCACAGTATTGAAAACGTAAAGTCTCCCCTCACCGTCCAGCAGAAAATTAACGAAATGGAAAGATAAGAGAATCCCATCCCGAAAGTCGCAAAAAGGCTATCGGATTTCACCACGTCAAAAAAGCAATCTAAAAATCTCGGTCAAACCGAAAAAAACGAACGATATCCCCGAAACGGTACGTAGCTTAAAGTTCCCGTACCGCACGGGGATTTTTTGTTCACGAAAAATTCACAAAATAATTATCTTAAACCGCCGTAAAACCACTTGCAATTTCCGTAGCTTTATGGTATACTATTTGCAATGTAAAATGCATTCTAAAACGCAAACAACAACTAAAGGAGGAACCCGTGGCAAAGAAAGGTTATGACCTACAGGCAGTGCGATCGAAGCTTCTGCACATTGCGGCAAAAATGTTTTTGACTGAGGGGTACGATAAAACCACCATTCTGAAGCTTGCCGCCGCGGCAAATATGAGTAGCGGAACGGTTACTTACGTGTATCGAACGAAGGAGTCCGTCGTCTGTGAACTCGTAAAATACGTCTTGGAAGGACAGTTTTCATTTACGGAAAAGCTTCTTAAGGACAAAACCGAAGATAAGATTTTGTTCTACGCCGCAGAAACGACTTTGCAGCTTTATATGGCGGAATCTAATGAAAACGTGCGTAAGCTGTATAACGTAGCGTATTCACTGCCGAACTCGTCCGAGATCATCTATCATATGATAACGGAAAAGCTTGAAAATATTTTCAAGGACACCTTGCCGAATTGGCAAACGAAGGATTTTTACGAGCGTGAAATCGCCTCGGCAGGCGTTATGAGGAACTATATGTCCGTGCCCTGCGATATGTATTTCACGATGGATAGAAAGGTGCGTGGCTTTATAGAGTCCACTCTCTTGCTCTATCGCGTACCCGATGAAAAGATTAAGGAAGCGATAGAATTCGTGTTGCAATTCGATTTTGAAGCATTGGCAAAGCAAATCATAGACGGTATGCTTGCAGAGCTTGAAAAGAGCGAAAATTAACCCCATATTTACTTGACAAGGAGTTTTTATGAAAAGAAAAATTGTAACTTTGTTATTGGCAATTGCCATAGTCGTTATGATGCTGCCAATGACGATGGTCTCCGTTTTTGCGGAGGAGGGCAGTACCCCCGAGAAAAATATCACCCTCGGCGCGACAGCCTTGCAGGGCGAGCAAAAGAGCAATGTGTATTACGGCACATACAAGCAGTCAAGTGACAATAACGGTGGATATAATGTCGATCCCATCAAGTGGCGTGTGCTTTCCAACGGAAACGGCAAACTGTTTTTGCTTGCCGATCAGAACTTGGACGTATTTCAATATAATACGGCGTATGTAGATGTAACATGGGAAACAA
>CAZXVF010000003.1:0-57692 GCA_964644445.1 uncultured Ruminococcus sp.
TTTTCAATGTAGTTTTCCACATCTTTTCAACATAGTTTTCAACATATCAAGAGCGTCATAAGGAGAGGCTTAAATCGACGGTGTAGGGTTTTACTTTGTGCAAGCTTCGGTCACGCTCGGGGGAAAAACGCTCGGCTTGCCTCGGAGCGACATCTAATGGCTTTTCTTCATGTTGAGAATAAAATCACCCCCTTCCGGCAGAGTAAGGTCGAGCTCCGAATCATCGGTCGTTTGTGACTTTTCCGCTTTATGGAAGGGGGCGTTCCTGCCGCTTTTGCGGCAAGTTTTTCTTGCTTTGATTTTATAAGTTTTTGCAGATATGCGCCGCGCTTACAAACGGGCGATTATTTTGCTTTTTTGGTTATTACGATAGTGGCGGTCGAGTCGGCACCGTTTTCGACTATTTTCTTCACCGTTACGGTGTATCCGAAGTCCATGCCGTTATCCATTTTACCGTTGTAGAAGAAGCCGTCGTACCCGTCTACTGAGAAGGTTTCGCCCTCGTAGAAGTAGTCGTCCGCGTCTACCGTCGTTTTAACGCCGTCCTTATTCATGAAGGTGCTGACGTTTCCTTTTTGAACCAGCTCTAAGAGATAGATTCCGTCATCGGATCGCCTTCCGAACTCATCTACGCCGTAATGAGACCATGAGGTAAAGGTCTTTTTTCCTTCCCATTCTACGTAGGTCGTATCATATACCGAATTAACGTGGTATATCCTTACGCCGACCGTGTCACTCAAGCCGTAATCCGCGGAATCCTTCGCGTACAGTCCGTCGTGTGCAAAGAGATCTATCATTATATATTCGTCGTAGGGAGTGCCGTTGCCGTCGTAGCCCAGAGCACGTATCAGTATAGCGTCACCGTGGGTTGCAAATGCAGAGATCGTTATTTCCACCTCGTCCTTCGTTCCGTCGACCGGCGTAGGCTCTATCCAGCCGAGCAGATATTTGGTGTACGAGTTCCAATCGCCGGTGCTGTCCGATTCCATATCGAACTTGCCTATGGTAGAACTGAAGTACGCTTCGTTTGCGTAGTAGTCCGTAAGCCCGAGTGTGTGTCCGAATTCGTGAATAAAGGAGTCGGTTTTCGTATATTTCTCATCAATAACACCCTTGGAGCTGAAGAGTCCTACCGACGAAACGTTTAGATAGGTATTGACGTTAGGCTTCTCGTGCGTTCCCGCATCTCTCGTATCGGTGCATCTGGAGTTCATGAAGATACCGGACATACCCATTCGCACGTAGTACTCACTCGGAGGATCGGTTATCATGAGCGTATTGACAAGTATCACCACGTCGTAATATCCATCACCGTTCTGATCGAATGCGGAATTATCTATTTCCAGCCCGTAGAGCCACTCCGTAATATCGTCAAAGACGGAGTCGGGCATAATATTGTTGTAATAATCCATCGGATCGCCTTCTATAACGTAAGGATCAGTAATAAAGGAATTTACCGTAAGCTTACCGTAGGAGGAGGTGTGAAGAAATTCGCTGAGCGAGGGCTCTCCGTTAGTCAGAGTGTATTTCGTTACCTTACCGTCCGCACCCACTACGTTGCCCAAGGCTCCGCGCAGCGCACTCATCCATTCGTCGTTGATTCTGTCCTGCTGCTCCGTAAACGTAACCGGAATCACCAAAACGTTCTGCGTACCGGTGGATTTGATATAGCAGACGCTTGACGTATCGTACAGGCTCTCACCCGTAAACGTATCGTTGCAGAGCTTGAGATATCTCGTGCAATTTCCTATCGTAACCTCTATTTTGTCGCCTTTTTTCAGGTATCTGCCGGTCTTATCGACGACCTTTCCGCTCTCATCTACGATATTACCGAACTTTACGCTTTCGTTTACGGTTATGAGATCGGAATAATAATCGTTCTTTCCCGCAAGGCATTCGGGATTGTCAAAGAGCAGCTGGAGAGGATAACCGAACTCAACTCCCGTCTTTTCGATTGCCGCATCGTAGAGGTCGCCTGCGACGTAGGAAGCTTGGGAATACGCCTTTGAATACAGGTACTCGTTTAACTTTACGTCGGTTATCTCGCTCATTACGTTGCAGTAGTAAATCTTTATGCTTACCGCCTTTACGGACGTGCCTTGGCTTGAAGCGAATTTATCATTCAGACAGATGAAGTTCGGATATCGGTAAAACTCCGTTCTCATACCTCTGCCCACGAGTGCATTCACATTTCCGTCATAGAGATCGTCTATAGAATCCACGGAGGCCTTTTGATCGAGATTGTAGTAACCCCTGATTCCGAATTCGCCCGTGTGAGCAATAAAATCGCAGTCTACGTAATTCACCCCGGGCAGCGCGTCAAGGGTATATATTTTCGTATCCTTACCGATGACGCCCCAGCCGCCGGCAAGCTCGCCGATTTCGCCCACTATAAGCAGTCGTACGGTTTTTTGGCCGCTCGTTTTTGCGGTCAGGGTATAGGTTCCGTCACCGTTATCCACCAGGTTATCTATAGCGTTTACGTCTGCGGAAAGCTCGAGATAATCGTATTGCGAATAGTATTCCCGCGCCGTTATCCTAGTTATCGTATGATCTCTGCGGAGCTCCTGATTGCAAATCGAGCAATACGTGACCTCGTCGTATCCGCCGTCCGTGCCGGTGCCGTTATAGCCGTACGTCGGTTCTACGATATTTTCCTTAACGGACTGCTTTGCAGGCGTGTGGCTTGAAGGTATCGGCACCGTTACGCGGCTTAGCTCTTCGGTGCAGAACTTACAGTAGGTAACCGAATCGTAATGTCCGTCGACGGTACAGGTCGCTTCCACGCAGTTTTCCTTGACCGCATCCTTTGCGGTATGGCCCACCAGCGGAAAATCGTTATGCACGTGACTTAACACTTCGTTACACGTCGGACAATAGCAAGTCACGTCCTCGTATCCGGCTACAGAGCACGTGGAATCGACGCAAGTTCTTTCAATTCTGGCATGCTCATAATCGTGTCCGGAGGCGGGAATCTCGGAGTACGTAGAATAAAGGCAACGCGCACAGACTTCATAGGCCTCCCAGCCGCATTCCGTACAGGAAGGTTCTTTTGCGGGATAAGATGCGATATCGTGACCGAGTGGGTCAATCGTTTCAGGCACGGAATCCAGTTCTCTTCCGCAGTCGGTACAATATATAACGGAGTAACAGAAGCCTTGCGATTCGCAGGTCGGATCTATACGGCCAACCTCGACGGCAGTATCGGCGGGAGTATGTCCCTTCGGTAGCTTTTTATAAGTCGAATAATCGCACTGAGTGCAGGTATCATAGGGCGCCCAGCCGTCCTGCGTACAGGTTTTATCCTTGCCCTTGTTGTGCACGATATCATGCCCGAGTGCTTCTATAGAATTATGGATACGGCTCAGCTCGTCGCCGCAATCGGCGCAATATACCACGCTGTCATAGCTTCCGTCCTCCGTACAGGTCGCCGCAACATAATTCTCGGTAACGGTCTTCTCCGACGAGTGTCGACACGGTACTTGACAAGCGGTGAGGATAAAAAGCAACGCCGAAATCAAAAATGCGACGGCTATACACAGCTTTACGGTTTTGTTCATATTTTTTCTCCTTCGTGGGTTGCCCGAAGCGTTCGTTTTGCTTCGGTTGGTGTTACCTTCGGCACCTTATGCGGTTTTGCACTATGCCGAGTGTTGCACTTTAGCGCGCGGAGCAGACATATCCGACCTTGCCGCTCTTTCATAAAGTGATAGCAGAGATTGCTTTAAAAAGTCGAAAAATTTAATAAAAATGTAAATAAAAATTTGCTTTTCGACGGTTTTTCGGTGATTCGGTCAGTTGTACGCAAACGAAGACAAAAGCATTCTCGTACCATTCGTAATGATCTGATATGCAAGCTCCCGTTGCGCTTTTTCTGTTTGCTTCCGTTTTTTCTTGCGAAGATTATATCATAAAACTGCGCGCTTTTCAATATATTTTTTTCGCAACCGATGAATTTTTTTCGAGAGAGCAAATTGCAAGCTACAGAACCGGTTTTTTCGCTTGTACGCATGGGTGATTTATGGCTGATTTCCGCTTTCGGACGGTGGTTTTTGTTTCTGGCTTTCGTCCGCTTTTTATTTGAACGGACGCTGTGATAGCGTAGTTTGATTTTCGGTTGGGTATCCTCTCCCGTGGCGCGGTGCTTTCGGGGAGATTTTAATTTCGGGTGATTGGAATTTTCATGATTTGGTTTTCGGCGATTACGTTTTTCGATGATTAGGCTTCCTAGGTTTTCGGCGATCGGTTTTTTGATGATTAGGTTTTCTAGGTTTTTGGGGATTGGGTTTTTGGTGATTGGGATTCTGGGAAGGAGCTGCCGAAAAACTGTAAAAAATTACCTTGCGTAGAAAATTAGAATGAAATTTTGTGAAAAATGACGGCGGCAAAGCCTTCGCCCTTCCGCTCTGCCCGAATTTTTCTTGCCGACGGAATCACCCCCTCCAACGGACGGGCAAAGCTCGTGGATTTTTTTGTTTAAAATGACAAATTTAAAATGTAAACTAAACACTACATCTAGTTTTTGCCGCTTGACAAACACACAAAATGTGGTATAATATTGTCACTATCCCGTGGGATGGATTTTTTTGAATTTCGGAGTTTCGGCTTCCCTTTTTATAGAGCCATAACAGCCCGCGACAGCGCGAAAAGCGGAGTGATGGCATAGCGCAAGCGGAGCGAAAGCATAGCGCAAGCGGAGCGAAAGCATAGCGCAAGCGGAGCGAAAGCATAGCGCAAGCGGAGCGAAAGCATAGCGCAAGCGGAACGATGGCATAGTGCAAGCACAAAGGTCCAAACAGGCTCAAGCCGAAGCTCGCACGGCAAGTCAAAGCAAGCTCAAAACGCCAAGTGAAAAATGTAAAAGGGACGCAATTCAAAGAGAATCAAACGGAAATCCGCCGGCAATTCAAAGAAAATCAACTTTATTTCATCTAAGATCGGTGAAAAATTCGCAAAAATACAAATTCGCAAGAAAGCGCAAGCCGCAGGCAAGCGGACTCGGCAGACGAAAACAAAAATCGATAACAGAGTCGGCACGGTACCGAAGGCAAACGGCAAAAGGAGGCTCCATCAATGAAAATAATCAAGAGAAACGGCTCGGAGGCAAAATTCGACCGAGAGAAGATATACGTTGCCATAACGAAGGCGAACGCCGCAGTGGACGAGCTGGACAGGCTGGACGACGGAGAGATACGCGAGATAGTTCGCAAGGTGGAGAACGTCTGCAAGAGCATGCGCCGCTCGGTAGGCGTCGAGGAGATACAGGACACGGTGGAGCGCGAGCTTATGGCGTCGGGGGCTTTCACGCTTGCAAAGGCGTACATTACTTACAGATACACGCGCGCACTCGTGCGCAAATCAAACACGACGGACGCCCGCATACTTTCCCTTATAGAGTGCAACAACGAGGAGGCAAAGCAGGAGAACGCCAACAAGAATCCCACCCAGAACAGCGTACAGCGCGACTACATGGCGGGAGAGGTCTCGAAGGATATCACGAACAGACTGCTACTCCCCGAGGACATAGTGCGAGCGCACGAGGACGGTCTTATCCATTTTCACGACTCGGATTACTTCGCACAGCACATGCACAACTGCGACCTCGTAAATCTGGAGGATATGCTGCAAAACGGCACCGTGATAAGCGGAACTATGATAGAGAAGCCGCACAGCTTTTCCACCGCCTGTAACATTGCGACGCAGATAATAGCGCAGGTCGCCTCGAACCAATACGGCGGTCAGTCGATAAGTCTCGCGCATCTTGCCCCCTTCGTAAACGTCAGCCGCGAGAAGATAAGACGCGAGGTCGAAGAGGAGCTATCCGAGCTTGGAGTTGCGAGCGGAGAGAGCGTTGACCGCATAACCGAAAAAAGGCTTCGCGCCGAGATCAGCCGCGGCGTACAGTGCATACAGTATCAGGTCGTAACGCTTATGACGACGAACGGACAGGCACCCTTCATCACCGTGTTTATGTATCTCGGAGAGGCAAAGGACGAGCGCGAGCGCGAGGATCTCGCTATGATAATCGAGGAGGTTCTGGAGCAGCGCTATCAAGGCGTTAAAAACGAGCGCGGTGTCTGGATCACTCCCGCATTTCCGAAGCTTATTTACGTTCTCGAGGAGGATAATATCCGCGAGGGCTCAAGGTATCACTATCTGACGAAGCTCGCCGCAAAATGCACCGCAAAGCGTATGGTGCCCGACTATATCTCGGAAAAAATCATGCTCGAAAACAAGATAGACAAAAACGGCGAGGGGCATTGCTACACCTGTATGGGCTGCCGCAGCTTCCTGACTCCCTACGTCGACGAGAACGGTAAGCCGAAGTATTACGGCCGCTTCAATCAGGGTGTCGTCACGGTAAACCTCGTCGATATAGGACTCTCCGCCAAGGGCGATATGGATGCATTCCGCCGTATCTTCGCAGAGCGAATGGAGCTTTGCCACAGGGCACTGAGGATAAGACACGAGAGGCTTCTCGGCACTCCCTCCGACGCTGCACCTATATTATGGCAGTACGGCGCGCTGACGCGTCTTGAAAAGGGCGAGCCTATAGACAAGTATCTCTTCGGCGGATATTCGACGCTCTCGCTCGGCTTTGCGGGGCTTTGGGAATGCGTTATGGCGCTCTCGGGAAAGAAGCTGACCGAGCCGGAGGGAGAGGCTCTCGGACTTGAGATCATGCGTATGCTGAACTCTTATACGGCGAAATGGAAGGCGGAGGAAAACATAGATTATTCGCTCTACGGCACGCCGCTTGAAAGCACGACCTACAAGTTCGCCAAATGCCTGCAAAAACGCTTCGGCATAGTTAAGGGTGTGACCGACAAGAGCTATATCACTAACTCCTATCACATTCACGTGACCGAGCCGATAGACGCCTTCTCGAAGCTTGCGATTGAGTCGAAGTTCCAGCTTCTCTCCCCCGGCGGTGCGATCTCCTACGTCGAAGTACCCGATATGCAGGGGAATCTCGATGCGGTGCTGGGAATCATGGAATACATCTACGAGAATATAATGTACGCCGAGCTGAATACCAAAAGCGATTACTGTCAGGTGTGCGGCTGGGACGGAGAGATAAAAATAGTCGAGGACGGCGGAAAGCTCGTTTGGGAATGCCCGATGTGCAAGAACCGCGACCAGTCTAAAATGAACGTTGCGAGGCGAACCTGCGGCTATATAGGCACGCAATATTGGAATCAGGGCAGAACCGAGGAGATAAAGGAGCGCGTGCTTCATCTGTGATCTCAGGCTCGGCTCGTTGCAAAAACCAGAGACGGCAAGCAAAAGAAAATCGACCGTTTCAAGCAAAAATGCACGGATATGTAAATAATTATTGGCATTTATAAGACTTTTCGGTAAACTGGCATGCAGCCGAAGGAGATGCAAAAACGTTTCACCTTGTACGGACGGTGCGCCAAGACGCTATGAGCAAAGTCAAAAGCGGACGCGATTCCGTACAGGGTGATTTTTAAGTTTAGCGTATTTACGTTCGGAAGCCTTCGTTTGATTTTCAGCTTGCGTGCCTCGGAGTCATCGTTTACTTTTTAATTTGCGTGCCTCGGAGCCTTCGTTTGATTTTCACCTTGCGTGCCTCGAAGCCTTCGTTTGATTTTCAGCTTGCGTGCCTCGGAGTCATCGTTTACTTTTTAATTTGCGTGCCTCGGAGCCTTCGTTTGATTTTCACCTTGCGTGCCTCGAAGCCTTCATTTGATTTTTGCTTTTTCACTTGGTTTTTCACTTTTTCGTTGACAAGGGCGGTGCGGTGTGCTAAAATACTAGTATAAAAATCGGTAAAGGAGAGCGGTATGCTTAAGGTAGAAAAAATTTCCGTTATGAATCTCGAGAACGCGATACGCGGAGCGAGAAACCCGATGAACAGCTGGGAGCGGAGCGACTCTCGCTACTCGGAGGACGGCGAATACGTCTTAGGCGAAAACGATCTCGCCCTCGGCTCGAGGCTTGCCCACGCCGGTACCGATCACAGGAAATTTCTCCGCCAGATCTTCGTCTCCATGGACGTCACGGCTCCGCTCTATTGGTGGAAGGAATTTGACACCTACAAGGTAGGCACGGTCGCGAACTCCTGCTCCACGATGCACAAGATACAGGCAAAGGAATTTACCCTATCGGACTTCTCCTGCGAGCGAATGACGAAGGAGGGACTCGAGGTAATGGAGCGGGTGACGGAATTTCTGGAGGCAGAGAGGCGCCGCTTTATCGAGACGAAGGAAAAGGACGCATGGCACAATATGATACAGCTCCTCCCGACGTCATATAACCAGCTGCGCACCGTGACGCTGAATTACGAGGTTCTCATCAATATCTACTACGCACGAAGAAATCATAAGCTCGCCGAATGGCACGCGCTCTGCGACGTTATCGAGACGCTTCCCTACGCAAAGGAATTGATACTTGTCCGAGAGGACAAATAAAAACATCAAAAAATGCAACTAATCGTAGTCAAATACGAACAAACAAAGGACGAATGAAGTGAGTAACATTTTCGACTTATTCAAAAAAATAGAAACGGCGCGAGAAGAAAAGGTTCCCGTGACACATATCGTTTGCGGACTCGGAAACGTCGGTAAGACCTACGAGCGCACCCGTCACAACGCGGGCTTTACGGCGGTAGATCATATTGCGGATACGCTCGGCGTAAGGATAGACCGTGTGAAATTTCACGCCACCGTATGCGAATGTAAGATCGGGGATAAGGGCGTTCTCCTGATGAAGCCGACGACGCTGATGAACAACTCCGGCATAGCCGTCTCCGAGGCGGCGAGGTTCTATAAAATACCGCCAGAAAACGTGATAATCCTGCACGACGAAATAAGCTTCGATCCCGGGAGGATACGTATCAGGCGCAAGGGCTCTGCGGGCGGTCACAACGGATTGAAAAGCATAATCGAGCATCTCGGCTCACAGGATTTCCCGCGCATAAAGATCGGCGTAGGACAGAAGCCGAATCCCGAATACGATCTTGCCGACTTCGTTCTTTCAAGACTTCCCGATGCCGATGCAAAGGCTATATCGGACCGCTTCCCCGACGTCTGCGAGGCAGTCAAGCTGATTATATCGGGCGACATAGAAACCGCAATGCAACGCTACTCGAAGTGACGGATAGGAATCGGCGCAAAAAGCAATTCTAAAACGCCTGAGCGTCGCACGCACGAAATCAGTTGACCGAAAAGCAAAGCTCATCGGAAGAAAATTAAGTACCTCTGTAAAAAGCAAAAGATATAAATTCCGGTTAAAAGTATTCAAAACGTAAACAATACTTATCATATTATGCAATATTTTATCCTATGGCTCGGTTTTTCCCGAGTCTTTTGGCGTTGTTTTTTCTTGCCGAGCGTTCCTTTTTCACTCATATTTCAAAGGTGCGGCGAATAAAAATGCAACGTAGCACAAGCGTAAGCGGATAGTGAAATCAAACCGAGAGCGTAATAAAATACCGACGAAGAAAGATCCGAAGAAGGCAAAGGTGCCAAAGCAAACGCACACCGGTCGGACGGTAAAAGCAATCGCAAGCGGCGATAAGACCGTAAAAAACAACTCACACAAAAATCGAAGCTCACAAAAGAGAAAGGGCGGCAGTCAAAAAACGAAGTTCGCCCACGGACGGACAGGAGGAACGAATGAAAATATCGAGGCTCATACGGTGCGACAGAGAATTCGCACAATACACGGCGGCACTGCGCGAGGCTTTCTGGTCGCAAAAAAAGCTTCCCATCGCTGTAAACGGACTTTCCGGCGGAGCGCGCGACGCCTTTCTCACGGAATCCGTAAAGGAAGCACTCACGCTGATGCGAACGGAGAACGCACGCCACGCAGACGAGCACAAGCCTTCAAAGCAAAACGGAGATTCCGCCCCCGATAAAGAAAATCAAAGCAAAAATTCCGCCCCCGTGCTTGTGATACTGCCGAGCGAATCGGAGTGCGAAAGCGTGACCGAGCTGCTCTCTGGCGAGGGTATCCGAGCCGCCGCATACAAGGGGCGCGACCTGGTTTTCTACAATATAAAATCCTCTCATGACGTAGATCGCGAGAGGCTATCCGTGCTTTGCGAGCTTCTCTCGGGCAACCTCGAGGCCGTCCTTACCACTCCGCAGGCGCTTCTCTCCCCTACCGTACCGAGCTCTCTCTTATCCTCGCTTTGCGTCAGCGCGAGAGTCGGCGACGATCTTGCTCCCTCGGAGCTTGCAAACAGGCTCGTGCGCCTCGGATTTCTTCGCACCGATGCAGTCGACGGCAAGGGGCAATTCTCTATGAGAGGCGACATTCTCGACTTCTGGTGCGGTGAGAGTCAAAATCCGTGCCGTATCGAATTTTTCGGCGACGAGATAGACCGCATAAGCGAATTTGATCCCATAACCCAGCGTACCGTCTGCACGCCAAACGAGGCAAGACTCCTTCCCGTCAAGGAGGTTCTGATAGATGCCGAGGCAAGAAAAAGAATAACCGACGCACTCTCCTCACTCGTAGAAAACGCACGCGACGCGACGACGAAGGAGCGGCTTGAAAGAGAACTCGGAGTTTGCATAACGGGCGGTTCGATTGACTTTGCCGACAGATTCTTAGGGCTTATATATCCCGAGCGGCAAACTCTTCTCGACTATCTCCACTCGCCCCACGTAACCTTCATCATCGGAACGAACGACTGCGCCGAGGCACTTGAAAAACGCAAAAAATATCTGGCCTCCGAGACGGCGGAAATAGTAAACGGCGGACTGACTCTTGAAAAATATCTTTTCTGCATGCTCGATGAAAAATACGCAAAAAGCAACGATAATGACAACTTACGTGTACATTTAAACCTGTTTTCGGGCGGAGTCAGCGGAGAGCTTTCCGCACTGTTCGGATTCAGGACACGCAGAACCGTAGCTTACGGTGACAATCCGACGATGCTCCGCGAGGACCTGCAGGGTTATATACGCGGGTATTATCGCGTCCTCATCGGCTGCGAGAGCGAAGCGGGAGCGGAGTCGCTTAAAGGCTCACTTATTGCGGACGGCATTGCCGCAGCTCTCCTGACCGACGAAGCCTTTGACCTCTCAAAAGCAGACGGGCATACCGTTTATCTGACCGTATCGGAGCACGACGGCTTTGATCTCGTAAGCCCGAAGGTCGCCTTTATCTCTATGAAGCGCGACAAGGGACGCGCGGTTATGAAAAGGAGAAAGCAGCAAAGGTTGGTTCGCCGCCTCGGCGGCTCGGGTGAAAGGCTTATGTCCTACGCCGATCTTACCGTAGGTGACTACGTCGTTCACGCAAACTACGGCATCGGTCGCTTTCTCGGCATTGAGACGGTTACCGCTCTCGGAGTAACGCGCGATTATATCACGATTCAGTACGCCGGCACGGACAGACTTTTCGTTCCCTGTGACAGGCTCGAGATGATCGGAAAGTACGTCGGCGAGCGCGACCGTGACGGCGAAGTCAAGCTCTCGAAAATGGGTGGGAGCGAATGGACGCGCACGAAATCAAAGGCGAAGGCAGCGGCACGCGACGTCGCGAAAAAGCTTATCGATCTTTATGCCAGAAGGCAACGCTCGGAGGGCTTCGCTTACGCCGAGGACAGCGATCTCGAGCTTTCGTTTGCCGACGCGTTTGAATTTGAGGAGACCGACTCTCAGCTGAAGGCTCTCGAGGAGATCAAGGCGGATATGATGAAGCCCTGCCCGATGAACAGACTGCTCTGCGGCGACGTAGGCTTCGGAAAAACGGAGGTTGCGCTCCGCGCCGCGTTCAAGGCTATTATGAGCGGAAAGCAGGTTGCGATCCTCGTGCCTACCACCATTCTCGCGCTTCAGCATTATCAGACCGCCGTTTCGCGCTTCCGCGGATATCCCGTCACGGTCGAAATGCTTACCCGCTTCAAAAAGCCGAAGGAGCAGGCGGAGATACTCCGCCGCGTAGGAAGAGGCGAGATAGATATAATCATCGGAACGCACAAGCTCTTCTCTAAAAATCTGAGCTTTCGTGATCTCGGACTTCTGATAGTCGACGAGGAGCAGCGATTCGGCGTCGGACAAAAGGAGCGGCTGAAGGAGAATTTCGTCGGAGTGGACGTGCTGACGCTGACTGCGACTCCGATACCGAGAACTCTGAACATGGCAATGAACGGCATTTCCGACATCTCGATACTCGACGAGGCACCCGAGCAGCGCCGTCCCGTGCAGACCTACGTGCTGGAGCACGACGAGGCAATTATAAACGATGCGATCCGCCGTGAGCTTGCGAGAGGCGGTCAGGTTCTCTACCTATATAATAAAATAGAGACGATAGAATTCGTCGCCGACAGCATACAGTCCGAGCTTCCCGATGCGAGAGTTGCCTTTGCGCACGGACAGATGGAGAAGGAGGAGCTTGAGGACGTCTGGCAAATGCTGGTGCGCGGCGAGCTGGATATTCTTGTCTGCACTACGATAATAGAGACCGGTGTGGACCTGCCGAACGCAAACACGCTGATAATCGAGGACGCAGATCGCTTCGGGCTTGCACAGCTTCATCAAATACGCGGCAGAGTCGGCAGGAGCGAGAGGCAGGCTTACGCATACTTCACCTACCGTCCCGGAAGGTCGCTGACCGAGGTTGCCGAAAAAAGGCTGGAGGCTATCAAGGAATTTGCCGAGTTCGGCGCAGGCTTTAAGATTGCACTTCGTGACCTTGAGATACGCGGAGCGGGCAATCTTCTCGGTGCGGAGCAGCACGGATATATAGACGCCGTAGGCTACGATCTCTACTGTAAAATACTGAAGGAAGCGGTGCTTGAGGAGCGCGGAGAGAGCGCGAAGCCAAAGGAGGAAACGACCGTAGATATGAAGCTCAGCGCCCACATCCCGAAGGAATATATCCCCGCCGAGGCGGACAGAATGGAGATGTACAAGAAGATCTCGCTTATCCGTACCTCGGAGGACAAGGCAGACGTCGAGGATGAGCTTTGCGACAGATTCGGAGATATTCCGCGCGTGACCGAGAGACTTCTTTGCGTGGCGGCGGCGAGAGCAATTGCAACGGAGCTTGGGATAAAGAAAATATCCGTTACCGAAAGCCTTATAACTCTCGCTCTCTCATCGCCCGAGCTTGCACTCTGGTCGGAGGTTTTCCCGCACTTTGAGGGTATGCGATTTTCCCGTTTGGACGGCGGCGGTGCTATAGTATATCGCTTTGCAAAGAAGGATGCCGCAAGCGTTCTTTACGAAATTCTTCACACGGCAGCTCTGGCAAAAAAGCAGCAAAACAATGCCTGACGGTAAAAACTAAAAAAAGAAACCGACACCCTAACAAGTGTCGGTTTTAAAAATATCAAAATACGAAGTCTTTTCGCTTGAAACGATATTAAGGTGCGGTTTTGTACATTTTTGTAAATAATTATTTGCTTATCTTGGCATTTTCTCCGCTGTTTGCGTTCCCGGCAAAAATCAATTTACAAAAAACGCTTCTCTTTAATAAAGCACCTTTCCCGTTGCGACGACGTTCACACCGAGTCCGAGAACGTTCTCTATAAGCACCGTGCCGACGTCGATATCGCCCTCAGGGCGAACGGAATTTATCTCATTCATAACGTCAAAAACGCGCTCCTTAGGTACCGTATCGGACGTTTTGCAGGCAACTATTCCGCCCCCTGCGCATTTTACGGTAGACGTCACGGTTCTCCTCGGATGAGTGCATTCCGCCTCGGCATAGACGACGCCCCTTTTACAGCCGTTTCCGCTGACCGAAAGCACCTCTCCGCTCTCACCCAGCTCGACCTTCAGCGTACAGCCGCGCGGACACACGATACAGGTAAGTATTCTTTCCATTTTATCCCTCCAAAGCCCCTAGGGGGGCATTAAATCTTTTTTGCAGGCATTTCTGCCGTTTTTTCGTTTGTCTTCGGAATTGCTTTAACGATCCTTTTTTTCAAAAGGCGAATTTGCTTTTCAGCTTGCCGTAAGACCGAAAACCGACGGACGGCAAAAGCCTCCCGAAATATGAAAAGGTTTTCAACGTCTTATCATCAAGAAAGCCGCCCCTTCAAAAAACCGCCCTGCTCATTCCACTCCGAAGGTCAGCACTCCTCCGTCGGACTCGCGAATCATCTGCTCCGTGAGCTTCAGCGTTTCCATCTCTCCGGGGGCGAGCTTTTGCTTTTTTCGCTCTATAAGCACCCTGCCCTCCGAATCGCGAACCACCAGCTTTACGTCACGGAAAACGTCACTCACTCTGAAATAGACCGTCGTGTCGCGCGCTTCGCTTATGCGCTGGGGAACCGTATATCTTACTCTGCCGTCCGCCTTGAGCGCAACGCTAACGTCACTCGCCTTTTTACCCTTAATATATTCTGCGGCGGCTCTGCCGGCAATGACCGATTCCTCCGAAACGTAGTCAACGAGATCATGCACGTGAAGCACGTTGCCGCAGGCAAAAACTCCCGCCATCTCGGTCTCTCTGTCACCGTCAACGACGGCACCGCCCGTCACTCTGTCAAGTGTGATATTTGCGCCCTTCGTCAATTCGTTCTCCGGAATCAGTCCGCAGGATAACAGCAAGGTATCGCACGGAATGTAAATAGAAGTTTCCATTTTAGGTCTTTTTTGCTCGTCAACCTCTGCAACGGTCACACCCTCGACTCTCTCTTTTCCGTGAATTTCGACAACCGTATGAGAGAGATAAAGAGGAATGTTAAAGTCGTTTAAGCACTGCTCGATATTTCTCGCAAGTCCGCCCGAATAGGGCATGAGCTCGCACACCGCCTTTACCTCCGCGCCCTCGAGAGTCATTCTGCGCGCCATGATGAGTCCGATGTCTCCCGAGCCTAAGATCACAACGCTCCGACCGGGCATATAGCCCTTCATATTAACGAATCTCTGTGCCATTCCGGCAGTATAAATTCCGGCAGGGCGAGTACCCGCAATTCCGAGCGCACCCTTCGGTCTCTCGCGACAGCCCATTGCCAAGATCACAGCCTTTGCGGATACGAAAAATACACCGTGCTCTGCGTTCATAGCGGTGACTATCTTGCGCCTGCCCGGGCTTGCCGTACCGTCCGCACCGGTGCCAATGGATTCATTTTTCGCAAACGTCTCGTCGCTCTCCGAGATATCAATAACCGTGGTTTCGGTCATGAACGGGATTTCCAGCTCGCGCACCTGACGCTCGTATCTGTACGCGTATTCGGGGCCCGTAAGCTCCTCACCAAAGCGGTGAAGTCCGAAGCCGTTATGAATGCACTGACGAAGGATCCCGCCCAGTGCCTCGTCCCTCTCGAGAATAAGAATATCGCGTATACCCGACTCGTGCGCCGCGACTGCCGCCGCCATACCCGCAGGACCGCCGCCGACTATTACGAGATCAACGCTTAGCTTTTCGGTCATATCACACGCCCTCCTTTGTTTTTCCGACGTTCATATAAGAACCACCGCCGAATTTGGTTACCGACTCGTAAGGAACGGAAAGCTCCCTTGCAAGCAGCTCGACCACGTACGGAGTACAGAAGCCGCCCTGACATCTGCCCATAGTCGCTCTCGTTCTTCTCTTTATTCCGTCCACGTCGGTGGGACGGGGGTTCGTTCTTATCGCTTCAAGTATCTCGCCCTCGCTGACTCGCTCACAGCGGCAAATTATATGCGCAAAGGCGGGGTTCTTTTTTATTATCTCGTTTTTCTCGTCCGCGGAAAGCTCCTTGAAGTAGTGCATCGGGCGGCGCGTCGGAACGAAGTCGTCTCTCTCCCGAAGCTCAATACCCATATCTCTTATCATTCCGACGACGTACTCCGCAATTGCAGGCGAGGAGGTAAGTCCCGGGCTTTCTATAGCGGCAACGTTGATAAAGCCGTCGGTCGTACAGTTAATGATAAAGTCGCCCGTCGAGCCGACGCTTCGAAGTCCCGTGAAGGAGGTTATGGTCTTTCCGAAATTGATGCCGCGCACCTGCTCGGACGCCTGACGCTTAACGAGTGCGATTCCCTCTGCGGTCGTGGACGTATCCGTTTTATCGTCTATATCCTCAGCTGTCGGACCTACGAGAATATTGCCGTCCACCGTCGGAGTTACCAAAATTCCCTTACCCATTTTCGAGGGGCATCTGAATACCGTATGCGAAACGAGATCGCCGCACTCACGGTCAAGGAGAACGTACTCGCCGCGTCTGGCATGAACGTCAAAGGAGGTGTCACCGACCATTCTCGCGACCTCGTCGGAGTAAACGCCGGCACAGTTTATAACGCACCCTGCGTCAACGTACCTCTCGCCCGAGCGGACTCTGTATCCGCCGTCCGTCTTTTCTATCCTGTCCACCTTGAAGGAGGTGATAAGCTCCGCGCCGTTATCCATTGCGTTTCCGACCGCCGCCATGCAAAGCTCGTAGGGACAAACTATCGCACCGCTCGGAGCGTGGAGAGCGACCGTAACGCCGTCACCTATATTTTCTTCAAGCTTTAATATCTCGTCGCGCTCAAGTATCCGAAGTCCCTTAACGCCGTTTCTGTTACCGCGCTCAAGCAGCCCAGCGAGAGTTTTTCCGTCCTCCTCGTCAAAGCCGACGACAAGAGAGCCGTTTCTTCTGTATTTAACGCCAAGCTCCCGACAAACGTCCTCCATCATCTCGGAGCCGCGAACGTTAAGCCTCGCTTTAAGCGTCCCCTCCTTTGCGTCGTAGCCTGCGTGAACTATTGCGCTGTTTGCCTTCGTCGCGCCCATTGCAACGTCGCTCTCTGCCTCGAGAATCGTAACGCTCCTCGTGTATCTCGTAAGCTCTCTTGCCACGAGACCGCCGACGACGCCTGCGCCGATTACAACAAAATCCGTCATATTGCCTCCCGTTTTCGTGCCCTGCACGGTTTTTATATTTTCGTTTCGTTTTTTATTCTTTCGCTCTTCGCCGAGTTTTTTCGCTTTGGCGAAATGCAAATTTACCCGTATCTATATTTTATCAGCAACCGCAGCAAAAATCAATAGCTTTTTAATATTTTATAAAAGTCGTACACGGACGTAAGCCCTATCCAGCACGAAGGAGACGACGATGGATTATTCAAGCATCAAAAAACACGCCGTTCGCCTTTATCCGATTACTTTTTAAAAAAGCATTGACAACGAAGACGGGGGGTGATAAAATAGACCTATACTGATTTTTGCCGAAGGAAAGACCGATAGGAGTGAGGTTGAAAAGCGTTTTTTTGCGTAAGTCTCGGCAAGGCACAAACGGCAAAATGCGCCGAAAAGCATTAAAAATGACAAGAAAGGTTTACAAAAATGAAGATTAACGATACGATTCACGGCTTTAAGGTTTTAAGGCACGTTGAAATTCCCGAGGTCAGCGGCACGCTTTACGAGATGAAGCACACAGCAAGCGGAGCAACTCTCGCATACCTCGACCGTGAGGACGAGAACAAGACCTTCGCAATAGGATTTAAAACTATTCCCTCGGACGACACGGGAGTTTTCCATATCATCGAGCACTCGGTGCTCTGCGGCTCGGACAAGTATCCCGTAAAGGAGCCGTTCGTTGAACTGCTGAAAGGCTCGCAAAACACCTTCCTCAACGCAATGACCTACGAGGACAGAACGGTATATCCCGTTTCCTCGAGAAACCCGAAGGACTTCTTAAACCTCGTCAGCGTCTATATGGACGCAGTGCTCCACCCGAGAGCAGCCAAGAATCCTCAGATATTCCGTCAGGAGGGCTGGCACTACGAATTTGATCCCGAAGGCAGACTCATCTACAACGGCGTAGTATTTAATGAAATGAAGGGAGCGTACTCCTCGGCAGACGAGATCAGCGTTGAGGTAGCGAAATCCATGCTCTTCCCCGACACGCTCTACCGCCACGATTCGGGTGGCGCACCTACTGCTATTCCCGACCTCACCTTCGAGCATTTTGCCGCGTCGCACGCAAGGTTCTACCACCCCTCGAACTCCTATATTTTCCTTGACGGAACGGTAGACCTCGACGCAACGCTCGGACTCATCGACTCCTTCCTCGCAGAATACACGCCCATCGCTCCCGCCGATCCCATCCTACCTCAAAGGGCAGTCGACGGTGGAGAGACCGCGATACGTTACGAAATCGCCGAAAGCGAGGATCCGGTCGGAAAATGCCGTCTTTCTCTCAACTACGTCTACGGTCTGACGAGTGACAGTGCGCTCATGCTCGCAACGGGTATCATCAACGACGCACTTCTCGGCTCGAACAACGCTCCGCTGAAAAAAGCAGTGCTTGAAAGCGGACTCGCCGAGGACCTTATAGTGTTCATCAACCGCACGGTACAGCAATCGATCCAGATCGAGGCAAGAGGCGTCAAGGAAGAGGATATCGGCGCGCTTGAGGAGCTTATCAAGAGCAAGATAAGAGAGATCGCCGAAGGCGGTATCGACAAGGAAACGCTCCGTGCAACGCTGAACGCTACCGAATTCAAGCTTCGCGAAAAGGATTACGGCTCATTCCCGAAGGGCGTCGCATTTGCTCTCTCGGTATTCGGCGCAACCAACTACGGACTCTCTCCCGAATCCGCTCTTTCCTATGAAGAGGATATCAAAACGCTCAGAGCCGCCGTCGAAACCGATTACTTTGAAAAGCTCCTTCTCGCCATGACGGTTGACAACCCGCACAGATCAAAGCACGTAATGCTCCCCGATAAGGAATACGGAAAGCGGATAGCCGGCGAGGAGCGCGCAAGACTCGACAAGGTACAGTCGTCTCTCACCGACGAGCAGATCGAGGAGATCAAAAAGGAGACCGAGGCACTCAAGGCGTGGCAGGCGTCAACCGATACACCCGAGGCACTTGCCACTCTCCCGAGGCTTGAAATAGAGGATATCTACGTCAGCAGCGCCGTCACTCCCACAGTCGTCACTCACGAGCCATGCGAGGTGATAAGCCACCCGATCGACACGGCGGGAATCGGATACTATACGCTCCACTTCGACGCGTCGGATCTATCCCTCGACGAGCTGTTCACGCTCAACGCAACGACCATGCTCTTTACCAACGTCGCAACCGAAAGGCACAGTCCCGTTGAAGTACAGAATCTCATAAAATCCAATCTCGGCGGACTCGCCTTCTCTACGTCGGTAATAGGTCCGAAGGACTGCCCGACACCCTATCTTACGGTAAGAGCAAGCGCTCTCGACTCAAAGCGCGAGGATATGAAGGATATCATAAGCGAGGTACTTCTTACCTCCGAGCTTGGCGACAAAAACGCTCTTAAAAATCTTCTTTTGCAATGGAAGATGATTCTCTCGGACACCTTCACGCAGGCAGGACATTCGTTAGCTATCGGACGTGCCATGGCTTCCTATAAGATAAGCGGAACTATTTCGGAATATTTCGAGGGGCTTGAGGCTTACAGGCTTCTTTGCGCGCTGATTGACAACTTTGATAGTCAAATCGATGCATTTATCGAGAATATCAAACGCATCTTCAAAACGGTCGTCGTCAAGGAAAGAGTAAAAATTGCCGTTACGGGTGAGCTTGACCATGACTTTATTGCAAGGCTCGTTGCTACCCTTCCTCACGGCTCTGTGCCTGCGAAGAGAGCAGAGATCAAGCCTCTCGGCTTCAAGAGTGAGGGAATCATAATCCCTACAAGAGTTTCCTACGCGGTGCTTGCGGCAGACGGCGGTGACCTTGCGGCACAGAATTACGGTGCGATATGCGTCAGCCGTTCCGTGCTCTCCTACGAATATCTCTGGAACCAGATACGCGTTCTCGGAGGCGCTTACGGCGCAGGCTTCCTCGTAAGCAAGGACGGCACGGTCGGCTGCTATTCCTACCGCGATCCGTCTCCCGTAAATTCAATTGATAAATACAAGGAATGCGGCTCGTTCCTCAAAGCCTTTGCTGTCGCGCCGGAATCGGATCTTACGAAGTTCATTATCGGTGCCGTCGGCGATTACGACCTTATGAGAACCCCCAGACTCGCAGGCGAGCTAGCCACCTCGAATTATCTCACCGGATGGAGCGACGAGCAGGATAAAAAGGTGCTCTCCGATATGAAGTCGGCAGATAAGGACGCTATACTCCGCGCAGGTGAGCTTGTCGACCGTCTCGTTTCGGACGCGGTTATCTGCGTCGTCGGCTCTCGCGAGCAGATCGAGGGTAACAAGGATAAGTTTGATAATATTATTGAGCTTTGATCCTGCAAAACCAAAAAAACGCCAAAGCTCCCTTGGCATCACCGTAAGAATCCGTTTTTTGAAAATCAGCGGTTTTACGGTCTAAAACACACGCAAACGTAAACAATACGTTGCTTTTTGCGGCTCTTTTTTTTCACAAGAGCCGCTTTTCTTTTTAAAAGCAAAAATCGAAAAATCAAGAAACGAAAGTAAAAAGCAAAAGAAAAAACAATAAAGCAAAAGTGAAATACAAAAGAAAAAGCAAAAAATCAAAACGGTGATAAAGTCACAGAAAAGCAAGTATAATTACGTTATAATTACGGTGTAAAGCTAAATCGAAAATTTGAGCGTAAACCTAAATGACGGTCGCCAAGGTGCAAACCGAAAATGCCGAAAAACATTAAAGCCTTTTCATTTTTCAAAGCATCACCTCTGCAAAAAGCTCTGCGCAAGCCTACGATCGGGCAGAAAGCGTAGTGCAGGTCTGACTCACGAAGGAGAAACTTTATTTGCCCGGTCTTTTAGGAATTTATCCTCTCGGCAGTCTCCCGTACCGCCGGCAAAGATCGTTAAAAAATTAATGTTTTTGTCTAGTTTTCACAAGAATTTGCGAAATTTCTTTGTTTTTTTCTCATGCGCGCGTAGATTTTATTAGTTATTAATCAATTTATTCTATTGACTTGCACGATTTTTTTTAGTATAATATATAATGGCGGAGGATGGGGAAAAACCGAAAAACCGCCTAAAACGCACGTACCGGCAAAGCAACCCGAGAAAAGGGACGCTATAAGCCGAAGCGACAAGCAAGGCACGGTACACCTCGGCAAAATACAAGCCTTATCGGAAAGCTAGGGGTGCGATACATCTCTGCAAATTCAAGCACGAACGAAAGCTGGGGTGCGATACATCTCGGCAAAATACAAGCCTTATCGGAAAGCTAGGGGTGCGATACATCTCTGCAAATTCAAGCACGAACGAAAGCTGGGGTGCGATACATCTCGACGAAATCAAGCCCGAGCGGAAAGCCGGGATACGATGCATCTCGGTAAATTCAAGCCCGAGCGGCAAGCAAGGGTTCAAGCCTCACGGTAAAGGCGAGCGCAGGCGGACGCCGCGCAAAAAACAGGTTAATTACGAAAAGGAGATATATTATGAATTATTCTTTTGAATCATGGCATGGATTTGAAGGCGGAACGTGGACCAGAGAAATAAACGTTCGTTCCTTCATCAAGCACAACTACACACCCTACGACGGTGACGAGAGCTTCCTCGCAGGTCCTACCAAGGCTACTCTTGAGCTTTGGGATCAGGTAATGGATCTTACGAAGCAGGAAAGAGAAAAGGGCGGCGTTCTCGATATGGACACCAAGATCATCTCCACGATCACCTCTCACGGCCCCGGTTACCTCGACAAAAATAAAGAAAAGATCGTAGGCTTCCAGACGGACAAGCCCTTCAAGCGCGCACTTATGCCCTACGGCGGTATTCGTATGGCGGAAAAGGCTTGCGCAGACAACGGCTATACAATCGATCCCGACGTTAAGGAGTTCTTCACCACACACAGAAAGACTCACAACGCAGGCGTTTTCGACGCTTATACTCCCGAGATGAGAGCCTGCCGTTCCTCGCACATCATCACAGGTCTTCCCGACGCTTACGGCAGAGGAAGAATCATCGGCGACTACAGAAGAGTTGCGCTTTACGGTATCGACAGACTTATCGCCGATAAGAAGATGCAGAAGGAAACGACGAGATCCGCAATGTACTCCGAGATCATCAGAGAGAGAGAAGAGCTTTCCGAGCAGATCCGCGCACTTGAGGACCTCAAGAAAATGGCGGCAAGCTACGGCTACGACATCTCCCTTCCCGCAAAGGACACCAAGGAAGCTATCCAGTGGCTCTACTTCGGCTATCTCGGCGCGGTAAAGGAGCAGAACGGCGCGGCAATGTCTCTCGGCAGAACCTCTACCTTCATCGATATTTACGCAGAGCGCGACATCAAGAACGGCGTTTACACGGAAGAAGAGATACAGGAATTCGTTGACCACTTCATCATGAAGCTCCGTCTCGTTAAGTTCGCACGTACTCCCGAATACAACGCACTCTTCTCGGGCGATCCCCAGTGGGTAACCGAATCCATCGGCGGTGTTGCTATCGACGGCAGACACATGGTAACCAAGACCTCCTACCGCTATCTCCACACCCTCACGAACCTCGGCCCCGCACCCGAGCCTAACCTCACGGTTCTCTGGTCTACTCGCCTTCCCGAAAACTTCAAGCGTTACTGCGCTAAGATGTCCATAGAGACCTCCTCTATCCAGTACGAGAACGACGATATGATGAGAATGACTCACGGCGACGACTATGCGATCGCATGCTGCGTATCATCGATGAGGATCGGTAAGGAAATGCAGTTCTTCGGCGCGAGAGCAAACCTTGCGAAGTGCCTTCTCTACGCTATCAACGGCGGTGTCGACGAGGTTTCCGGCAAGCAGGTCGGCCCCGAATACCGTCCCATCACCTCCGAATATCTTGACTACGACGAGGTTATCGAAAAGTACGACGATATGATGAAGTGGCTCGCGGGCGTTTACGTAAACACTCTCAATATCATTCACTATATGCACGACAAATACTGCTACGAAAAGATCCAGATGGCTCTCCACGATCAGCACGTAACCCGCTGGTTCGCTACGGGCATTGCAGGCCTCTCCGTAGTTGCCGACTCTCTCTCCGCTATCAAGTACGCCAAGGTCAAGGTAGTAAGAAACGAGCAGGGACTCGCAGTAGACTATATCACCGAGGGCGACTTCCCCAAGTACGGTAACGACGACGACAGAGTTGACGAGATCGCATACGACATCGTTCACAGATTCATGGAGCACGTCAGAAAGAATCACACCTACCGCAACAGCATTCCCACGACGTCTATTCTTACGATCACCTCGAACGTCGTTTACGGTAAGGCAACCGGCTCTACTCCCGACGGAAGAAAGAAGGGCGAGGCATTTGCCCCCGGAGCTAACCCCATGCACAGACGTGACACTCACGGTGCGGTAGCTTCTCTCGCATCCGTTGCAAAGCTTCCCTTCATCGACGCACAGGACGGAATTTCAAACACCTTCTCCATCATCCCCGGCGCGCTCGGCAAGGACGACAAGATCTTTGCGGGTGACATTGAGGTCGAGCTTGATTGCGCTAACGGCGCTTGCTCCACTCCCACGCTCTTTGAGGGACTCGACGCCGACGATTACAACGGCGAATTTACCGAAAACAACGGCTGATAAAGCCCTACCGAATACCGCCGCCGCGAAAAGCAGACGACTTAAGTGACGAGGTCACCGAAAAGCTCGCGGCAGATGCGGTATAATAGATTAACGAAACGAAAGGAATAAAAGAAAAATGGCAGCAACACAGAACCAGATAGATAACCTTGTTTCTCTCCTTGACGGCTACGTTAAGAAGGGTGGACATCATCTCAACGTAAACGTTTTCACCCGTGAGACGCTTCTCGACGCTCAGGCTCATCCCGAGAGATATCCTCAGCTCACGATCAGAGTAAGCGGCTACGCGGTAAACTTCGTCAAGCTCACCAAGGAGCAGCAGGACGAGGTAATCTCGAGAACCTTCCACGAGCAGATCTGAGATAACGCAAACAAACGTTTTTTTAAAGGTCTTACGTAAGACAAAAAGCAAGGGGTGTCGAAAAAGGCACCCCAAAATAATACTATAGTTTACAAAATCGGCACTTTTCGTAAAAGTTCGAGACGATTAGCAAAAAGCGAAAAACAAAAAGTTAAAGAAATTCCGCGCGAAAATCACGCAAAAAAAGGCGACAAAGCAAATCCGAGAAAACGCGGAGGCAATCATAGCAAGCCAAAAACAAAAAGCCGCATAGACGTTAAAGCAAGCGTGAAAAAGCGGAGACGGCAAAAAAGAGAGGAGCAACGTTATGAAGGGATATATTCATTCGAAGGAAAGCTTCGGTACGGTCGACGGCCCGGGAATACGCTACGTCCTGTTTATGCAGGGGTGTCCTATGCGCTGTCTTTACTGTCACAACCCCGATACGTGGCAAATGCAGGGCGGCACGGAGGTAAGCGTCGAGGAGGTGCTTTCGGAATACAAGAAAAACGAATCCTTCTATGCGCGCGGCGGAATTACCGTAACGGGCGGAGAGCCGCTTATGCAAACGGATTTTCTCATCGAGCTGTTCCGCGCGGCAAAGAATATGGGCATTCACACCTGTATAGATACCTCGGGCATTACCTATTCCGAGAGCAATACCGAATATCTCGCAAAGCTTGACGAGCTGATGAAGTATACCGACCTCGTTATGCTCGATATAAAGCACATCGATCCCACACTTCACAAAAAGCTCACCTCTCACGACAATACCGCGCCTCTGGGCTTTGCAAAATATCTCGAAAAAAAAGGCGTTCCGCTCTGGGTTCGCCACGTCGTCGTTCAGGGCTATACAGACGATCCGAAGTATTTGCGCCTTCTCGGCAACTTTATAGGCAGGCTCTCAAATCTCAAGGCACTCGACGTTCTTCCCTATCACACGATGGGCAAGGCTAAATACGAGGCTCTCGGCATTCCCTATCCGCTGGGCGACCTGAAATCACTTGATAAACGCGAGGCGGAAATCGCAAAGGGCTATATTATGGACGGCATCCGAGAGGTTCGCCGACGCTGAGAGCCAACCCCTATAAACGGTAATTGATTTTCCGCTTTTAACTGTATAAAAAGGGAGATGCGAGCACCTCCCGAAAGTTTTTTTGCGATGCAGACCTCTGCATCGTTTTTTTGTTTTTCGTTATACGCTCCCGTTGCCGATCAACGCCGTGTCGAAAAGCACGCAGGCATACGGAGGTTATATTTTATTCATCCGCCTTTTTCTTCTGCATAAGTCTGTCAAGGAAGCATACCCACTTGACGGAGGCTCTCATATCGGGACGCGGGAAAACGTAAATAAGCTTGCCGTTGTGATATATATCGAAGTGATCTCCCGCGGTGATGGGGAACGCACCTATCTTCTCCGTTGCGACCGAGAAATCTATCTGCTCGCCGAAGAGAGTGCCCGAAAGACGGAAGACGTCCTTATCCATGTAGATCCTGCCCTCGCCCGCTTCTCTGTCCATCATACCGTCCGCACCGCAAGCACCGAGTCCGACCTCGCTCTCCATGATCTCGTTATCCGTATCGATAGACGCCTGCTGCCACTCGAACCATTCGTTTATACTTCCGTGCGGCGCACCGTGAAGCCTGTATTTTTCGTCAAGGCGAGCTTCGAATCCGCATTCCGCGCATCTTATACGGTCGCCCTCGCTCTCGATCTTTCCCTCGGAAAGACATTTCGGACATTTGAAGAGTATCTTATCCGCGCCTCTTGCAATACTCTCGCTTTTATAGGATACGCCCTCCATTGCAAGCTCGTCGTCGTGCGCTATTGCGTCCTCTGCCATTTTACGTATCTCGTCTATACTCATCGCGCTTATTTCCCCCGCGCCTGCAAGCTTTTTCAGCGAGCAGCGGATCTCTCCTATTCTGTCGTCACCCTTGTCGCGCCACTTGGGGAAGGTGAGATACGCGCCGTCGGCGTACCAATGATAAACGTCTACACCGAGCTTTTTTATCAGCTCCGCGGTTCCGTCCGCAAGCGGCAAGGTTCTTCCGTAGCAGGAGAGTCTTCCCTCGGGGAAAATAACGATTACAGCCCCCTCGCTCTTTGCGCGCATTACGTTAATAATGGTGGAAACGTCGGGAGTAAACATTCTCTTGGTTATTACGTGACCGAGCTTTATCAGCCCCGCCGTCGATTTGTTACGTACGAAATGCTCGCTGACAACGTAGGTCGGGCGCACGGGATAAAGCGTCAGTGCGGAGAGAAAATGGTCCTGATCGCTCGTGTGCGTTGCCAAAACTATGGCAGGCCCTTTTATCTCCTTCGCGATCTCGTTGTCCAGAGTTATATGATATTTTCTCTTATAGGTCAGGGTAAGCACGACCTTCAATACCTTGTGAAGAATCGGATTTATCTTGCCTATTGCACCTCTCTTCTTTTTTCCCTTTTTCTTTACAGAGGCAGGATTTTTCGCGCTCGTTTTCGCGTCCTGCGCTGCGGAATTAATATTACTCTCGGGATTACTTGGCTCTGTGTTCATTTTTACGCTCCGTTTCGTTTTTTGTCGATAAATGGATATTCGCGTCGTATTATTATATCATATCCGTCACCGAAAAGTCAACCGCCCCGCCAAAGTGTTATCTTGAAGTCGCCAAAGTGTTATCTTGAAGTCCGTCAAAGCGTTATCTTAAAGCCCTGCAAAGCTCATCTTTCAAGGCAGACCGCAGTTCTTGCTAAAATCACAATCGGGCAGAACTTGCATCACTGCATTTTGATTTTTTTCGTCAAATTTTTACTTGCCGTTTTGCATTTTTTGTTTTTCACTTTTATAAAAAGAAAGCGGCTCTCGTGCAAAAAGAGCCGCAAAAGTAAAGTTTAGTTTATATTTTAGTATATTTACAGAGATGAAAACGCAAGTGGGATTTTTTATACGATTTCAAAAACCGTTTTTTTGAGTACTTTGGCTTATACTCGCTCCACGGAGATGGTAACGTTCTCGCCGTTGATATTCCATTCCTTAGCGTTTGCGAGAGTCGCACCTACCTCTACCGAAACGGCAAGCGTCTCCTCACCTATTTCCTTTGCATTGCGGAGTGCAACATCCTCGACCGCGGAGCTGCCAGTCAGGGAAACTCTGATGTTATCCATAACCTCGAAGCCGGAATCCTTACGCATCGTTTGTATCTTGGAGATGATCTCACGGACGTTGCCCTCCTCGATAAGCTCGGGTGTCAGATTCTTGTCGATAACGACCGTAACTCCTCTGTCACCGAGGGATTCGAAGCCGTCCTTCTTCGTCATCTCTATCAAGAGATCCTCACGCGTAAGCTCGATATCCGCGCCGGCTACCGAAAGGTGAAGAGCACCGTCTCTCTCAAGAGATGCGTACGCCACGTTGCCGTCAAGCTCCGAGAGTGCCGTCCTGATACCGCCGAGATATTTTCCGTACTTAGGTCCTACGGTGCGCAGCTGCGGCTTGAAGGTATAGGTCGTGAACTCCGATACGTCGCTTGTAAATTCAACGCTCTTAACGTTAAGCTCCTCCGCAATTACCGGAACGAAGCTGTCGTCGGGGGTTTTATCTGCCTTCACGTACATTTTAGCAATGGGCTGACGGTTCTTTATCGAAGCCGCATTACGGCAGGCTCTTCCGAGAACCACTATATCGACGACCTCGTCCATATTGCTCTCAAGCGCAGGATCTATTAGGCTCTCGTCCACCGTCGGATAGGAGCAAAGATGAACCGATTCGGGTGCACTCTTATCCACCGAGCAAACGAGATTTCTGTAAATATCCTCGGTCATAAAGGGAATGAAGGGTGCTGCGGTCTTTGCAATAGTCACGAGCGAGGTATAGAGAGTCATATAGGCGTTCACCTTGTCCTCGGGCATATCCTTCACCCAGAAGCGCTCGCGGCATCTTCTAACGTACCAGTTGGAAAGCTCGTCGACGAAGCTCTCAAGCACTCTCGTGGATTCCGTGATCTTATACGCCGCAAGGTACTCGTCCACCTGCTTCACCGTGGAATTGAGCTTTGAGAGTATCCATCTGTCCATTACGGAGAGCGTGTCGCGGTTGAGTGTATATTTCGTGGGATCGAAGCCGTCTATGTTGGCGTAAAGCACGTAGAATGCGTAGGTGTTCCAGAGCGTTCCCATAAACTTTCTCTGTCCCTCGACGACGGCGTCACCGTAAAATCTGTTGGGGAGCCACGGTGCGGAATTTGAGTAGAAGTACCAGCGTATAGCGTCGGCGCCGTACTGCTCCAGAGCCTCGAAGGGATCTACCGCGTTGCCCTTGGACTTAGACATCTTCTGTCCGTCCTTATCCAGCACGTGTCCGAGAACGAGAACGTTTTTGTAGGGCGCGCAATCGAAGATGAGCGTGGAGATCGCCATAAGAGAATAGAACCAACCGCGCGTCTGGTCGACGCCTTCACTGATGAAGTCTGCGGGGAACTGACTCTCGAATATCTCCTTATTTTCAAAGGGATAGTGCCACTGTGCGAAGGGCATTGAGCCGGAGTCAAACCAGCAGTCGATAACCTCGGGAACTCTCTTCATCTCGCCGCCGCACTTCTCGCATCTGATGGTAACGGCGTCAATGAAGGGTCTGTGAAGCTCTATATCAGCAGGGCAGTTGTCCGAGAGCGAGCGGAGCTCCTCGATAGAGCCGACGGAATGACGGTGACCGCAGGAGCACTCCCAAATATTAAGAGGCGTACCCCAATAACGGTTCCTTGAGAGTCCCCAGTCCTGAACGTTCTCGAGCCAGTCGCCGAAGCGTCCCTTACCGATGTTCTCGGGTATCCAATTTACCGTGTTATTATTCTTGATAAGCTGCTCGCGCACGTCGGTCATCTTGATAAACCAGCTGTCACGAGCGTAGTAGATAAGAGGAGTATTACATCTCCAGCAATGCGGATAATCGTGCTCGAACTTCGGCGCGGAGAAGAGCTTGCCCGCCTTCTTCAGATCCTCGAGAATGAGCGGATCCGCCTTTTTAACGAACACGCCCGCATAATCCGTCTCTTCTGTCATCTCACCCTTGCCGTTTACGAACTGAACGAAGGGCAGACCGTATTTTTTACCGACCTTGGAGTCGTCCTCGCCGAAGGCGGGAGCAATGTGAACTATACCCGTACCGTCGGACATGGTAACGTAGCCGTCGCAGACGATATAATGCGCGTGCGCACGCTGCCCTTCGACGTATTTTCCCGTGCATTCGAAGAGAGGCTCGTACTCGCGGTATTCAAGCTCCTTACCCTTCATCTCGGAGAGTATCTCGTATGCGGGCGTTCCTTTTTCTCTTTCGATCGAGCCGAGAACGCTGTCGCAAAGTGCCTTCGCCATATAATAAACGTAGCCGTCTGCGGCCTTGACCTTCACGTAGACCTCGTCGGGATTGACGCAGAGAGCAACGTTCGAGGGGAGAGTCCACGGCGTCGTAGTCCATGCGAGATAATACGCATCCTCGTCAAGACATCTGAAGCGGACGACGGCGGATCTTTCCTTTACGAGCTTATAGCCCTGTGCCACCTCGTGCGATGAGAGAGGAGTGCCACAGCGTGGGCAGTAGGGTACGATCTTATAGCCCTTATAGAGCAGTCCCTTGTCCCATATTTTTTTAAGAGCCCACCACTCGGACTCAATAAAGTCGTTCGTGTAAGTAACGTAAGGATGCTCCATATCGGCCCAGAAGCCGACCGTGCCGGAGAAGTCCTCCCACATTTCCTTGTAATTCCAAACCGATTCCTTGCAATGCGCGATGAAGGGCTCAAGTCCGTAGGCCTCGATCTGATCCTTGCCGTCGATACCGAGCTTCTTCTCAACCTCAAGTTCAACGGGTAAGCCGTGAGTATCCCAGCCTGCCTTACGTAAAACGCGTTTTCCCTTCATAGTGTGGTAACGCGGAATCATATCCTTGATAACTCTCGTCAGCACGTGACCGATATGCGGCTTGCCGTTTGCTGTCGGAGGGCCGTCGAAGAAGGTAAAGTTTTCTCCCCCGGAGGACTCTACGCTCTTTTCAAAGATACCGTTCTCCTCCCAGAATCGCCTTACCGCCTTTTCTCTTTCGACGAACGACAAATTCGTCGACACCTTTTCATAAACTTCCATAATCAGATCTCCATTTTATGAATTTATATTTTATTTTCGATAATTACTTAATTTTCGTGCTTTTGCAAACTACAGTTGACTTTTTCGCCGTATTTCTCTCAATTATTCCGTTATGTGATACCGTGTAAAAACGGTTTTCAATGCAAACGGTCTGCAAAAACGAAAAAAATCCTTTTCCAAGCGGAAAAGGAAAAAAGAAAAACCACCTTAACATACCTGACAATATGCGCCTACTTTTACGTCTGGCTCACGTCGCTCCTTACTGAATTCGGGAACGCAGCTCGAAAGTGATATTCACAGCGCATTACTCCCTGCCGCATTCCACCGACCGCGGCTCTCTGTGAGGATTTCGTGCGTGCTACTGTCTTCGTCATCGCCTTTGCTAGAAGAATTATATAATATTTTCGCGCGTTTGTCAAGTCTAAACGTAAAAAAAGATTTCGACGGCAGAAAAGCAGAAAACGCACCGCCGCAAAGAGCGATAAAAATACGAAAGCACCGTAGCAAAAAACGATAAAAACGAAAAACGATTTTGCAGGTGGTAACGAAAGCCGACGGATACGCCTCGCAGCCGCAACGAAAAGCACGAAAATACCGCTCCTTGGGGCGATTAAAAGCATAAAAGACCTACCTTCGAAGAAGAAACGAAGATTCGATCAAGCTTGCTATTGAAAAATCTGACGAAACGTGATAAAATAAACGGTAGAAAAAGAAAACCCGCAAAGCATCGGGTTGCGAAAAAACGGAGAAAAATAATGAAAAGCGAGATAAAAATTATTCGATACGACGTCACCGATTCGACAAGCGAGCGGGCAAAGCAATACGCAAAAGGCGGTGAATGGGACGGGGGACCAACCGTGTTCATTGCCGATTCTCAAACTATGGGGCGAGGACGCTATGCACGAAAGTTTTATTCGGAAAACGCTACAGGTGTATACTTAAGTTTACTTTTTAAGCCAGATTCGACGATTTCAGGCACTACGGCGATAGTTGCTCACACGGCAAATTCTATGATCAAGGCTATCGAGGAGAGGACGAAGACGGAGATCAAGATCAAGTGGGTGAACGATCTCATTCTCGGTGAAAAAAAGCTCGGAGGAATACTTATCGAGGGCGGGCTTCGCGCAGACGGTCAGGGCTACGATTATCTGATCTCCGGTATCGGAGTAAATCTTTTCGGAAACTCGCTTCCGCACGAGATACGCGACGTTGCCACGACGCTTGAGGCACAGACGGGACAAAAGGTAGACAAGGACGAGTTGACCGCCGCGTTTATCGAGCACTTTTTCGAAGAGCTTGACGGTGCGGCGAGTGCCGATGCCTTTGATTTTTACAGATCCCGCCTTATCACTCTCGGCGCAGACGTTATAGCGAAATCTCTTACGGAGGAATACGAAGCCAAAGCGACCGATCTGCTGTCGGACTATTCTCTTCTCGTCACACTGCCCGACGGCACGCAAAAACGAATCTTCACTGGAGAGGTCAGTGTAAAGCCGAAAAGCCAAGTGAAAGCAAAGGACGATAACGACTAAACGAAAAAATCAAAGAGAGAAAAATAAATCGGAAGCAAGGATACAAGCAAAACGAAAAGCAATACGGAAAGCAAAGATGGAAACGAAAACAAGGGAAAGCGAAGATAGAAACGAAAGCATGGGGAAAGCGTAGATTGCCCGAAAAAAAATCAAGCCGCACGCCGTGCAAAAAATTACAAAAACAGCGGTCTCGGCTGCTCTCCGCGCATAGCTCCCTCAAGCGTCTCCTCTACCCGTTCAAAGTCCGCCACAAGCGAGTGAGGCTTATTTTTCGGAGAATCCTGACGCATCGGCACGAAATAGATCGACTTACGGCAAAGCAGCCTCCCGAGGTTTCCGAGATTTTGCGACATTGCGTCGTTGCTGGCAAGTGCTATGACCAACGGTCTGTCGGTTCGCAAATGTGCCTTTGCCGCCATCGTCACCGCCGTGTCGGTTATTCCGTTCGCGAGCTTGGCGAGCGTGTTGCCGGTACATGGAGATATTATCAATGCGTCAAGCGGAGCTCTCGGTCCAAGCGGCTCGGCATCGCATACGGTATGTATTATCTCTCTTTTGCATATCTGCTCGATCTCGCATCTTACCTCGTATGCAACGTGAAATCTCGTGTCTGTGGAGTAGGCGGTCTCGCTCATTATAGGCTGTATTTCAAGTCCCATGCCGCGAAGCCTGCGTAAAGCGTTAATTGCCTCTCTATGCGTGCAAAACGAACCGCACAGTGCATAACCAATCATAGTTTTTTCTCCCGTTTTAGTCATTTTTTGTATATATTCGTTTACATTCAGGCGGCTGACAGCCGTTTTTTTGTTTTTATCACTCGAATACCGTTATATCCGTTTGATTTATCCGTTTGATTTCGGGAGGCTGAAATTCAGCCCCCCGTTTTTTTCTTTTTCCCGTTTTGGTTTTCGTCCGTTCCTTAAAAAATAACAGTACTTTCGATCTCGGATTTTTTCGATCCTAGGTAGCCTTTTTTCGTTTTTCCCGTTTATCCAAAGTTCTTTGCAAATGCCGAAGCTATCCTTTTCGCATATAGGCGTCCCGCACTCAAAGGATACATTCTATCGGGAATTGACGGCATGGAGCGCACTCTTTCGTCGGAGAAATTTCTGCCCGAGGCAAGCTCTATCACGCTAACTCCCGTATCGAGCGCCCGCGCGACCGTTGCCGCCGAAAGTATGCTTGCAGGAGCGGTATTTACGAGTGCATCGAGATCAAAAACCTCGGCGTCCGCCTCTGCCAAGCGTGCCTCCGCCCCTGCCGCCGCAAGTGAAATCAGCTTTTCTCCGTCCGTGGAATAAATTCTAACCCGCGCGCCGAGAAACATCAAAAGCTCTGCGAGCGCAGAGCCGATCCGCCCGTAGCCTAAAACTCCGATAAAAGATTCTCCGAGGTCTCTGTCCGTCTCCGTCAAAAGTCTGCCGAGCGCACCGTGCGCCGTTATTTTCGCATTCTCCGACAAAAAGATCTCGTCCTCTGCCGCGTCGTAGATCCTGCCGCCCGAAGCCCTTATCATTTGCGATATTACCTCTGGAATTCCGTATCCTGCGACGAGGGTACCTTCGGTCACGCGTTCCGCCAAAGTATCGAGAGCGACCTCGGTTCCGTTTACGTATATACCGTCACGCGTCGTCGGAATAGGAAGAACCGCAATGCGCCCCTCCTCCGCACGAAAGCTTTCCGAAAGCATATTACAGCATACGTCCAGCCTCTTGCCGCCTCCGATTTTAATAATTTCCATATTCACCTCCGAATTGCCCCGTGAGGTGCTTTTATTTCGGTCTGTCCGTTTTTTTCGAGGAGCGTTTGCTCCTCTCCTTCATTCTATGAAAACGCGCGCAAACGGTGAACGAGTCATTAAACGATAGAAAACGAAGCCAAAAACCGAACAAAGCAAAAAAACAGATTCGAAAACAAAAGCTCCAAAGCAAAACGCAAGGCGAATTTACCTACGAGTACAAAAAAACAAAACAAAAAACGTCGTCGTCCGAAAATAAAAAAGCGGAAGCCCAAGCACAAGCGTCACGGCTCAAGCATCCGCAAAAGCAGCATTAGGTACTCTCACTGCGCGAGCCGAACAGCGTCGGCATCTTCTCCTTTATGCACTCCATTTTCTCGGCGCACATCATTCTGCATTTATCCGCAATGCTCACGACTCCGACCGCCGCCATAGTAAAAAGCATAATAGTCACGTAAGGGTTTGCACACTTCTTTTTTCGCATAAGCATTTTAACATCTCCTCTCAAAAAAGCTTTTTGCTCTCGTATTTTGCCCGGAAAGTCAATAATTATTTACAAATCCGCCGTTTTTTACAGCAAAATCAAAAAAAGCAAAAACTTCAACCAAAGCAAAAACGAAAAAAGAAAACCGCCCCGATTGCTCGGGGCGGAGGAGAAAATGAAAAAATGAAAAATATCGCGATACCCTTCACTTTCGCACTTTTTGTTTTGCGCCATTTAGTTTTTTCGTGCTTTTTGCGTCTCCAATCCGTACCCTTAACTCTTATGCGGTTTGCACGCCTACGCTAATTTATGATTTGCGTTTAATCCTTTCGTGCCTCGGATCTGCGCTTTTGCACTTTATATTTTGCTTTCGCACCTAGCTCGTGCGATTTACTCTCGTATTTCGTACCTTTCGGTTGCTTCGTAATTGATTTTTGCGCCCTCGCGCTTTTTTCTTGGCGAGGCTTATTTGCTTTCCTCGCTCCGTTTATCTCGACGAGGCTTATTTGCTCTCCTCGCTCCGTTTAGCCTTGGCAAGAATCATTTTTTTCACCTTGGTGCGCACCTTTCCGGTGATTATGTAGATAGCGAGTGCCCAGATGAGATATGCCGCAATCAGCACCACCCAATCGTACGGAACAGCCATTTCGGGGAAGAAATCGATTATAAGTCCGACGACGGTAAGCGTGCCGAGCAGTGCCACCGATATTATGAACGGAAGCATCGTTGCCAGCGTCGGACGTACTCTCCTGATACCTATTCTGCCGTGCCTCTCGAAACGCTTATATGCTCTGTGCGCGCTCTTTGCCATAAAGAAGATCATGAGCAGGCAGAAGATAGCGACGACGAAAAGCTCAAAGCATATATAGAGCGACATCTTAGGCAAGAAGCGGGGAGAAGCAATGAGAAATCCGCCGACCACCGCACCCAGCGCAGCGCAAACGATACCGAACCAGTCCTCGCTCTTCAGTTCTCGGATACGGAAGGGCTTATGCTTTCCCTCTCGCTTATTTGCCATCGACTTGTTGAGCTTGCCGGCGATATAGAATATACAGTAAAGCCCGAAGGCAAGTATAGTTATGAGAATAAACCAATCGTAGGTCTTTTCGACCGCGGGAAGAAACGCCGCCATACCGAAAATGATAGCCGCAACGCCGATTCCTCTGCCGATAACTATCGAGGGAACGAACCACGCGAGCTTCATCTTGATCGTGCCGGCAACCATCGTAAGCGCATCGTCCGGAAAAACGGGAAGCATCATCATCAGAGGGAAATATACCGTGCCGTTATCGCGCAGGAGAGTCATTGCCTTGTCGGTATCATCCTCGCCGAGCAGCTTGACGCAGAGCTTATAGCCGCCGAATCTTCCGAGAATATACAGCACCGACGAGGAAATAACGACGCTGGCAAACGAGATGCCGAACGCACTCAGGGGATTTCCGCCGTAAAGCTGATTTATAAGCATAATGAACGCCATCGAAATTCCGGGAATGAAGCAAAGCAGCATAGTCAGCACCGTTTGCAGAGCTATAATAAGCAGTGCGCCGTACCATTTGTTTTTATACTCGTCGAAGAGCACCGCGTTGAACTCCACACCGTCCTCGCCCGTAACGAAAACGCCCGCCGCAAGAAGTATAAGATAAGTAACGAGAGAAACGAGGCCGATAACCGCAACGACGACGCACATGCTGATTATCTGCTTTTTGCGCTCCGTTATGAAGCGTTTTATCTTTTCAATTAACTCACGCATTGCCTATACCTCCTTTGCCGTTTTGATCTTACTGAGCCGTAGCTTAAAGTTACCTTAAATGTTTTTATATTATTTTATCATATGCATAGAGAAAAATCAACAAAATCCCCCGATTGTTTACAATTTATTAAATTTTATTAAATTTTTTGCCCGAAAATATTGCAGAAACGCCGCTTTTGCTTCCTCAAAGTCTCTTTTTTTCAAAATAACGCCTCGTTCCGTGCGTTTTTCTCTCCGCAGCAGGAGTTACGCTTTTTTACGGCTTGTAAAGCGGTTTTCAAATTGATTTTTCACGTCGTTTTCCGCAGTCCCCTGCCGTGCCGTATCCCCGAAATTACCCGACGCTCACTGCCGCACCCGAAATTACAAAATATTTATTTTATTTGATTGACAAAAGAGTGTATTTCGTGTAAAATGTATATAGAATGAAAAACAGGACGGTAAAAATATGATCAAATGCAAAAACTGCGGCGGACTCACCGAATACAAGGGCGAGAGCCATTGCCCGAACTGCCGCACGGAATACACGGTAACGCCCCTTGAGGCAACCGATATGATGAAGGAGGCACGTGCCGCCGTTAAGAGCCGAGACTACGAGACCGCAAGGGAAAACGTACACTTCCTCGCCAACAGAGGAATACTCGACGCAGAGCGGGAATACGGCGCAATGCTTGAGAAGGGCAGAATACTTCCCCGCGACCTTGACCTCGCCTCCCGCTACTATCTCTCCGCGGCAAAAAAGAACGATCCATACTCGGCATATAAATACTCCTGCCTGACCGCAAGGAGCGACGAAAAGATAAGTGACTTCTGGCTCTTCTACGCCGCACTGCTCGGCTCTAAGGAAGCTTTCCCCAAGGCTGCGGAGGCATATCGCAGGATCGGCGACGAGGAGACCGCTACCTACTACTATTCCCTTGCCGCCGACTGTGACGACACTCACGCGATCTTCGCCATGGCGAAAAGATATTACAACGGCATAGGAGCACCCCAGTCCGAGGAATGCGCAAAGTGGTATATGGACAGACTGACTCTGCCTCCGATCTACGCAATCAGGCTTAAGCTTATGCTCCGCGGTATCACGCCGAAGGAAGCGCCGAAGGTTCCCTTCATACACAGGGAGGCAATACTCCGCAGACTCAGCCGCGACGCCGAAAGATTCGGTTTCTCCGAGGCAAGACTCGGGCTTGCTAAAATGCTTGCCGAAGGCGGAGACGCCAAGGCACTGTACGATCTCGGAAGGCTGCTCGCAGAAGGAGTGGGAGGCCCGTCGGATCCGGAAGGAGCGATAACCGCTCTTGAAAACGCACAGGCGCTCGGCTCGTCCGACGCCGCAAAATATCTCGGCGATATGTTCATCTCCGGCAAGATAGTTCCGCGAGATATCAGCCGTGCCCTCGGTCACTACGAGCATGCAACGTCTCTCGGATACAGCTCCGCTTACGAGGCAATGGGTGATATCTTCCGCGAGGGCGAGCTGGTTCCCTGCAATATAGCCTACGCCATTGAGCTTTACAAAACGGGTGGAAATATGGGCGACGAAAGCTGTCGGAACAAGGCGATAGAGCTTACCTCGGAGCGTGAGCGGCTCTATCAGATGGCAATGACGCTTGAGAGCACCGATCCGCAAAGAGCCTTCGACGCGCTGAGTCTCTCCGCCGCCATGGGCTACGTTCCCTCGCACAGAGAGCTGGGACGCTTCTTTGAAAACGGTATCGGAACCGAAACGGACCGCCACGCCGCATTCTTCTGGTATTCCTTCGCGGTAAAGAAGGGCGATATGGACGCGCTCTACGATCTCGGCAGATGCTACGCACACGGTATCGGCGTTGCCTTCGATTTCGATCTCGCGATGGATACTCTCCTGAAGGCTATAAGATACGGCAGCTCCAAGGCAAAGGACGAATTCAACAGACTTAAAGCAAACAAGACCAAGGCTCTCTCCCGCCAGCTCTTCTCCAAGGCGATGAGGCTCTTATATCAGCAAAAATACAGAGAGGCAAGAGCACTTCTCGAAATCTGCTACGAGGCGGGAAATCCGCAGGCCGCTTACACGCTCGGCTGTATGTACGAGTTCGGTCTCGGAGGCTTCACCGACAGAGAGGGTGCAAAGTCGCTTTACGAATATTCCTTCAGAGAAAAATTCCGCGATCCTAGGCAGGAGTATAAGCTCAAGATACTGAGAATGACGAGATAATTCCTTTGCCGAAGCCGCATAAAATCATCTAAAATACGCACAAAAGTAAATTATTATTAGCAAAAGCACCGTTTTGGGAGGTAAAAAATGAAAATCACTTGGTTGACGCAATCGGGACTTTTATTTCAGGGACACAGCATAAGGATAATATCGGATCCCTATCTTTTCGGTAACGAGGATAAAAGGCGAACCGTTGCCGACACCTCCTGTCTTGACGAGGGAGCGGATATAATACTCATAACCCACGATCACCCCGACAGCTGTGACAAGGAAAGCCTGAGAGTGCTTCTTAACCGCTCAGAGTCGGCGACCGTTCTCGTCTCCGAGAGTGCATACGAGGGCGTAGCGGCGATGCCGGAGGCAAAGGGACACAACGTAATATTAGCCGCACCGCACACCGTCTGGTCTGAAAAGGAAGTTACCGTATATACCGTTCACGCGGAGCACAGCGACCGCACGGCTGTCGGCTACATTATCGACGACGGTAAAAAGACCTATTATATCAGCGGTAACACGCTCTACAACTACGACGTAATAGACGACGTTCTCGATCTCGTGCTTGACGGCGTTGACTGTGCATTTCTCCCCATCTCGGGCAGAGAAAACAATATGAATGCGAAGGACGCCGCAGATTTTGCCTACGAGCTTGACGCAAAGTGTGCCGTACCCGTTCACTACGGACTTTTCGACGACGTCGATCCCGAGGACTTTGATTTCGACGAAAGAATCATTCTTACGCCCTTCACTCCCACCGAGATCTAAAAATCTGCAAAAAATAATAACAAAAAAACTAAGAGTCTCCTTTTCGGGAGACTCTTTTAACGTACGAAACCGCGCATTTTGTAAATATAGGTTTACTTATCGTATACTTTTTTCTTATCTTTCGTTTGATGGATCGTCAAGGCGTTCTTTTTGCATTAATTTTTCCGCCAGAGCAAATTATCGTCAAAGATAGGTACTTATAAATATCTCGATTGCGGTGTAGCCGCCGATTCCGCCGTACTTTGACGCGACGTCTATTCGTGACAGCTCCTGCACTATCTCCGAGAGCTTATCCAGCCCGTAACGCTTGGCGGCGGATATCAGATGGGGCGTGCGTCTGGGATTGAGCTTCATTTCCTTCTCCATATCGGATGCGCCTATTCCGTCATTTACGTACCTTGCCACCGTAAGCAGCTCAATATAGCTCTTCATTATCATTGCCGTGACGACGATCGGATCTTGGCGGTCGTGCTTCATCTTAGCTATCGCCTTGTAGGCAAGCTCCTTATTGCGCTCCGAGAGCGCGTTTGAAAGATCGAAGGTATCGCATTCCGGCGTAGTGCTTGCCGCCTCCTCCACGTCTCTTGCGTCGACTGCGGTTTTACCTCGGCTGAGAGCCATGTAGGATATTTTTGCGACCTCCTTCTCCAGCACGTCCATATTTCTACCCGCGCGGAAGATAAGTGCCGCAAGAGCGTCGTTTCCCACGGTAACGCCCAGAGCCTCGAAATGTCTTCTCAGCCACGAGTACAGCTGTGCTACCGTGGACTTTTCAAAGTAGAGAAATCCCTTTTGGTTCTGTATTTTTCCGCAGTAATATTTTTTCCCCTTTTGTGCCTTTGCCGCCTGTCCGCTTTTATACTGATACTCGAATCCGTCCGCCGTAAGGAAGAACGCTACGACCGCCTGCGGATATTCCTTCGCCTCCTCGAAAATTTGCATAAGAAGCGAAAACTCCTTCTCCTCAAGCGCGGTGAAATCCGCGTGACGCCATTCGATAAGCTTAAAATCGTTCATCATCGGAGGCGACTTCATATCCTCGAGTATTGCCGCAAAATCTATATCGTTGCCGTCGTATACCGTGTGATTAAACACTGCAAGCGACTCGTCCCCAGCGCACCTCTCACGGAGCTTTGCAAGATAGTATCTCTTCAGATAATCCTCCTCGCCCGCAAAGATATAAACGCCCGACGGTGTGCCCGACTTCAGCAGAGTCTTAAATTCGTTCAGTTCCATATTATCCTCATTCTCGCCGCGCGCACGTCTCCGCCGACCTTCATCTCGTAAAGCAGATCGACTCTGCCCGAATGCTCCTCAACGCTTATCTTCGCGCGCTTGCAGTATATTTCCATATCGAAGGAATACGGAGGTATCTCGTAGAGCGACGTCGCACTCTCTCCCTCTCGGAAGCGCATATCCGAGCGTATCGCACCTCTCCGTCTCACTCTCACCTCACCGTCCGTGACGGATATTTCGGTCTTAAGCTCTCCGCCCTCCGTCGTCTCCGAATAAGTGAGCAAAATTCCCTCTCCGCGCAGCCGAAGCTCTCCCTCGTAGGTCGTCTCGCTCCGCTCACTCTCTCCTCTGGAGTCTCCGTCAACGGAGCTTATCACCGAGAGCATATCTATTTTAACCGCATTCCAATCCTTCATCCGATACCTCACATAACCCGTTCCCGTGCCCGAAAAATCGGAAAGCACGCGATATTAGCAAAAAAACAGTAAAAAATCCGTCAAGGAAATCAAAAAACGAAAGCTTCCGCCGCAAAAGCCGAATCTCAAATCAAAGCGCGAGCCTTCAAAAATTTAAGAAATCCGCCGCCGGAGCAAAAGAAAAATTTAAGAAAAAAGGTGCAGGCGTTACGTCTGCACCGAAAAAATCAAAGGCAAGGTGAAAAAACACCGCAAATGCCCGAGTCCGTACCTCTTGCTCGGAAGCAGCCCGCAAGCATCAGTAGCCGTACTTTTCTCTTCTCTTGCGAAGATTGTAATCGCTTCTGGGATTAATAAACTCTCTCCAATCAAGCGAACCCGCCTCAATAGCGGTTACCAGAACCTCAGCCGTGGCAATGTTCGTGGCGACGGGAATATTATACATATCGCAAAGCCGGAGCAGGCTCATCTCGTCCTCGGTGGCTATCCTGTCCTCGCTGGTGCTTCTGAAATAAAATACAACGTCTATCTCGTTATAAGCGACTCTTGAAGCGATCTGCTCTTTACCGCCGAGAGAACCGTTTAAGAAGGTCTCGATCTCAAGCCCCGACGCCTCGGATATGTAACTGCCCGTTGCGTGAGTAGCTATCAGGTGATGCTTTTCGAGAATGCCGGAGTATGCAATGCAAAACTGCGCCATCAATTCTTTTTTATTGTCGTCCGCTATTAACGCTATCTCCATAATTCCTCCTCACAGACTCGTCTCAGACGAAATTTTAATTAAAATACGCGCGTATATCGCATATCAAGGAAATTATATCACCTTTTCCCGATTTTGTCAATGTTTTAGGATGAATTTTCGGTCTTTCGGGCGAACTTTTTGCCGTGAAAAATAGTTTTTTTGAAAATTTGTGATATTTTTGACAAAATAGGGATTGTAAATTTAATTAAAAGATGATACAATATATGCGTTGCGAAAATTTACGTACGGTTTTATGCGAAGGCAGGGCAAAGGCAACTAAACGCTTTCGCAAAAGGAGATATATTATGACACAGTTCAAAAGGATAGGCGTTCTCACGTCGGGCGGCGACGCTCCCGGTATGAATGCGGCGGTAAGAGCGGTAGTGCGCACTGCGGTAAGACGCGGAGTCGAGGTCATGGCAATTTACCGCGGTTATTCGGGACTTATCTCGGGAGATATCAAGCGCTTCGAGGTTCGCGACGTCTCAAACATAATAAATAAGGGCGGCACTATACTCTATTCCGACCGTTGCCCCGAGATGAAAACTCCCGAGGGACTTGCGAAGGCTGTCGAAAACTGTCACAAATTCGGCATTGACGGTCTCGTCTGCATCGGCGGCGACGGAACGTTTATGGGTGCTATCGCTCTGACCAATGCGGGTATTCCCTGCGTCGGCATCCCGGGCACGATAGATAACGATATTGCCTCTACGGATAACACTATTGGCTTCGACACCGCTATGAACACGGTAGTTGATCTTATCGACAAGCTCCGCGACACCTGCGAGTCTCATGCAAGGTGCAACGTCGTCGAGGTTATGGGCAGAGATTGCGGTGATATCGCTCTCAATACTGCCATTGCTTCGGGTGCTACGGCGGTAGTTATTCCCGAATTTCCGCACGACGATAATTCCATCTGCAAAAAGATAAAGCTCGGACGCGAGATGGGCAAGCGTAACTTCATCGTTATGGTATCCGAGGGACTCGGCACGGAATACGGCCCTGCGCTGACGGCTAAGATCGAGCGCGAAACGGGCGTTGAATCCAGATTTGCAAGACTCGCGCACATCGTAAGAGGCGGAAGCCCCAGCCTGCGTGACAGAATACTTGCCTCACGTCTCGGCGTTCTTGCGGTAGAGGAGCTGCTTCTCGGTCACTCGAACATCGTCGTTTGCGAAAGAGACAACCACACCATAGCGGAGGATATCCACTTCGCACTCACTATGGATAACATGTACAAGGATAAGCTTAAGGAAGGCGAGCTTGATCGCTTCTCACCCGAGGAAGTCGAGAGAATGAGAGTTGCGGTCGAACGCCAGAAGGCAATGAAGCTCGAGCTTTACGGTATTGAAAATAAGATAAATATCTGACGCACCCTTTGCGGCATCTCGGATCCGTTAAATGCGGACTTTTCTACGGACTTTTCTGATTTCCCCCTCGTTTTTCGAGGGGATATTTTTTTACCGCTTTCCCCACCCTCTCCTTCGCGCCACGCGCGCTTTTTCCTTCACGGAGCCGAGCGAGGTGCTTTTAGAGTAATTTTAAGGCATATTTAAGTATCGGGTGCTACAATAGTCTTACGCGCAAAAAGCTTTATGATTTTTTCTGTTTTTTAAGGAGTCGTTATGATTATCAAACACAAGACCTACAGAGAGGTTCTGGAAAAGAAAAAAAAGAGAGAGCCGAAGCCGCTGAAGCCGAGTCTTTTGCTCAACGCTCTGATACGCTTGGTATCCATCCCCGACCTTAAGGCAACGCATTTTACCTACGAGAGCTTCGGCATGGAAAAGCTCGGCGACAAGGAGCCCTGCCTTATTCTTATGAACCACTCTAGCTTCATAGACCTGAAGATAGCGAACAGAATATTCTTCCCCAAGAGAAGATACAACATAATCTGCACCTCCGACGGCTTTATCGGGCGCGACCTGCTCATGCGAATGATAGGCTGTATTCCGACGAAGAAATTCGTAAGCGAGGTAAGTCTTTTACACGATATAGATTATGCGGTAAAGAAGCACGGCTCGTCCATCCTCATGTACCCCGAGGCAAGCTACAGCTTCGACGGCACGGCGACGCCCCTTCCCGAGAGTCTCGGCAGATGCATTAAGCTTTTCGGTATGCCGGTAGTTCTGGTGCTTACCAAGGGCGCATACCACCGCGATCCTCTTTATAATAACCTTCAGCTCCGCGACGTCAACGTCAGTGCAACCGTGGAATATCTTCTCTCTCCCGAAAGGATAAACGAGATGTCCGCAGAGGAAATAAACGCGCTGCTCGGTGAAAAATTCTCATTCGACAACTGGACGTGGCAAAAGGAAAGCGGAACGAAGATAACGGAGCCCTTCCGCGCCGACGGACTTCAAAGAGTGCTTTACAAGTGTCCGCACTGCAACGCCGAGGGCAAGACCGAGGGTATCGGCGAGGAGCTTATCTGCCATGCCTGCGGCAAAAAATATATCCTAACTCCCGAGGGTGATATGAAGGCCGAGGAGGGCGAGACCGAATTTTCTCATATTCCAGACTGGTATTCGTGGGAGCGTGAATGCGTGCGCGGCGAGATACTTGACGAGAGCTATCGTCTGGACGCAGAGGTAGATATTTACGCCATGGTCGATACGGAATGCATATATTCCGTCGGTGAAGGACGGCTCACTCATAATAACGAAGGCTTCCATCTGACGGGCTGCAACGGAGAGCTTGATTACAGGCAGAAGGCACTTTCATCCTACGGTCTTTATTCGGATTATTATTGGTACAAGCTCGGTGACATAATTTGCATCGGCAACAAGGATATTCTCTACTACTGCTTCCCGAAAAACTGCGGTGACGTGGTTGCCAAGACCAGACTTGCGGCAGAGGAAATGTACAAGCTGAAAAGGGCTGCGCGCAGAATAGCAAGAGCAGAACGCCGTCCCGAAGCGATCGATCCCACGGTGAAAAAGGAAGCCGCCGTCGGAGTATGAGCCTTGTAAAAACGCAATAAAGCAAAGTGAGATATGGAATTTTAATCGTAAAAACGTAACAAAACGCCAATTATACTTTACAATTTCCGACGTTTTTATCTTTTTTTACAAACAAAACAAAAAGCAAAAGCGGTGCAAAATGCACCGCTTTTTTAACGAAATACGAAGTCAAGGCGGACGGTACGCTTCCGTAGCATTTTGCCTTTTTCGTATTTGATTTTCAAGATTTCAACGTACCGTTAAGCCCGAGCTTATTTGCTTTTGAAGCCAAGCTTAACCGCTTTTCGGATTTTTTCATCAGCCTCTGCCGATACCCGTAAGATCCTTTATTACCTCGCCCGCTATAATGAGTCCAGCAACGGACGGCACGAAGGATATGCTTGCCGGAACGGCTCTTCCCTCTCCCGCGCTCTCACGCTCCGAAGACGTATCTTTGGGACTTTGTCGGTACGGCTTCTCCGTCGAGTAAACCACCTTCAGATGATTGATGCCGCGCTTGCGCAGTCCGATTCTTACCGCCCGTGCCAGTGGGCAGACCTCCGTCTTGGATATGTCCGAAACCTTGAAGGCGCAGGGATCGAGCTTATTGCCCGTACCCATAGAGGAAATGATCGGCACGCCTGCGTCTCTTGCGCATTCCGCCAGCAAAAGCTTGGATTGCACGGAATCTATGGCGTCCACGATATAGTCGTATTTTGTAAACTCTATTTTACTTTTCGTGTCGTTTTCAAAGAAGAAATCAAATTTTTCAACCGATGCGTCCGGATTGATTTTTGCAATTCTCTCGGCTGCCGCCTCGGTTTTAAGCTGTCCTACCGTATCCGTGGTCGCTATGATCTGTCGGTTAATATTCGAATATGCGACCTTATCGGAATCTACTAAGGCTATATGCCCGACTCCGGCTCTCGCCAACGCCTCAACGGTATATCCGCCGACTCCGCCGACTCCGAAAACTATCACCCTTGATCTCTTTAATTTTTCCAGTGCCTCTTTACCTATCAGCATTTCGGTTCTCTCGTGTCGGTTCTCCATTTTCTCCTCCGTTTTGCGCGTCGTTAATTTTTTGTGCAGTCGGCCGTTTCTTTTGACGCTATTATACCACCTCAAAGCGTACCTTGTCAACCCTTGCGTTTTCCCCGACGGGTGCGCTTGCTTTCTTCTTTATGAACGCGAACGTATTTTCCCGACGCGGCGGACGTGCTTTCTTTACCGTTACGTGCTTTTCTCCTTAGCAAGCGCTATAACATTTTTTCCTTGACAGACACGCGTGCGTGATGGTATAATATTTTTAACCTAGCTTAGCGGTAACGCAACAAGATATAAACGAGGCGTATAAAAAAGCAACGAAAACGGCAGCATCTGAAAAACGCAACGAACGTCTCAAATACAAAATTTCCACTAAAAAACATCGGTCGAGTCACAGTCTCGGCACGACACGGAGGTCAATATGATTTCAAAGGTTTACAGCTCGGGCATCATCGGTATAGACGGCTACGAGGTCACGGTCGAATGCAGCGCATGGAAAAGACTGCCGAGATTTGAGCTTGTCGGTCTGCCCGACACCGCCGTTAAGGAGGCAAAAAACAGAGTTCAATCCGCATCTGAAAATTCTGGGATAAAATTCCCCTCGCTTGACATTATGGTCAATCTCGCTCCCGCCGACGTAAAAAAGGTAGGCTCTGCCTTTGACCTTGCCATACTTCTCGCGATCTATCAATGCGACGGAAGAATACCCGTAAATTACGATTTCTCGGACAAATGCTTCGTCGGCGAGCTGTCGCTCTCGGGTGACGTAAGACCTATCGGCGGAGTTCTCTCCATGACGATCTGTGCACGTGACAACGGCAAAAAGGAGATCTACGTTCCCGCCGAAAATGCAGGTGAAGCGGCAGTCGTCGAAGGAATAAAGGTCTACGGAGTGACGAACGTTAAGTCGCTTCTCGATCATATACACGGCACTCACCGCATTGAGCCGCGCACCTTCGATCCCTCCCTTTTCGACCTTACGGGGCACGTCTCGGCACCCGACTTTTCCGACGTGCGAGGACAGCTGAAGGCAAAGCGCGCTCTTGAAATTGCGGCGGCAGGCGGGCACAACGTCCTTATGATAGGTCCTCCCGGCACCGGTAAATCCATGCTTGCCAAGCGACTTTGCGGAATACTTCCCGATATGAGCTTTGAGGAGGCGGTTGAGACGACGAAGATACAGTCCGTCACAAGAGCACTTACCGAAAATCTCGTTACCGAGCGTCCGTTCCGCTCTCCGCACCATACCGTAACCGCCGCCGGACTCTGTGGAGGAGGCTCCAATCCGCGCCCGGGTGAAATATCTCTCGCGCACAACGGCATACTTTTCCTAGACGAGCTTCCCGAATTTTCAAGATCTGCGACCGATTCCTTAAGACAACCGCTGGAGGACGGATGCGTGACCGTAACACGCGCCGCGGCAAAGATAACCTATCCCTCGTCCTTTATGCTCGTTTGTGCCATGAACCCGTGCAAATGCGGCTACTTCGGCGACGAGGCAAGAGAATGCACCTGCACACCTTCCGCAAGGGCAAAATATCTCGAGCGCGTCAGCGGTCCGCTTCTTGACAGGATAGATATACAAATAGAGCTGCCCTCGGTCTCCTACGGTGACATTTCGGGCAAGACCGCGGCAGGCGAGCCGTCAAGCGAGATACGCAAAAGGGTAAACGCGGCACGCAAATTTACCGACGAACGTCTGAAGCGCGGCGGAGATCCCACGGGAACGCTGAATGCAAATATGAGCGTCCGCCTTCTCCACAAGTACTGTAAGCCGACGCCCGAGGGCGAGGAGCTGATGCAGGAGGCCTTTGAGGCACTGGGACTTTCGGCAAGAGGACACGACAGAGTTTTGCGCGTTGCACGCACCATTGCCGATCTCGACGGCTCCGAGGTTATAACGGACGACCATATAGCCGAGGCAATAATGTACCGCTCGCTCGACAGAAAGTATTGGCGCAGATAAGGGCACGCAGAAAGCAAACCAAAAAAGCAAAACCACAAAAAAGAAACAGAAAAATAAACGCCGACAATACGAAAATAACATAAAAATGAGCAAATTTGACAATATATGTTTACGTTTTGCGGCGTTTTCGGATATTTAACAGTGAAAAGAAAAAACAAACTTCCCGAGCTTTTAGCTCCCGCAGGCAGCTTTGAATGTCTGTTGGCGGCAATTGAAGCAGGGGCGGACGCCGTATATATAGGCGGCAAAAAATTCGGGGCGAGAGCCTTTGCGAAAAACTTCGATACGGACGAAATAGCGAGAGCGGTAAGCTATGCGCACTTGCACGGACGGAAGGTCTACGTCACCTTGAACACTCTTCTCCTCGACCGCGAGATACCCGATGCCATCGAGTATGCAAGAGAGCTTTACCGCGCAGGGGTGGACGCACTTATAGTTGCCGATCTCGGACTGGTATCTCTTATAAAAAAGAATATTCCCGACTTCGAGCTTCACGCATCCACGCAGATGTCGATTCACAATTCCCTCGGTGCCGACGAGGCGTTTTCGCTCGGCTGTGACAGAGTCGTTCTTGCCCGCGAGCTTTCGGGTGAATCGATTGCCGAGGTCACGGCAAAATGCAAATGCGAGATCGAAGTGTTCCTCCACGGCGCACTCTGCGTTTGTCACTCGGGGCAATGCCTCTTCTCGTCGCTCGTCGGAGGAAGAAGCGGAAACCGCGGCGAATGTGCCCAGCCCTGCAGACTTCCCTACGGCGAAGATTCCTATCCCCTGTCGCTCACCGACCTCTGCCTTGCGAATCATATAAGAGAGCTATGCGACAGCGGCGTTGCCTCATTGAAGATCGAGGGAAGAATGAAATCTCCCGACTACGTCTACAGGGTAACGAGCATTTACAGACGCCTGCTTGACGAATACCGAGAGGCGACCGACGGAGAGATGAGAGAGCTGCGCGCCGTATTTTCAAGAGGCGGATTTACGGATAAATATTTCACCTCGCGCCTTGACGAGCCTATGACGGGAACTCGGGGCAACGAGGATAAATCCGAAACGCGCTCACTCGCACAGCGCGAATACACGGTACAAAAAATCACGGTACGAGCCAAGGGAAAATTCATCGTAGGCAAGCCCTCGGAGCTGACGCTTTGGAGCAAAGAAAAGAGCGTTACCGTCACTGGTGACGCACCGACCGAAGCAATAACCCAACCGCTAACGAAGGACGCATTAAGGGAAAGACTTTCAAAGACCGGACAAACGCTGCTCTCCCTTGCGCCCGAGGATATCGAAATAACGCTTTCCGACGGTGTGAATCTTTCCCCTAAAAGCATAAACGCCCTGCGGCGAGCGGCAACGGAAAAATTCGAATATGCAGGCAGAAGCCTTGAAAATTCACCTCCCGAAGAACGAGCAGAAAAAGAAACATCCGAATACGCGAGCACAGCCGTTGAAGTCGCTCTAAGCAAAGCGAAAATTCCAGAAGAAAAGCAAGATGAAAAAGAATCAGCAGACGAACCGCTGCGCACAACGGCGCTCTTCTTAAATCCCGAGGTATACCGAAGGCTGGAGCAAAGCGGAGATACGAGAAATATAGACGTTTCGTTCTTGCCGCTGATGAGCACGTCGGATTTCGGAATGGCACGCGGGGTTTATCTGCCGCCGGTTATAACGGAACGCGAATTGCCACTCGTCAGAGGAAAACTGAAAACGCTGAAAAACACCCGCGTAACGTACGCTTTAGTTGGCAATTTAGGGCATTTTTCGCTCGCTAAGGAGTTCTCTCTGATACCGATCGGTGATTTCAGATTAAACGTTACCAACTCTTATACGAAGGACGTTTGCCGTTCTCTCGGCGCCCTCGACCTGATACTCTCCGTTGAGCTTACGGCACCGCAGGCAAGAGACGTGGGCGGCTTTACCGTGCAAATGGGACGCATTCCCTTGATGCTCACCGAGCGTTGCTTTATCAAAGAGAATTTCGGCTGCAGCGCATGCGGCACCGCCTGCCTTGAGGATAGAATGGGCGAGCGTTTTCCTCTCTTGCGCGAGTTTGACCACCGAAACCTGATACTCAATTCCCGCATTACCTACATGGGAGATAAAAGGAGCGAGCTGCGTGCCGTAGGTCTTGAAAAGGCGCATTTTATCTTTTCGACGGAGGACTTTAACGAGGCGCGAGAGCTACTCGGAGCATTTGAGCAAGAAAGTCCGATTCCCTACCCGCATCGCCGTCTCGGCAAGCGAGAATTACCTAAGCCGAAGCCCGAAAAAACGCACGGGAGCACCGCCGCGGAAAAATCGTCAAAAAGCGTAAGAACGCAAATAAACGCAAAACCGCAAAAAGCGCAAAACGGCGAAAGGCTCTCAAAGGGCAAAGGGACGGAAAAACGGCAAAAGCCCGAAATCCGACAAAGAAGCAAAAAAGCGAACGGCATACAGCCGCTCGCCAAGAAAAGAATAAGCAGATAATTATCAACCTTAAATTGGGCAATAGCCAAAAACTCAAAAGGTAAAAATGATAAAGCAGATCACAAAATTCGAATCCGACAACGAATTGCGGATATAAAAGCAAAATTCGGCAAACGAAACGCCAAATTCAAAATCTGATAACGAATTCTAAAATACGTTTTGCCCTCAAAAAACCAAAGCCCCGAGGGTGTTCCCTCGGGGTTGTCTGGAGCTGCTACCCAGATTCGAACTGGGGACCTCATCCTTACCAAGGATGTGCTCTACCAACTGAGCCATAGCAGCAAATCACAAGATTTTTCCTGTGACGCAGACTATTATATCAAATATTTATCGGTTTGTCAATAGATTTTCAAAAAAGTTTTTAAAATTACGACAGAGCCGCACCAGCGTGCTTGCACATCATGGCAAAGCGCATTATCTTAAGTGGCATTAAAAGCACCGAAACAGTACAAATATGTCAAGTATTATTTACATATCGGATAATAATTACACATTGCACAAAGAAAACGCACTTAAAGCGAGAAGGAGAAAAAGATGAAATGTCCCTACTGCGGCCGCGAAATGGAATACGGCTTAATTCAAAGCTCAAACGCTATAGCTTGGCTTAAAACCGAAAAGAGAAAATTCTTCTATTTCCCAAAGCTTTCGCCCGACTCGGTCACACTGTCCGCGCTCTCAATGCTCAGGGGCTCCGCGGTGGTTGCATACAACTGTCGCGAATGTAAAAAAATTATCGTGGATTACGGTGATCCGACCTCCGATCTCAATTTCACACCGCCGAAAGGTGACGCGACTCTGCAAAAAGATGAGGAGCAAGCTGCCGAAAACGACTAGTGCGTGCAAAAAACAAAGAATTGGCCGACGAAAAACGACTAGTGCGTGCAAAAAGCAAAGAGTAAGCCGCTGAAAGCCGATTAGTATGTACAAAAAGCAAGCCGCCGAAAACGACCTATCGCAGGCAAAAATGAAGAGACAACCAACGAATAGCGGCAAAATTCTTCCTTAGTATTATTAAGAAATATTAAAAAATCCTCTCTGCAATTGACAATCACAACGCACGGTATTAAAATCTATACGGAAGACCTTCTTTCGAAAATTTCCGAGCTCGGACGAACGTTCGTTTTATAAACGGCTCCGCCGGCAAAGCTTACAAGAGAAATTTTCGGAAGAGCCGTTTTCCATACAACTCACAAATCAAGACTAAAATCAAGGAGCTTTTTGAAATGGACTTTTGGATAAAGGTTTATAACCTCTTCGACCGTCGGATGACTACTCCGACAAACTACAGCACCTTCCACATCGTATGTATTATTCTTTGCATCTCGGCGGCAGTTCTGCTTATCACGCTTTGCGGCAACGCAAGCGAAAAATTCGTTCGCAGACTGGCGGCGGCACTCTGGATAATCATAGTCGCCCTCGAGATAGGAAAGCAGCTGCTCTTCGGCTTTGACGTTGAGGATGGGCGGCTCGTTTGGGATTACGCATGGTACGCCTTCCCATTCCAATTCTGCTCCTCTCCGCTCTACGTTCTCCCCTTCGTAGCGTTTGCAAGAGACGGGCGCATTCGTGACAGTGCGATCCTTTTTCTCGCGACGTTCAGTCTTTTTGCCGGCATTTGCGTTTACGTTATACCGGGTGACGTTTTCGTTTCGCGCATATTTATTAACGTACAGACGATGGTACACCACGGAGTTCAGCTCTTCTTCGGTGCTTATCTCGCTTACCGCTCGCGCAAACGCCTTACGCTGAAAAATCTTCCCTCAGCGGCGGCTGTGTTCGCAATTTTGGTCTCGGTAGCAATGATCCTCAATCTTACCGTGCACAACGCTCTCCGCGCGGCAGGTCAAGACGACACCTTCAACATGTTCTATATCAGTCCGTATTACCAGTGCCATATGCCGATACTTTCTGCAATAGACGAGGTTCTGCCCAGCCCTGCATTTATCGTCGTATACATTTTGCGCAGGCGTGGTTATGTACGTTATGCGCGGAATATTCAAGTTGCCTTCAATATGTAAATCAAAGTTGGCAAAAACCGCCACTTTATCATAATCCTGCGTAATACGTAAAAAGCGATCTACACTAATATTCGATGAAAATACGAGAGAAAGGAGAACGAATGGACACGTTAATTCAAATTTACGAGTGGCTGAGACGCACCTCCGACGTTCCGCAAAAATACGGTACCTACCACCTTACGTGCATAGCACTGACTCTGCTGGTGGCGGCAGCTCTGATACTCCTCTTCAAAAATTGCTCAGACGGCTTTGCGAGAGTTCTTATTTTCGCCTTCTGGCTCGTGATATTCGTTCTGGAGCTTGGCAAGCAATTTTCATACAGCTTTTACCTTTCGGACGGAGCGCTTCGCTTCGAATATTTCTGGCACTTTTTCCCGTTCCAATTCTGCTCGACTCCGCTGTATATCATGCCAATTGCCGCTCTGGCTCGCGACGGTAAGCTGCGTGACGGTTCTATAGTTTTTCTCATTTGCTTCGCCGCCGTCGGCGGTATTACGGTCTACGCCTTTCCCGACTCGGTATTTTGCGGCTCGGCTTATCTTAACGTGCAGACGATGATACACCACGGGACGCAGATCTTCATTGCACTCTTCCTCGGCGTAAGATACAGAGAAAAGCTAAACCTCAAAAGCTTTATATCGGCAGGAGGCATATTCATTTTACTTGCCTCGATAGCTCTCGGGCTTAACATCGCACAGCACGAATTGTTTCCCGTTCTCGGACTCAGCGGCAGCTTCAATCTCTTCTTCATCAGCCCCTACGAGAGATATCTGCCCGACGTTCTTCTCGGCTTCGGACTTGAAAGCGCACCGTATGCAGTCATACTCGCAGGCTATATTGCAGCCGTGTTTTTAGGTGCGGGATTAATGCTGTTGCTTTGCCGCCTTATTGCAAGACTCGCCGTCGGTGAGGAATAGTGCTGTAAAAGCCCTCAAAACGTAAACAATTGTTATCAATTATCCTTATTTATTTGAAAGAGCCGAGGTCATTGCCTCGGCTCTGCTTTTTTGTTTTTTCGTTACGATTCTTTGAAATTTACTTTTTATTGCTTTTGCTTGCGCTAGTTTTCTGCCCTCGATGATTTTGTAACCGAAATTACCTTAAGCGTTATCTTACACGGTCAAGCGGCACGTTTTTTCACGGACAAGCTACACGTTATTTACGGTCAAGCGGCACGTTTTTTTACGTACAAGCGGCACGTTTTTTTACGGTCAAACTACACATTATTTACGGACAGGTGGCAAATCAAAAAACGGTTGCGGACACGGCGGTAGCTCTTGAGCGATACGCTAAACCACGATGGAACGGCACAAAAAATCATAGGCTGAACACTGCGACGATGACTATTCCGACGGTAAGCACTCCGAGGCCGACGAGAGACCGCTTCGTGAATTTTTCCTTTAGGATAAGCGAGGAAAAAAGCATTGTCATAAGGATCGAGAGCTTGCCGATCGAGCCGACCGCAACGGGATTGACGCCCTTCATATTAAGCGCGTAATACTCCGAGAGCCAAGCACAGCCGGTTGCCACTCCCGAGAGAGTCAGGAAAAGATAGCTTCTTCCCGAAATTTTGCCGACGCCCTTGTACTCTCCCTTCACACCGCAGATCGCCGCGGCAAAAACGAAAACTATAACGGTTCTTATCAGCGTGCCGAGATCCGAGGATATCCCCGAAAGTCCGAGCTTCACGAAGAGCGAGGTAAGCCCCGCAAAAACGGCGGAAAGCACGGCACAGGTAAGCCACCCGCGCGACTCCTCGTGCACCCCCTCCTTCTTATCTATCATAAGCACCGTGCCGCCAAGTATCAGAGCCATGGAGAGAAGAAGCATACAGATCGTCAGGGGATCTCCGCCCCGAGTCGTGTCGTCGAAGAAGAAAATCATAAACAGCAATCCCGAAAGCACGAAGGACGATTTATCTATCGGCGCGATCTTATTGACGTCACCGAGCGAGACCGCCCTGTAATAGAAGAGCCACGAGCAGCCCGTCGCAATTCCCGAAAGCACCAAAAACAGCCAATTCAACGGTGACAGCGACGCTATTTCTCCGAGGCTTCCGCTAACGGCACACATCAGAACGCAACACAAAATTACGACCGCAGTGCGGTAAACCGTTGCAAAATCGGACTTGACGTCCTTGATACCTATCTTTGCAAAAATCGTCGTAAGCGAGGTCGCCACAGCCGCGACGAGAGCAAGTATTAACCACATAAAAATTTCCTCCGCAGAGCTTTATACCGTGAAACGCGGCTTTTTAAATATTATATCACCCGCGGCGCGTATTATCAATAGAAAGAGTAAAAAAACTTCACTTGTCAAAATCAAAAAACTTCACTTGTCAAAAAACTTCATACGTGCAAAACGAAAAGCGCCGCAAAATAAAAAAAGTATTGAAAAAAATCAAAAAACCGTGTATACTAAAGATAAGGAGGGACGAAAAATGAAATACTTATATCCCGTAATTTTAGAGCCGGACGCGAGCGGCGGCTTTTGCGTTACCGTACCGGATATTTTCGGCGGTGTTACCTGCGGAGAGGACGAGGCCGACGCGATATTTATGGCAAAGGATCTCATAAGGCTTATGCTGACGGAAGCACCCGCGCAATGTAACCCTCCGAGAACGCTCGAGGAAACGCAAAGGAGCTTCAAGTGCAAGCGAGTCGTGGCAGTTGAGGTCGAGATCTGATATCGGATGCCGCCGACCTCTTTTACTTCTTCGCTTTTCGCTCGTTACTATTACCTTAAAATTTTCGGACGCTTTCGCAGTAAAGAAAAAACAAAAGGCAAAAAATAAAAAATCCTCGGTCGCAAAGCTCCCGAGAATCTTTGGTGGAGACGGGTGGGCTCGAACCACTGACCCCTTGCATGTCAAGCAAGTACTCTAGCCAACTGAGCTACGCCTCCGTGCCATTATATTATACATATTTCGGTACGGCTTGTCAAGAGATATTGAAAACATTTTGTAAAACGGATGAAAATTTGCCCGAACGGCAACGGCACGTCCGAAGAAAAAACGCAAAAAACGAAATTTCAACCGAATATAAAACAAAAAAATAAAAAGAAAACACGTTTTAAAAGACGCAGACTGCGAAGCACGAATCAAAATCAAAGCACACCGTGCGAAAACGAATTTTGCCGAATAGGTAAAGGAGAGACGGAGAAAATATGAGTATGCTAAAGAAAATTTTATGCGCTGTCATAATATTGCCCTCGTTGCTTCTTTGTACGGGCGCGGCTGTCGGTGAGTGTCTCCAATGTGAGGAATGGAAAGGAGAGATAGGAATGGTAAAAATGACCGCACGGATAACCGAGATATCCGACAAGTTAGAGGTCGAGGTAATACAAGGAAGCTACGGCGCGCACGGCACTTATTGGGTTAATGCGGACGATAGCACACCGTATTTTGACGAGTGCGGAAGAAAAATAGGGCGCGGCGAGCTTTCGGTCGGGGACGTGATCGAAATAACCTACACGGGACAAACCGCACTCAGCCTTCCGCCACAGATCTTCGCAAGAAAGATTAAAATCATCGAAAGAGCAAAATAAAAAAGGAACGAAAAATCCTTAAATAAGTCAACAATTATTTACGTTTTTATATGTTTTAAGGCAGAGCCTGTAAATTCGGCTCTGCCTCTCTTTTTGCTTTTTCAATTTTGCTTTTGCTTCGAGCTGCCGTATCGATAATACTTCGCACGGCTTTTACATACAGTCTCATCTCCGTGAGACCCCGCTTTGCGTATTACTCAATATCAAGCTTTATCGGCTCGTCAAGCTCGTGCGGAACGGGTGCGCCGTTCTTTTTTCTCTGCTTCACACACTCCGTCAGAAGGTACTCTATCTGTCCGTTCAGACTGCGGAAATCGTCCTCCGCCCACTGCGATATTGCGGCGTACAGCTTGGGGGAGATGCGCAGAGGAACCTGCTTCTTTTCGTTATCCGCCATCAGTAAAGGCTGCCCGAATTAACTATCGGCTGAGCGTCCTTGTTGCCGCAGAGGACTACGAGAAGATTGGAGACCATTGCCGCCTTGCGCTCCTCGTCCAGCTCTATCGTATTGTTTGCGGAGAGTCTTTCAAGTGCCATTTCCACCATGCCGACCGCACCGTCAACTATCATTTTCCTCGCATCGATTATAGCGGAAGCCTGCTGACGCTGAAGCATTACCGCAGCGATCTCGGTCGCGTATGCAAGATAGGTGATTCTCGCGTCGATGATCTCGATACCAGCCTCGTTTACCTTATCCTGGATTTCAGCCTTGATACGCGCCGCGACGACCTCGCTCGAGCCTCTGAGACTGCCGTCGTCCGCAATACCGTCACCCGTAGTGTCTATACCCGGGGCTACGTCATAAGGGTAAAGGCGCACGATATTACGAAGCGAGGTATCGCACTGAAGCGAGAGATATTCCTTGTAATTGTCAACGTTAAAGACCGCCTTGGCTGTGTCAACTATTCTCCACGTAACCGCAATTCCGATCTCGACGGGATTTCCGAGGCAGTCGTTTATCTTCTGGCGGTTGTTGTTAAGAGTCATTATCTTAAGAGAAAGCTTTTTGTCTACGATTGCCGCCGCATTCTGTGCATTGGGAATAGCGGGTATCGCATCCATATTGCTGACGTCGCCGCTCTGGTTCAATCTGGTGTTTGCCGCTGGATTTACCGCAACGCAGAAGGGATTTACAAAATAAAAGCCCTCCCCCTTTATCGTTCCGACGTATTTACCAAACAGCGTAAGCACGAGTGCCTCCTGAGGCTTCAGCACCTTGAGACCTGCAAAGGGTATCCATCCGATGCACAAGCCGATAATTCCGATAACGAAGGCAACGATTCCGGGTATACTGCCGCCTTCCATTGCCATTCCGCCGACTATCATAAGTCCGAAATAAGCGACGAGGGCACCGATAGTGGCAATCAACGCGGTCATACCGTTCTTTTTGTTTTGAAGTACGATTTCATTCATAGTTATTTCTCCTTTATTTATGTATTTATGTCTACTTTTATTTACATTCTGGTGTATTTTTCCCGCTTTTCAAAAAGTGCGTTGCTTTTAGTGCGCTTTGTTTTTTACGCGCGTTTTGTTAGATTCTTGGGGTGCGTTCGATTTTGCTTTACCGTTCCTCTGTTATTATGATATCATTTTGATATCAGTTTGTCAATACGTTTTTAAAAACTTTTTTGATTTTTTTCGCACGCTTTTCGGTGTGCTTTGTCGAAGGGCTTTTCGCGTTTTTCCGCTTTATCTGTATTTTTTCTTGTTTCGCCGCAATCTTTTTTGTCTTGCCAAACGTCTTTTTCGCTTGCTTTTCGCCTATCGCTCAAGGTGGCTTTTCTCTCCCGTTCGGTTTAACAAAAAAATTCCCGCCACGAAAGGCGGGATAAATTACAATCTATTTATTTTTTCGCTTGGCACGACTCTGTAAAAATCGCCGTATCCGAAAAGCACGGTTTAGATATGCTCCGAAATTTGAAAAATTACCGAAGGCAGCGAAGGATATTATTTACCGCGTCGTCCTCGTCCAAAACGTCATAGAGAATTATTTCCTTCTGTTCTCCGCCCTCACGGACTATCACGGTTATCGAAAACTCCTGAAGCTCGCCGCGCACCTTCTGACTCGGCGTTCGGTACGCATTCGTTACGTCCGAAATATTGACAACGCTCCTTGCGATTCCGCGCTTGATAATGAACGTGTCACCCTCGCGCTCGATCACGCCGCCCTTGTCAGCAAGCACGATAACGCAAATTCCGACCGCCGCAGCAAACGCGACCAGCATAAGCCCGTTTACGAACCCGATACCGCTATACCAGATCGAAGCGATCGTCGGCACCAGCATGACCGCCGAAAAAATCAGCATATAAAGATAAGTTTTCTTATACCTCTTAGCTATGACCTCACGCATTTTCTTTCCTCCGATTTTCCGCAATTTACGTTTTCTTATTTTTTGATCCTCTAGTATACCCGACCGTTTTCGGTTTAACGACGCCGCAGCTGTAATTCAATCACATCGCACTTGCAGTCATAACGCCGAAATGCCCGTAATTCAAATTTTACCCCTTAAAGCTTTAAGCTTAACAACCGTTTTCGGTTAAATTACGTAGCAATTTTCATTCGATGAGAACGCTTATGATTGTGCAAAACGGCATTTTATTTTTCACGAGACAGTGCTATAGCTTCGGTGCACCGCAGCCTCAATTAAATTATATCACATTCATCAATACCCGTCAAGGAGCGCGGATAAAAATTTACATTTTGAAATTCGCCGCAAAATCCCCGCCCCGTTTTTCGTGCGTTCTCACACACAGCAAATCTGAAAAATAAAAAAAAGAGATCACGCGCGGCAATCTCCGTTACGGGGTTTTAAATAAACCTTATTAAGCAGCAGTGGTGTTTTTTTGCGTGTTTAACTTATAGAACTTTCGCTAAACTCGTCAATATAAGTCACACTTTTACGTATCCGTTTTTTAATCAATCATATCGATCAACTTTTCTGTTTGCCCGTTTTCATTATACAGCTTTCCACTTCTTCACTTTTCGCTCTTACCTATTACGT
>CAZXVF010000004.1:0-54877 GCA_964644445.1 uncultured Ruminococcus sp.
TAAAAGAGAATATATAAAAGATAAATTTTACTTGTTCGCAATTCTGTCGGTGATGATATTCGCAACGTAAACGCCGCTGGCTGAAGCATGTGAGAGGGAATGAGTGACTCCGCTGCCGTCGCCTATGACGAAGAGCCCCTTGTGCTTCGTCTCGAGATTTTCGTCAAGCTCTACCTCCATGTTGTAGAACTTTACCTCGACGCCGTAGAGGAGAGTATCGTCGTTTGCAATGCCCTGTGCGATCTTGTCGAGAGCGTAGATCATCTCGATTATACCGTCAAGTATTCTTTTCGGGAGCACGAGTGAGAGGTCTCCGGGAGTCGCCGTCAGGGTGGGGCGCACTCTGTTTTCGGCAATGCGCTGATGCGTGCTTCTTCTTCCTCTCTCAAGGTCGCCGAAGCGCTGAACTATTACGCCGCCGCCGAGCATGTTAGAGAGTCTTGCGATGTTTTCGGCATATCCGTTGGAGTCCTTAAACGGCTCTGAAAAATGCTTTGCGACGAGTAGTGCGAAGTTCGTGTTTTCGGTCTTTTTCGAGGGATCCTCAAAGCTGTGTCCGTTTACCGTAACGATGCCGTTCGTGTTTTCGTTTACTACTATTCCGTGCGGATTCATGCAGAAGGTGCGCACTCTGTCCTCGAATTTCTGAGTTCTGTATACTATCTTGGATTCGTAAAGCTCGTCTGTTATATGCTCGAATATTGCCGCGGGGATCTCTACACGCACGCCGATATCGACTCTGTTTGAGCTGGTGTTAATGCCGAGATCGGAGCAGACGTCCTCCATCCATTTTGAGCCGCTTCTGCCGACCGAGATTATAGTGCTCTCGCCCTCGAATTCGCCCTTGTCCGTGAATACTCTGTATCCTGCGTCCGTCTTTTCTATCTTTTTTACGGGAGTGTTGAAGTAGAAATCCACCTTCTCTGAAAGGAGATTGTAAAGATTTTCAAGAACGACGTAATTGATATCCGTACCGAGATGACGTACCGAAGCGTCAAGCAGCGTGAGATTGTTTTGCAGACATTTTTTCTTCAGCGCGTTGTTCGCCGTGGAATACATTTTCGTTCCCTCACCGCCGAAACGGAGATTTATCTCGTCCACGTATTTCATCAGCTCTATTGCGCGCTTCTTGCCTATGTACTCGTGCAGAGAACCTCCGAAGTCGTTCGTAATATTGTACTTTCCGTCGGAAAATGCACCCGCGCCTCCGAAGCCGTTCATGATAGCACAGGTCTTGCAGTTGATGCAGGATTTGATTTTTTCTCCGTCAATGGGGCATTTGCGCTTTTTCAGCTCGTTTCCCGCTTCGAAAACGGCAATCTTCAAATCCTCGTTTTTTTCGGTAAGCTGGTATGCAGAGAATATTCCTCCGGGGCCGGCTCCGATTATTATCACGTCATAAAACATAAATATCTCCTGTTTTGTAAACTTTAATTGTCAAATTCGCTCATTTTCCGAGGCAAATTCGATCATAAGTTTCCTTCATATATTTTTTATTAAGTATTCCGTCCTCGCCGAGCGATTGAAGATCCGTGAATACCGTTTCTATGAACAAAGCGGTTTTCGGGTTCATCGTATCTAGTCTGCAATGCCTTCGAAAATGCTCGAGAGGCTTATCCTTGGGGTAGTCGGGCGAGTTGCCGTTATATATCCTCGTTGCCGCCAGCTTATCGCAAACGCATTCGACGAGGTACTTATAGGGCATAAGCGGCTGTACCTCGCACTCCCAGTCGAACCAGTACTCCGTGTGGTGCTTGTTGCGCCCCTTGTGATGAAGCCACGCCTCGCTGTAGCCTACGTCCTTTCTTGATGCGGTAATCGGCGAGCGGTATCCCTGAAAATATTTTGCGCTCTCGAAAAATTCGATCGGAGAAAACTTCGACAGATCGTGTATAAATCCGCGCCACGGAAGCCCGCATTTTGAGCAGTTGATAAAAACTCTCCGTTTATGCCGCATAACCGTCCGCAGGTGTAAAAAAATATTTTTCATATTCATAAAGGTAATTCCTCCGTATCGTTTATCCTTATTCCTCTAAAAGCCTTTTAAGATCGTCGACCGACGTGAGAAAATAATCGCAATTTCCTCTCATAAACTCACGTATAGACGGAACGTCATATGCCCACGAGGCCGCGGCAAAATCAACTCCGGCGCCTCTTGCCATATCGTACCCGGGCTTCAAGTCGTCGACAACGAGTATCTCCTCGGGCTTTAGGTCGTATTTTTTCATCAGATCGAACAGCGTGTCGGGCGAAGGCTTTCTCATTTCGGCGGGAATATCCCAGCCGTAGATTACGTCGGGCATAGGAAGGTCGTTTGCTTTGAAATCGCGTTTTATGTTTTCGGTAAGCGAATGCGAATCAACGGCAATTATGCCGCCTCTCAGACGGAAATCCTCAATAATCTCCCTGATACCGGAAAAGGCGTGCGGAATATGCTCCTTGACGTAATCGCGCCAGAAGTCCTCCTCCTCGCAAAGCTCCTTTTCGCTAAGTCCCACCTCGTCGCGCAGCAGCTCCAAGATCCCCGGGTGAAAATTCTTTTCGAAATACTCCTCGAGCGTGTACTTATCCGCAAGCGCAGGTCTCGCTATCTTAAGATATTCTATGAAGGACGGGTAATGTATAGATGCACTGCTGTCGACCACTGTGTCGTCGTGATCGAGAACCAAGCATTTGTATTTCATAATCTCTCCTTATAAGTTCATAAATCCGATCTTCGGCGTAGCCACGGTGCAGTCGCTCTTCTGAATGGTCAGAGCCTTTCCGTGAAGTAAGGTCTCCCATGCCTCCTTGGTACCGCCGAAGGATATCAAGCGCAGGCTGTCACAGCCGCCGAAGGCGTCCTCGTCCTCAATGCAGGATAATTCCTTCGGGAGCGCGATTCTTTGCAGTGCGGCGCAGTCGGCGAAGGCGTCGAGACCTATCGTTTTCGTTCCGATCGGTAATATTACGTTATCAAGTGACGTGCAGCCTTTGAATGCTCTTCTGCCGATTTTGACAAGTTTAGTTGGCATATCAACGTTTTTTAACGACCTACAGCCCTCAAACGTCGATTCGTCTATAAGTCCCATATTGTCGGAAAGCTTGACTCCCTCGAGTGAAAAGCAGTTGGCAAAGGCGTTGAATTCTATCAGCACGCACGAGTCCGGAACGGTAACCTCGGTGAGATTAAAGCAGAAGGAAAAGGCGGAAGCACCGATCATATAAATCGATTCGGAAAGCTTCAGCGAGGAAAGAGAAGCACATCCCTCAAAGCAGCCCTCGCCTATTCTTTTTACACTGTCCGGTATCCTTATCTCGCAAAGCGAATTACAGCCCGAGAACGCTTCGTCGCGTATCTCCTCCAGACCGATTGAAAGCGTCACGTGAGAAAGATTTTCGCACTCCGCAAATGCACATGCGGATATTATCTTTACGCTTGGGGGAACCGTAACGGATCTTAAATTTTTGTAGCCCCTGAAAGCGTTTTCGCCTATCTCGACCATTCCCTCGGGTATTACCAGCTCCGCACTATCCGCGGTGTCCTCGTAATATCCGGCGAAAATAACCGTGTTTTCCTCAGGCGGCTTTTTTACTATTTCGATCATTTCGTAATCTTTTTCAGAGCCAAAATAAGAGACTCTCTTACCTCAATATATTTTGCCAGCTTTGCACGTTCGCCGTTGATGACAGCCTCCGGCGCCTTGGAGACGAAGCCCGGATTTGCAAGCTTTTTCTCGATTCTCTCGATCTCGCCGTCGTTTTTCTTCATTTCGGACTCGAGACGCGCTTTTTCCTTTTCAAAATCGATAACGTCTGCGAGAGGAATATAGAGGTTGCCCGCATCCGTCGCGATCATTACCGCGTCGTCCGTATCGTAGGAATCGGTCAATATCATCTCCGAGGTGCTTGCAAGCTTTTGAAGTATCTTTTCAGCCGCGCGGAACGTGTCGGCGTATTTCGTAACAACGTAAAGTTTTGCCTTCTTCGAGGGGGCAACGTTCATCTCGGCGCGCCTTGTGCGTATTGCGGTAACGGTACCGATTATTCTCTCGACGTCTGCTGACTCGGCGGAGAAATCAAGTCCCTTGTCAAATGCGGGATACGCCGAGATCATAATTGAATCCTCTCCGTGCGGCAGAGCCTGATAGATCTCCTCTGTGATGAAGGGCATATAAGGATGGAGAAGCTTGAGAATTCCCGTAAGAGTATATACCAGCACTCTCTTCGCGGTAACGGAGGACGCCGTGCCCTCCTCGAATATGCGGCTCTTGACCATCTCGATATACCAATCGCAGAAGGTATCCCACGTAAATGAGTATATCTCGGAAAGTGCGATTCCCAGCTCGAAATTGTTTATATTGTCGTTCACCGACTTCGTAAGCAGATTGAATTTATGAAGCAGCCATTTGTCCTCAAGCGCAAGCTCGTCCGAGTTCGGCATGGTGAGAAGCTCCTCGTCGCTCTCCTTCAGGTTCATAAGCACGAATCTCGAAGCGTTCCAGAGCTTGTTTGCAAAGTTTCTAGCCGCCTCGATCTTCTCGTCGGAGAATCTCATATCGTTTCCGGGGGAGTTTCCGCTCGCGAGAGCAAATCTCAGTGCGTCCGCACCGTACTCGTCGATGACCTTCAGCGGATCTATACCGTTTCCGAGTGATTTCGACATTTTTCTGCCCTGAGAGTCACGGACGAGACCGTGGATAAATACCGTGGAGAAGGGCTTTTCTCCAATATGCTCAAGGCCGGAGAATATCATTCTCGATACCCAGAAGGTAATTATATCGTAGCCGGTAACGAGAACGTCTGTGGGATAATATCTTTCAAGATCCTCGGTCTTATCGGGCCAACCGAGAGTAGAGAAGGGCCAGAGAGCCGAAGAGAACCACGTATCGAGAACGTCCTCCTCCTGTCTTACCTTGCCGCCGCATTTCGGGCAAACGGTGATATCCGTCTTAGATACCTCCATATGTCCGCATTCGTCGCAATAGAAGGCGGGAATCCTGTGTCCCCACCAGAGCTGACGCGATATACACCAGTCGAGAATGTTGTTCATCCAGTTGAAATAGTTTTTCGAGAATCGCTCGGGAACGAAGCTTACGTCTCCGCTCTCTACCGCCTTGATGGCAGGCTCTGCCAGAGGCTTCATCTTAACGAACCATTGATCCGACGTTAGAGGCTCGACGGTAGTTCCGCAGCGATAGCAGGTGCCGACGTTGTGCTCGTGAGGCTCTGCTTTAACGAGGAAGCCCCCCTCCTCGAGATCCTTTACAAGTGCCTTTCTGCATTCGTAGCGATCCATGCCCTCGTATTTTCCGGCATAGGAATTCATCGTGGCGTCGTCGTTCATTACCTTGATCTGCTCGAGATTGTGGCGCTGACCTACCATAAAGTCGTTCGGGTCGTGCGCGGGAGTGATCTTAACACAACCGGTTCCGAAGCCTATTTCTACGTAGTCGTCCGCAATAACGGGGATCTCGCGGTTTACGATAGGAAGTATAAGAGTCTTACCGATAAGGTGCTTTGTTGCCTCATCCTCGGGATTGACTGCAACTGCCGTATCGCCGAACATCGTTTCGGGACGCGTCGTAGCAACCTCTACGTATCCCTCCTCGCCCTTAATAGGGTACTTTATATGCCAGAAGAAGCCCGGCTGATCCTGATATTCTACTTCCGCATCCGAAAGTGCTGTAAGACATCTCGGGCACCAGTTAATTATTCTGTGACCGCGGTAAATAAGTCCCTTGTCGTAAAGGTTACAAAATACCTCGCGTACCGCTCTGGAGCAGCCCTCGTCCATAGTGAATCTCTGCCTTGACCAGTCGCAGGACGCACCGAGCTTTTTGAGCTGACCGGTAATTCTTGCCTCGTAGGAGTCCTTCCATGCCCATACGCGCTGAAGGAATTTATCTCTTCCGAGATCGTAGCGCGAGAGCCCCTCGTCAACCCTGAGTCTCTCCTCAACCTTTATCTGAGTCGCGATTCCCGCGTGATCCGTGCCGGGAACCCAAAGGGTAGAGTAGCCCTGCATGCGCTTCGTCCTGACGAGTATATCCTGTAAGGTTTCGTCGAGAGCGTGTCCCATGTGGAGCTGTCCCGTAACGTTCGGAGGGGGAATAACGATGGAAAACGCAGGCTTTGATTTGTCCTGATCGGGCTTGAAGTAACCCTTGTCGCACCATTCGCGGTATATCCTGTCTTCAAATTCGGCAGGATTATAGTTTTTAGCTAATTCTTTTCTCATAGCCGTCCTTTCGTTTGCCGCTTGGCAATAAGTGAATGTATTTTTTTGTTTTTATACGATAACGTTATCCGTCGGCTTTTATTCGCCGCATAAGGTCCTTTGCCGCGCCTCTTGATTTTTGATTTAGACGTTGTTGTTAAATTAATCCGCAAGCTACCGATGCTTGATTTTTTTGTGCAAAGTGCTTTAGATGTAAACTATAATTGTCAAAACAAAAGAAAAATCCCATACGACCAAGGAAACGTCGCATGGGGCACAAAAGACGAATTGCGCGGTACCACCCAAGTTCAGCGGCAACCTGCCGCCCTCAATTTTCGTTCGTTACGTGAATAAAGCGTCGGATTCTAATAAGCGTCTGCCGTTCTTTCCGAGTACGATGGGCGACCTTCAAGATCCGTCCGCCGCGAATTTTCACCTGCCATTCGCTCTCTGCAGACCGACGTGATCCTTACTCTTCCCAAAGGGAAAAATCATATTCCAAGATAATTCTATCACAAAATTTTCTCCGTGTCAATATAAAACGGTCAAAAAACCGCCATAAACGTACATTTATCGCTTTTCGGATATGCAAATTTTGAAAAAACTCACTGCATTTCGCCCCGCGGAGTCAAAAGTCGCAATATTAACATTTTGTCAACAAATTCGTAATAAAGGCAAAACAAAAGGGATGTATAATCGAATATGCTCGTAATATCGCAAAACGGAAGCCGATCGCATAAATAAAACGGCATTCCCACCGTGCCGATAAGCAAAAAACATTGCAAAAGCAAAACGGATAAATACGAGAGCAAACGCTAAAGCATAAAATATAAATACGAAAAAACAAGGAGCTTTTATTTTATGGAAAAAATCAAATTCGGCGACTATTTAAGGGAGAGGCTGACGCACAGGGCGTTCGTTTGCATTAACGCGGTCTATCTGCTTTTCTGCCTCGTATCGAGCGTCTTTTGGTGCGTGGATTTTCAGGCGCGAAATCTTCTTATGTCACTTGCCTTCGCCCTCTTCGTTCCGCTTATCTTCGTTGCGGAATATACGGTAAAGATACGGCTCGGTGATCTGTTCGTTGCCTCCGTTCTCGCGCTTGCCGCCGGTTCTATACTCGGATCCTGCTTCAACGTTTATACCACCGTGCCCTTCTTCGATACCGTGCTTCACGGAATGTCTGGCATAATTTTCGCCGCTCTCGGATTTGCACTCGCTGAAAAGTTTTTCGGCAAAGCGGGCGGTAAGAGAAAATTCTACGGCTGTCTGACGTTTGCATTTTGCTTTAGCCTTGCCATAGCGGTGCTCTGGGAAATATTCGAGTACGGCTGTACCGCGGCGTTCGGCTTCGACATGATGGAGGATACTATAGTAACGAGGATCAATTCATATCTCCTCTCGGGAAATCATACCGAGACCGTGGAGCTTGACGGAATAATCAAAACCGTTATATACTACGGCGAGGGCAAGACCTATACGATAGACGGTTATCTTGATATTGGACTGATAGATACCCTGACCGATATGATCATCTGCACGGTGGGAACGTCCGTATTTGCCGTTCTTTCTGCCGTAAGCCGCATAAAGTGCCCTAAGATCAACGAGTTACTTATTCCGCAGAGCACCGAAGCGTAAAGAGCTAAGCCGCTGCCGATATACGTCGGACGTCACCGCCGCACGCTTGCGGAGAATATGCACGCAGTGCAACCGTTTTCTCGTTGCTAACATAAGTCTGACGTCACCGCGTGCCAATTGTCGAATGATATAAATGGCGAAGATTTTGCGCAAACTTTTTAAAAAGATGTTGATTTTTACGTTCGTATATGATAAAATTATATTGTGAAAATTTGCACTGAAAATCAATTATAAAGGAGCGATAAAAATGGAAGTAAGAGACGCCGCAAACGCAAAGGACGTGAAATTTTACACCACGGACAGACTCAGAGAGGAATTCCACATTAGCGGTCTTTTCCCCGAGGATGATATAAAAATGGTTTACAGCCATATCGACAGAATAATCGTTATAGGAATGAAGCCCGTACGTAAAGCACTGACGCTTGAGGCAGGACGCGAGCTTGCATCGGATTATTTCCTTGAGCGCCGCGAGCTCGGCTGTATAAACATCGGAGGAGAGGGAGTTATCACGGTAGACGGTACGGAATATCATATGAATCCGCGCGACGGAATTTACATCGGAAGAGGCAATCGTGAGATCAGCTTCAGAAGCGTAAATCCCGACGAGCCTGCGAAGTTTTACGCTACCTCCTGCCCCGCACATAAGGAATACCCCATAGTTAAAATAGATATCACGAAAGCGAGAAAGGTGCCCTGCGGATCGGTGGAGGATTGCAACAAGAGAGTTATCAATCAGTACATTCACCCCGAGGTTATGCAGTCCTGCCAGCTTGCAATGGGATTGACTCAGCTTTCGGTCGGATCGAACTGGAATACGATGCCCTCGCATACTCACGACAGACGCATGGAGGTATACCTTTATCTCGATATGGGCGAGAACGACGCAGTTTTCCATATGATGGGCGAGCCTCGCGAAACAAGGCATATTATTATGCACAACGAGGAGGCAGTCATCTCCCCCTCATGGTCTATCCATTCGGGAGTCGGAACTAAGAATTATTCATTCATTTGGGCTATGTGCGGCGAGAATCAGGAATTCACCGATATGGACCACATAGAAACGAAGGATTTGAGATAACGTATCTCGGCACGGAACGATTTATTAGTAAAAAGGTCGAATTTTGTCAACAATTGATTACATTCTGATTGCATTTTTATGAAAAAATCAATTATTCAAACACAAGCAATATGAAATTAATAACATAAAAGGAGAGAAATTAAAATGGCAAACACAAAGAATTTCAGCCTTGAAGGAAAGGTTGCGCTCATTACCGGCGCGTCCTACGGTATCGGCTACGCTATCGCTAAGGGACTTGCTGCCGCAGGCGCTAAAATCGTTTTCAACGACATCAAGCAGGAGTTCGTTGACAGAGGTCTCGCATCCTATGAAAAAGACGGGATCGACGCTAAGGGCTACGTTTGTGACGTTACGGACGAGGATGCCGTAAACGATATGATCGCAAGGATCGAGAAAGAGGTAGGCGTCGTTGATATTCTCGTAAACAACGCAGGAATTATAAAGAGGATCCCTATGATCGAAATGAAGGCATCAGAGTTCAGACAGGTTATCGACGTTGACCTTAACGCTCCCTTCATCGTATCAAAGGCAGTACTTCCCTCAATGATAAAGCAGAGAAGCGGTAAGATCATAAACATCTGCTCCATGATGAGTGAGTTCGGCAGAGAAACAGTTTCGGCATACGCCTCCGCAAAGGGCGGCCTTAAAATGCTCACGAGAAATATAGCCTCCGAGTACGGTCAGTACAACATTCAGTGTAACGGCATAGGCCCCGGCTATATCGCAACGCCTCAGACAGCCCCCCTCCGTGAGACTCAGCCCGACGGCTCAAAGCACCCCTTCGATACCTTCATTACGGAAACTAAAACTCCCGCAGGCAGATGGGGCGATCCCGAGGATCTCGCAGGTCCGGCAGTATTCCTTGCTTCCTCCGCTTCCGATTTCGTAAACGGTCAGATACTTTACGTCGACGGCGGTATTCAGGCATACTTCGGCAAGCAGCCCTGATTATTTTCGCATATTTCCCGAAAATCACGTAGGAAAAACGTAAGATATTAAACGAAAAAGCCGAGTGTAACTCGGCAAATCATAAGCGGCCGCACGTCGTCGAGCAGTACCGTATCAAAGGATCAAGCTAAATGCAAGATCCCACGATTAGGCACCGCTTGGTAGCGTGCGGCCTTTTTTATTTTAAATTTATAAGGTAATAAACGTCTGACTGTCTGAGTGGAGCGTATAGCCTTCTTCGCATTAGAAAATGCACAGCTTAGACCGTTCGGTCGTTTTTACTCTCAGAAATTCGGATAACAGGCGTTATATTTGCGCGAATGCCGTGCGGCAGGCATATCAACGCCGAAAATCCTCGAATGCTTTAGTCTTTAATATATCCTGCTCTGGAACGCAACGGCTTTCCCGATGATTTTTATCTCACTCAGCTCCTCGCCTACGTATACGAGCGGTGCATAGCGCGGATTTTCGGGGCACAAAATTACCTTACTGCTTTCGGGATAATAATAGACCCGCTTCAGCGTTGCCTCGTCACCGATAATTACTGCCGCTATCTCGCCGTTATCAACCGAGCTTTGCGACCTGATAAATACTATGTCACCATCCTGTATTCTGGCGTTTATCATGGAATCTCCGTTGGCGCGAAGGCAGAAATCAGCCTGTATGCTTGAAAGTGAGCTTGCAAATTCGCCCCTGACCTCGGTTGCGTACCGTGGTTCTCCGCAGGCAATATCACCCAGCATGGGAAGCTCGGTCGCGGATATCGGAGAAAGATTTTGGTACTTGCCTATGTCAAATTCGTCCCATCCCATAAGAGCCGCAGGCGTCGTTTCGAGTAGCTCCGCAAGCTTTTCCACCTTTTCCGGAGGTATGTTGGTTATCGTTCCGTTTTCATATCTGTGAATAGTTTGTCTCGACGTTCCCAAGGCGTCCGCCAGTGCCTCCAAGGTCATTTTCCTCTCGCGCCGCAATTCTTTGAACTTGTTTGACAGCATAAGTGCCCCTCTTTCTTTTTCAGGTATCTTGTCACCTGATTCGTTATATCATTTTCTGCCCGAACGGGCATTTTTTTATTTTATACTAGAATTATATCATACGTTTAAGCCTAAATCAATACTTTTTTAAGAAAAAACTTCGGAAAGAACAAAGAACGGCTGTATTCGTCTGCAAAAACCCTTAAAAGCAAGTACGGGATAGGTGACAATATCTGTTTGCGCCTCCGATTTTATATTGAAGCGTCAACCTTTCTTCCTCGCTTACGCTCTCGTTCAAAGAATGCTAAAAAAAATCCTTCCGCCACCCGAAAACGACAAGTTTCTTCCAAGCTCTGTGATAGAATATATCCGGAAAGCGAAAGCGGCGAAAATACGTATCCAAGCATCGTAGAGCACCAAAGCAAAATAACGCGGTCGAAGAAGCCGCGGAGGAGGCTTAAAAAATGCAAGGGAAAAAGCTCGCTTTCAAAAGAATCTCAAAAGAAAAACAACGGACAAGGCGCATACCAAGAAAGGAAAAGAAAAATGACGGAAACGGTATCGTTCAAGTATGATAACGACGCTCTGCACGCTAAGATCGGTTGCGAGATAGATCACCATAGCGCACGTATCATACGCGAAAAAATAGACAGGGAGATTTTTATTCACAGACCGGCAATAGTCTATCTTGATTTTGGCGAGGTAAGATTTATGGATTCATCGGGAATAGGACTCATAATTGGCAGAAGTCAAGTTGCGGAGGCGAACGGCTCAACGGTAAAGCTAGTAGGACTCTCGGCACAAATAATGAAGCTGATCAGACTTTCGGGAGTGGAGAGAATTAAAAATGTTTATATCGGAAAATAGCGAAAAATGTAAAATATTATTGACAAAATAAGCATTTTTATATTAAAAAGTGAGGAAATAATGAAAATGATAATTAATAGAATGAAAGTAAAACTGCCTGCTATAAGTATAAACGAATCCGTGTCGAGAAGCATCGTCTCCTCCTTTATCGCAGAGCTGAATCCGACGGTCGAGGAGATAGGGGACGTCCGCTGCGCTGTATCGGAGGCAGTCACAAACGCTATAGTTCACGCCTATCCCGATACGCAACCGTGGGAGCACCCGCAATTTTACATATCCGTCAGACTGTACAGCGGTAGGGAGATATCCGTTGAGGTATCGGACAGAGGAATAGGAATTGCCGATATAAACAAAGCAAGAGAACCGATGTTTACCACCGCCACGTCAGACGAGAGATGTGGAATGGGATTTCTCGTAATGGAGAACTTTATGGACGAGGTAGTGGTTAAATCCAAGATAGGCTTCGGTACAAGAGTCCTTATGAGAAAAAAATTAAAGCCCTGATCCTTATCGGTGGAGAATGGAAAATTTAATTGAAAGAAAACGTCCGTATGATGAAAACCTCAAGCTCCTGAAGGCGTATCGCGAAGGAGATAAGGAGGCCGGCGAGCGACTTGCGGAAATCAATATGCCCCTCGTTTATTCGGTGGCGTCGAGGCTTGCTCTGCGCGGCGGTGAAATGTCGGATCTCGTGGAATGCGGCACTATCGGACTCGTCAAGGCAATGCGAACCTTTGATTTTTCGCACGGAACCGCCTTTTCTACCTACGCCGTTCCTCTGATTTTCGGCGAAATGCGCCGCTTCCTCCGTGACGACGGTATAATAAAGGTTTCGAGAGAAGAGAAGCGCCTTGCGGTAAAGCTTTTGCAGGAGCGTGACAGGCGAATGTCGTCAGGGGAGGATACCAGAATCAGTGCGATTGCAGAGGCAGTCGGTATAAGCGTTCAGGACGCCGCGTCGGCAATATATTCGCAGAGTGCAGTAAAATCTTTGGACGATTCAGCCTTTGAGGGCGAGGAATCAATGCCGATTGCCAACGTAATTTACGACGAGGACGAGGAGGGGAAAAGATTTGATTCGCTGACCGTGCGTGACGCCATCGAGCACCTGCCGGAAATGCAGAGAAAAATAGTTCTCCTTCGCTTCTTTCGCGATCTTTCACAGGTCGAAACGGCAAAATGCCTCGGTATCACGCAGGTCAAGGTCTCGCGCGAGGAGAAAAAAATCATGGAGAAACTGCGGCAGATGCTCTCGTAGTGTCCGACTTTTTTTGAAATGTTATCAAATTTTTATAAAACGTCCTGTTTTTTGTTAAAAAAATGTGAAAATTTATCTAATCTATTGATTTTTTATCTCAATTTTAGTACAATTAAAGGAGCGGAACGGTTAGATTTGCATATTACTTCCGCACAACCTCGTATATCGTCATATAATAAAGACTTTTCGACGGCGAACGAAATCTTAAAATACCTTTCTAATGCAAAGCATCAAGCGTGAGCGGTGCGACGGAGCCTTTTCCTTCAAAGCGAAAGAACCGAAGGAAACGTTTTCGGATACGCGAAATATAATAGAAACGTAAATAAGACCCAAACCATTCGCGAACAGACGAAATATAATTAAACGCAGATAAATAAATCATTTTAAGATAAAAAATCTAAAGAAAAGAGGAAATGGATGAAATGAAACTGAGACCATTACTTGACAAGGTAGTATTGAAGGAGGTCGAAACGGAGGAAACGACCTCTGCGGGAATAATTCTTCCCGGCTCGGCAAAGGAAAAGCCCCAGATATCCGAGATCGTAGCGGTAGGCCCCGGCGGCTTGGTAAACGGTGAGAAGGTCGAAATGTACCTTAAGGTCGGAGAGCGCGTAATAACCGCAAAATATACGGGAACGCAGGTAAAGCTTGACGGTGTCGAATATACCGTAGTATCGCAGTCTGACATTCTTGCCGTGGTTGAATAATAATCAGTCTTGCTTTTATATCCGAAAATACAAGAGCAAAATGCGGTAAAAGAGTGATTCGTTTACAGTGAAAAAGCGATTAAGAAGCAACTGATACTTGAAACCAATTTGTCGTTTTTTTGCGATTAATGCACGAAAATGTAAATAAAACGTGTCATTTTTGCTGTTTTTCGGAATAATATCAAATTTATTTGTTGAAAGGAAAAAAATATGTCAAAGAATATACTTTATGGCTCGGAGGCAAGAGGCGCGCTTCTGCGCGGAGTAGATAAGCTTGCAGACACCGTTAAGATCACACTCGGCCCGAAGGGCAGAAACGTAGTGCTGGAGAAAAAATTCGGTCCGCCCCTTATTACCAACGACGGCGTTACCATCGCTAAGGAAATGGAGCTTGAGGATGCGGCAGAGAATATGGGGGCCTCGCTTGTGCGTGAGGTTGCTACCAAGACCAACGACGCCGCAGGCGACGGAACAACGACAGCAACTCTTCTTGCTCAAACGCTTATTCACGAGGGTATGAAAAACGTTACCGCAGGAGCAAATCCCATGGTACTTCGCAAGGGAATGTTCAAGGCGACGGAGATCGCCGTTTCCGAGCTGGCAAAGCAGGCAAAAGCAGTTTCGGGAAGTGAGGATATCTCCAGAGTCGGATCTGTTTCCGCAGGTGACGAGGCTATCGGAAAGCTTATCTCTGACGCAATGGAAAAGGTCACCTCGGACGGAGTAATCACCGTTGAGGAATCGAGAAGCGCAGAAACCTACAGCGAGGTAGTCGAGGGTATGCAGTTCGACCGCGGATATCTCTCTCCCTATATGGCGACCGATACCGAAAAAATGGAAGCAGTGCTTGACGATTGCCTTATTCTCACAACCGATAAAAAAATTTCCAACATTCAGGAGCTCCTGCCTCTTCTCGAGCAGATAGTACAGTCCGGCAGAAAGCTTCTCATCATAGCCGAGGACGTCGAGGGCGAGGCTCTCACTACGTTGGTTCTCAATAAGCTTCGCGGCACGTTTACCGTAGTTGCGGTCAAGGCTCCCGGCTTCGGCGACAGACGCAAGGAAATGCTTACCGATATAGCAACGCTTACGGGCGGAGAGGTAATTACGTCAGAGCTCGGACTTGAACTAAAGGACGCAAGCCTCGGTCAGCTCGGCCGCGCAAGACAGGTTAAGGTAACTAAAGAAAATACTATAATAGTCGGCGGTTACGGTGATAAGAAAGCAATTTCCGACAGAGTAGGTCAGATTCGCTCCGCCCTTGAAGTATCTACCTCCGAGTTCGATAAGGAAAAGCTTCAGGAACGCCTTGCAAAGCTTGCCGGAGGAGTCGCCGTAATCAAGGTCGGCGCAGCCACCGAGGTTGAAATGAAGGAGAAGAAGCTTCGTATAGAGGACGCCCTCAATGCAACGAAAGCGGCAGTAGAGGAAGGAATCGTTGCCGGCGGCGGAACAGCCTACGTGAATATCCTTCCCGCAGTTGAAAAATATATCGAAACCCTCGAGGGTGACGAAAAAACCGGTGCCAGAATAGTTGCCAAGGCTCTCGTCGCACCTATGAAGCAGATAGTAGATAACGCAGGACTTGACGGAGCGGTCATAGTTTCCAAGGTCAGAGAAAGCGGAAAAATAGGCTACGGCTTTGATGCGTATTCGGAGCAGTATTGCGATATGGTAGAATCAGGCATCGTCGATCCCGCAAAGGTCACAAGATCCGCGCTTCAAAACGCCGCCTCAATTGCCTCCACAGTCCTGACGACCGAAGCGGTAGTTTCCGATAAAAAGGAAGAAAAGCCCGCAGCTCCCGCCCCCGCAGATATGGGCGGAATGTATTAAAATACTATAAATTGTAAACAAAAATTAGTATTTTCAAAGCATAAATCTGAAAATATGCCGAGCGCGAACTCGGCAAAAATAAAAAAAGATCCCCTCTGGCTTTACCGGAAGCACCTGCTCTCACCTCTTTGCCTTGAGGGGATTATTTATCTTTAGAAATTGTATCAAATAAAAAAGCTTGCCGCACCTTGAATTACGACAAGCATTTTTTTATTATTGGTATTTTAGAATATTACGAAACGTAATCGGTGAGGTCGGCGTGTCTGATATCGTATGCCATCTTGATAAGCTTGTAGGGGAATACGAACGGAGAAACGATAAGTCCGAGAACGATACCGAGAATTCCGCAGAGGAGGCCGAAGAGGAATCCGATAACCATAAAGAGAGCCTTCATGGCGATTACCCAGAGGAATCCGTCCATATCAAACGTGTAAACGAGTCCCGGCCACTTGATCGACGCCGTGCACATATATACGAGAAGATCTCGAACGGGGCCGTCGTAGAAGAGAAGAGAAACGAACGAGAAGATGCAGTAAGCGAGAATGCCGCCGACTATAGCCCACGTCTGATTGTATTCCTGCTGCTGTGTGTAAACGAGAAATACTATCCAAGCCGCCGTAGGAATAGCCGCTACCAAGAAGCTTACGAGTTGTTTATTTCTGATTGCTCTCTGCCTGTCCTTGAAAGCACTGTATTCAGCCATGCGCTTTGCGCGCTGAGCCTTTTCCTGACGCTCCTTGATTGCCTTTTCCTTCATTTCCTCGCGTCTTTTTTGCGCCTTATTTATCTCTACGCATCTGCGGCAGAGCACGACGGGAATCTTACTGCCGAGGTTCTTTTCGTTGATCGAAATTCCGCAATTCTTGCAGTAACCGATCGCAGTGTCGTCATCTCCCATACCGGTATCGAGTAGATCGTCGATTGAAATATTGAAAAGTGCGGAAAGATCCTTGAGGTTTTGAATGTCCGGCTCGCCAATGTTGTTTTCCCAGTTAGTAACTGTCTGCGTAGTAACTCTGATTTTAAGTGCTACTTCCTCCGGCGAAAGACCTATCGCCTTTCTTTGGAGAGAAAGCTTCTTTCCTAACGTCATTATGCACATATCCTTTCAAGGTAAATATATAACTTTACATCTACATTATATAACAATTGTTTTCATTTGTCAAGGATATCTGCAAAAAAAGATTATATTAAGGAAAAAAGAAATTTATCTGGTGTTACTCATACAAATTGCCGAAAAGTGAAGATAGCCAATCAAATGTGATTAAAATGCAAACTGTTATTGACATTACGGTAGAATTTTCATATCCGACAGTGCATTTCTTACGGTTTTCTTGCTTTCATCACCTATTTCCGATAGCGGCAGACGTAATTCGGCACTGCAAAGCCCCATCTCCGAGAGCGCGAATTTTACGGGAGCGGGACTCGTCTCGGTAAAGCAGGCGCGTATTGCGGGTAAGAGCTTTTTTTGCCAACGGAGTGCCTCGCTCCACTCCCCGCACAAAAACTTTTGCCATATCTGTGACGTCTCGCGTGGCATAACGTTAGACACGACGGAAATAACTCCGGCGCCGCCGATTGCAAGCACGGTATAGAACTGCGCGTCGTTTCCCGCAAAGAGCTTCAGCTCCTCGCCAAGCTCCGAGATTGCCATAAGCCTCTCGACGGAATCGGAGGCCTCCTTGATCCCGATTATGTTTTCGATTTTCGCTAATCGCCAAAGATTGTTAATTGAAATATTGACTCCCGTCCTTGCGGGAACGTTGTAGAGAATTATCGGCAAAGACGTCTCGCCTGCGATCCTCTCGTAATGCGCGAAAATTCCGTTTTCCGTACCGCGGTTGTAGTACGGAGTGACCAATAGAACCCCGTCACAGCCTATATTTTCCGCCTTTTTTGTATGCTTGATTGCAATCCTTGTGTCGTTCGTTCCCGTTCCGAAAATCAGTTTGCACCTGCCCCCGACGGCGTCCTTTGCAAAAGCAAAGATCTCGTATCTCTCCTCGTCGGAAAGCGTAGCCGCCTCACCGGTCGTTCCTCCGATAATGATAGCGTCAACGCCCCCTCTGATTTGAAATTCTATAAGCCTGCGCAATGCCGTATAATCGATTTTTCCATCTGAAAACGGGGTGACTAAAGCGGTTCCGACTCCGCCGAATATGTGCTTTTTCATATTACCTCCTTTGAGTGTGAGTATGCTTTGAAATTATTTTTCGCTTTCCTCCGTATAAATGGCAGTTGAGAAGATGTCCATCCGATCTTGCCTTTTATCTGAATTGTTTTATTCTTTTTCTGTTGAATATACGAAACAGCATAATATGTAAACTATTATTAGCATTATCAATGCGTTTTTTCTTTTTTGGCACTCTCTTTCAAAAAAACTAAAATCATTTTTTCTCGAACGCGCGATTAAATCTCAACTCTACGTCCGTTCTCTTACGTGCAAATTTGCGTTATTTTCCCGTAAACTCTTGAAAAAGGCTTAAATATATGATAAAATAAACATTTAGATAATACATTACATTTTATGCCGCCGAAGCAGGTTTTGGCACTGAAAGGAAATAGAATGCACAGCGATAGCATAATACTTAACGACCGTCCCGAGACGGATCTCGAAACGAAGGATTTTTATTACGATCTTCCCGAGGAGCTTATAGCACAGTATCCCTCCGAGGAGCGCGACGGCTGTCGACTTATGGTTTTAAACAAAGAGAATAAAACGCTTGAGCACAAGGTATTCAGAGATATCATAGATTACCTGCGCCCGGACGATATGCTGGTAGTCAACTCATCTAAGGTAATTCCCGCACGTCTGCTCGGAACGTCGGAAAAGACCGGATCCGGAATGGAGCTTTTACTCCTGCGTCAGCTCGACGGCGGAAATTGGGAAACTCTCGTCCGTCCCGGAAAGCGCGCAAAGATCGGCGCACGCTTTAATTTCTCCGATATACTTTTTGCCGAAGTGACCGATATCGTCGAGGACGGAAACAGAGTAGTCAAATTCGACTACGATAAGGAAAAATACAAGTCTATCTACGAGATTCTGGACGTCGTCGGAAATATGCCGCTCCCCCCCTACATAACGAAAAAGCTTGAAAATAAAAACGATTATCAAACTGTCTATGCAAAGGAGGAGGGCTCTGCCGCCGCACCTACGGCGGGACTTCATTTCACGGACGAGCTTCTTGCTAAAATCAAGGAAAAGGGCGTAGGCTACGGTGAGGTCACTCTTCACGTCGGATTAGGCACTTTCCGTCCCGTTAAGGTAGATAAACTAACCGATCACCAAATGCACGGAGAATTTTTCCACATAGAAGAGTCCGTTGCAAATGAGATAAATGAAAGACGGCGTAGGGGCGGACGCATAATAGCCGTAGGAACGACCTCCTGCCGCGTTCTTGAAAGCGTTTCAACACCGGACGGTATAGTCCACGCCACATCCGGCGAAACCGGAATCTTCATTTATCCCGGCTATAAATTCAAAGCCACGGATGCCCTAATAACGAATTTCCATCTCCCCGAAAGCACCCTGATAATGCTCGTCAGTGCTCTGGCAGGTAAAGAGCGTATTATGGAAGCTTATAAAACAGCGGTGACGGAGAGGTATAGATTCTTTTCTTTTGGCGACGCTATGTTGATCGAATAAATTTCGCAATACTTCGTTAAAGCGTCGACTCTACAGCCTCGCAGTAGGCAACTACGGCTTAGCCCGTATCGCTCGCTTTGCCTCGTCTTGCAAAATTTCTTCTGACCAACATGCTGTCGAACGAATAAATCCCGCAACGCTTCGTTAAAGCGTCGACTCTACAGCCTCGCATTGGAGAACTATAGCTTCGCCCGTATTCCTCGCGTTTTCAAGGAGTGAATTTCCTTTTTTGCTCTGCATGAGAATTACAATGAGTATTTAATTAGACGTTAAAACTCGAAAAAGCATAACAATAGTTTACAAAAGTGTGCAAATATCGGCAAATGATGAAAAAAGAAAAGATGATCTTATGAATAAAGAAATTAAACGAACAATATTTATATGCCCGAAATGCTCAGGTAAACTTAGCATATCAGACAAAAGAGCGGTATGTGAGCTGGGACATTCCTACGACGAGGCAAGAGAGGGCTACTATAATCTGACACTCTCGTCAAAGGGCGGCTCGCACGGCGACAATAAAGATATGATTTTAGCACGCAGAGCCTTTCTTTCGGCAGGTCATTACGAGCCTCTTGCCGTGCGCATAGCCGCGCTGACGCTTGAATATACCGCGCCGCTTGCAACCGTTCTTGACGCAGGTCTCGGCGAGGGCTACTATACGGATATAATAGAACGTTCCTTGTATGAGCGTGACGGAGACAGCCGCGTTTTCGGATTCGATATTTCCAAGGACGCCGTCCGTTCCGCAGCCAAGAGAAATTCCCGCATCGGTCTAGCAGTCTCAGGCTCTTATCATATGCCTATAGCAGACGGTAGCATAGATACCCTGATAAATACCTTCTCTCCGTTAGCTCTTGACGAGACGTACAGAGCTCTACGCACCGGAGGTATCTTCATTATGGCGATTCCGGAGGAGGAGCATCTTTTCGGGCTGAAGGCGGCAATATACGAGCAACCATACAAAAACAAGGTCGCCGAATACGGGCTATCGGGCTTTGAACTGATTCATACGGAGCGTGTAAGGTATCCCCTTGTTCTGCACGGTGACGACGTCAAAAGCTTATTTATGATGACGCCCTATGCCTATCGCACGAAGCAGTCCGATAAAGAAAAAATACTTTCGCTGGAGCATCTTGTGACAGACGCGGATTTTAGGATTTTCGTTTACCGTAAAAATGATAACGTTACCAAATTAATGGAAAAGCAAACTAAATGACAACTAATATTTACAAATAGGCGGTATTATGGATTATACACACGGAAAATATCTTGGAGTAGATTACGGAGATAAGCGCACGGGACTTGCCGAATGCGATCCTACGGGAATGCTCGCGGGTGGCATAGGCACTATATCCGAGGGGGGAATGAGAAAAACGGCAGAGAGGGTAGCGGCAGAGGCATCGGCACGCTCCTGCAAAAAAATAATTATAGGACTACCGAAGAATATGGACGGCAGTGAGGGAGAACGCACGCAGGTGATATACGCATTTGCAAATCTCGTCGCCGAATACACCGATATTCCGATTGACTTTTGCGACGAGAGAATGACGACGATGATTGCATATCGGATTATGGAGCAAACTGGAACGTATGGCAAAAAGCGCAAAAATGCGGTCGATACTCTATCAGCGGAGATAATCCTGCAAAGCTATATCGATAAGGAACGCACGGTTGGCGGAGGTAGAGTATGAGTGAAAAAAAGGTATTGATAATTTATACCGGCGGAACGATAGGAATGAAGAAGACCGAAAGCGGTTATGCTCCCGTGCACGGTTATCTTGCGGATGCAGTTAAGGAAATCCCAGATCTTACGTCCGCGGGAATGCCCGAATGGGATCTTTACGAAATGGATCCGCTACTCGATTCCTCGGATATGACGGTAAAAGAGTGGAACGATATAGGCAGAATAATTTACGAGCGATACGCTTTTTACGACGGCTTCGTCGTTTTACACGGCACCGATACGATGGCGTATACCTCCTCGGCTCTTTCTTTTATCCTGAAGGGATTGGATAAGCCTGTTATACTCACAGGCTCGCAGATACCGCTCTCGGAAATAAGAAGCGACGGCAGAGATAATCTCATTACTTCTCTTATCATCGCGGCAGAGGGAAGAGTGTGCGAGGTGGCACTTTATTTCAGCGGCAAGCTCCTGCGAGGCAACCGTGCGACGAAAATGAGTGCGGACGATCTCGTTGCCTTCTCCTCTCCGAATTATCCGCTCCTCGCCGAGGCCGGCATCTCGATAAAGTATAATACTTCGGTTATAATGAGACGAGACGGAGCAAGGCTTGAATACGTCCCCTTCCGTGACGTCCCGATAGGAGTTATCAAAATTTTCCCCGGAATACAGTTCCGCCTCTTCGAATCCATAATGACCGATAAGCTTTCGGGAATAGTACTTGAGACCTTCGGTGCGGGAAATATCCCCTGCGGCGGCGGAGAGCTTATACCTATCATAAAGAAGGCGTTCGCCTCAGGCTCCGTAGTTACGGTCTGCTCTCAATGTCCATGCGGCACGGTCACTCTCGGTGCCTATAAAAGCAGCTCGGCACTTAAGGAGGCAGGTGCAGTCAGCGGCAAGGATATGACGACCGAGGCTGCGGTAGCGAAGCTCTACTATCTTCTCAGTCTTGATCTTGACTCCGACGAAATTAAAAACAAAATGGAGGAAAATCTGCGCGGCGAGCTGACGGAATAACCCTTATCCTCAAAATGAATGCAAACGTTTGAAAAAACGTGATTTTAACCGATAACGGAAAAGTATAACGTGAAATAGTACAAGAAAACAGGCACTTTTACCGTCACGGTCTTTGAATTTTTACATTTTTCGACAAAAAGCAATGCAACTCGTGTCATAAACCGTCCCCAACCGTCATAAGATTGACAGTATGAAAGGAGAGTATATGAAACGGTCGTTAGCATTGCTTTTTTTATCTCTTTTTCTCCTAAGCTCTTGCACCGAGCGGCAAAGCGTTACGGAGGGACTCACCGAATTCGTAAGAGCATACGGTGCCGAGGGAATAGTCTATTCCACCGATTTTTCCGAGGGGCAAGAGGGATATATCGACTCTTATCTTTCCGCGAGGCTTTTCGGGAATGACGCCGCAGACTTTACCTATGCGGTTTTCTTGAATACACATCTCGATTACGCCTCCGAGTGCGGAGTATTTTCCGTTGGATATAGCGAGCGTAATTCGGCTATCGAAATATGTAATCGGAGAATATCCCTGCTCGATCCCGCGGCATCGCACTCGTTTGTCAGAATATATCCGCACGCGGTATTTTATTCCACTATGCAAAATCGAGAAAAAGCCGAGCGTCTTGCGGATATGATCTTTGAGTGACGAGCGACGTACAGCGTCTTTGCTTATGAAGACTGATACTACCTCGCACGGCAACCGGACAGCCGTTATAAACCCCGCACCACCCCATAAACCAAAAAATCTCTTGACTTTGCCATCGGTTTTATATATAATAGTGTAGTAATACACGAAAGGTGATGTGAAAATGGAGATTAGGGAAGTTATACTTTGCAAATTCGGCGAGGTAATACTGAAGGGCGCAAATCGCCAGACCTTTGAGTCGCAGCTTATAAAGGAGATCCGCAGGAGAGCATGCCCGTACGGCACCTTTAAAATATATTATAGCCAAAGCACCGTATACGTAGAACCGCTCGATGAGCTCTGCGATATGGAAGGTATGTACGAGACCGCAAAGAAAATATTCGGAATTGCAGGAGTCAATCGCGCGGCAGTTTGCGAAAAAAATATAGATGCAATAAAGAAAATGGCAGCGGAATATCTGCCGGAAAAGCTTCGCGGTAAGAAAACCTTTAAGGTGGATGCAAAGCGCTCGGATAAACGTTTCCCGTTGAAGTCACCCGAGATTTCCGCGGAGGTCGGCGGCGTCGTTTTATCATGCATTAACGGCATTAAGGTCGATGTGCATAATCCCGAGGTCACCGTCACGGTCGAGGTGCGTGACGAATATGCATATATCAGAGCCGGTCAAGAGCAGGGAGCAGGCGGCTTGCCTATACGCTCGGCAGGCAGAGGCTTGCTTTTACTCTCGGGCGGAATAGATTCTCCCGTTGCAGGCTGTATGATGGCAAAGCGCGGTATGGAAATAGAGGCGCTTCATTTTGAATCCTTCCCCTATACCTCGGAGCGCGCCAGAGAAAAGGTAATGCAGCTGGCACAACAAATGTGCGAATTTTGCTCGCGTATCCACGTCCACACGATCTCCCTGACTCACATACAGGAAGAGCTTCGTGAAAAATGTAAGGAGGAATACTTCACCATCCTTCTGCGTGTGTTTATGATGAAACTCTCGGAGCGCATGGCGAACGAGTATAAATGTCAGGCGCTCATCACGGGTGAAAGTCTCGGTCAGGTAGCCTCGCAAACTCTTTCGGCAATTAAGGTAACAGATTCCTTCGTTAATATTCCCGTCTTCCGTCCTTGCATAGGACTTGATAAAAACGAGATAGTAATCTATGCCCGTGCATACGGTACCTTTGATACGTCTATTCTTCCGTACGAGGATTGCTGCACCGTGTTCACCCCCCGTCACCCGAAAACTCAACCTAAGCTCGACGAGGTAATGGCGGAACTTGCAAAATTGGACGTGGAAGCCCTTCTTGACGAAGCGTATTCGACGAAAACAAACGAAACAAAACTCGTTTTTCCCGAGTACAGATAGTTTCCTAGTGCATAGCCGCAGTGCTATGCGGTTATCAAAAATCAAAAAAATAATCATATCAAAAAAATCAAGAAAACAGCACTCGCAGAAGGCAAAAACAGTCTTTTTGGGGTGCTTTTTTGATTATAAAAACGTTTATTGTACAAACTGCGCAAAATGCACTTGGATAATCTGTTAAATCTGCCGAGACGATATTTTCCCTGAAAAACTTGAAAAAATTCCGCAAAAATGTTATAATTAATATGTACTCATATGTCAAAATACAAAATCAAAAAAAGGAGAAAAACAATGAGAATTTCAAACAGAAAGCTTTTGGCGTTTATGATCGCGATTATTATGCTTGTTCCGATCATAACCGTTACGATGTCTTCGTCCGCCGCAGCCGATGACGGCAAATTCGTTCTTGACGCTACGACAGATCTCGAAAATATGGCTGCTAAAACGAAAAAAGACGGCGAGTCAGAGAAGGTCGGTACGGACGATTACTTTACGCTGTATTATGCTGCAAAAACAAAAATCGACACAAGCTCTAAAACCTTTGATGACGGTTATTCCGCTACGCGGCGTATTAACTTGCAAGTCGCAACGTCGATAAAATCCGATTCGGTTATAGGTGCCATTAAATTCACCGCTACGAGCAGATCTACCGTCAAGGTTTGGTGGGTAGCCGGAGACGCCGGCAGAGAAGTGGCAATTTATGATTCTACCGGAAAGGTTAAGGAAAAAAGCAGTGAAAACCTATCCAAAAATGCACTGGCAATCAGCGAGTTTACAGTAGATGCGGGAACCTATTACCTTGGAAATCCCGACGGTTCTAACTATTGGTTCAAGGTCGAAGTAACCGAGAGTAATTATGTAGATCCTACGCAACCTGCCGATTGGGCGACTGTAACAAAGCCCGAGGTCGTATCTGCTACCGATAACGGCGGTTCTATCAAAATCAACGTAAACGCTATGGTAGGTAAGCATTCCGATCTCAAATATGCAGACAAGGTTACCGTTACCGTAACAAACGGCACGAGCACAGGCACCTACACCTCATCATCCGTTGCGGATAAAGATACCTACGAATGTGAGATATCTCCTACAGCCTCCGGCACCTACAAGGTAACGGCTACTATTTCCAGAGCCGGCGAAGCCGACAAGGTATCCGATGAATATGAGGTAGATTACGTTCTTCCTCTTGCAAAGCCATATCTTTCCAGTGCCACCAGCAAGGGTAACGGCAAGGTTGAGCTTGAGTATACCGAAGCCCCCGAGGCGGTTAAGTATCTGATATACTGTAACGATGAAAAAATCGGTGAGACCTCCGAGCTTTCCTATATGATAACCGGACTTACGGTAGGCGAGCGATATAGCTTTAAGGTCGAAGCCGTAAGAGGCACTGATAGCGCCGTTTCCAATTCACTTACCGCAACGGTCGTGAACGAAGAAAAGGCTACGTGGGCATTTACATATTACGGTCCGTCCACTAATTCTTCCGGCAACGGGTACGTCGGAAATCTTAATGAGGACGGTAAGGTAACGGTTTATTCCGAAGGCGGTAAGGGTAAGATTCAGCCTACATCGACTGACGGTCTTGCATTCTACTATACGAAAGTTCCTACCACTCAGAATTTCACACTTCGTGCAACGGTAAGCGTTGATTCTTGGACGTATTCGAACGGTCAGGAGGGCTTTGGACTTCTCGTTACAGACCGTCTCGGCACGGCGGGAAATGCCTCGGATTTCTGGAACAATCAGTACATGGCAGGCTCTACTAAGATAGAGTATAAGTACGTATCCGACGAGGACGGAAACGAGTATATTTACGATACTAGCTACGCATACGGCACTAAATACTCAATGAAGCTCGGTCTCGGTATGATTTCGAAAACAGGCTTGACCAAGGATAATATTGCCGATATCTCCTCCGGTAAAACCGACGTTATGAACAGAGATTTCGTATCTACGACCACGACGCTTGAGACTTGGGCAGGATACTACGCAATGGATGCCGGAACCTATAATATCGTAGGCAATTGCACGAATGCGGATTCCATCGAAGCACTTCAGAAGAGCTTTACCACCTTCGTTCTCGAGATACAGAGAAACAATACGGGTTACTTTGTAAGATATTACGATAACGACGGCAATCTTTTGAAGGAAATCAAAAATTACGATCCCAAAGCTCTCGATCAGCTTGATTCCGAGTACGTATACGCAGGCTTCTTCGCTTCGCGTAACGCAAGAGCGACCTTCTCCGACGTAGAGTTTACTACCATATCTCCCGATAAGGATGCTCCTGCAGAGGAAATTCCCGTAACGAAGATCGAGCCCACACTTACGCTCACCTCTCCCTCAAGCACGACGAAGAAGGATTATACCTTTGTCATCGATACCAACGTTAACGGTACCGTAAAGATCAAGGATGCTACCACAAACAAAGTCCTCGTCGATGCCACTCCGGTTACGGGCGGTAAGAGACTTAGCATACCTTACACTCTCGCGGACGGTTACGGTCAATATGAATTTACCGTAGAATTTGCTCCCGATAAGGATCAGGATCTCGGTGAAAACACGGTGCTTTCAAGCACGCAAAGCGTATATTCAAGCGTTACTCTCGTATATTCTGCCGGTAACTACCACAGAAAGACCGTATACGTCTCTACTACCGGTAACAAATGGGGTAACGGTTCGAAGGAAAATCCCTTCGATATAGCAACGGCTATCAAAAACGCCGTTCCTGGTCAGACTATCGTTCTTATGGAAGGCACGTACGATTTTGATTCCGGCTTCAAGATCGAGCGCGGAAATAACGGTACAGAGGAAAATCCCATAAGACTTATTGCAGATCCCGAGGCAGCTACACGTCCGGTTCTTGACTTCATGAACGTAGGTACGGGACTTACTCACGGCGGTGATTGGTGGATCTTCGAGGGCTTTGACGTAACCCGCTCCGCCAATGGACAAAAGGGCTTCCAGATTTCCGGAAATCACAATACTCTCGTTGATATACACGCATATCGCAACGGTAACACGGGTATTCAGATCAGCCGTTATTCGGGAACGGATTACACTATAGATATGTGGCCTTCTTATAACCTCATTCTCAATTGCGATTCCTATTACAACATGGACGCAGGTCACGAGGATGCAGACGGCTTTGCGGCAAAGCTTACCATAGGTCCGGGTAACGTATTCGACGGTTGCGTAGCATACAATAATGCGGACGACGGCTGGGATCTTTACGCTAAGATAGAAACGGGTAAGATAGGCTCCGTTGAGATCAGAAACTGCGTGGCATACCGTAACGGTTATCTTGAAAGCGGAGAGGAAAGCAAGGGTAACGGTAACGGATTTAAAATGGGCGGCTCGAGCATATCGGGTAACCACGTTTTGAAGAATTCCGTTGCGTTTGATAACAAGGCTAAGGGTATCGACTCTAACTCTTGCCCCGATATCGAGATATATAATTCCATCTCCTTCAATAACGGAAGCCACAACGTAGCGCTTTACACAAACGTTGATCAGAATACAGCCTTTAAGGCAAGCGGCATTATCGCCTTCAGCACGAACGGCACGACTCCCGATTGTAAGCTTTCTCCCAGAGGAAATCAGAAAAAGTCCGATTACTATAACGAAAAATGCTACTATCAGGCAGGCGGAAAATGCGTGAACTCCGACGGCGCGACTCTTGATCCCGAGGCTCTCTTTGTCAGCCTTACGTTCGATTATTCAAAGGGCGTTCAAAGAAATGCCGACGGTACTATCAATCTCGGTGATTTTCTCAAGCTAAAGGAAGGAAAATCTCTCCCCGACGGTGTGGGTCTCACGGGGGCTTCGACCGCCTCTCCCGAAATCAAGCTCGTAGCCGACGAGAAGCATAATTATTCCGAGAGCTGGTCATATGACGAAAACGGTCAAAGACATTGGCACGAGTGCGAGTGCGGAGATAAGACGGACGTCGGAGAACACGAGTACGTTTGGGTAATCGATAAGGAAGCGACCGAGACCGAGAGCGGATACAGACATCAGGAATGCTCGATTTGCGGTTATTCCAGAGTCAAGGTTACTATCCAACCCACAGGCACGAATACACCTGATAATTCCGAAGAGCCCAGCGGATTTGCCGCAATACTTGAGATGATCAAGGACTTCTTCGCAGGAATCGTCGATTGGTTTAAGAGTATTTTTGCAGGCATTTTTGGGAACGACTGATTATAGGAGCAATTTCCCAAAAGGGAAGCAAATCTTGTAATATGTAAATCAAACGTTACAAAAATTGCAGGCAAAGAGAAAAACTAAAAACAACAAACGAAAAAGGGGACGCCGATTCGGCGTCCCTAAAATATTGAAATTAATCAGAAATCAGTGCTTTCAAATACTGATCTTGAAGTGCTTCGTTAAAGATAAAAGACTTTTACGTATCAAGCTTTGCGTAAGCTATTAAACCTTATTCCACCTGAAGTATTTTTTCTACAGTCACCGTGATATTGCCGAGCGTTGTGGTAATTTTGCAATTGCCGGCATTCTCATCGCTGCTTGACGGCGGACATACGATGTCATCTGTATTGCTTGACGACACGTCAAATTTTTTCTCCGAGAGCAGAGAAGCGGTGATATCTCCCGTGTCTGACTCAAGCTCAATGTGCATCGAATCCGAATAAATCAGTCTGATATCTCCGGTAGTGCTTTTTGCGATAATGCTTTCCTCGGCGATAACGCTGTGGAGAATAGTTTTACCCGTAGTGCTTTCGATATTAAGCTCCTTGCACTTCATTGACGTCACTTGGATCTTGCCGGTTTGGCAAAACGCGGTTACACTGCCCGTGGCATTGGTATAGAGTGTATTGACGTCGCCTGTATTGCTACAAATATAAAGGTCGCCGTCGATCACCGTGTCCTCGACGTTTACGTTTCCCGTAGTTGACGTCACGTGAATATTTTCGGCTGTGAGTCCTTCCGCCTTGACGTTTCCGGTCTTTGAATTGACGTTTATCTTTTTCGCGTCCGAATATAGCTTAATGCTTCCCGTGTCGCTGTTAATTGTAACAGAATCAAAATCAAATCCTGCGGCAATGCTGATTTCACCCGTACCGCCTTCAATTTCGACAAAATTGCATTTTTCAGGCGAAACGTAAACTATTATTGACCTTTTTTGAAGATTCACGGCTGTTTTTAATTTCTCTACGTCGTTTCTCTCGTCGATTTCTTCTATAATAAGCTTGCCGCCCTCGATGTAAACGGAATTATATATCTTCTCGGATTCTCTGCAAACCACGCTTGACTCTCCGTCGGTGGACGGCTCTATATGAACTGAGCTCAAGCTCGTGTTTATTGAAATCGCATTAAAACTATCCGTGATCTCCGTAGTTTTGATCTTGAGAGTCTCCGTAGTGTAGTCGCAGGCGCCGAGCACTGCCGTTATAACGATAGTAAAGACAAGCAATATTGCCGTTCTGATTACTTTTCTTGCTTTCATTTTTCTCCTCCGTTTGCTTTTGATACATTATACCATATCTTTTCCGCCATTTCAATAAAAAGCCGAAAATTTTATTTAACTATTAATGAATTTTTACGTTTTCAGAGCCGTGCAGTTGACATATCTCACGCCCTGTGGTAAAATAAATATAAACCGAATAGATACGTCAAATAGGAGCAATAGTCTATTAGCTCAAAAGCATATCAAAAAAATACGAACCTGAAATGATCGAACGTCACCGAAACCTTACGAAAAGGAGACCAAAAACTTATGAAAAAAGCTTTTTTACTCATTCTCACCGTCGCACTCTCGCTGATTACCCTTAGCGCATGTGTAGGGCAAAAGCACGATGACGTCAAGGAAGCCTTCTTTTCCGAGAGCTATCTTTCTCAAATGAGCCTCGATTCTCTCCCCGCACCGAAGCTCGATGGCGCAATGCTCCGCGACGGAGAAACACTCTATCTTAACCTCACGTCGAAGGAATATACCTCCTACGTAAAGGAAATAGCAGACTATCTTCTCTCAAGCGACGGTATCTATGATCCCTGTTATGAGGTTACAAAAACTATGCTTATGCTCATACCTTTGGACTACGTATGCGCTCCGATAGATGAAAACTATAAGCCCGACGATGAGAATATCAATCTTTTCTTCTCGACGAGTGATGAGCTTGATCCCGAAACCGAAAAAATGATAGATCCCGTGTGCATAAGGCTTGTCAGAGAAAGCACTAAGATAGGCGGCAAGGAATACAACTGCAAGATGACTATTGACACCGATATACTGCTCGGCGTGGAAATAAACCCATGCTATTTCGGTCATACCTACGGTGAGGACTACGAGGAGATAATAGTACCTGCCTCGAACGCTCCCTCCACAATAAAAAAGTATACCTGCATATACTGTAATTCGGAATTTTATACGGACTTTGCCGGTGATTATAACTCATATCCTATCACCGTCTCCGAGGGAAAAGATTACGTTATAAAAAGAATTTCAGACGAAGGCGTATCGGGTGCATATTACGAAATTACTACGAGTAAATATATGGACGCCGATATTACGGTAACCGTAAACGGAATAAACATCCCTAAAAGTGAAGGCGAGGATGGCGAAACGTGGTACTTTGCCTTTATCATGCCCTGCGAGAGCGTAGATATAAAAGTAACACTAAGCGACGGATTCTTATACTACGCGGAGCTCTCCGAATACGAGCCATGGCTTGCCGATATAGATGCGGACAGCGTCACCGAGATCAAAACCACCGTCGAATATATCAGAACTCCTCCCGACACGCCGAAGAATATAAATACGATCACCGAGAGGGAAGAGATAAAAGCCTACCTTCAATCGCTCTCCGGCCTCACTATGACTCGGATCACGAAAGAGGAAACGCAGATCGACGGAGGCAGTGCCCTCACGGTAGATATCACCTTTGCAGACGGTACGAAAAAGAGCCTCACCTTTAATAACAATATATACGTTTACACTAACGAGGATTCCTCCGAGAGCTACTTTATGCTAAGAAAAAGCCCCTCGCGCCTTCTCGAGTGAACCTTTGCTAACAATAGTATCGACTGCCGTTTACGTCGGCACTCCTCACCGTCATCACCAAAATTATAATTTAATAATAACAAAAAAGTACAACTAAATAACCTAAACAAAAAACGCAGGCTAGGCACTTCATCACACCCACTCTGCGTTTTGCTTTTTAGTGAAGCTATTATTTCATATATCCAAGGCTCGTAAAGTAATCGCGGTAACGCTCCCTCTGCGTCCCGATCATCTCTTCCGAATTTACAAAAGCGATAAAATCCTTCTCCGATACCCATTTGTACGATACCGTTTCGCCCTCTTGAAGCCTTATTGATGATTTATCGCAATCCGTGATGCACAGAAAAATACAGTAGATAGCATTCCCCGAAACGTATCTTCCGATTCTCAAAGGCGGCACGTCCGCACTTATCCCCGTCTCCTCGAAAAGCTCTCTCTTAGCGCAGGATATATCATCCTCACCCTTCAAGGCAGAGCCGCCCGCCGTCGCCTCATATGCTCCTCCGTGGTTTGGCTTTACGGGATCTCTCCTCATGAGCAGATAGTCGCCGTCCGTATGTCTTACCAAAACATCGCTCACAAGATGATACAGTCCCTCGGGAATAGGCTCGCCGCGTACAAGCTCGCACCCCGCCAGCTCTCCGTTTTCAAGATATCCGTCCCAGATCTCCATAACGCGCCTCCTTATTTTAGAAAAAAGTTATCTTCGCTTTATCATCTGCTTGATTGCTTCTCAATATCCACACTCAAAGCCATATTCAGACTACGGCTTCAGATGAAATCTTAAACCAACAGCTTCAGCTGAAATCTTAAACCAACAGCTTCAGCTGAAATCTTCCCCCTGCGGCTTCAGAGAAAATCAAATCCGCCTATCCCCAACCTTGCGAAAGCAAGATTTCATCGCGAAGCGATTTCATTTACCAGCGGTGGATTTATTCCGCACGTAGCGGATTTAATTAAAAAACGACAAGCCGAAACCTGTCGTTTTTTTCTGGCGGAGAAGGAGAGATTTGGACTCTCGCGCCGGTTAATCCCGACCTACACCCTTAGCAGGGGCGCCTCTTCGACCACTTGAGTACTTCTCCATAGGCAAGCCGTCGTTTAGTAACTTGCCATACTATTATATCAAGTTTAAGCTCGTTTGTCAAGCCCTTTTTTGCATGTTTTTAACAATTACGATTATTTTTCATCCGCGATTTAGCTTTTTTACTCGGCAAATTTGCCTCGGTTGCTTATCTTTTGTAAATTACTGCGCTTTTTGTTTCTCCGTGCCGTCTTATAGTAAATTAAGTTTCCCGTTTTCTATTGACAAACAATGCGGAAATAATTAAAATAAAAACGTGGAATTGCGTTTTTCGTTAATCAGAATAATTGAGCAAGACAAGCCTCGGCTTTTCAAAAAAAAGCTCTATCGTGTGACGTATTATGCAAATTTGAAAAAGTAAAACGTTTTTTTATTAAGTAAGAATATATGAAGCGGAGGAAAAACGGTTGTTTAACATTTTGGTAGTAGATGACGATAAAAACACGCGGATACTTATGCGAGCCGTGCTGGAAGCGGAAAAATATAACGTATATCTGGCAAAGAACGGTGAAGAGGCACTCGAGGTTATGGACAGAGAGCATATAGACCTCGTGGTTCTGGATATCATGATGCCGAAAATGGATGGCTATGAATTTACCAGAGTGCTTCGCGAGAGCGATAATAATCTTCCCATACTCATGGTTTCGGCAAAGCATCTTTCGGAGGATAAATACAAGGGCTTCTTAGTCGGCACCGACGACTATATTACGAAGCCTATCGACGAGGGAGAAATGCTTTTGCGTATCAGGGCACTTCTCAGGCGCGCCAAGATAGTCAGCGAGAGAAAAATAGTGGTCGGAGAGGTGATTTTGGATTACGATTCGCTGACCGTTGCCCGCGGCGACGAGATACAGGAGCTGCCGCAAAAGGAATTTATGCTTCTCTATAAGCTCTTATCATACCCGGGAAAGATATTTACACGCATACAGCTGATGGACGAGATATGGGGAAGTGACAGCGAAACAGGCTGGGAAACCGTAACCGTTCATATCGGAAGACTCAGAAAAAAGTTTGACAAATATCCCGAATTTTCGATTGAGTCCGTTAGAGGACTTGGCTACAAGGCGGTGAAAAATATATGAAAAAGACAACTAAACCTTACAATGAGGAGCGAAGTCAGAGAAATTCTCTCACAATTATTTTTTCAATAACGGTATTCGTTATCCTCTTGCTTGCAATTATGATATCGATCGCAATAGCGTATGCATTTTCCGAATTTGACTGGATACACGTTGAGATGGCAAGCCGCTCCGACGTTCAGACGATAGCAATATTTATGATAATTTCGAGCCTGATAATAGGCTTCTGCCTCGCCTTGATAATCGTAAAATACCCGCTGAAGCCGGTTACAAATATGATAGCCCAGATGGAAAAGCTTTCAAAGGGAGATTTCACGGCAAGACTTAACTTCGGTAAAAGAATCGAAAAGTATCCTATATTCAAGGAAACGAGCGAAAACTTCAATAAAATGGCAGAGGAACTTGCCAGCGTCGAAATGCTGCACTCGGATTTCATAAATAACTTCTCCCACGAGTTCAAAACTCCTATAGTCTCCATCCTCGGCTTTGCCAAGATACTGAAAAAGGGCAATCTGGACGAAGAACAGAAGCAGGAATACATAGATATTATCGAAGAGGAGGCGCAAAGGCTTTCATATCTTGCCAACAACGTAATGAATTTGAATAAGGTACAAAATCAGGTATCGCTTACCAACCTTACGAGATTTAATCTCTCGGAGCAGATACGCGCCTCGGTTCTCCTGCTTGAAAACGAGTGGTCGAGGAAGCAGACCGAGCTTTCGCTTGATTTTGACGAGTATTACGTGACGGCGAGCGAGGAGCTATTGAAGGAGGTATGGATTAACCTTATAGACAACGCCATAAAGTTTTCAAAGGTCGGCGGTAAGGTAAGCGTATCAATAACCGACAACGGCGGATTTATTTCCGTGTCCGTGAATAACGACGGAAGCTCGATTTCTCCCGAGAACATAACGCACGTCTTCGATAAATTCTATCAGGTCGATAAATCGCACAGCACCAAGGGAAACGGCATAGGTCTCGCTATCGTAAAGCGAATAGTAGAGCTTCATCACGGCAGCGTTTTCGTCACCTCTCAGGCAGACAGCACCACCTTTACGGTGAAGCTTCCACATTGATCTTGTAAACAATATTTGTCATTTTTCACCGTTTTTTGCAAAAAGTCGTTGATTCGACGTCATCGTCATTTGAGTCTTTTTCCAAATTTAATTGGATTCATTCCATAAAAAACGTTGGCTTTTTATATTATATCATCGGATCGCAGCTCACCTAACCGCGGGCACGGCGATCCTTTTTTAGTTTCGTTTCAGTTTATTTTTCTGTAGTAAAATCAGGTAAAAAAGTAAAATATATCATCGTCTGAAAATGTGAATTCGACAGGATATATCGGATATTAAAACCTATTTCGTTAATCAAACGTTTTTAAAAAATCATTGTTATCATCAGGAGAAATGTTATGAACAAGTCTGTAATAGACGGCGCTTCCTATCTTAAAATGCTTATCGGAGGTGCATCGAAGCTGACAGAGCACGAAGAAGAGCTTAACGCTATGAACGTATTTCCGGTAGCCGACGGCGACACCGGAACCAATATGTCCAGAACCGTGAACGGCGGACTCGCCGAGGTTATTTCGGAGAGCGGCGTCGGTATAGACGAATTGCTTTCCTCCTTTGCAAAGGGCGCGCTTCTTTCGGCAAGAGGAAATTCGGGAGTTATACTTTCCCAGATATTTGCGGGAATAAGCGAAGGAATGAAGAAGTGTGAGTGTGCGGATGCGAGAGCCTTTGCCGAGGCATACAAGCAGGGAATAACGAAATCCTACGCCGCCGTTCAAAATCCGACAGAGGGAACGATACTTTCCGTATTCCGCGAGAGCGTCGAATACGCATGCTCTGAGATCGACGAGGGCTCTACCGTAGAGGATTTCTTCCGCCTCCATATCGAGCGCGCCAGAGAAGCGCTGGAAAAAACTCCCGAGCTGCTTCCCGCTTTGGCAGAGGCAGGCGTCGTGGATTCGGGAGCCGCAGGATATCTTTGTATCGCCGAGGGAATGTACGAGGCGCTCTCCGGTAAGGAGGTATTCTATCAGATCAAGGAACAGCCGAAAGCGGATGCGAAGATAGATATCAATTCATTTACCAAGGACAGCGTGCTAGAGTTCGGATATTGCACGGAGTTTCTCTTAAGACTCACCACCGCCAAGGTCGGTAACACCGATGAATTTCCTCTGTCGAGAGTGCTGGATATTTTGAACTCTCTCAAAGGAGAAAGCGTGGTGGCGTATAAGCAGGATGATATTATTAAGGTACACGTTCACACCTTCTCCCCCGGAGAGGTATTAAACAGAATGCAGGCGTTCGGCGAATTTCTCACGGTAAAGATTGAGAATATGTCTGTCAGCCATACGGAGTCGGGCGATGCGGTGGAGTCAAAGCCGAAGAAGCCGAAGAGCGTATTCTCCGTAGTTGCCGTTGCCTCGGGAGAGGGAATTTCCGCGCTGTTTTCCGATATGGGAGCCGACGAAATAATTAACGGCGGTCAGACTCAAAATCCGTCTGCGGAGGACTTTATTAAAGCATTCGAGCGCTGCAACAGCGACCATATCATAGTCCTTCCGAACAACAAAAATATCATACTCGCGGCACGTCAGGCGGCAGAGCTTTACAGCGACGCAACCGTTCATATAATCGAAACCAAGAGCATACCCGAGGGCTTCTCGGCACTCTCCGTCATAACCCCCGGCGTTCCGGACGTTGAGTCGGTTATTTTCGGAGCGGAGCGCGCGAAGGATAGTATGATCGACTGTGAGGTAACGAGGGCAATTCGTGATGCGGTCGTTGACGGAATAAGCGTAGAAGCCGGCGAATATATGGCAATAAGCAAACATAAGTTGACAAATACCGCTAAAAATCCCGAGGATGCGATAGTGGGTATGCTTGAAACGGTCGACACGGATCTTTCGGAGATCATAACCTTGTTTGTCGGTAGTGACGTTGCCGAGGAGCAGCGAGTTGAACTCACCGAAAGGCTTGAGGAGCTCTATCCCGAGCTTGAGATTAACGTTTATAACGGCGGTCAAGGCGTCTACGACTACTACCTCGCGCTTGAATAATCCGGAGGTATGAAAAAATTATCTGAAAAAGACTATCTGTTTTCAAATTCGCACGTAAAGAGTGGAAAAGTCGGCGGCGGATTTGAGGAAGGAGATTAAAATATGAAAATAGTTATTGACACAAAGGGCGGCGACAAGGGTGCGCAGGCTATGATACGCGGTGTGGCAGCCGCCGTACGGAAATTCGAAGAGGTTGATTTTCTTCTCGTAGGAGACGCCGAATACGTTACTGCGGAGTGTAGGGAGCAAGGCATTCCCGATGGCAGAGTAGAGATTTTGGACGCTCCCGACGAGATTACGAATTACGATAGTCCCGCAGACGCGATCTTCCGCAAATCCAAGTCCTCTATGGTGATGGCGCTTGAGGCACTCGGCAGTCGTGACGACCTTTACGGAATAATAACCGCCGGTAATACCGGTGCATTGCTGATAGGCTCTATGCGTTATCTTCCCGACGAGCATCGCACGCGTCCGGTGCTTTCCGCAGTGCTTCCGGCAGAGAACGGCTCGTTTACCTGCTTGGTCGACACCGGTGCGACAGTTGATTGCACGCCGGATATGCTCCACCACTTTGCACGTCTCGGCAGAGACTTTATGCACGATACCTACGGTCTTGAAAGCCCCCGCGTCGGTCTGCTCTCCAACGGCTCGGAATCGACGAAGGGTAACGCTCTCGTTAAAGCAACTCATCCGATTCTCGCAGAGGATCCCGAGATAAACTTCGTAGGAAATATTGAAGGAAACCGTGCACTTTCGGGAGATTGCGACGTTTTGGTTTGCGACGGCTTCGCAGGTAATCAAATACTCAAGGTGACCGAAGGAACGGCGACGAGAATAATCACCGACGTTATGAAATACGCACACCGCAAGGGAAGCGATGAGATAAAGGCACTCGGTGCGCATCTTATGGGAATTTACGACATTGGCTCGCTCGGCGGAGGATATATTTTGGGAGTGCGCAAGCCTGTTATTAAGATCCGCGGCAATTCAGGCGAAGCGGCAGTCGTAAGCGCTACTCAAATGCTAGTCAATACGTCGTGCCATCGCGCATTATTTGATAGCAGTAAGAACAAAATTTAACGGCAAGGCTCAAGGAATACGAGCTAAACGCCGTTATCGAAAGCATAAAACGGAGGAAAAACATATGTCAAAAATTAAAATTATGTGTACGTCTACCGGCTGCATCGACTACGCGCCGGAGCGCTATCGCAATCTCGGAATCGATATTATAAGAATACACGTTTTCTTCGAGGGCAAGGAATATCTCGAGGGCGTGGATCTCGATCCCGTAGAATTTTACGAAAGGCTGGAAACCATAAAGGATCCCAAAAACAATCTTCCTCATACGGGTATGCCCGAGACCGAGGATATCCGCGCACATTTTGAGGGGGCTATTGAAGAAGGATACGACGAGGCTATCGTTTTTGCCATTTCTTCGGGCCTTGGCGGCACGTATAACAAGATATGTCTCATAGCAAAGGAATTTGACGAAAGGCTCAAAATTCACGTCATCGACACGAAGATCACTTGCTTCGGAGAAGGCTTCCTTGCAATAAAAGCGCAGGAATTTGTAAACAAAGGTATGCAAAGCGAGGATATTTTAAAGGAAATCGCTTGGATGATGAAGCGTCAGGCATTCCTCGGAGTCGACGAGCGTCTTGACTATCTAATCTATAACGGCAGGCTTAAGGGCGGCAAGGCGTTTATGGGACAGCTGCTCGGAATTTGCCCCGTAGTACACTTTAACGAAAACGGAGAATGCGTCGCTCTCGAAAGCGTAAGAACGCCTAAAAAAGCACTTGCCAGAACCTGCGAGATACTGAAGGAATATCTCGGCGACCGCTCACCCGAGGACTACGTTCTCTTCCATGTTTATACAGGTCCGTCTCTCATCACGAAGCTTGAGCAGATAGAAGAAAATTACGGCATCAAGACCAATCACGAGGCTGTAATAATGTCACCCGTCAGCGGCTGCCACAACGGTCCTTGGCTTGCGGGATACGGAGTTGCATTCCTGAGACGTGAAGACGAGCCGCTTGAGGATTAAATTATGATAGAAATTACAACGGTAAAAACAAGAAAAGACGTAAAAGAGTTTATAGAATTTCCGTTAAGGCTCTATAAAAATTGCCCCTACTTCGTTCCGCCGCTCTACTCGGATGAAAAGAAGCTTTTAACCTCCGGCGGAAATTCCGAGGACGCTTCATCCGTATTTTTCATTGCTAAGCGTGACGGCAAAACGGTCGGAAGAATACAGGGAATAATACAAAAGCAGTACAATAAAAATCACGGTACCGAAAAGGCCCGCTTTACAAGATTCGATTCAATAGACGACTCCGAGGTAGCTGCCGCCCTGTTTGCCGCAGTTGAAAAATGGGCACTCGAGCAGGGAATGAGCGAAATGTGCGGTCCTCTCGGATTTAACGACCTTGAGCGCGAGGGCTTGCTGGTTGAGGGCTTTGAGGAAGATTCTACCTTTGAGGAGCAGTATAATTATTCGTATTATCGGAAGCTTATAGAGGACCTCGGATACGAAAAAGACGTCGATTGGCTTGAATACGAGCTTCGCCGCCCCCAAAAACGCAACGAAATGCTGAAAAGAGTATCCAAGCGTTGCCTCGAAATGAACGATCTGCATTTGGTATCGGCGGAGAATATGTCGAAAAAGGAATACATAACCAAGTATCGTGACGGAATTTTCGCTTGTATAGACGAATGCTACAGTAAGCTTTACGGAACGGTTCCGATTTCAAAGGCGGCGCAGGATGAGCTTGTGAGTCAGTTTATGCTCCTAATAAACAAAGAATTTCTGGTCGTTATTTGCGATTCCGACGAAAATGTAGTTGCCTTCGGCTTCTGCCTTCCCGGACTCGGTAGCGCAGTAAAGAAGAGCGGTGGCAGATTAACCCCGATGACGCTTTACAATATCGTAAAAACCGTTAAGGATCCGAAGGTCATAGATCTCGCTCTCGTCGCAGTTCGTCCCGAGTATCAGATGGCAGGAATAAATGCGGTCTTAATCGACGGTATACTTGATATTTTGGAGCGCGGTAACGTTGAAAGGTGCGAAACCAATCTCAATCTCGAAAACAATACGGCGGTACAGGCACAGTGGAAATACTTTGATTCCCGTCAGCACAAAAGACGCCGTTCATACATTAAAAGGTTAGGAGAAAAAAGCAATGATTGAAAAGCTTAAGGAAATACTCGGTAAGGTTTTGAATGATATAGACCTTGATGGTATAACGGAGGACACACGCCTCGTAGAGGATCTCGGATTCGATTCGCTGGCACTTATGATGATGTCAATGGAAATAGAAGACGCCTTCGGATTCAGATTCACCGAGCTCGTCAGATTTTCCACAGTCGGCGACGTATGCTCGTATCTTGAGAACCGAGTTTAACAGCCCGAATCTCATTTTTGAAAAAGCGGAGAAATTCCGCTTTTTCTTTTTTTGTCGTATTTTTTAGATTTTTGCAAACTATAATTTGCATTTCTCGACATTTTTTGAAAAAAGTCAGACTTTATCATGCAATCGGTTAAATGCAAAATCTTCTCCGAATCACAAAAAAGTACAACGTGATTTCATAGTTGCTTTTTAAGCTTTTCTTAGTCCGGATTTACTTTGCTTTATAAATTTTCCGAAGAAAGCTTGACGAATAAAAAGGCAAAATCACGAAAAAAATATTTCCCTTGACGAAGTCTGAAGTATGTGCTAAAATATATATGATAAAGATTTAGGAGTGCGTAAATGAAAAAAATTACGGAAAAGATATTAGCACTGATATTGGCAATAATCTGTGCCCTCGGGACGCTCGTATCCTGCGATAATGATAATGACGACGATAAGGACGACGGTTACGGTGATGACTCGGACAGCGGCTTTGTTGCCGTCAAGCCAAGCGAGGAATACGACGTAGGCGAGCCCGTATATTCGATGGGGGATACCGAAGAGGACTATTTTATAAATCTGTTTTCGCCGGACGTTTTGGTTGAAATCGATATAGATATCTCCGACGAGCAGCTTCTTCTCTTACAGCAGGACTTTGAAAAATACAGTGCCAAGGGCTCTAAGTCTCCGATATACAGAATGGCTGACGTAACGATAAAGTTTACGCTCCCGAACGGCACGGTAAAGGAGCAAACGATAGAAGAGGTCGGCGTTCGCATGAAGGGCAATACCAGCAGAACGAATTTTTACAGCTCCGACGACGGAATCTATAACCTGCTGCACCTGAAGCTCGATTTCGGAGAAACCTTTGACGACGAGGAATATTACGGTGAGTCCGCCAAGGTCTGGTCGAGCAAGGCAGAGCGTAAGGCAAGAAAAAACAGAACCTTCGCAACTCTCGAGAAGCTTGATCTTCGCTGGAACAAGGAGGATGACGCAACCTATATTCGTGAGATGTATTCTTACGATACCTATCGTGAAATGGGCGTTCTCGCGCCGCACGTAAATCTTACCTCGCTTGATATGGCAGGCACGCATATGGGCGTATATACCGTGAACGAACCCGTGGACAGTGTTTTTTTGGAAAAGAATCTCTCCTCATCGCTTCTCGGCGGGGATCTCTACAAGTGCGGCTGGGGAAATGACGGCTGTGCAGATTTCAGATCGGCAAATTCAATAGGCGTCGAGGACGAGGATAACGGGCTCTTTTATGCCTACGATCTCAAGACCAATAAGAAAACGTCCGATCACGAATCACTCAAGAGCTTTATAACCGCCTTAAATTCGAAAAACGTCACTAAGGAAAAAATCGCCGAGCTTGTTGATATCGACTACTTTTTGAACTTCGCGGCTGTGTCATGGTTCCTCGGAAATCCCGACGACCTGCGCAACAATTATAATAACTTTTATATTTATTTTCCGCCGGAGGGCGGAGCGTTGCTCATACCGTATGATTACGACAGATCGATGGGCATAAGTCACGACTGGAACCCCTCCGGTAACGGTATGACCGAGGATAATCCCCTGACCGAATTTACTTCTACGGGCAACAGACAAAAAAATCCCCTGTATATTTATACGGTGATCAAGGGAGGCTATTATACCGAGGAATATCTGCAGCGTCTTTCCGCCCTTGCTTCGGGCAATCTTTTCTCAAACGCGAGATTCAGCGCAAGATATGAAAAGGCAAAGAGTCTCCTCGGAGATTACACCGCCCCTTCAAAGCAATTCGGCAACAACGGCGGTCACCATAACTATTTCGATATAAGTATCACCGCAGATCCCTCGGAGGTAGAGGGGAATATTTCGTACTCCGATTACGTTACCTTGAAACTTAAAACTCTTAATAGAAGGCTAGCAAGCACCGAGGAAAACGAAGCGTCAGGCTGCTATTACGTCAGAGCCACGTTTACGAATTGGGAAATGCGAGACAAATACTTGCTTACCACAGCAGGTAAAAACACCTATACTTTCACCTTTACGCAGAGCGGCGAATCGCGTCTCAAAATATACGATTCCGTAAGAGACGAGTGGCTTGGCGGCGAGAACGTTGACAAGGAAAAATCGTCGAGCTTTGAGATAGAGAAAAACGGCAATATCATTCTCTCGGGCGGAACGTATGTTTTGACGTTTTATTCAGACACCAGAATAATAGTAATTGAAAGAAAATAATTTCGGCTTTGAAAAAGCACTGAAATGTAAACCGTTATTTTCATCCGATCCCGAAAAAGGAGGATTTATATATGATGAGTGATATAGAGATAGCTCGGAATGCAATTCCCGAGGACATAATAAATATAGCAAAAAGGTGCGGCATCGATGAAAAGTACGTCGAGCGATACGGAAGTCTTAAGGCAAAGATAGATCCGTCGTATCTTGACGCGGGAAACGTAAAGCGCGGAAGGCTCGTTTTGGTAACGGCGATAAATCCCACCTCCGCGGGAGAAGGAAAGACCACTACGGCGATAGGCTTGGCAGACGGCTTGAGAAGAATAGGCAAGGCATCGGTTATCGCAATGCGCGAGCCGTCTCTCGGCCCTGTTTTCGGTGTCAAGGGTGGAGCAACCGGCGGCGGATATGCTCAGGTAATTCCGATGGAGGATATCAATCTCCATTTCACCGGCGATATACACGCGATAGGTGCGGCAAATAACCTCCTCGCCGCAATGATAGACAATCATATTTATCAGGGCAACGAGCTTGATATCGATCCCGAAAGCATCACGTGGCGCAGGTGCGTCGATATGAACGACCGTCAACTCAGATATATTCAGAGCGGACTCGGAGGAGAGAAGAACGGTATTCCCAGAAACGACGGCTACGATATAACCGTCGCATCCGAAATAATGGCAGTGCTTTGTCTTGCAGATTCGATCTCCGACCTGAAGGCGCGGCTCTCACGCATGATCGTAGGATATACGAAAGGCGGCAAGCCCGTGACCGCACACGACCTTAAAGCGGAGGGCGCGATGACCGCACTTCTTAAGGACGCCATAAAACCGAATCTCGTGCAAACTCTCGAGGGAACTCCCGCGTTCGTACACGGCGGGCCGTTCGCCAATATCGCACACGGCTGTAATTCCGTAATGGCAACCAAAATGGCATTGCAAAGCGGAGAATACGCAATAACCGAGGCAGGATTTGGCGCAGATCTCGGCGCAGAGAAATTTTTAGATATTAAAAGTCGTATCAGCGGAATAGTTCCCGATGCCGTCGTTGTCGTCGCAACCGTAAGGGCACTTAAGCTTCACGGCGGCGTTCCGAAAACCGACCTTAATACTGAGAATGTTCCCGCGCTTCTCGACGGAATTCCGAATCTTCTTCGCCATATCTCGAATATCAAAAACGTTTTCGGCCTTCCCTGTCTCGTGGCAATAAATCGATTCCCGACGGATACCGAGAGGGAGCTTGCAGCAGTTTCCGACGCATGTAAAGGACTCGGTGTCGTAACCGTTCTCTCATCTGTTTGGGCGGACGGCGGAAGAGGCGGAGAAAGCTTGGCAAGAGAGGTAGTACGCCTTTGTGAAAACGAGAAGCCGGATTTCCGCTTTGCATACGCCGACGATCTGCCGATAAAGGAAAAAATCGAAACGGTAGTTACGAAGGTATACGGCGGAAGCGGAGTCAAATTCTCGGCAAATGCGGAAAACGAAATCGCAAGGCTGACCGCGCTCGGCTTTGAAAGTCTGCCGATATGTATTGCGAAAACTCAATATTCCTTCTCCGACGATTCGAAGAAACTCGGCGCTCCTTCGGATTTCACCGTTTCCGTGGATCACGTCAAGGTATCGTCCGGTGCCGGATTTACGGTAGTACTGACAGGCTCCGTTATGACGATGCCCGGATTGCCCAAGCGCCCCGCGGCAGAGAATATCGACGTAGACGAGCAGGGCAGGATCATCGGCTTGTTCTGATAGTTTTTCAAAAAGCGCAAACGAATAAAAGCGGAGGTATATATGGAGCTTATTATAGCGTCAAACAATAAGCATAAGGTCGAAGAAATAAAGGAGATACTTTCTGACGAATTTGATAAAATAATCTCCTTGAGGGAAGCAGGGATAATTCACGAAACCATAGAGGACGGCAAAACCTTCGCACAAAACGCAATAAAAAAAGCTACGGAAATATGTGCTCTTTCGGGCATGCCGGCCTTGGCAGACGACAGCGGACTTTGCGTAAGCTCTCTCGGCGGAGCACCAGGCGTTTATTCTGCAAGATATAGCGGAGATGCCGCAAACGATAAGAGCAATAACGCTCTCTTGCTGAAAAATCTCGCATCCGAAGACGACAGAAGCGCAGTATTCGTTTGTGTGGTTGCAATAGCCTATCCCGACGGAAAAGTCGTAACCGCAGAAGGACGCGTAGAGGGCGAGATAACCGTTGAAGCGCGCGGAGAATGCGGCTTTGGTTATGATCCGCTGTTCTTGGTAAATGGGACGGATAAGACCTACGCCGAAATGACCGATTCCGAGAAAAATGCGATAAGTCATCGCGGCAGAGCATTGGAAAATCTGTTGAAAAAGCTGAGATCCGACGCAGACTGATCCACCGTACATACGGATACGTTTGCCAAAAAAGCAAAAAGCAAATCTGCCGTTTCAAGTAATTTTTTGTCATGAAAAATAATATATGCATACATAAAAAGTGAGAGATATCTTTGAATTTGACAACTTAACTTTACATAACGAGGCTGATATGGATACTTTGATAGAAATTCTTAATTTGATAGGAGTGGTTTCTTTTGCGGCGGCAGGAGCAATGGTCGCCATAGATAAGGAGACGGATATTTTCGGCGTACTCTTCCTTGCAGTGATAACCTGCTTCGGCGGAGGAATTCTGCGTGATACCGTGATAAACGACGGACTTCCCAGATTCTTTTCGGAGGAAATGCGCCTCGATATTATAGTCTGTCTCTCGACGGCTCTTTCGGTTTTCATTCTCGCAAAGATCTTCAAGCGCAAATACGTCATAAACGAAACTACCGTAAACAGCATTAATAACGTTCTCGACGCCATAGGACTCGGTATTTTCACGTCGGGCGGCACCGAAATTTGCCGTGACCTTGGTCTCTTCGTCGCACTAGTTATGGGTATGCTCTCGAGCGTCGGCGGCGGTATGCTCCGCGACGTTATACTTCGCGATATCCCCTTCATTTTAAGAAAACGCGTATACGCCGTGGCAACCTTGGGCGGTTCGCTCGTTTATTACCTAGTTTCCGCGGCAATGGCGGATTCAGACTCGCGTATAGTCGTTTCAACCCTTGCCTGCCTCGCCTTCATTTTCGTCATTAGAATGTGTGCCACTAGATTTAAGTGGACGCTGCCGAAGGCAATAATATTCTCCGAGATAGATATGGATTGCACAGCAGATAAGCAAGTCGGTGACGGTAAGCCGCAGGACTTTGATTCGGTTGTAAAGTAATAGCTTTTACGCCCTGTCGCAAGACGCACCTTGGCCCCTGTGACGCTCTGCGTATATATCGATTATTACGTACCGAGCTTTTCGCGTCACCCCACACGGCTGCCACGCGCATTCTCCTACATTAGATTAATAATATAACGCACTAAAAAATTAAATATTTTCACGAAAGCTATTTACAAATTGAAAAGTTTGTGCTATAATATCAAACGGCCTATTGCTTCGTTCCGTGTATGGCCTTGCTCCGTTTGGGAATTATCCCTTGCGTGGCTCGCGCTTTTCACCCGCACGAATCGCAGCTTTACGGAAATAAATTTTTAAGAAAGGTGAAGAAAAATGATCGCAAAGGAAAAGAAGTCCGAGCTTATCGAAGCTTATAAGATCAACGAGAGAGACACAGGTTCTCCCGAGGTTCAGGTCGCTATTCTTACTCAGAGAATCAACGAGCTTACAGTTCATATGAAGAAGAACCCCAAGGATTTCCACTCTCAGAGAGGTCTTTCCAAGATGGTCGGACACAGAAAGCAGCTCCTTAATTACCTTGCTAAGAAGGATATCGAAAGATACAGAGCAATTATTAAGAAGCTCGGTCTCAGAAAGTAATTTTTACTTCCCGGGATACCATATTAACGGGAACGGCACCAATCTTAACCGTTCCCATTATTTATGGAACGGGGCTTGTCCCCGAAAGCACAGTAGAAAATGAGCCGAGAAAGTAGCAGTTAAATATGGGCTTGATCCTATTACAGCATCGCTCAAGCGTATATTTAAGTGCTATTCTCAAGGCTCCCGAAATTAAAACAAAAGGAGAAAACAAATGGTAGAAAATTTTAAGACCTTTGACAATTACAGGGTTTATACCACCGAGATCGCAGGCCGTCCCTTCACCGTAAAAACCGGTAAGATAGCAGGCCTTGCAAACGGCGCGGCACTTTGCCAGTACGGCGAAACTACCGTTCTTGCAACGGCAACAGCCTCCGCCGCCCCCAGAGACGGAATCGACTTCCTTCCTCTTTCAGTAGATTATGACGAAAAGCTTTATGCTGTAGGTAAGATCCCCGGCGGCTTCCTCAAGAGAGAGGGCAAGCCCTCGGAAAAGGCAGTTTTGGCAGGCCGCGTTATCGACCGTCCGATCCGCCCCCTTTTCCCTAAGGATCTTCGTAACGACATTTCTCTTATTCTCACGGTTATGTCCGTGGATCCCGATTGCTCTCCCGAGATCACCGCTATGATCGGTGCTTCCATCGCCTTGTCCATTTCGGATATTCCGTGGAACGGCCCTATTGCGGGCGTATTTATGGGACTTGTTGACGGTAAGATAGTCGTCAACCCCACCGCCGCACAAAGAGAAAAGAGCGATCTTGAGCTTACGGTTGCAGCCTCTGCGGGAAAGGTCGTTATGATCGAGGCAGGCGCAAACGAGGTAGAGGACTCCGTTATGTACGACGCCATCATGATGGCTCACGAGGAGTGCAAGAAAATAGTAGAATTTATCAACGGCATAGTTGCGGAAATAGGTAAGCCCAAGTTTGCATATCCCTCCTGTGAGCTTGATCACGATATGTTCGACGAGATATTCGCATATTGTGAAGAAAGAGTAATGGAGGCTCTCGATACCGACGATAAGACCGTTCGCGATGCGAAAATGCAGCCCATTATGGACGACATAGTCGCAACCTTCGAGGAAAAATACGAGGATATCAAAACTATTCTCCCCGAGCTTATCTATAAAATACAGAAAAAGATCGTTCGCCGCTGGTTGCTCGTCGATAAGAAGAGAGTTGACGGCAGACGTATGGACGAGATCCGTCCGCTTGCAAGCGAGGTCGGCGTAATTCCGAGAGTTCACGGCTCGGGACTCTTTACCAGAGGTCAGACACAGGTACTTACAATCGCAACGCTTGGCACTCTTTCCGAGGCACAGAAGCTTGAGGGACTTGATTCCGAAACCGAAAAGAGATATATGCACCACTACAATATGCCCGGTTATTCCACAGGTGAAGCAAAGTCTATCCGCAGCCCCGGCAGACGTGAGATAGGACACGGTGCTCTTGCAGAGAGATCTCTCATCCCCGTTCTTCCCTCAGAGGAGGAGTTCCCCTACGCTATCAGACTCGTATCCGAGGTAGTAAGTTCCAACGGCTCTACGTCACAGGGCTCGGTATGCGGATCTACGCTTGCTCTTATGGACGCAGGCGTTCCGATCAAAGCACCCGTTGCAGGTATCTCCTGCGGACTTATCACAGCCGAGGACGGCTCATGGGATACTATGATAGATATTCAGGGACTCGAGGACTTCTACGGAGATATGGACTTCAAGGTTGCAGGTACTCACAAGGGTATCACCTCGATCCAGATGGATCTCAAGGTTGACGGTCTTACACCCGAGATCATCAAGCGCGCACTCGAAACGACTCATCAGGGAAGAGACGAGATCATCGATAAGGTTCTCCTTGCGGCTATTCCCGCTCCCAGAGCCGAGGTATCTCCCTACGCTCCGAAGATGATTACGATGCACATCAATCCCGATAAGATCCGCGAGGTGATCGGTACGGGCGGAAAGGTAATTCAGAAGATCGTTGCCGATACCGGTGCTAAGGTAGATATCAATGACGACGGAACCGTATTCATTGCCGCAGTTGATAAGGCAAGCGCGGATATGGCAAAGGCAATTATAGACGCTATCGTATTTGAGCCTGTCGTCGGAGAGACCTACGAGGGTACCGTAACCAGAATAATTCCTATCGGCGCGTTCGTTGAATACGCCCCCGGCAAGGAAGGCATGGTACACATCTCAAAGCTCCAGAAAACAAGAACCGAAAAGGTAGAGGACGCAGTAACGGTAGGTGACACCGTTCGTGTTAAATATCTCGGTAAGGATGAGCGCGGAAGAGAAAATCTTTCAATGAAGGATGCCGACTAATTAATAAAAATGCCACCGAATGTAAACTAACGCTTGCAAATTGGTGGCTTTTTAATAAAAAATACATAAATTATTTTGCCGACCGAGACGGATGATCCGAACGTAAGCGAGCTTTGTCCGTCAATAAACACCAAGGCAAAAGCTTAGCCGTCATTTCGGCTGAAATGATCAATCCTACACTAATATAAGAGGAAAATGAAAATGGAAAGAACCTATATCAAGGACGTTACTCCGGGCTACCGTAAGGTTCAGGGCTTCGTCGAGAACTTCCGTAACAAGAGAACTATGGCGTTCATAGTCGTAAAGGATATTACGGGCAAGCTCCAGATCACCGTCGAAAAGGAAAAGCACCCCGAAATGCTCGAGATGCTCGATAAGCTTACGATACATTCAGTAGTCACCTTTGAGGGCGACGTCGTTGCAAGTGAGTACGTCAAAATGGGCGGTAAGGAAATGTATCCTTCGCTTATGAGGATTGAATCCGTTGCGGACGCCCTTCCCATAAAGGATGACTCCGATATCGATCATAAGATGGATTACCGTTGGATAGACCTGCGTCGTGATATCAACCACCTTATGCTGAAAATGCAGACTACTCTCACGAACGCTATGCGTGAGTTCCTCCTTGAGAGAAACTTCGTCGAGATCCATACGCCAAAGCTTATTGCGGCGGCGAGTGAGTCAGGCTCCGACGTCTTTGAGGTCAAGTATTTCGACGGCAAGGCGTACCTCGCACAGTCCCCGCAATTCTATAAGCAGATGGCTATGGCAGCAGGACTCGAGAGAATATTTGAAACCGGCCCCGTATTCAGAGCAGAGAAGTCCTACACAAACAAGCATGCAACCGAGTTTACCGGCTTTGATCTTGAATTCTCCTACGTTGATTCCTTCGAGGACGTTATGAAAATGGAGGAGGAGCTTCTTGCCTACGCTCTCGCAAAGGTTAAAGAGGCACACGGCGAGGAAATTAAGGAAAATTACGGTCTCGAGGTCATCGTTCCCTCGCTTCCTTTCCCGAGAATGAAGCTCTCCGACGTCTATGCGGAGCTTGAGGAAAGATACGGATATAAGGTTCCCGACGAGCTTAAGGGCGATCTTACCACCGAGGCAGAACGTATGACTGCCAAGCTTGCAAAGGATAAATTTGATCACGAATTTCTCTTTATAACAGATTACGATGCCAAGGAGCGCGCATTCTACCATATGAGAGATGAAAACGGCGTTCCGCAGGGCTACGACCTTATTTGGCGCGGTGTGGAAATTACTACCGGTGCACAGCGTGAGCACAGATATGAAATTCTCAAGGCACAGGCAGAAGAGAAGGGACTCGCAGAGGACGTAAAGTTCTATCTTGAATTCTTCAAGTACGGCTGTCCTCCTCACGGCGGATTCGGACTCGGTATCGACCGTCTCACTATGCTGTTCCTCGGACTTTCTATCAAGGAGGCAGAATTCCTCTTCCGCGGTCCTAACCGCTTGACTCCGTAATATTTTTTCTTGCAATACCAAGGATCCTCGGTCGACTGCGGCAAACGGCACAGTCAAAGCCGCTCGTTCTGCGGTATTGCAAAGCTTTTAAAATGACAAAAAATACAAAGAATTATTTTTAGTATTATTCGGACAATTTAGCGCAAAACGGCTTTATATGACAATAATTATTTACAAATAAGTCAAAATTCGTCAAAAATAAATAGGAGAACAAATTAAATGAAAATCGCACTTATAAACGAAAACAGTCAGGCAGCGAAAAACTCGATCATAGAATCAACTCTTCGCTCCGTAGCAGAGCCACTCGGACACGAGGTGATAAATTACGGTATGTACTCCGCAGAGGATAAGGAGCAGCTTACCTACGTGCAGATAGGTATACTTGCCGCCGTCCTTTTGAATTCCGGTGCATGTGATCTCGTTATTACCGGTTGCGGCACGGGCGAGGGCGCTATGCTTGCCTGCAACGCATTCCCGGGAGTCCTTTGCGGTCACGTAGTCGATCCCACAGACGCATATCAGTTCACTCAGGTAAATAACGGTAACGCAATCGCTCTTCCTTTTGCTAAAGGCTGGGGCTGGGGTGCGGAGCTTAATCTGCAATATATATTTGAAAAGCTTTTCGTCTCGGAGTGGGGACTCGGATATCCTCGTGAAAGAGCAGTTCCCGAGCAACGCAACAAGAAAATTCTCGATGAAGTGAAAAAGGTCACTCATAACGACGTCGTATATATTCTCGAGCATCTTGACCGTGACCTCGTTCTCGGCGCACTCGGCGGAGCACACTTTGAGGAATATTTCTTCCAAAGCTGCAAGGACGAGAGAATTGCCGATTGTGTAAGACGCCTCCTCGGTAAATAATTCTTCAAATACGCAAAATTCAATAAAAAATATCCCGACGCCAATCTTAACGAAAGGTATCGGGATTTTTTATGTATATACCGCAGGGCAGAGTCTTGTCGGATACGTCAAGCAATAGCACCGTGCCGATATACGCCTGTTAAATCGTGATTAGAAATCAACCTCTGTGTCGTAGTAGCAGCACTTAAGGAGCTTTTCCATCTCTTCAACGCTGGGCTGACGGGGGTTAGAGCCTGTGCAAGCGTCTGCAACTGCATTCTTAGCGATCTCGGGAAGTCTTGCAAGGAATACGTCCTCGGGAACGAAGCCGTTTTCTGTGGGATAGCTGTCAAGACCGTAATGCTTAATGCACTGAGGAATTCTGAGAGCGTCGTTCATGCCGCGAAGGAACTTGATAAGAAGAGCAACCTTCTCATCGTCGCTGTTGCCGCCGAGATTCATATAATCTGCAATCGTAGCGTAACGCTTCTTAGCAGTCTCGTCCTTAGCGTTGAAGGCGATAACCTTAGGAAGATACATAGCGTTAGCAGCGCCGTGAATGATGTGTGCGCCGAGATCTGCGAAGGCAGCACCGGTCTTATGTGCCATGGAGTGAACGATACCGAGAAGAGCGTTGGAGAATGCCATACCTGCAAGGCACTGAGCGTTGTGCATCGAAGCGCGCTTTGTCATATCGCCCTTGTAGGAAGGAATAAGATCGTTCTGGATCATCTTAATAGCAAAGATTGCGAGCGGATCGGTGTAATCGCAGTTAGCAGTGGAAACGTAAGCCTCAATAGCGTGAGTCATAGCATCCATACCTGTGTGAGCAACGAGCTTTTCGGGCATCGTCTCTGCGAGATCGGGATCAACGATAGCAACGTCGGGAGTGATTTCAAAGTCTGCGAGAGGATACTTGATACCCTTGTCGTAGTCCGTAATTACGGAGAAAGCGGTAACCTCTGTTGCAGTACCGGAAGTAGAGGGGATAGCGCAGAACTTAGCCTTGTGACGAAGCTCGGGAATACCGAAAACTACGCACATCTGCTCAAAGGTGATTTCGGGATGCTCGTACTTGATCCACATTGCCTTTGCAGCGTCAATAGGAGAGCCACCGCCGATAGCAACGATCCAGTCGGGCTGGAACTTAGCCATAGCCTCAGCACCGCGCATAACGGTAGTAACGGAAGGATCGGGTTCAATGCCTTCGAAGAGCTCGACCTTCATGCCTGCTTCTTCAAGATTCTTAACAACTCTGTCAAGGAAGCCGAAACGCTTCATAGAGCCGCCGCCAACGCAGACCATAGCTCTTTCGCCTTTAAGAGTTTTGAGCGCATCAATAGCGCCTTTGCCGTGATAAAGATCACGAGGGAGAGTAAAACGTGCCATAATAGACCTCCGAAAAGTAAAATATTGTTTACATATTTGTGCATTTTACTGCAAAACCGTCGAAAAAATCAATTTCCTGTATTTAAAAGTTTAATTGAAGCCATCGCTGTGAAGTGACTGAAAAATCCTCTTTGCAACCGTGATTATTTTCACTGAAATTTGCAGTACAAGGCAATTATAACACATTGATAAGATTTTGTCAATAATATATGTTAAAAAAATAACGAATTTGTAAAAAACTATTTTAACATAAAAGGGAAGTACAAGATCACGCTTTCGGCTTTGCCTATTTTTCGCATTTTTCCTTATTGTGTATAAGTGTGATATGAAAATGAAAATCAAGTCCCGTGAAATCTTCGCTGTGAGCGTATCTCGCCGAAAAGCTTTAAAAACAAGTAACGCTACCCCCTAAAAAATCAAAAAAAATTGCGGAATAAGAATTTTTTTTGAAGAAAACTATTGGCAAATTCATCGCCGTGTGCTATACTGTAAACACAAATCGTCGGGAAATCATGCAACGGCGCAAAGTAAACGAGATTTGAAACAACGCGCCGAAAAGGGCAGACAATGCTCTTGCAAAGCTTCTTTTTCCGATGCTATAGACTATAAAACGAATCGATCCACGTAGGAGGTACGCTATGAAAAAATATCTGAGCATTGTAAAAAAATACTTGGCACCGCTTGTTATGTTCATAATATTCGAGACGGTCGCTATCACGCTGTGGTTGACCAAAGATAATATATTTTATCTCCTCAATTTCAGCTACATTGGCTCTTCAATAGCTCTCGGACTGACTCTCTACATTAAAAAATATAAGCACGCGCGCCGCGTAACTCAACTGCTGGTCGGCCTTTATATGCTACTATACCTCGGCGTGATATGTAACGAGAACATGCAGATAGAGGGCTTCTGGTACTATCTCTTTACGGGAGTTTTCGAGGCGGCAACCATTCATTATGCAGTCGCCAAGATCTTCGGTCCTCTCATCTTCGGCAGAGGCTGGTGCGGATATGCCTGTTGGACTGCCATGGTGCTTGATTTTCTTCCGTATAAAACTCCTCAGCATCCGCGTAAAAAGATAGGTTTTATCAGATACATAGTTTTTGCCGTATCCTTGATATTCGTCCTCGCGCTCTTCTTCGCCCACGTTGGAAATATAGAGAAAATAATGTTCTGGGCATTTATAATCGGAAACGTTCTTTACTATGCGACCGGTATCATCCTCGCCTTCGTCCTCAAAGACAACCGCGCCTTCTGTAAGTATATATGTCCGATCACAGTCTTTATGAAGCCGATGAGCTACTTTGCGCTTGTAAGAGTAAAATGCGATAAGACGAAGTGCGTATCCTGCGGAAAGTGCAAGCGCGTATGCCCGATGGACGTCGACGTAACGGATAATTCCCGAAAGCGCAAGAACGGCACCGATTGTATCCTTTGCTTCGAATGCGTAAAGGAATGTCCGAAAAAAGCACTTTGATCCCCATGGCAAAGCCTGGCAGACCGCATTGTGAAACGTTTCGATTATAATTGATCTGCTCGATTTCTACCTGCAATTTAATCCGCATTTTCGAAAAGCAAACATATTTTTTAAGCTTTCAAAAATCGGATAAATCATTCAAAATGTAAACTATTATATTCAAATACTGCATTTTTATTCAAAAAATCCCTCCGATAAAAAACGGAGGGATTAAAATTTTGATTTTTTCTGCTGTGCCGCCAATCGTCATATCTTTGGCTCTAAAAAATCCGCCGCGGCTTGGAAAGCTTCCTTTACAGCATTAAGCTGCTCGTCGCTAATATTAGCATATTCCGTCACTTTTCCACGCGGAGTCGTGTAGCTACGCTCGATTTGTGAGTTGACGTAATCAACGTAGTATGTAACATCCGCATATTTATCCGTGAAATTCTCACTGAGGTCTAAATACCGCTCGTTGCCTATGATGAAGAAGGGATCCGATTCGGTGTCGTAATGTCTTATGCAATATATGATTTTTGTAGTAGAAGAATCAGGCTTTACGTCTGTGTACGTCAGGGAAGTTGCGAGATCAAGGAGCACGTCAAGATCTAAGTAATCCAAGGATATTTGCGTATGCGTGTTAGAGCCGTATTCGTTCGTATAGTAGTATTGACAGTACAACACGTAATCCGACTTGAAACCGACTTTGTATCCGCAAACGTCGCAAAATTCGTCTCCGTCCTCATTCGTGTGCGTTCCCAATTCCACCTCAAGATCGCATCCGCAACTATATTCGCGCCAATGCTTGAATTCATCGTACTCCCATTCTCCGTAGGTGTGTTGATGACCTCCGAAAATGCCGTCCGTAATATCGCAAGCTGCAAGGCACGAGAGTACCAAAATAAGCATCAATGCAATAAACAATATTTTTTTCATTTGCTTATCTCCACAATCTGATGTTTAATATTTCGTTACGTGCTATATATTTTATCATAATTTCAGATTGTTGTCAAGCATATACGGAAAAGACCACTATTAACAAGCAGAGATTTAATATCATCCAGAACCGGAATTAACATGGCATCATAATCCGGTGCTTCACATACATTATTATGATAAAAATTTTAATCGTACAGATGCGGATTTTTTGGATAAAGAAACATTTGAAAGAAATATAAAAAATACATGAAAGGGATAAAATGGTATGATTAATGGAAAAGCAAGTGATTTTATTGAATGCTTAAGTTATGAAGACAACTATGCATTTTTTCGAGGAAACAAATATTTTTTCAATGGTTGTCAAGTATGGAAAAATTCTTGTGGTGAAGTGATGCATGTAAAATTAGAAATTTACAATCTTACAAACAAATCCACAATATATTCTGTTAAGAAAAAAACTATTTCCGAATGCTTATCTGCATTTCAAAAGGCTAAAATCTGGGGCGGAAAATCATTTTGGGATGTGGAACAGGAAATGGAGTGGGTAGATGATTAAAAATATAGTATATTGATTGTACCATAAAACTTATTACTTTTCCACCTTAAAACAAAAATGAGTGTCGTGAGGCGAAGCTCTAGCTAAAATACTTTTTCACCATTGCCACTTACTTTCAAAAACCTTCTTGGACGGAATTGGTGAAAGTGAAAAAGAAAAGCCGTCCTAAACTCCGTCCGAGAAGGTTTTTGGTTGCGTAGAAGGGAAGTGAAAACTTGATTTCGGGTTATTTGCTATTCGCCGTCAGAGTCCGTCGAATTACGCAATATTCCGCAGTAGGCTTTGTGCGCCAAGATATACTTTTACCTG
>CAZXVF010000005.1:0-53624 GCA_964644445.1 uncultured Ruminococcus sp.
TATGTAGACGTAACGTGGGAAACGAGTACGATGCGTTCTTGGCTTAACGGTTACGAAGCATCGAAAAACGGACAAAGTATCGATTACACAACCGATAACTTTATAAACGCCGCTTTTTCAACGCAGGAGTTTGCATATATACTGAAAACCACGCTTGAAAATGCGGACAATGGAAATGTGGAAGGCGGCAATAATACCGAGGATTATGTGTTCCTGCTTTCAATTGCAGAAGCAACCAATACGGCATATGGATTTACCGCTGACAATAATAGCACGGATACGAGAGTTTCCACAAATACGGCTTATGTAGCAGCAGGCGGAAAACTTGGCACAAGCGGTATGTACGGAGTCGGCGCAGCCGACTATTGGTGGCTGCGCTCCCCCGGTGACGATAGTTTTGACGCCGCGTGTGTCGATGATCGCGGTGGCGTCTATGTCGGCGGCAGCAATGTCCGTTACAGTGTCAACGCCGTTCGTCCCGCTTTTAACTTAAATCTGTCATCTGTCCTCTTTACATCAGCCGCCAAAGGCGGCAAATCCTCGATTTCCGCGAATGCGGAAATCGGCACTCTGACCGACAACGACGGTTACAAATTGACGTTGTTGGATGCAAGCAGAAACGGCTTTGCGGCTGAAATTTTGAAAACCGCAAACAAGACCTTTGTGAAATATCAAGGTGCAACCACAGGTACAAACGAATATATCACCGCTATGATCGTAAACGCAAGCGGTGAAGTGACCTACTATGGCAGTTTGAAGAACATCACCGAAACCGCTGACGCAAGCGGAACGATCGAAATTGACATTTCGGGTATGAATAGCGGTGACAAGTTGTACATTCTCAACGAACAATGGAACGGTAATTACAAGACCGACTACGCAAGTGCATTAAACGAAGTGACAGTACCGACCGATGTGAACGCATATAACGTAAGCTTTAACGCAAACGGCGGTACGGGGACTATGAGCGATGTCGCTGTGAAATTGGGAGAGGGCGATTACACACTTCCTGAATGTACATTTACTTATGAAGGCTATGCTTTTGCAGGTTGGAGCTATACTGCCGGTGGAGAAGTTATCAAGGAAAATGCTATTACGCTTACACAAGATATAACGCTGTATGCGGTATGGTTGGCTCGCAGCGAAAAAATCGAAGGACTTGAAGAAGCAATAACAAATCTTGAAAATGCAAAGAAAGAATTGAATGAAGCGATTGCAAAGAAAGCAGACACGGAAACCGTGAACGCGGCAATTAAGGACTTGCAGGACGCAATTGACGCATTGGAAGCGGTTAAGGACGATTATGTTGCAGCCGATACGGCGTTGAAGACCGAATTGGAAGGCAAAATCAATACGGCAAAGAGCGAAGCGATTACGGCAGCAACAACACTTGTTGAAAATGCAAAGAAAGAACTTAACGAAGCGATTGCCAAGAAAGCGGACACGGAAACCGTGAACGCGGCAATCAAAGAATTGCAGGACGCAATTGACGCATTGGAAGCGGTTAAGGACGATTATGTTGCAGCCGATACGGCGTTGAAGACCGAATTGGAAGGCAAAATCAATACGGCAAAGAGCGAAGCGATTACGGCAGCAACAACACTTGTAGAAAATGCAAAGAAAGATCTTAACGAAGCAATTGCCAAGAAAGCGGACGCGGCAACCGTGAACGCGGCAATTAAGAACTTGCAGGACGCAATTGACGCATTGGAAGCAGTCAAGGACGATTACGTTGCAGCTGACACAGCATTGAAGGCAGAACTTGAAGCGGAAATCGATGCTTTGAAGGCTCGAATTGCTGAACTTGAAAACAGAAACCCGATGTTCAAGGTGGAAAACGGAAAACTTTACGTCCGCTATGACGAAACGGAGGATTGGGCGTGTATCGGTACTGTTCAGGGCGAGAACGGTGCTGACGGAACAAACGGCACCGATGGCAAGGACGGTGTAGACGGTGAAAACGGAAAGGACGGCATTACTCCGCAAATTCGTATCAATTCCGAAACAAACGAATGGGAAGTATCCTACGACAACGGTGTGACTTGGACTTCTCTCGGCGTGAAAGCTACGGGTGATAAGGGCGAGCAAGGCATTCAAGGCGAAAAAGGAGAAAAAGGTGATACGGGAGCCGCAGGAGCGGACGGTAAAGACGGTGCAGACGGATTGTCCATAGCCGCAACCGTGATCGGAAGTACGGCACTTGTAAGCAATATCGCATTGATCGCATATGCGCTTATTAAGAAAAAGAGATTGTTCTAAAATTCAATAATACAAAGCCTGCGACGTGAATAAGCGCCCGGACTTCAATTTCAAAGCATGGCGGTGGGCTACTTCAAGTAGCCTGCTGACGAATAATATTTCGACAACAGTCCCTCAATCCTTAATCGGAGCGAGGGACTTTTCGTTTAATAGCGTACCAACAAGCTATAAATCAACTATAGAATGCTGCTTCTGCCTTCATTTATTGCCGTTATTCTTTTGCAAGTATCATTTTATAGAGGTAGTCAGCTACCTCGGCTCTCGTCGCGACCGCATCCGGAACGGTGTCCTCCGTATCGAAAATTCCGAGCGTGTACATTGCGCTGACGCTCCCTCTCGCCCAAGTCGGAATGCTTCCGTTTTCGAGGAATTCTTCTTCTTCGTCTCCCGCATTGAAGTCTGCAATCTCCGCTATGATCTTTGCCGCCTCGTAATTCGTTATTTCCTCATTCGGAGAGAAGAGAAGCTTTCCGTCGCTGAAATCTCCGCCGATTATTCCTATCCGCGCCGCCGTCGCCACGTATGATCGAAGTGATTTCGGAATATCCGAGTCATCGTCAAAGAACGTGCTCTCCAGCGTGGAGTCCGCGCGTATTCCCATAGCCTTCATAGCCATAGCGACGAATTCCGCCCTCGTCACCGTTTTATCCGCCCCGAAATAGCAATCGTCACCGAGAATATATCCGCTCATAACGCCCATCGCCGTCATTGCAACCGCCCCGTTGTATTCCGCGCGCCCCTCCATATCGACGTATTCGGTATCGCACATTCTTTCGCTGACCTTGACGTTCACCTTCCTCACCGACGAGTAGTTGCCGTATTCGTCACGCACGACGTAAGAGAACTTATCCTTACCGGTAAAGCCTTCGTTTGGCGTATAAACGTACCTTCCGCTCGTCTCGTCCGTAAGCGTAACGCGTCCGTTCTTCGGATAACTTACTATCATGAATTTTAATTCGTCGCCTTCCGGATCGCTGCCGGACAATCTGCCAAAGTAAGCGATATCCCCCTGCGTTTTTACTACCGCAACGTCATCGGTCTCCGGAGCATAATTGACCTTATCCACGAATTTCATAATGCATTCGATAGAAGTGCCGGACGCATAAGAATCCACCGAGAAGGTGAAAGTAGCCTCCGTCACACTCTCCGATGCGGGAACGAATGATAAAAGCCCCATATTTTTTCTCTTAATAACGCGCCCCTCACTGACTCGCCTACCGCCGTAGAGCAGCGTTCCCTCCGTAGATTTCGGTATAGCCGTAACGACGATGGATTTGTAATCGGAAATATTCAGCGCACTTTTCACGTCACTGTCGGAAAAGCACATGCGCTGTCCGATAAGTCCGGTTTTGATCATTTTCACCTCGTTTGCCACGACCTCTACACCGAGTCCCATAAATGCCGAGGATGAAATGGCACTCATTCCCATACATAAGCCAACTATCAAAGTGACGATAATAATTTTCGAACTCCTTTTTTTCATACAAAAAGCATCCTTTCCTGTGGTTATTATATTTTCGCCGATTTAAGCCGTATTTATACCGTTTCGCTTTGTATTTTGCTTTTTTTGAAAAATATTATCGTAACCGCAGACGAAATAGGGAAGCACGTAGGTACGTTGCAATACGTAACTAAAATATGTACGAATTTAGATGAAACGTGTTGACAAAATACACCTTGAAGGTTATAATATATCGGAAAGAAAAAAGAGTGTAAATAATCAAGAGGTATAAATGGAAGAAGTAAAAAGCACCGCGATAAAAAGGCGCGGCGACGTTAATTTAACCGAAGGAAATATTTGGTGGCAAATAATATACTTTGCCATTCCGCTGCTGTTGGGAAATCTTTTTCAGCAGCTCTATAATATGGTGGACGCGTGGGTCGTAGGTAATTACGTAAGTGATGCAGCATTTGCCGCCGTGGGTACGGTTTCCCCTATAATTAACACCCTAATAGGATTCTTTATGGGACTTTCGAGCGGTGCGGGAGTCGTTATTTCTCAGGCGTACGGTAAGGGTGACATGCACGAGGTGAAGCACAGCGTGACCGCATCCGTAATAATGACGCTTGTAATGGGCGTTATATTTACCGTCGTCGGAATCTCGTTCACGCCGATGATGCTTAACTTTATTAATACACCCGACGAGGTAACACCGGAAGCGACGGTTTATCTTCAAATATATTTCGCGGGCGTGATCGGACTTATGATATACAACATGGGCTCGGGAATATTGCGCGCCGTGGGAGACTCTAAGCGTCCCTTCTATTTCCTCGTTGTAGCCGCCGTCCTCAATATAGTTCTTGATCTTGTATTCGTTATTAATTTCAATATGGGCGTAGCCGGTGTTGCTCTTGCAACTATAATTTCCCAGTTTGTTTCGGCAATATTGGTAACGGTCGTTATACTAAAAACCTCGTCTCCGGTAAAGCTTGTTATCGGCGAGCTGATTTACGATGCACTTCACATCAAAGAAATACTTTACATCTACAGAAAAATAATAAAGGTCGGACTTCCCGCCGCAGTGCAGATGGCTGTGACTGCCTTTTCAAACGTTTTTATTCAATCGTATATAAATTACTTCGGAAAAGAATGCATGTCCGGTTATACCGCATATTCAAAGGTAGATCAAATTCTTTTCCTTCCTATGCAGTCGCTTAGCCTCTCGGCTACAACCTTCGTAGGTCAGAATCTCGGCGCAGATAGGCCGGAGCGTGCAAAAAGAGGAGCAAATACCGCACTTCTGCTTTCCGTGATTTCTACGATTTTACTTGCAATTCCCGTGCTGATATTCGCAGATGGTCTCGTAGCGTTCTTTATCGACGTTCCGAGTGCTGTGGAATACGGAACTATGTTCTTGCGCTTTATGACTCCGTTTTATCTTCTTTGCACCGTAAATCAGGTTTATTCCGGAGCACTCAGAGGAGCGGGCAACGGCAGAGATCCGATGATAATAATGCTTACCAGCTTCGTTGTCTTTCGCCAAATTTATATGTACGTCGTCGCAAATTATATTTCCAATACGGTTATCCCGATCGTTGCGGCGTACCCTGCCGGCTGGGCACTGTCAAGCATTCTTACGATTATCGTATATATGAGCTGCCCGTTCGTTCGTGAGGGAAGAGCAAGAAATAAACGCAATAAGGCGCAGCTTTAATCATTAATGCCGGTTGTGTCAACGCTTACTGCGTAACTTGTTCAACCGACTTTCGAGGTCATATTTTAATCATCGGTAAACTTTTTTACACATTTTGGAAAATAATTTTAAAACAGGCGCTTTGTTCACAATTTTGACATAATTATTTGTTATAATTACGCCTGCTTTATTGTAAAATAACACAAAAAGACCGAGAGTAGTAACATAGTAGTAACTTTCAGCTTTTGCGGAATAAAAACGGAGGGCGTTATGAATTTAGATAATCTTCAAGTCAGACACAAGGCATTCGGCGAGGGAGTCGTAATCGCTTCATCGGGAAAATATTTCACGGTCAAATTCGATACGATTGAAAAAACCTTTGTTTATCCGGATATTTTCGAGAGATTTCTTACGCTTGCCGACGGCAGCGTTTCCGATGAAATACTTGCGGATATACAGATTTCCAAAAATGCAAAGCAGGAGATCGAAAAAGAGAAAAACGAAGAAAACCTGCGTGCTATGACGCGCGGAATAGTTATCCCCGGCAAGGAAAATCTGAATCCCGATTCCGAGGATGACGAATACAGAAGCAAGCAGGAAAACGAAGACGCTTAAATAAACAGGGCAGCGAAAGACGGGCAGAGCGGTAGGACAGAATAGCCGTGCGACACGTCATAAATGCTGCCCCTTCGTTTCCTTTATACGGTGCTTTCAATATCGGAAAGGATAACAACAATGATTTTTTACGGATACCTGGTGAGCATTTCATACGGAATTATATGTCTTGCCATTGCGGCACTCCTGCGAAAATTCGGAATGCCGACTCTATATACAAGAAAAATAACTCATATTCTGATCGGTGCCGAGTGGATAATTCTTTACCGCTTCTTTATATATAATTATCGGGCTCTTTCCTCATTCGGGAAAATACATTTTCTCATCGTATGTATCATCTTTACCGTCCTTGTGATCGCCGCTTACGTATGGAATCTTTTGCCGCAAATATCTTCCGCCTCGGATAATTCGGCAGGCACGGTTTATTATTGCCTCGCAATGACGCTTATGGCGATCGTCTCCGTTTGCTTTATGCCGCGTATGATGCTTCCGTTTGGCGTCGGCGCTCTATGCACCTCGCTGGGCGACGGATTCGCCGGTATCTTCGGGCAAATAAAGAAGCACAATAAGATAATATATAAGAAAAAGACGTTGCTTGGCACTATAGCGTGCTTCTTATTCAGCTTAGCTTCGGTTGCGTTTATCTCTCTGGTGTACGGTCTGGAAATCTCCGTTCCGTTTATGCTGGTAATTGCTGTCGTTTCGGCAGAGCTTGAGCTGATCTCCTCGCGCGGATTAGATAATATATTCGTTACCGTCGGAGTTGCTCTCGTGAGCTTTATCGCAGCGGAATATCCGCAACGGCTGACCGAGTATATATTGCCACTCGTTCTCACAGTGCCGATAATAGTGCTTGTTAAAAGGAAAAACGCTCTTACTTCGGGCGGAATCGCAGCGGCAGTTATTCTCGACATCCTTGCATCGCTTGCATTCGGCAATATGGGCTTTTCGGTTTTAATTATATTCTTTTGTACAAGCCTGCTGTCTGATAAGATTAAAGCTAAGGCAACCTCGGAAAAAAAAGAAACGAGAAATGCGCTTCAAGTTTTGGCGAACGGCGGAGCAGGCATAGTTATTTCTATTCTTTCAATGATTTTTTCAGGCAGATTATGGATTGCAGCGTTTTGCGCCGTCTTTTCCGAAGCCTTGGCGGACACTGTAAGCTCCGGCGTCGGCAGACTCTCGAAGAATACCGTCGATCCGTTACGCCTACGTAGAGTCGAATCCGGAACCAGCGGAGGTATCTCGCTTTTAGGCACGTTTTCCGCAGCTCTTTCATCGGCATTTATCGCTCTCGCAGCAGTGCTGTTTATCGGCTTTGACGCCGCAGCGTTTTTTGCGATTTTTCTCGGAGGATTTATCGGCACTCTCTTCGATTCCTTTCTCGGCTCGCTATTGCAAGCCAAGTATAAATGTTCCGTATGCGGCAAATCCGTTGAAACCAACGTTCACTGCGGTGAAAGAGCAGAGAAGATAAGCGGCCTGTCCTTTATTGATAATAATGCTGTCAACTTCTTGTCGACCGTCGTTTCCTCCATCGTTGCCGTATTCCTTCATATCGTTTTGAAATAACACGGTCATTTTTGTATAGAAAGCAATTATTTGAAAAAGTGATATTAATCGTAAAAGTAAAAAATACACGATAATTATTTTCAATTCTATGTTAAAAAGAAAATCCGATACACGTTCGCGGCACTTGATACGAGTGCCGTTTTTATATTTTTATAACACAGTCGTTTTTCGTACGTATTAAAATTATGCAAATTTATTCTGATTCAAAAATAGAAATAAAATAAAGGGACTGCACGAATAACGCACAGCCCCTCGGCTTTTATCTCTGGTTTTAGGAAAGGATACGTTAGAAATTAGCCGTTAGTCTTGATCGAGTTCTCATATGACTCGACCATCTTTTTTACCATCTGACCACCGACGCTACCAGCCTGACGGGAGGTAAGATCGCCGTTGTAGCCCTGCTTGAGAGTAACGCCAACTTCATTTGCCGCTTCCATCTTGAACTTGTCGAGAGCAGCCTTAGCTTCAGGTACAGTTACCTTGTTTTTAGCCATAAGATTAAATCTCCTGTTTTAGTTAAATCTATATTATCGAGCCCGAAAGGAACATCGTCCAATCGGACTCAATTCCCTTGACTCTGTTATTATTGTGCCACGAAATTCAACTAATATGTTTAGAAATATATGGAATTTTTCTTTATTTTTTCGGATCAAAAACGATATATTTAACCATATAAGTGCAATATGAATGAAAAATAATATCCGAAAGCGCATATTGTTGACAAAAAGCCGCCGAGGCGGGAACTTCCCGCCTCGGTTCTGCAAATATATTATTAAGATTTTTTACCTGCTAAGCCGTTATTTCCGTTAGCACCATCTTTTCCGTTTGTCACGTTGATATCAAAGCTGCAATTATTCAGAGCGTAGCCCATATTGCCTCCCGTTCCTTTATTTCCTGCAGCACCGGGTGTTCCTCCTACACTTTGAAGTTCATTTTTGCCACTTGCGCCTCCGTCGCCTCCGTTACCTCCGTTTCCGCCATCTCCGCCTACCGAAAATGCCGTAGTCCACTCGGTTGTTGATATGGAAGCAAAATCCTCGGCATTCACTCCATGACCACCGATGCCTCCATTACCGCCTTTTCCTCCGTTACCGCCGTTGTCAGCTCTGTCCGTAGCTAACTTATCGCAGTAATTTCCTCCCGAGCCGCCGTTACCGCCATTTCCACCCTTGCCACCGCAGGTGTAAAAGCGTCCCTTGCTTTCCAAACTTAAAGTACCGCAAATATGTAAACCGTTGCCGCCATTGCCGCCGTTACCTCCGGCTCCTCCGTGTCCGGATTGTGCAATCCCCTTGTTCTTTGAGTCTTCACCGTCACCGCCATTGCCGCCATTGCCGCCGTTTCCGCCGTATAATGACAAAGAACCGGATTGATCAATATTTATCTTGATTGTGTTTGCATATAATGCGGTTTGACCTACGTTACCATTGCTGCCGTTCCCACCGTTTTCTGCCGTTTTGTTCTTAACGGCTTCGTCTCTCTTAAAGGATTTTCCGTTTCCACCATTGCTACCGTCTGCACCTCTTATTGAGGAGTTTCCTTTAGCATTTAACACTAATGCGCTATCGTTGGAAAGTGCACTGGCATCGAACGCCGGGGAGCCGCTTTGCCCAACATAGTTGAAGTCAATGAACGTGATTTTCAAATCCTCGACAGTTGCAGATACGACAATAGAAAAGTTAGTATATACTACCGATGGATTTCCTACAAATGTAACCTCTTTCGTGCCCGAAGCCGTGGTATATGTATCGTTGACATCGATCTTGTTCGACGTTCTGAAATCTACCATAAGCTTTGATAAATCAAAGGACTGTCTGGCTTTATATCCGAAATATTCCGTTTCCATCGCAACTGCATATAGAGTGATCGGTTCTTTGATCTTTTCCAAATATTCATCCGACTCGAAATCGTTATCCTTGCTCCAAACAAAGCCCTGTCGCTTATTGTATTGATCTAGAATTGTAGGCATATTGCATTCCTTTACTTTAGAGCCATATGGAACTTTAATGATTATCTCTTCTGTTACCGTGTTATCTACGTAAATGCAAGTAACCGTAACCTGATCGCTACTGTACCGTGCCGTCAATGTTAATTCATTATTTACTATTTTGAAATTGTCGTCAGTTATTGTCAGCTTGGAATTTACAAGGCGAATTCCGTCATGTATCAAGAAAGAAGCGTTCTCGTTGTTTGTTCCGTACCAACCGATAAATTTGTTATGTTCTTTTTCCGGAATCTCTAAAGTCGGAAGCAAACTTCCGTATTCAACTAGATAATATTCTTCTCCTGATAATTGTCCTTCATCCGTATCCAAGCGAACCAGAATTTCGTCACCTTGCCATTTAGCGATAAGCATAAGATCCTTCTCACCGTCAAATTCTTTCAAGCTATATCCGTTTTCATCGGTATATGCTACGCCGTATTCGTCAGCATAATACAAAAACGTATAGTGTTCTTTGCTCGGAACGGTGCATTTGAAGCGCTCACCTTCTTTCAATGAAATCACTTCCGTATAATCGGTACCATCTACCGTACAAGTTGCCGTGTATTCTTTTTGCGGTTCACACGAAGCTAAGATTACGATCATGCTTAAGCACATCATTAGGATTATTACGATTCTTTTTTTCATTTTGTTGTTCTCCTTTTTAATTTTTTATTTTTTTCGGTGAAATAAAACAAAAAGTGCGCCAACCGAAGCCGACGCACCGAAAAACGCAAGCCCCAATTGTCGCCAAACAAATTTAAAGAATTAGTGTATTTCTACCATAATCATTTAAGGGGAATTTCCGTTTTTTCCAAATTCTGAAAAATGATTATAGCAGAAAAAAGGTATACCTCAAAATAGAAAAATACCGCTAATTCTTATTATTAAATTCGTTTGGCAACTTCATTCTACCACTTTTTTTCGCATTTGTAAATACTTTTTTAAAAATTCTCGCGGATATGTGTACGACGTTTTTGAAAGGATCGCGTCTGCAAGAGTACAGCAAAGATAAACGAATGGTTAAGGTTCGAACGTACAATATAATTATGAATTTTATTTTAAAATATTTTCTCTTTTCTATTGCAAAAGTTGCCCGAATATGGTAAAATAAAATGAAAGATTATGAGGATTTACGGAGGTCGAATATAGCTGTGTTATCATATAATCCAGAAGGCGTAGAAATAGAATTCAGAAAAGATACGACGATAGATGACGTAGTAGCCGGAAAATGCAGCTATAAGTATAATCTCATTTACGTAGTATCAGGTAAAGGAAAGTGGATAGTTGAAGGTGAAGAGATTCCTTTTGAGGAGAATTCAGTCTATATTTTCAAGCCGCTTACGTATTATACCGTAAATACCTCCGGCAGTGACACGTTTGATAGATACTGCATCTCTTTTCCGAGAGCAGCCTTACACGAGCGTATGCTAAAGGGGCTGGATTCGATGTTTCTCATAGGTAAGGAGGAAAGTACTTACGCCGAAATAGAGTATTTTCCTAAGGATGACGTTGAACGTGTGTTATCATCTCTGGATTACGTCGACAAGCTTGCCGATGATCAGAAGGATCAATATCTTGCTACAGTCGTATCACAGCTCCTCATTTTATTGACGTCATCCGATATAGAATTTCCTTATAGCGCGAGCGACGAGACGAATGCCCGAATTGCGGCATATATAAATCACAATGTAACCAACGGTCATATACCTTCTCTCGACGAGATTGCGAAAAGGTTTTTCATAAGCAAATATTATCTTTGCCGCATGTTTAAGAAGAAAAACGGAGTCTCCGTGCACACGTATATCAATCAAAAGAGAATAATGCTTGCCAAGCAATATATTGATTCCGGAATGAGTGCGTCTGCCGCTGCCGATATGGTCGGATACACGGACTATTCCGCCTTTTACAGAGCATACGTTAAGGTGGTCGGCGATTCACCGAAATCACGGAAGGAATAAAAAATGCAATACGAAATTTTAGATAAAATCAATTCTCCCGCCGATCTGAAGGTGCTGCCGAAAAATGAGCTTCCGGTACTTGCGTCTGAAATTAGAAGCTTTTTAGTCAACGTCTGCGAAAGTAGAGGAGGACACCTTGCGTCGAATTTAGGCATCGTGGAAATAACCTTAGCGATACACAGAGTATTTAATTCGCCGACGGATCATATCGTTTTTGACGTCGGTCATCAATCATACGTTCACAAGCTCATTACGGGGCGACGCGAGTTGTTCGATACTTTACGCATTTCAGGCGGTCTTTCAGGCTTTCCTTCAATCAAAGAAAGCGTTCACGATCCGTTTGGCACGGGACATAGCTCGACGTCGATTTCCGCTTCGATAGGTCTTGCAACTGCGGACAAGCTGATGGGAAAAGAATCGTTTACGGTTTGCGTTCTAGGTGACGGAGCGTTTACCGGCGGTATGATCCACGAAGCCCTGAATAATCTGAAGCCCGATCTGCCGATAGTTATAGTTCTTAATGAAAACGGTATGGCAATCTCCGAAAACAGGGGATCCTTCTCAAGCTACATATCTACCTACGTTCAAAGGAAAAAATATAGGAGCAGCAGAGCGTTTTCGTCAGCACTTAAGGCAATACCTATCGTAGGGAAAAAAATGTCGATTGCCGCTGCGAAACTCGGTAATACAATGAAAAATATTTTGTACTCTCCGAGTTATTTCGAAAAGCTTGGAATTGAATATATAGGAGTTGTGGATGGTCATGACACGGAAAAGCTCGAGGAGACCATGCGCTTTGCAAGACTTCTGAAAAAGCCTGTCATAATTCATGCAAAAACAACAAAAGGCAGGGGATATTCAAAGGCAGAAACAAATCCATCGGAATATCATAGTGTGCAATTAACAACGGATAAGATATCAATGTCTGACGTCTTTGCCGATGAAATCATAAATCTTGCAGAGAAAGATGCTAGAATTTGCGCAGTAACTCCTGCCATGGCAAAGGGAACCGGTCTATTTCGCTTTGAAGAAAAATTTCCAGATAGATATTTTGATACCGGAATAGCAGAGGCACACGCTCTTACGTTTTCCGCGGCTCTGGCGGCGTCTGGGCTAAAGCCCTTCGTTGCTACGTATTCTACCTTCCTTCAGCGAGGATACGATAATCTGATACACGATATAGCCCTGCAAAATCTTCCCGTAAAAATAATTGCCGACAGGGCAGGTCTTTCCATTGGCGACGGCGCGACTCATCACGGCATTTTTGACGTTTCCTTCTTTTCCGCGATGCCTAATTTTTCGCTTTTCGCTCCCGTCTCACCGAATTCACTGAAGAAATTCCTTCACGTTGCCGCTGTCGCCGATTCACCCGTTGCGATAAGATATTCCGCTTATACGTCAGATACTGTCGCAGTAAGATTTGTGGAACGTGCAACCGAATACGGTACCGGTATTTATTTGGATTTCGATCCCGATACCCCTCCGGAATATGTTCTTGTGACTTACGGTCAAATTTTAGATAACGTATTGCTAGCGGAAAGCTTCTTGAAGTCCAAAGGTGTTTTGGTAGGAGTGGTGCTGACGGAAATTATCAAGCCGTACGGATTCGTCACGGATATTCTTATGAAATTATCCGCAAAGGTGCGACGCATTCTTTACGTAGAGGAAGGAATCGAAAACGGAGGTGCCGGACTAATTACGATGAATTGCCTTAGAAAAGCCGGATTTGATTTCTCTGAAACGGAATATATGATCTCGGCAATCGATGATACGTTTTTGATTCCGGAGTCTCCGTGCGACATTTACGAGTTAGCGGGCATTTCCGCAAAAAAAATAGTGGAGAAAATTCTTTTATGATAAAAAGATTCGAAGCCCTCGGAGTCGGGAAATACATAGAAAAAGTTCGTTTGCTTATTAGCGGTCGAGGGCTGCGGGCTTCGGTCGTTACCTTCGGGTGCCAGCAAAACGAGGCAGACAGCGAACGCATTCTCGGTATTTTGACGTCGATGGGGTATGAAAAATGCGATTCTCCTGTTGTGGCTGATATCGTTATAGTTAATACGTGTGCAATTCGCGATCATGCGGAAATGAAGGCACTTTCACTTCTCGGATCTTTTAAGGAAAACAAAAAAAGAAATCCCGATTTTATTCTAGGTGTTTGCGGATGTATGGCTAACGAAAAGCATATAACCGATAAATTGAAAAAAGACTTTCATTACGTCACGTTTACGTTAGAGCCGGGAAAATACGACCTTATTCCCGAGCTTGTCTACGTATCTCTTACGGACAAGAAGCGCTCCTTCGTTTTCGGTGATGATATGCCGGATATAGTAGAAGATATTCCCGTTCGTAGATCTTCTGCGCATAAGGCTTGGGTTTCCGTGATGTACGGTTGCAATAATTTTTGTTCCTATTGCATAGTGCCGTACGTTAGGGGCAGAGAGCGCAGCAGAGCGAGCGCAGACGTTATACGTGAATGCCGTGAGCTTATCCTTGACGGAGTAAAGGAAATAACGCTTCTCGGACAAAACGTCAATTCTTATCACTCCGATATTACGTTTCCGGAGCTGCTCGGCGAAATCGCAAGCATAGACGGAGACTTTATCATTCGTTTTATGACGAGTCATCCCAAGGATACCTCGGACGAGCTTATAGAAATAATGGCAAAATACTCACCGAAGATTGCACCGTTTTTCCACCTTCCGCTTCAATCAGGCTCGAATTCGATTCTAAAGGCGATGAACAGAACGTACGATAGGGAACAATATCTTTCAATCGCAAAAAAACTGAAGAAGACAATACCGAGTATAGCCCTTTCTACCGACGTTATAGTAGGCTTCCCGGGAGAGTGTGAAGAGGATTTTCGAGATACGCTCGGTGTGATAAAAGAAATAGAGTTTGACAACGTTTACGCTTTTATTTATTCCCCCAGAAACGGTACTCGTGCAGCGCAAATGTCCAACCGTGTTGCAAACGATATTTGCCATGACAGACTTGAGAGGCTTCTGGCAATTCAGGACGGTATAGCATTGAAGAAAAATATGCCATATGAGAATACGATACAGCGTGTGTTAGTTGATTCGAGCAGCTTGTATCTTGGCAAAACGGTATATAACGGACGGACACTTACCGGCAAGCTTGTGCATTTCACCTCTCGGCGAGAATGTATCGGAGAGTTCGTTTCGGTCAAAATAAATAAAGCGAACGCCTACGATCTGTTAGGCGAGATCATAGAAAAGTGAGGAAATAACGATGACGAAAATAATTGAGCTTGCACATATGCTCGGATTGGAAATATCCAAGAGTGAAGAAATCGCGAATCTCGAAAACGCAAAGCGTGCGTACGAGGCTGACGGAGAGCTTCAAAACAAAATAAGCGAATATGAGACCGATAGAGTGCTTTTGACGCAGGAATATTCAAAGGATGCGCCCGATGAGAAGCTTATTGCTGACCTGCATGCCAGAATTGACGAGTTGGCAGAGCAAATAACGAAAAACGATCTCTATTTTTCCTTTGTCGCCGCACAATCCGCGCTAAATTCACTTATGAACGAAGTTAATGACGAAATAAAGTTCTGCATAACGGGAGAGCGCCCCTCGGAATGCACACACGATTGCTCAACCTGTAAAGGTTGCCACTGATTATTTATGATAAGACTTGATCCGGTGTCCGCAGATCAAAAGGACCTGCTTTGGAACGTAAATCAAAAATACCTCTACGAGATGACCAAATATTATCCGGACGATATGGATGGAAACGGAAACTATACCTACGGATATTTTGACGAATACTTTACGGATCCATTGCGCCGCGCATTCTTCATATCCGACGATAGTATTAAGGTGGGTTTTCTTATGATTAACCCATATTCTTACGTTGACGCCGCTCCCGATTACGTTATGGCGGAGTTTACCGTATTCCCTTCATATCGTAAACGCGGATACGCAAAAGAGGCGGTAAAGCTCGTTTTTTCGACGTTCCGCGGAAAATGGGAAATAAAATACAACGAGAATAACGTAGGTGCAAAAGCACTTTGGACGTCGGTAACGGCGAAGTATGATCCTAAAGTGCATCGATTGAGTGATAATGAAACCGTTCTTGAGTTTACGGTCGATTGACTCCTTACAAGAGATGACCGGTTTCATTTATATTTCGGAGCTTTTATATCGAATTCAGGCTTACCATAAAAGGGTGCCGCTCGCACGGCGCATTTCACAAATATACGAAGCAAAATAACGGAGGTAACGGCTAAATGGCAGTTACAGATGCGATAATTTTACAAAACAGAAAAGATTTGCAAACGGCAACGCCGATGATGAAGCAATATCTTGAGGTAAAGGATCAGTACGACGATTATATAGTTTTATACCGTTTGGGAGATTTTTACGAGTGCTTCTTTGAAGATGCCGTAGTAGCGTCCAGAGAACTCGAGCTAACTCTCACTTCCCGAGATTGCGGTAACGGATATAAGGCGGCAATGTGCGGTGTTCCGTATCATAAGGTAGATTTGTATCTCGGTCGTCTTGTAGAGCGTGGCTTAAAGGCGGCAATATGCGAGCAGACGGAGGATCCGAAGGCGGCCGAGGGACTTGTAAAGCGAGAGGTCATCAGAGTTGTCACCCCGGGTACGATTACGGATTCTACCATTCTTAACGAATCCAAGAATAATTATCTCGTAGGTATTTGCATTGCGAAGGAAAGCATAGGGCTAGCATTTGCAGACGTTTCTACCGGTGAAATTTCCGCAACGCATCTTAGCGGTACTGACAGACTTGCAAGAGCCAAAAACGAACTGGGAGCTTATCAGCCCGCAGAGGCTATCGTAAATAAGCTCGGTAACGAATATGAAGAGCTTAAGGAGTTTATGCAGGATCGCTTCGGTACTATAATTACCGATAACGTAAAGCGTCTGTATGATTTTGAAAGATGCCGTAATAACGTTAAACGCGCTTACGGAGAAAGCAGTGCAAAGCTTGATACTCCCGAACTCACGGTTGCGGTAGGAGTAGTGCTGTCATACATAGAGGAAACACAGAAAATAGCAAATGCGCATACCAAGGAAATAAACGTGTATTCCAAGGAAGAATTCCTTGAGCTTGATTTGAATACACGCAGAAATCTCGAGCTTGTTGAGTCGATGCGAAACAAGGAAAAGCGCGGATCACTGATATGGGTACTAGATAAAACGAAAACCTCTATGGGCGCTCGCCTTCTTCACACGTGGGTGCTTCGGCCCCTTATTGATCCGATAAAGATAGGAAACAGGCAAAACGCAGTTTCGCAAATAATGAAGAGCCAACAGACAGCCGACGAACTCTCGGAACTTTTATCCGGCGTTTTGGATATGGAAAGACTCGTAGCAAGGGCAATCTACGGCTCGGCAAATGCAAGAGATCTTCGCGCAATTTGCAATAGTATATTGGTTCTGCCTAGAATTAAAGAGATAATTTCAAGCTTAGGCGGCAATGCATTTACGAAAATTGCCGAGGGCTTTGATACACTTGAAGACATTGCTGAGATCCTTGACAATGCAATAGTCGATGATCCTCCCTTTCAGATCAAGGAGGCGCATATCATAAAGGACGGCTTTAACGCCGACGTTGATTACTATCGTTCTATTCTCTCAAACGGAGAAAATATAATGCGTAGCATCGAGGAGCGCGAACGCGAGGCAACCGGAATCAAAACTCTGAAGGTTTCGAATAATAGTGTGTTCGGATACTTTATCGAGGTGTCAAAATCGTTTATAAACGACGTTCCTGACAGATTTATAAGAAAGCAAACCTTGACGAATTGCGAGCGTTACATAACGGAAGAACTAAAGAAAATGGAAACCGAGATCTTTAATGCCGGCGAGCGGCTTATGACTTTGGAATACAACATTTTCCAAAGCTTACGACAGATGATTGCCGATAACGGAGAGCGTATAAGAGCATCAGCCTCTCTCGTTGCCGAAATCGACGTATACCGTGCGTTTGCAGAGGTTGCCGTGAAGAATTCTTACGTTTGTCCTGACGTAGACCTATCTACCGATATCGATATCAAGGACGGCAGACATCCGATAGTCGAAAAATTCGTTAAGGACAGTTATTTCGTGCCGAACGATACGAAATTAGATTTGACGGATAACAGAATAATGATAATCACAGGCCCCAACATGGCAGGTAAATCCACGTATATGCGTCAGGTCGCTTTGATAACCTTAATGGCGCAAATCGGTTCGTTCGTTCCCGCAAGAAGCGCGAAAATAGGAATCGTAGATAAGATATTTACCCGTGTCGGAGCATCGGACGATCTTGCATCCGGACAGTCTACGTTTATGCTGGAAATGAACGAGGTTGCGGCGATATTGAAAAACGCCACGAAACGCTCCCTCATAATTTACGATGAGGTCGGCAGAGGAACGAGCACGTTCGACGGAATGTCAATAGCCCGTGCCGTCGTCGAATACACGTACTCGAAAAAAATAGGAGCAAAAACACTCTTTGCAACTCATTATCATGAACTGACCGATATGGAGGAACAGTTCCACGGCATAGTCAATTATAATATAGCCGCAAAAAAACGCGGCGACTCGATAACCTTTCTTCGCAAAATAGTTCGGGGGGGAACCGACGATTCTTACGGAATAGAAGTCGCGAAGATTGCGGGAGTTCCCTCCGAGGTAGTAAAGCGTGCAAGAGAGATCCTTGCGGAAATAGAGAGTAACGGAGCGGTCAGAACCGTTACCGAAAAAAAGGAAAATTATTCCTTTGATATATTCTCGGGAATTGAATCCTCCAAGGATACCGAGGTTGCCGATAAGCTACGTGCCGTCGATTTGAATACGCTTACGCCGATAGAAGCAATGAATATGCTCTTTGAGTTGAAATCTATACTCGGTAAATAACAGGAAGTGAGATAAAGATGGGAAAGATCAACGTACTTGATTTTGAGATAGCTAATCTTATTGCTGCCGGCGAGGTCGTCGAAAGGCCGTCATCGGTAATGAAAGAGCTTATAGAGAATTCGATAGACTCCGGTGCAAGCGAGATAGTCGCAGAGATCAAACGAGGCGGAGTTGCTTTAATTCGCGTATCGGATAACGGCTGCGGAATTGAAAAGGACGATCTGCCTATTTCTATTAAGCGCCACGCTACGAGTAAAATAAAAACACGTGACGATCTTGACGGAATAGTCACACTCGGTTTCAGAGGAGAGGCGCTTGCCGCTATTTCATCGGTCTCGGTTATGACGGTAATTACGAAAACCGCGAACGCTCCGGTAGGTTCAATGCTGATAGCCGAGGGGGGAGTGGTTACCGACGTGTCTGAAGTCGGTGCTGCAGACGGAACTACCGTTGTGGTGGAGAATTTGTTTTATAACGTCCCCGCCAGACGAAAGTTTTTGAAAAAAGATTCTACGGAGGCGATGAACGTTGCTGCACTTGTGGAAAAGGTCGCATTGTCTCGCCCGGATATATCCATACAACTGCTCGTAGACGGCGTGCAAAGGTTTAAAACTCCCGGTAACGGCAGCCTTATGGATACCGTTTATGCCGTATTCGGTAAAGATTTTTCCGACAAGCTCATCAAGGCTTACGGAGTTGCAAACGGAATAACCGTCAGCGGATATATAGGCAGAAGCGATAATACGAGAAAAAACAGAAATCTTCAAAACGTTTTTATTAACGGCAGATACGTAAAAAGCCTCACGGCGATGGCAGCCATTGAAAAGGCGTATACATCTTACATAGCTCCCGAGGCATTTCCGGTTTGCGTTCTTTTCCTTGAAATGAATCCGTCCACCGTTGATGTAAACGTGCATCCGGCAAAGCTTGAGGTAAAGTTCGCAAATGAGCAGCCCGTTTTTGAAGCAGTCTACTATACCGTTAAACGAGCACTCGAGGAGCACGAATACCGTCCAGAAATGCAGTTGTCAAAGGGATCTAAAAACGATAGGAATCCTCTTGGCGCGTTCGTTCCGATCGGTGCAGACACTAAAGGAAAGCAAATATCTCTAGGTGACACGGCAATAAAAAAGGCATCTTATGTCGTGCCTGAGGAATATAGGAATGATAGGGTAGACCTATCAAAATACGGTATAGATCCTGATTCTCCGGTAAAGGTAGCCAGCGGAGCACTGGAGCCTCTCAATATACGTCGCGATACGATTGAGATGTCACCTAAGGAATCAATTGAAGTTCTTGACAAGCTTGCCGGTGCTACCGCCGATGCGACTTATATACGGCAAAATCGTGAGCTTGCAAGCGATATTACCGAAAAAAACAATTCATCGGAATTCTACCGTTCTGCGGCAATCGGCAAAGAGACAAAAATAAATGACACGTTACCCGATATAATTCCGAACGACGCTGTATCCGGTAAAGGCGATTTGCGTGTTGATAGCTCCGAATACCGAATAATCGGAGAAGCATTTAATTGTTACGTAATGGTTGAATATCAGGAATCGCTATTGATTATAGATAAGCACGCCGCTCATGAAAGAATTATTTTCGAGGATCTGAAGCGAAACCGTGAAAATGACGGCAGAGTAGCGTCACAATCATTGCTTTTGCCCATAACGGTTCTCCTCACCTCGGATGAGCTTGCTGCGGCAACGGAATATCGGGAGATGCTTGAATCCTTGGGCTTTTCGCTTGAGATATGTCAGGGCTCCGTGAACATTACGGCAATTCCCGATGCAATAAGCACGCGCAATGCCGAGGCACTCATTCAGGAAATGCTGGATGACGTGGTTAAAGGGAAGGGAAATCCCGCTCTTAATGAGAAACTGCGCCGTGAAAGAGCACTTTATCAGGTTGCTTGTAAGGCGGCAATAAAGGGCGGACGCGCATACGACTCTTCAATCATAGAATGGCTCGTAGCAAGAGTGCTTGCACTTCCGGATATAACGGTTTGCCCACACGGAAGACCTATTGCGTACAAGCTTACAAAGTCAATGCTGGACAAGCAGTTTGATAGAATTAAATAACGCTTCACCGCTTCAATACTATTCGACAAACCAAGAAATTAACAAATAATTTCGTTAAAAGCAAACTATACTTTACAAAATCGGCTAAGAGAAGCAATAAAGCATGAAAGGCAAATATATAAATGGCAGAATTCACATTGTTAAAAACAGAAGGGAAGGCGCGGCGCGGTAGATTCGAAACGGTACACGGAACTATTGAAACTCCGGTATTTATGAATGTCGGTACGTCTGCGGCAATAAAGGGAGGAATTTCCACAAAGGATCTTGAAGAATTAAATTGTCAGATCGAGCTTTCCAATACCTATCATCTCCACATCAGACCGGGTGATGATCTCATATATAAAATGGGCGGATTACATAAATTTTTCAATTGGTCGCGCCCTATACTAACCGATTCCGGAGGATTTCAGGTCTTTTCTCTTGCAAAGCTTCGTAAAATCACTGAAGAAGGAGTTACCTTTAATTCTCATATGGACGGTAAGCGAATCTTTATGGGACCCGAGGAATCTATGCGTATACAGTCTCACTTAGGCTCTACTATAGCGATGGCATTTGACGAATGCATAGAGAATCCGTCTCCGTATAACTACGTCAAAGCGTCCGAGGAGAGAACTGTCAGATGGTTAAAGCGCTGCCGTGCAGAAATGGATAGATTGAATGCCGAGGAAGGCACCGTAAATAAAAATCAGCTTCTTTTCGGAATTAACCAAGGCGGAACCTATGACGATCTCAGAATCGAGAATATGAAGGCTATTCGTGAGATAAATTGTGACGGATATGCAATAGGCGGTCTGGCGGTCGGAGAGTCTGCAGACGTTATGTATCATATTATTGAGACGGTAGAGCCTTATATGCCGCAGGATAAGCCCAGATATCTTATGGGCGTCGGAACTCCGCAGAACATCGTCGAAGCAGTACATCGCGGCGTAGATTTCTTTGATTGCGTAATGCCGAGCCGTAATGCAAGGCACGGTAATCTTTTCACTTGGAAGGGAAAGATCAATCTTTTGAATGAAAAGTACGCAGACGACCCGCGCCCGATAGCAGAGGAGTGCTCATGCCCTGCTTGCCGTGATTATTCACGATCATATATCCGGCATCTTTTCAAGGCACGCGAAGCATTGGGCATGCGCCTTGCGGTAATGCATAATCTGTATTTCTACAATGAGCTTATGCAAAAAATTCGCGATGCGCTTGACGAAGGAAGGTATGAGGAGTTCTATCAAGAGTATAAGGATCTTTTAGCGGAACGCAGAAAGGATTGATTTTCCGTGATTTTATCTGATTTGTTAACTAAAATTTACAAAAAGGCACTTTTTAACCGTTGCGATTATACCGACGATACTTTTTATTTTGATTACACGGATTTCGTTGGACTAAATAAACTCTCCTTTGATTTCACCTCGAAAAACGGTGCTATCCTTAAAGGCGGATTCTATTTTTACGACGAAGGCAGAACTGATAAGCTTGTGATTTTCGACCATGGAATGGGAGCAGGGCACCGTCCGTATATGAGAGAGATAGAGACCTTGTGTAAGGCAGGCTATACCGTCTATTCGTATGATCACGAAGGATGTGCCGAATCCGAAGGAGCATCTATAAGAGGATTAGGCGGCTCGCTTTCCGACCTTGACGATTGCCTTAACGCACTCAAGAAGACCACCTATTATAGTGGAAGAGAAATAATCGTTATAGGTCACAGTTGGGGAGGTTTTTCAGCAAAAAACATAGCGGCAATACATCCCGAGGCTAGTAAGGTTATAGCCTTTGCCGGATTTTCTTCTGTTGGAGAAGCGCTTGATAGCATTCTTCCGAAAATACTTCATTTTGCGTGTCCCGCTCTTCTTAAATATGAAGAAACCGTAAATAAAGGATATACGTTATTTAAGGCGGATGAATCCCTTAACAGCAATGCTGTTCGTGCAATGATCTTTCACTCATCGGATGATCCGATAGTAGCGGCAAACGTACATCAGTATCCCCTTGAACAGAAGCTTCGCGATAATCCAAACGTCGTGTTTGTCACCGTGGATAATCGCGGACACAATCCAAATTATACCGAAAACGCAGTCAAGCTTTTGAGTAGATATTATTTGGAAAAGAAAAAGCTTTCATCTAGAGGAAAGCTTAAAACCAAAGAGCAAAAGAATGAATTTCTCTCGCATCACGATTTCCTTGCTATGACGGAGCAGGATACCATAGTATGGAACAAAGTATTCGATTTCATCGAATCTTAACTCTAAAAATACGAAAGGATCCGTTAGTTAATACGCTTAAAAATCAACTATATGTATTAAAGGACAAAAAATCAGTTATTTAATAATCTTGAAAAATACTTGCTTATGACAACAATTGTTAACATAATAACACTTTTTTAACTTTGACGTGATGAATATAAAAAACGAGAAAAAAGGTCGGCATATGCCGACCTTTTAAATGTGCGAATTCAAAAGATTACACCGATATAAGTTTTTAGTCTTTGCTTGAATTGCTATTATAAATTTTTGTCAATTCTTCCGTTCCGTTTACGAATCCGTCAGTAATAACGACCTTTTTGAGATTCTTTTCGCTTGGAATTTCATACATCGGCTTCATCATTATGTCTTCCATGATTGCACGAAGACCTCTTGCACCGGTTTTTCTATCAATCGCCATTTTAGCAATTGCCGTATAAGCCTCGTCCTCGAATTCAAGTTCAACTCCGTCAAGCGAAAGAAGCTTCTTGTATTGCTTTGAGAGTGAATTTTTCGGTTCTTTAATAATTCTAACGAGTGCATCTTCATCCAGATTGCTTAGTGTAACGATGACGGGGAGTCTGCCGACAAGCTCGGGGATCAGACCGTATTTAACCACGTCGTGCGCGGTTACGTCCTTGTAAACTCCTTTTTCTACGATTTCAGCTTTAGTTTCCTTGTGAGAGTTGAATCCTATGGAGTTGTTGCCTTTTCTTTGTTGAATTATTGATTCTATCCCGTCAAATGCGCCTCCGCAGATAAAGAGAATATTTTTTGTGTTGATTTGTATGAATTCTTGATTAGGGTGCTTCCTACCTCCTTGAGGCGGAACGTTTGCTACCGTACCTTCAAGTATCTTCAGCAATGCTTGTTGAACCCCTTCTCCGGATACGTCGCGTGTGATAGAGCGGTTCTCGCTTTTTCTCGATATCTTATCTATTTCATCAATATAAATAATTCCGCGCTCCGCAAGCTTTACGTCGCCGTTAGCTGCCTGAATAAGACGTAACAATATGTTTTCTACGTCTTCTCCGACGTAGCCTGCTTCGGTAAGCGTCGTTGCGTCCGCAATGGCAAACGGAACCTTAAATGTTCTTGCAAGAGTTTGTGCAATATAGGTTTTTCCGACGCCTGTGGGGCCCAGAAGGAGAACGTTTGATTTTTGTATCTCTACGCCGTCATCTTGTAAAGCCTCGGTTGAATCCGCCTTCTTGGATTTTTTAGGCTTCGGTTCATCAAGAGAAAGTATTCTTTTATAATGATTATAGACTGCTACCGATAATGCGAGTTTTGCGTCGTCCTGACCGATAACGTGCTCGTCGAGCATTGCCTTGATTTCAATAGGACGGGGAAGAGTCTTTAAGCTGAGCGTATTTGAACTGCTTTTTTGTTCGCCGCCGTTCATCATACCGATTTCCTGCTCGATAATCTGATTAAGCACCTGAACACAGTTGTCGCAAATCATTGAATCGTCGTTTCTGGACGGTATAAGTATGAAGACTTCGTCGCTTGTTCTACCGCAAAATGCGCATACACTGCGTTGTCTTTTAGTTGAATTTGCCATATATCAGAGTTCCTTTTTAGTGATAACCTTATCAACTAAACCGTACTCTTTTGCTTCCTTCGCGCTCATGAAGTTATCGCGCTCGGTGTCTCTTTCGATCGTGGCGAGATCCTTTCCCGTCTGCTCGGAAAGAAGTTGATTAAGCTTAGCTCTTATTTTTATGATGTGATCGGCGTGTATCTTTATATCTGTTGCTTGACCGCGGGTACCTCCCAGGGGCTGATGAATCATCACTTCTGCGTTAGGAAGTGCAAATCTCTTTCCCTTTGCTCCGCTGGAAAGCAAAAACGCACCCATAGAAGCCGCCATGCCCACGCAGATCGTAGAAACGTCGCACTTGATATAATTCATAGTATCGTAGATTGCCATGCCTGCAGAAATTGAGCCGCCGGGGCTGTTAATATAGAGGAAAATATCCTTGTCGGGATCCTGCGCTTCAAGGTAGAGAAGCTGAGCAACGACTAACGAAGCGGTAGTATCGTTTACTTCATCGGCAAGGAAAATAATTCTGTCATTAAGTAATCTTGAATAAATATCATAGGAGCGCTCACCTCTTGAGGTTTGCTCCACAACAACGGGAACCAATGCCATAATAAATCTCACTTTCTGTAATATTTCGTAATATAATGTCGGAGATTTCAAAAATCTCCTTTTTAATTTAAGCCGACAGTCGTATCGATAAAACTGTCGGCTTTTTGCTTGAAAATTATTCCTCGGTCTTTTTCGCTCTGGGCTTTCTTGCAGGCTTCTTCTCCTCGGTGGGAGTTTCCTTAGCCTCGGCCTTTTTAGCGGTAGTCTTCTTGGCTGTTGTCTTCTTAGCCTCGGACTTTTCCTCGGTCTTCTGTGACGTCTTCTTCGTTGCCTTCTTTACCGGCTCGCCGTCATCTGACTTATCTGCTTTCTTCGTCGTTGCCTTTTTTGCCTTTGTGATCTTAGCATTATCACGAACAAACTTCATTGCGTTACCAACGAGAATATCAGCCTTGAGGTCCTCGGCAAGTATCATCTTTTTAACGTCGTCGAGCGGTACGCTGTACGTGGATGCTATTTTTTCGTATTCTGCGTTGATTTCATCATCCGTTACCGTAAGTGCTTCAAGCTCTGCTATTTTTTCAAGAGCAAGTCTTACCTTAACCTGTTGCTCGGCTTGAGGACGCATTTGATCTCTGAGAGCTTCAAGAGTAAGTCCCGTATATTTGAAATAGGTATTAAGATCAAGACCGTTTTGGCGAAGTCTGGTGTCGTAATCACGAACCATGTTTTCGGTCTCTGCATCAAACATAGGCTGAGGAATATCTCCCTCGAGCTTTTCGATAAGTGCAAGAGCAAGCGTATTGCCGATTTCGGATTCGGCTCTGTCGTCGTTTCTCTTTTCAATTTTAGCCTTAACGTCAGCCTTATATTCAGCAAGCGTATCAAATTCGGATACGTCCTTTACGAACTCGTCGTCCAGTGCGGGAAGCTCCTCGAACTTTATTGAATTAAGCTTTGTCTTGAAGGTTGCTGCTTTGCCTGCCAATTCGCTAGCATGGTATTCAGCGGGGAAGGTAACGTTAACGTCAAACTCGTCTCCGACGTTATGTCCTGCAACCTGCTCTTCAAATCCGGGAATGAAAGAGCCCGAACCGAGCTTGAGATCATGACCCTCGCCCTTACCGCCGTCAAATGCAACGCCGTCAACGAATCCTTCGTAATCGATATTGGCAATATCACCAATTGCGCTGGCTCTGTCCGTTACTTCAACGGTTCTGGCGTTTCTTTTTCTCGTAGCTTCTATTTCGGCATTAACAGTCTCGTCTGTAACCGCTTCAACGTTTTTCTCAACCTTTATGCCCTTGTAATCCTTAACGGTTACGGTGGGGTAGATGTAGCCTTCTGCCTTAAGCACGATATCTCCGTCGGTTGATACGACGTCAAATACGGGCTGACCTACAATTTTAAGATCTGCCTCCTTAACGGCTTCTTCAAATGCTTCGGGAATGCATGCGTTGATAGCGTCCTCAAAGAAAACGCCCTTGCCGTACATGCGCTCGATTATAGACTTGGGTGCTTTACCCTTTCTGAAGCCGGGAACGTTAATGGTTTTTACGTTCTTCTTATATGCTTCCATTTCTGCTTTGTCATAAACTTCCTTGCTTACAGAAAACTCGATAGTAAAGCCCGACTTTTCGGTAAGTTCCTTTTTAATAAGGCTCATTCTTTTTCCTCCGGGAAATGATTTATTTAATAATTTGAGTTCTTGTTTTTTGCTGTCTGATTTAAAAAGGCAATTACTTTTCTTATTCGCCAAATGGCGTTAATCTCATTGCTTTATCTTCGTATATACTACGTCTGAATCATCATTACAGGTTAGGTGCCTTGCGAATCACGCAAAATAATCCATCGTAATGCTTTATAATCAAATTAGCCATATTATTCTACTACAAAAAAAGCAATTTGTCAAGGCAAATATCGAAGAATGTTCTCGCAAATTCACTTATTTTCATTTATTTTACAATTTTAGGTACAAATTCGAGATAATCTGCCGAAACGATAGTCATTACGATACCTTTGTATTCGTATTGAGACGGAACAGTATAATTCCCGTGTATATGCCCGAAATATACACGTCTCACTCCATGCTCGAGAAGAATATCGCAAAGATTTCCCGATTCCTTGTTGTTCCAAAACGGCGGGAAATGCAGGAATGCTACGATTTCCTTGTCGGGTGAGTGCTTTTTCAATTCCTCTGCGCTTGCAAGGCTGGCCTTGAGTCGAAGCGATTCGCGGTTTATCAGCTTTTGAAAATCGGCGTTATCTGGAGCCCCCGTAGCATCGGCATCGTTGTACCATCCGCGCGTTCCGGCGATGATAACGCTATCGCTCTCATAAGCGTTGTTATACAAGAACGAGATGGTCTTTATGCCATTCTTTTTGAAGAATTCCTCGTGCTTTTTCATCGTGGACCACCAAAAATCGTGATTTCCCTTGCCGAGTATCTTTTTGCCGGGCAGAGAATCGAGAAATTTCATATCGGATAGGGATTCCTCAAGAGAAAGCGCCCATGATATGTCTCCGGGTATAATTACCGTATCTTCGGGTAATATCAGTCTTTTCCAATTCTGTTCTATCCTTTGTATATAGTCTTGCCATCTCCTGCCGAATACCTCCATTGATTTATTGGTAGAATCGAGGGTGGACAGGTGCAGATCCGAAATAACGTAAAGTGCGATAACGGTCGCCTCCTTTCCGATTGCAAAATATATTTGATGAAAGCGTCCTTGCACGCTTGGTTTTAGTACGTTGCTTTATTAGAGCGCGGGGAAACGATATTTAACCTTGAAATGCAAATCAAGATTTACAAAGTTTGATTAAAACGATTTATTCTTTCCATTGTGTGTAAAATGCTTGCTAACGGATAATAATAATAAAAGCCGAAAGGCAAAACGGTATTACCGAAAAAGAAAGGATAAGAAAATGGAAAACAAGAAGTGTGAATGCGAGAGAAACAAATGCAATAAGGGCGTTCATTGCGACGTAAAAAACTGTTATTATCATCAAGGACAGAATACCTGTACTGCTACGTGCATATCGGTCGGTCCTTCCGGAGCCACCAGTTCTACGTCTACCAGCTGCGCAACCTTTAAGCCGAGAGAGGAATGCTGCTAAAGCTCAGCTTTCAAAGTTAGTGATAAAGTCGATTATATCGTCGTCCATATCTTCTTTTTGAATAACATCGTGATGAAGTATCTCTTTGTTCATTACCGAAGCAATAGGAGAGGGAACGGCAACCTTTGATAGCTCGTTAAGTCTGTTTACCGAATTCTCGGGTGTTTCGCTTACGTCAAAGGCACTTTGCAAAACGTCTCCGGCAAATTTATAAGGAGTTGCGGTAGATAGCACTAGAATCTTACGGGGTGTCTTGTATTCGTCAACGTATTTGTCCCTTGCACATACGGCAACGGCGGTATGCGTGTCTATGAGATACCCTTCATTTTGATAAGTCGCATTAATGCATTTCGCACATTCCGTATCTGTTGAAAAATACCCCTCGAAATGTTCGCGGATAATACTTAACTCCGCGTCACTTACGATGTATGAGCCGTTCCGGTCAAATTCACGCATGAGCTCGGCACACCTTTTTGCTCCGAAAAGGAAATATATAAGTCGCTCGAGATTCGATGAGATCAAAATGTCCATGGAAGGGGATATAGTGCTGAAAAAATTACGGTTTGTGTCGTATTTTCCGAATCTTAAGAACTGCGTTAAAACGTTATTTTCATTTGAAGCGCAGACTAATTTCTCCAACGGAAGCCCCATTTTCTTTGCAATAAATGCGGCGAGTATATTTCCGAAATTTCCGGTTGGAACGACGACGTCGATTTTTTCACCCAACTTGATTTTTCCCTGCTTATACATATCGCAATATGCGGAAAAATAGTATACAACTTGAGGCACGAGCCGTCCCCAGTTAATTGAGTTTGCACTCGAAAGAAATACTCCGTGATCATCCAATATCTTTGAAAGATCTTTACTTGAAAAGGCGTGCTTTACTTCATTTTGAGCGTCGTCAAAATTGCCGTAAATTCCCGTTACGGATAGATTTTTTCCAACTTGAGTTTTCATTTGTCGCTTTTGCATAACACTTATTCCGTCAGTCGGATAAAATACCTTGACCAAAACACCGTCAAGATCCTTGAATCCCTCAAGAGCGGCCTTACCGGTATCTCCCGACGTGGCTACCAGAATAAGTGCTTTTTTCTTTTCATCGCATTTTTTTAGTGCGTGCAAAAAGAGTCTCGGCATGATTTGCAATGCCATATCCTTGAATGCGGCGGTGGGACCGTGCCAAAGCTCCAGCACGGACGATCCATCCGAAAAATATACGACGGGTGCAATAAACTTTCCAAAGTTCTCCTCGTTATATGCGGCATTTGCACAGCGGTATAATTCATCCTCGGTATAATCCGTCAGAAAAAGCGAGAGTATTTCAATCGCTATGCGATAGTAAGGCAGGGAAGTGAGTCCTTCTATGAAATTCAAATCTATATGCGGTATCGATTCCGGTACGAAGAGTCCTCCGTCGTCTGCAAGTCCGTGCCTTATCGCATAAGCGGAGCTGAATTTATGTGGGAGTTCGTCTCTGGTGCTGATGTATTTCATACTTACCTCGATGATAAAAAGCTAAATGGTAATTATACGTAGCCGACTGCTGGAAAAACGGTGAAATTAACGCATGTATGCGGAGTTGACGTTAAAAGCTCCTTCTATATGGTTTATCTGATTGAGCGTGAATCGTCCGCCGCCATCATTCAAATAAACCTCGATTACGTCAAAGCGCTTTTTCTTCTCGGAGGGATTGAAGCTTGTATAATAGGAGGCGGCTTTTATTATAGCGATCTGTTTCTTTTTGTTGACTGCCGCAGCAGGACGCTCGAAATTTTCAAGGTCACGTTTTGCCGTTCTCGCTTTTACCTCAACGAACACGATCGTATCTTTGTTTTCGCAAATTATATCTATTTCATGTCCGACTGCCACGTAATTTCTTTTGACAATGCGATATTTTTCTTTTTTCAGCAGCTTAACAGCTTCCTTTTCTCCTGCATCTCCGATCTTACGGTTCTTTGTATCTACGGTTAGTATTTTCATCATTTGTCAAGAAATTTCAAGAATGTCCTTCTATGTATAGGGCTGGGGCCGAATTCTCTTACGGCATCCATATGAGCCTTTGTAGGGTAGCCCTTATGCTTTGCTATTCCGTACATCGGGTACTCTTTGTCGAGAGCGACGCATTCGCGGTCACGTGTTACCTTTGCCAATATTGAGGCAGCTGCAATAGAATAGCTTTTTGCATCTCCGCCGATTACCGTTTCGGTAGGAATGTCAAATCCGCGCGAGCAATTTCCGTCAATCAGTGCAAAGTCTGCCTTTTTCGGTAGCATATCTACGGCTCTTCGCATTGCAAGCATAGAGGCGTTAAGAATGTTTATTTCATCTATTTCTTCGGCAGATGCTTCCGCTATTGCATAGGCAATCGCCTTTTCTTTTATTATGTCGAACAAGCGCTCGCGCTTCTTTTCCGTAAGCTTTTTCGAGTCGTCAAGTCCTTCTATGACGCATCCGATCGGAAGAATAACGGCAGCTGCCACGACCGGACCGCATAAAGGCCCGCGCCCGGCCTCGTCACAGCCGCAAATCGCTGTGTATCCCTCGTTATAATGCTTTTCTTCATACTTAAAATCAGGCATAAGGCACCTCAAAAATAATTATTTACGGCAATTCAAGAGTTATCCTGCCGATCTTTCCTCCTCGAAACTCGTCAAGAAGCATTTCGGCACAACGCTGACCGTTGATCTGTCCGCCGCTGATAAGTAATCCGCGCTTTCTTCCTATAAGCTCGAATAGATCGTATGAATCAAGCCCGTATATTTCATCTTCGGTCAGTTTATATCGATTCATAAACGCTTCCGGCGCAACCGTAGTCAAGCGTGAGCAAAGTATCATAGCCAATTCTTCCGTATCGAGTATTCTGTCGCGAATGGCACCGGTAATAGCAAGGTTTTCGCCAACCGTGCTATCCTCAAACTTAGGCCACAAAACTCCGGGCATATCCAGAAGGTCGAAGCCTATATCGGTCGGTACCCACTGCTTGGATGTCGTTACTCCGGGGCGGTCCTCAACCTTGGCTTTTTTGCCACCCGCAATTCTGTTGATAAGAGATGATTTTCCCACGTTAGGAATGCCTACGATCATTGCTTTCAGCTTTCGGCCGTTCATTCCTTTGGATTCGTATCTTTGTATTTTTTCGGAAAGAGCATCGCGGACCGCCTTTGCAAGAGCATCTATTCCGACGTTTTGTACGGAGTCGATAACAACCGCTCGGTTCCCGTTCGCGCGAAGCTTTTCGAGCCAACTTTTGCTGGCGGCTTCATCTGCCAGAGTTGATTTGGTAAGTATAGTGATTTTCGGCTTGTCACCGATAAGCTTTTCAATTTCGGGATTTTTTGAACTGTATGGTATCCTCGCGTCAAGAAGCTCAAGAACGATGTCTACCTCGCTGAGGCATTCCTTCATCATTCTTCTGGTTTTTGCCATATGACCCGGAAACCATTGTATTGGATTAGTTGCCATATTACTTCCTTAAAGTGATTTAATTTTCAAATTTATTCCATTCCGAAAAGACGAAACGACCGTCTAGTTAAAAATTTTTATTCTCTTAACTGGATAGAATCGCAGTACCACGCGTCCTATAATTGCATCGGCGTCCACGCAACCGAATTCCTCCGAATCGCATGAATTAGCTCTGTTATCTCCCATAACGAATATTTTTCCTTCGGGAACTGTTATTTCGTCCATGCTTTGATCGTAAAGCTTTGTTATATAGGCCGATTCGTCCAGAATCTCTCCGTTGAGATATATTACACCGTTGCTTATTTTTACGGTGTCACCCTCAAGTGCTATTATTCGCTTGACGACCGGAGAAGTTATACCGTATTTTTCGTGCTCAGAGATTTCAATCTCGTCGCAAACTACGATATCACCGTGCCGGGGAGTGTAGAAGAGGTCTGAAATTACAAGGTAGTCTCCGCTTGAAAGCGTACCCTCCATAGAGCTTCCTGCTACTACCGTATGTCTGAAAAGAAAACCGGTGACCAAAAGTATAGCCATAAGTGTAAAAACGAAAATCGATACCGTTTCAAATGCAACGTCAATAGCCCTGTCACTTTTTTCTTCTTTATTTTTTATTCGCGTTCGGTCGATGGTAATTATATGCTCTCGCACAGAGACATCGGTGGAACCGTCATCGGAAGCGGCGATTGTGCCTGATTTTTCCTCTTTTATTTCCTGTATTTCCGGCGTATATTCATTTGTACCGTCGCCGGTACCGCTGACTTTGTCTGTTTCGAGATACTCTTCATCCTCTGGATCGGAAATATCCGTCTCATCACTTTCGCACGGTTCTTCGGCATGGAACTCTTCAACGTCGCAAATCGGATTTTCATTGCTCTCTTCGGTGGCATCTTGATCACTTATCCCGAATTGCCCCGTAATTTCATCGTTCTGCTCAGAACTCTCCGCTTCCGTCTCCTCATTGCGTAATTCCTTGGCTTCTTCCTTGAGCCTTTGCATATCCAGCCTGAGCTGCGCAAATGAGACGGCTTCCGTCGGAGAATAATCGGACTCGTATTCACTGTCCTCGTCTACGTAGAGCAGGGAAACGATAGAACCGGATTCGTCCTCTGCACCGACCGTCGTATCTTCTTCGTCATCCGAATAATTATCGGGAATATCGGAAAATTCGTCGTCCCAGTACTCGTCGGAATTAGGTTGCCATTCGGCTATGAAGCCGCTGTCCGAAGTTGGATTGTCAAAAGAATCGGATGCATTGTCGGTATTGCGTTCTTCCGTATCGGCAAAAATGAGAGGATCAAGTTTTTGGATCTCAAATATACCCGTGGATTCTTTAAGGTGTATCGCACTGTCCGTTTGTTTGTCGGTAGGGACATGATTTTCGGCTTGCTTAGGCGTTTTCGAGGTGTCTACGTTTTCTGCTATGCCGTTTGCCTTTTCGGTAACGGGCATTGTGCTTTCTGATTTTACAGAGGCTTTATTGGATTTTGATTTGTTTTTTTCGGATTCCGCCAAAGCAGCCTTAGCGCCCTTTGCTGTCTTTGACTTCTTTGCTTTCGTGCTTTTGGACGTCTTTTTCTTCGAAGCTGTCGTAGTGCCGTTTTTTTCGCCGCTCGAATTCTTTTTGCTTTTTGCCGAGGAGGATTTTGACTTCTTTTCGGGTGCACCGGATGCAAACGAACTTTCTGTTTTTGCTTTTTTGTTATCGGTATTTTTAATCTCTTTTTCTGTTGAAGAGCTTTCTTGCTTCACAGGCGATTCCTCCTTCAAAAATTCATACTGCAAACAATTATAGCATATTTTAGTATAAAATACAACATTTTCGAAAATATTTTTGTCTTTTGCGCAAAATAAACGCGTTTTTTATTTCATATCTGTTGACAACGGTGAAAAAGTTTGTTAAAATATATTAGGAAAAATAATGACCGAAAAGAGGGTGTACAATGAAAGAAATTAGCATTATGCTCAGCAACGTTCAGGATATCAGAAATTTTGTAAATGAGGTGATATTGGTTGATTATGACGTAGATTTGGTGCAGGGAAGATATACTATCGACGCCAAGTCTATAATGGGAATTTTTTCTCTTAACCTGCGCTCACCCATTACGCTTATCGCGCGCACGGATAATGCAGACGATCTTTTCAGACGCCTTGCGCCTTTCACTGTTAAAAATTAAATTTTCGAAAGCGTTTTTACGCAACGAAGGTTAGGATCGCGTATGCGGTAATAGCATTTATTATTAAATACAAAATCTCTTTGAATGCGGTTGATAACAAAAGGCTGTCTCAAATTCCGATAAAGGTTCTTGGGACAGCTTTTTATATTGCAATTTTTAAGATGTGTTATACGCCGAATGCTTGTGAACTTATAACGTATGAACAGTAAATCGGCAAATTGCATTTGGTGCAACAAATAAAAGCGTTTAACACCTTTACTGCTGCTTTAGGATAAGATCGTACATCTCGGATTTTGAAATTCCGTAATCCTTTGCGGCGCGCTTTATGGCATCCATGCGCTTTAAGCCTTCGTTCTCATATTTTTCTACGAGCTTATTCGGTGAAAGCATATCCTCCTCATCATAATGCGCGTCATCTTCAAATCCGGATATAACGAGAACATATTCTCCGCGTGGCTCATGCAAATCGTAATATTTTACAGCGTCGGCAAGATTAAAACGCAATATTTCTTCGTTTATCTTTGTTAATTCGCGGCAGACTGAAATTTTTCTTTCGTTTCCGAATGTGCTTGCCATATCGGAAAGCGTCCCCCTCAATTTGTGCGGTGCCTCGTAAAACACCAAGGTGCGTTCGTCGTATTTTATGCTTTCAAGGCGCCTTTTTTTGTCGCTTTTACGTGTCGGTAAAAATCCCTCGAAAGCAAATCGTGTGGTTGATAGTCCGGAGAGCGCCAGTGCACTTACAACGGCGGAAGGACCCGGAATTACCGAAACCGTAATGCCTTTTTCTGCGGCAAGCCTGACGATGTCCTCGCCCGGATCGGAAATAGCCGGCATGCCGGCATCGGTTATAAGGGCACACGATTCTCCCGCAATGAGTCTTTCGATTATTTTTTCTCCGCTTGATTTTTTGTTATGCTCATGGTAGCTTATCAGTTCTTTTTTTATTCCGAATACGGATAGCAGCTTCATTGAGTTTCTGGTATCCTCTGCGGCAACGAAATCCACTTCAGCAAGCACCTTTTTTCCTCTTTCCGACATATCGGCAAGGTTTCCTATCGGAGTTCCCACCAAATATAGCGTTGAAGGCATTATTTTGTTTTTTTCCTCTGACATATCTTTCTCCATCGTTATCGTCTATAATAATTCGGGAATGAGCCGTTTTCCAAAATATAATTCATATCGGCAGAGTATTGCGCGTGCTTATCGTCCGCATAAATTATCAGCGGTCTCGTTAATATGAGTCCTCCGCGTCCGCCTGCTTTGGCCTCAACCAGTACCATTGCCGGTTCGCTTTTTTCATCGGCATGCACGAACGTCATTCTTTTCGGCTCAAGTCCGTTTTTCCTCATAGCGAAAATAAGATCGGTCAACCTGTCCGGACGATATACAGCTGTAAATATTCCTCCGTATTTCAGCAATTTTTTTGCGCTGAGAGCAAAATCGTTAATATCTCCGAATACCTCGTGGCGTGCTATATTCTTTTTACTTTGCGCATTTGCACGTCCGGTATCGGTTTTCATATACGGCGGATTGGTTACTATCAGATCGTACGGAAGATCGCATTCGTAATCGCGTACGTCGGCATGGACGGCAGAGAATCGATTGGTAAGTCCGTTTAATTCTGCGTTTCTGGTCATAAGCTCAAAGTATTCCTCTTGTATCTCCACCGCCACCGCTGTTTCTGTCTTTCGGCGCGTAAGAAGCAGCATTGAAATTATTCCGGTTCCTCCGCCGATCTCTAAGGTGCGCGCATATCTTCCGCTAACGTATCCTGCGAGAAGCAGGGCGTCTGTTCCGAACGTAAGACCGTCGTTTTTTTGTATCAGCTGTAAAGAATCGTTTACATAATCTACTCGTTCCATACGAAATCTCCGTTTAAGTAAAAAGAGGTGCCGATATTCGCACCCCTTTATTTTTTTGTGCTTCCGATAAGCAATTTCAGTAAAATTATTCCTCGGAAGGAGCACCAACAGGACAAACACCTGCGCATGTACCGCAGCTAATGCACTGTTCTTCGTCGATAACGTACTTGCCGTCACCCTCAGAGATGCAACCAACGGGGCAAGCGTCAGCGCAAGCGCCGCAGCTAATGCATTCATCAGAAATCTTGTATGCCATCTTGTGTAACCTCCATTTGAGTTGTCATATATATTCTACCACAAATGTAAAAAAAATCAAGTCTTTTTTGAAAAAAAGTGAATCTTTAGCTAAAAAATGCATTTTGATTTATTCGTCGGAATCACTTTCGTCATCCTTTTCTCTTTTTCCTCTGGTAATAACTTTGACGTCGGAGGTCTTGAAGGTCTTAACGGTTTCTTTATCGTTTTCCTTGAATTTGACCTTGATTTCTTTTGCCAGAGGTTTGGTTTCGATTACAGTGCCTTGTCCGTCCTTTGTCAATACAACGGAATTTATCGGAGGCGTTTCGCGTATTGCCGCTTCGTAAGTTTCGTGCTCGTAGCGCAAGCAGCACATAAGTCTTCCGCAAGCGCCTGATACCTTGGCGGAATTGAGAGAGAAATTCTGCTCCTTTGCCATTTTAATGGATACCTGTACGAAGTCCTGTAAAAATGATGAGCAGCAATACTTTCTTCCGCAAACTCCGAGACCGCCCATCATCTTCGCTTCGTCGCGTATTCCTATCTGCCTCAGCTCTATTCTCGTTCTGAAGGTAGAAGCCAGATCCTTTACCAATTCTCGGAAGTCAACTCTGGACTCACAAGTAAAATAGAATATCAGCTTAGCGTTGTCAAACGTGTATTCTACGTCGACTATGTTCATCTCAAGTCCGTGCTCCGCAATTTTCTTTTTGCATATTTCCGCAGCGTCGACCTCGGCCTTGTGATTTTTGGCATCCTTTTCCGTATCTTCTGCCGTAGCAGGTCTCGTTATGGGCTTCAGCGGAGGAATTATCTCGCTGATCGGAACGCGCTTGTTGGCAACCTTAACCGTGCCCATTTCCACGCCTCTTGCGGTTTCGACGATTACTCTTTGTCCAACGGATAGCGTGCATTCCTCAGGAGCAAAGTAGTATATTTTTCCGGCTTCTCGGAAGCTTACGCCGACTATTTCGACGGATTCATCCGTCGCATTCGAATTTTTTACTATTTCTTCAGACATTTCGTTTTCCTTTATAATTGATTATGTGATTATGTTTTATCAAATACGCGGTTTTCTATAAGCCTTTCGATGAGCTTTCTGTACCGTGTGTATTTTAAGCATCAGGCAAGCCTGATTTTTTCCTCGAGAGAGGCAAGTAGTCCGGCTACGTTTGCATTTTTTGAGCAATACTCATAGCTTTGCATTATTGCGTCGTAAATATGCAGAAGCCTTTTTGTGCTTAGCGTTCCGATGGCGCTCTCCGCCTCATCTCTTGAGATGAAAAATTCAAGCGATTGCGAGTTGGATTGATTTATAACGATGAGATCGCGTACAGCCTCCGTCAGTTTTTCGAGATACGGCATAAGCTCCGTTCGCTTTTGAGGAAGCAGGGAAGTCGCCGCGTGAAGCTCACCGTACGCAGTTTTCTTCGAAAAAGCCTTGATAACCGCAATCACGCTCTCGCGTTCCGCTTCGGTGCTTTCTGCGTTGTCCGCATCGAGAAGCCTTACGGCTCTGCCTATAACTCCCTTGGAGGATTTAATAATTCCCGCAAATCTATCGGGGTCGGAAATCATCATTGCCCTCGCGGCAGGAACGTGCTCCGTCACGTACTTTTGAATCTCACCGTCTGTAAATCTCGTCATTGACACGTATTGAACGCGGCTCTTTACAGTAGTGAGTATCTTGTCGCATTCCGTTGCCAGAAGAATAACCAAAACTCCGGCAGGCGGCTCTTCTAATATGTTCAAAAGCGCATTTTGCGATTCCGTCGTGAGAGCTTGTGCGTCGTCTATAACGTATATCTTATGCTCCGACTCGCTCGCAGATAGCATTGCGTCCTCCTTGAGCAGCCTCATGTCGTCGACGCCGATAGTAGCCTTATCCTTTTGTTTGCCGAAAAATTTGAGATCCACGAACGCCTCGTTCATTATCTTCTTGCAGTTATTACAGCTCATGCAGGGAAGCGCGCCGTCTGCCCCTTTTCTCTCGCAGTTCACTCCTGCAGCAATAAGCTTTGCGAACGTGCGCTTTCCGGAGCCGTCCGGCCCGCCTATCAAATATGCGTGCGGTATCGTACCGTCCTCGATAGCCCTGCCGATTCTCTCGCGGCTTTTTTCGTTACCGAGAAGCTCGGTGAAGTATTTACTCATTATTTGCGAGCCTCCCGAATTTCAAAATTTCTCACTCTATTTTACCATTATACTTTTCAAAAGTCAACCGATTTTTACCGCCAAAACCGAAAAACTTCTCGTAAAACTTTTCGTATACGAAACAAAAGCGAAAAAATACACCTAAAGTTTTTGCCATTTTCCCCAAAAGTTTCCCTAAAACTATTGAAAAACTCGCAAAAAAGTGCTAAAATGAAGTTGCCAAACTAATTTAATATAAAATGTAACGTATAGAACGCAGTGTAATAACAAGGGTAACTATACAATTTTTGCGTTTTCATGTTTTAGAATTTGATAAAAAAGCAGATTCCATCCACATGAGAATGCAAGCGTTTTGTGCGCTACTGTTACAAAGGAAATTAGTTTGGCGACTATCGGAGTTTGCGTTTTTTTAGGCGTTAACTTCGGTTATCGCCTTTTTTTGATTTTGGAGGATATGCCTATGGCTGATTAATTCGTTAACCTAAAGCACAAACAACAGCACAAATCAAAACGTAATACAAATAACAAACGAAAAGGAGAGAAAAAAATGAAAAAAACATTGGCATTACTTTTATCCGTTTTACTTATGCTCACGGTTGCATTTACATTAACCTCGTGTGAACTCGATGATTTGCCGATTATCGGTGATGTCGGAGAGAAAGACGATGCATACCATGAAGCGTACAATCTCTACGTTGAGCATGCTAAGAGAGAAGGTCTTCAATATGACGACTACGATACTTGGCTTGCCAGCATAAGGGGCGAGGACGGCGAAGACGGTATAACACCGCAATTGCGTATTAACGAGGAAACTAACTTTTGGGAGGTTTCCTATGACAATGGTACTACGTGGACGTCACTTGACGTAAAGGCTACTGGCGCTCAAGGTGAAAAAGGCGATAAGGGCGACCAAGGTGAGCAAGGCATCCAAGGCGAAAAAGGTGACAAAGGTGACCAAGGAGAGCAAGGTATCCAAGGCGAAAAAGGTGACAAAGGTGACCAAGGAGAGCAAGGTATCCAAGGCGAAAAAGGTGACAAGGGCGACCAAGGCGAGCAAGGTATCCAAGGCGAAAAAGGCGACAAGGGTGACCAAGGTGAGCAAGGTATCCAAGGCGAAAAAGGTGATAAGGGCGACCAAGGAGAATCCGCAACTGCGTGTGAACATCAATTCTCTGATTGGGAGACGGTTTATACCGCTACCTGCGATTCATACGGAATCAGCAACAGAAAATGTATTCTCTGCGGATACGTTGAGTGTAGATTTGATAAAAAGTCATCCCATACATATTCATCTTATTACATAGTTGAAAGTAATGAAACCACGCATACTGCATTCAAAATTTGTTCGACTTGCGGAACAACATGCTTAGCAGTAAAAGAAGCGCATGATTACAATGACGAAAGCGAGTGCAAAATTTGTAAGAACGTAAACGTAACTGAGGAAATCGAAAACACGTGGAGCGTTATAGGCTCAGTCAACGGTACGAACTGGGATACGGATATCGAATTGAAAAATGTATCTGACGGCGTATGGGAAACCGAGGATTATCTTGTATTTGAAGAAGATTCGGAATTTAAGATTCGCAAAGGCTGCAACTGGAATTACAGCGTAGGAGATAATTGCATCGTTCCAAATACTGATTCCGGCAACTTTAAGTGCGAAGGGGCAGGCAACTACAAGGTTCGATTTACTTGGGACGGCGTCGAAGGCTCGACGGCTACGGTAGAGCTTATCAATGAAAACACTTCAGGTAATATCGGAAGCGAAACCAACAATTATTCAGAAGGCTTGAATTTTTCCCTGAATAGCGACGGTACGTATTCGGTTACCGGTATCGGAATTTGTACTGATTTAGATGTGGTTATTCCGTCTACTTATAACGGCTCTGCGGTAACATCAATTGGCGATTCTGCGTTCTATGATTGCACCAGACTTACAAGTGTTATAATCCCAGATAGCGTAACATCAATTGGCGATTCTGCGTTCGATAATTGCACCAGACTTACAAGTTTAACAATAGGAAATGGCGTAACATCAATTGGCGATTCTGCGTTCTATGATTGCACCAGACTTACAAGTGTTATAATCCCAGATAGCGTAACATCAATTGGCGATTCTGCGTTCGATAATTGCACCAGACTTACAAGTTTAACAATAGGAAATGGCGTAACATCAATTGGCGATTGGGCTTTCTCTGATTGCACTAGCCTTACAAGTATCACAATCCCGGATAGTGTAACATCAATCGGCAAAGGTGCGTTCTCCGGATGCACCGCACTTGAAACGATAACAGTAAGCGAAAATAACACGGCATATTCCGGTGAAAATAACCGTATTATAGAAACTGCAACGAATGCATTAATTTTTAGTTGTAACAATAGTATAATTCCCGAAGGCATAACTTCAATCGGCGATTATGCGTTTTCTGGTTTTTCCGGACTTACAAGTATAACTATTCCCGATAGCGTAACATCAATTGGTTTTTGTGCGTTCGTTAATTGCACCGGACTTACAAGCATTACCATTCCCGACAGCGTAACATCAATTGGCAATTATGCATTTTCTGGTTGCTCTGGACTTACAAGTGTCACAATAGGAAACGGCGTAACATCAATTGGCGATTATGCATTTTCTAGTTGCTCTGGACTTACAAGTGTAACAATTGGCAATGGCGTAACATCAATTGGTGAGTGTGCGTTCTCTGGTTGCACTGGCCTTACAAGTATCACAATCCCTGACAGCGTAACATCGATTGGCGAGGGTGCGTTCAAAGGTTGCTCCAGACTTACAAGTATTAACATTCCGGACAGCGTAACATCAATTGGTCGGGGTGCGTTTTCTGGTTGCACTGTACTTACAAGTGCCGTAATAGGAAGTGGCGTAACATCAATTGGTTGGGGTGCGTTCAAAAATTGTGAAAGCCTTACAAGCATCACAATCCCTGATAGTGTAACATCAATTGGCGATTATGCATTTTCTAGTTGCTCTGGACTTACAAGAGTAACAATCGGTAATGGCGTAACATCAATTTGCGAGGGTGCGTTCGCTTATTGCGACAGCCTTATAAGTGTTACAATAGGAAATGGCGTAACATCGATTGGCGAGGGTGCGTTCAAAGGTTGCTCCGGACTTACAAGTATTAACATTCCAGACAGCGTAACTTCGATCGGTAATTATGTATTTGAAAAATGCAATTCACTTACTAGTATTACGATAGGTAAGGGAGTGACGTCAATTAGTATTGAAATGTTCTCCGGATGCACTGCAATTGAAACGATAACGGTAAGTGAAAATAACACAGTATATTCCAGCAAAAACAACTGTGTTATAGAAGTTGCAACAAATACATTAGTTTTAGGTTGTAAAAACAGTACGATCCCGGAAAGCGTAACTTCAATCGGTAATTATGCATTCAGCGGTTGTACCGGTCTTACAAGCATAACGATTCCCAATAGTGTAACATCGATTGGTACTCATGCATTTAAAAACTGCACGAATCTTACGAATGTAACTCTTTCCGGCAATATAACGTCAATTGGAGAATATGCATTTGCTGAATGTTCATCCCTTGCGAGTCTAACGATACCCGATGGTGTAACTTCGATTGATAAATATGCATTTAGACGTTGCACAAGTCTAACCAGCGTCACTATTCCAAAAAGTGTAACATCCATTGGAAGTAATGTGTTCAGAGATTGTACTTCGCTAACCATCGATTACGCCGGAACGGAAGAAGAATGGAATGCTATAACAAAGGAAAATAATTGGAACAAAGGTGCCAATTCTACGATCAATTACAAAGATTCCGACAATAACCAAAGCGGAACCGGAAGTGAAAGCGGTGAAATCGGCGAAGTGATAGACGGCGAAACCGACGATGAACCCAACGGTTATTCCGAAGGTCTGGAATTTACCTTAAATGACGATGGAACTACGTATTCGCTTACAGGATTAGGTTCTTGCGGCGATTTGGATGTGGTTATTCCGTCTACCTACAATGGTTCTGCGGTAACTTCAATTGGTAAATCAGTATTCAATAAAACATGCAGCGTTACGAGCGTAGTTATTCCCGACACTGTAACGTCAGTAGGCAATAATGCATTTATTAACTGTAAAACTATTATAAGCGTAACGATTCCAAAAAGCGTAACATCGATTGGTACAAAAGCATTTTCCGGTTGCACTAAGCTAGAAACAATAAATTACGGCGGAACCGAAGAAGAATGGAATGCTATAACCAAAGGCGATAGTTGGAACAATAACGTAAACTGCACGATAAATTATGATAATTCCGAAAACAGCGAAAACGAAACAGATAATGAAGCAGGCAACGAAACAGGAGGCAGTACCGTAAATGAAAACAACGGTATTATCACGGTCGTCGAAAGTCCCGTTGTTGGATGCGAGTATTACCTCATGGTTGAACAGTCTAATCTGGAAACAAATATATTCTTCACAGGTACTATGACTGGTTATTACTATGCAAGTACCGAAGATTATAATGAAGCCGTTAAAATTAAGGTTCTTGAGGCCGATGGCGGTTATTACCTTCAGGCTGGTGATAATTATATTGGTATCGAAACATCAGACAGTTACACGCGTGTGAAACTTCATGAAGTAGCTACTACAGTATTTGTGTGGAACACAGATTATAAGACATTTACAACAAACATTAACGAAACTGATTATTACATCGGTACTTATAACACATACACAACACTTAGCGCATCTAAGTTTGGATATATCGACTCTAGTTTCCCTGCACATCTTGTAATTGTTGAAACATCAGATATTGAAGAGCATATTCATACATGGGATGAAGGCATGGTAACAACTCCTGCTACTTGCACAACTAAGGGCGTTAAGACATTTACTTGCGCATGCGGTGTTGCTAGGACAGAGGAGATTGATGCTACAGGTCACACATACGTAGATGGTGTTTGTTCATGTGGTGTGAGTGATACATGGAGTGTTATTGGATCACTTTGCGATACAGGTTGGGATACTGACTTTGCTATGATAAATGTAGGTAATAATACTTGGGAATCCGCTTCACTAAATTTGGAGGCTGGCGTAGAGTTCAAGGTTCGTAGGGAACACTCTTGGGATACCGCTTACGGTGCAGATAGTGATGGTGACGGATATGCGGATCAAGGTGGCTCCAATTTCAGAGTTGAATCCTCAGGTATTTACAAGGTAGTGCTTACACTTTCCGACTTGGGTGCTACTATCACGCTCGTACCTGCTGAATAATTTTCAAAAACAATCCTAATAAATCAGTTGGAAGATTTTGAATTGGGTTAGTCCCAACTCTGCTGAAGGGAAAAGGCATCGTTAGCAGTGTGATATAAAAACCTTTAAGCTATAATATTCAATTATAATCATTTAAGAGGCTGAGTCAAAAGCTTTTAATTAAGCTAATGGCACAGCCTCCTTTTACCAAAAAACTCATTAAAAATGTTCATAATTATTTACAAAACAGCAAAAATATGATAGAATATACGTCGATAGGAGAATGCTATGGATTATAATATCGTATATTCGTCAAGAAAAAGCATTTCATTAACCGTAAAGGACGGAAAACTCACGGTAAGGGCTCCGCGCGGTGTGAAAAAAACAAAAATCGAAGAGCTCGTTCACAATAATCGTGATTGGATATTACGGGCAATAGATAGGTCACTCAAAGTTCGTGATCAATATGAGGTTTCTCACGACGAGGAGCTTGCATTGCGCAAGGCGGCAAAAAAAGAACTGAAGAAAAAAGCCGACTATTACGCCACCCTCATGGGACTGAAATACGGAAGACTTACGATTACGGGAGCAAAAACAAGATTCGGCTCCTGCAGTTCAAAGGGGAATATCTCGTTTTCCTTTCACTTAATGCGTTATCCCGAGAGCGCAATAGATTACGTCGTAGTACACGAGCTTGCTCACGTCGTTCATTTGAATCATTCTGCGGCGTTTTGGAGCGTCGTGTCATCGGTTTTTCCCGATTATAAAGAAAGGCGCGCTCTTCTGAAAAAACCTCCGCAGCCGCAATCTCGCCCCCACGAATGAACGTAACGCTTTTTATCTCTTTTGCATTGATTTTGAATTCAAATTATTGACAAAGCAATTTAAAAATGGTAAAATCAGTTGTACGATACAGATTCCTTAAGAAAGGATAAAATATGACCAAAAAGGAAATTAAAGAGAGAATACAAGCTTTAAGCGAGCAGATACGGTATAATTCCAAGCTTTACTACGAGAACGACGCTCCGGAAATATCAGATTACGAGTACGATATGATGTTCCGCGAGCTTACCCGTTTGGAAGCCGAAAATCCCGAATTTGCATTCCCGGATTCACCTACGCACAGAGTAGGCGGTAAAGCACTTGATAAATTTGAAAAATTCACTCATAACGTCAGAATGGGAAGCTTGACCGATGTATTTTCCTACGATGAGCTTGATAGCTTTCTCGACGGCGTAAGCACCGTACTTGGACGCGCACCGGAGTATTCCGTTGAGCCGAAGATAGACGGACTTTCGGTTTCGCTCACCTACCGCGACGGTGTTTTTGTAAAGGGCGCAACGCGAGGTGACGGAGTCGTCGGAGAAGACGTAACCGAAAACTTAAAGACGGTGAAGAGCATTCCCCTGAAGCTTTCGGAACCTATCCCGTATCTTTGCGTTCGCGGTGAGGTTTATATGCCAAGACGCGTATTTTCCGAGCTGAATAAAAAAAGGGAAGAGCACGGAGAATCGCTTTTTGCCAATCCGAGAAACGCCGCGGCAGGCTCTCTTCGCCAGCTTGATCCTAAGATCTGCGCCTCAAGGCGTCTCGATATATTTGTTTTCAATCTTCAGGAAGGCTCACCGTATATGGACGGCAGAGAAATAAAGAGTCATACCGAATCGCTGTATAGACTCTCGGAGCTCGGATTTGTCACCGTTCCGAAAAGGATAACCTCCTCCGACCGTACCGAGATAACCGCACACGTTGCGGCTCTGGGCGAAATGCGCGACGATCTTGAATTCGATATGGACGGAGCAGTGGTTAAACTCGACTTAATTTCCGACAGAGTATCGGTCGGCGAGGGCACTAGTACGCCGAAATGGGCAATAGCTTATAAATATCCTCCCGAAGAAAAGGAAACAAAACTTGATTCCATAGAAATACAGGTAGGAAGAACAGGCGTATTGACACCTATTGCCAATCTTTCGCCCGTTCATCTCGCGGGAACGACCGTGTCAAGAGCAACTCTTCATAACGACAGATTTATTCAGGATAAGGATATACGGATAGGTGATACGGTAATAGTGCGCAAGGCGGGTGAGATAATCCCCGAGATAGTCCGTTCCGTTCCGTCAAAAAGAACCGGAGAAGAAGCAGTATTTGCTATGCCGGATAGATGCCCCTCTTGCGGACATACGGTAGTACGCGATATTGCAGGCGACGGAGTTGCACTGCGCTGTGTATTCCCGTCATGCCCCGCGCAGCTTTCGAGAAGCATCACTCACTTTGCCTCTAAGGGAGCAATGAATATCGACGGACTCGGCCCTCAGCTGGTCGAGCTGCTTTTGCGCAACGGTAAGATCTCGGGAATAGCCGACCTATACACGCTGAAGGCGGAAGACGTTGCAGAGCTTGACCGTATGGGCGAAAAGAGTGCATCCAATCTGATAAACGCAATCGAAGCGTCCAAGGGGCGCGGACTTGAAAGACTTTTATATGCCCTCGGAGTTCGTCAGGTCGGGGAGGTAGCCGCAGAGGAGATCGCCAGAAAAATGCGCACGGTCGAAAATCTTTTCTCTGCAACGTTGGATGATTTTAAGTCGATTTCCGACATTGGTGATATAACGGCGGGAGAACTGCTTGAATTTTTCTCCGATAATAGTACGAAAGAACTGATTTCAACGCTCAAGGCACTCGGCGTTGACACAAACGCTAAGTCAGAGGAAAGAAGCGATAAACTAGCAGGTCTCACCTTTGTCATTACAGGCACACTCGAGGGGATCACTCGCGACGAAGCCGGTGCTATGATCAAAAAGCTGGGCGGCAAGGTCAGTGGCTCGGTTTCTAAGAAGACGTCGTATCTCGTTGCCGGTGAGGAAGCAGGATCAAAGCTTACAAAGGCAAAGGAGCTTGATATTCCGATTATCGATCTCCAAGCGCTTCTTGAAATGTGCAAATAAAAAATATCGTCTATTTGAAGCATACCCGAAAATGAGCTTGCGGTACGCACTTCAAATAGGCGATATTATATTTTAAAATCGGGATTTGATCGTAATGTGAGAATTTCACCCGTTTTCGGATGCGGAAGCGACAGCTCAAAGCAGTGCAGAAGATAGCTTTCATTTTCGTTCTGCCTTCCATACAGAAAATCGTTCTTCAACGGGTGTCCGATATATGAAAAATGTACTCGTATTTGGTGAGTCCTTCCGGTGTGAAGAATAATTTCCACGAGTGATTCATTATCTCTCTCGCTTATCACGTGATATTCCGTAACGGCTCTTTTTCCATCCTCGGCGACGATCCGTTTAATGCTTCCTTCCGCCTCGCGTCTGATAGGAGCGTCGATTATTCCGCTCTTTTTTTCTAATATTCCTTCTACGACTGCGACGTATTTTTTAGAAAAGCGTCCCCGTTTCATCTCTTTTGAAAGTATCCCCGCAGAGTATTGATCCTTTGCTAAAAGTACGATTCCGGAAGTATCTCTGTCAAGTCGGTTTATCGAACGGAACGTGTGCTTGCCGTTAAAGTATGCCATAATGCCGTTTGCCAAGGTGGGAAGGGAATTTCCTCGTGACGGATGCGTAGGCATATTTTTCGGCTTGTTTACGGCAATCATGTACTCGTCCTCGTAAATTATATCGAGCGGCATCTCTATCGGAGGTATACCCTCGCTGACCTCATCGGGTAGTGTGATCGTGACTTTGTCTCCAAAATTAACGTCGGCACGCATAGTTACCGTTTCGCCGTTTATGGAAACTCGCCCGAGCTTTACCTTTTTTATGAGCGTTGCTGTCAGCCCGTTTTGCAAAAGAAATTGCTTGATATTCACGCACGTCGGTTTGTCTGATATTAGTTCAATAATTTCCATACAGTCCCCTCGACATCTCTCGTTAAGTCGTTTTTTGTAACGAAATGCAAACAAAACGTATCATTTTCAATAGCTTTATATTAAAACGGCGCATTGCTTTTTCGTCTAATAAATTATTTATAGATCTCATTTATATATTCCCAGACCTCATCGGGATAAAATCTATGCCCGCCGTCAGCAGCTATGTGAGTGATATTGTCCGCGCTTTCAAATACACTGTAAGCACGCTTTGCTACGTCGACTGCCTCCTTCGCACCGGTAAAAGGAAAAATAGGATCATCCTTGCCCGAAACTACGAGAAGCTTCCTCGGAGCGATAAGTTGACATATCTCGCCCATATCGAAATACTCGGATATGTGCGGCACGTAGTTGCAGGGGCAGTGTTTAATTGCGCCGATCGATTTGGAATAAGTTGATATTGCCGATACTATAACGGTCGTTGAAATGCGCGTGTCAAGTGCGGATAAGTACGTTGCAACGGTGCCTCCTCCGGAATACCCTATGCATACTGTATTATCAAATCGTACGATATCCGAAAAGTAGTTGCAGACTGCGTCAAGTGCGCACATGGTATCGAATACCCGTTCACCAAGAAGTGTTCTCCCGAGCATCAATGCTTGCATGGCGATAAGAGAACATTCGCTGCCTTTTTCTGTTCCGCCTCTTTCACCAAAGCCTCTGTGCTCGACCAAAAGAACGCAATATCCCCTTTTCACGCCTTGCTTTGCAAAATCGCACTGCTGATTACTTATCGTTTCGCGATCTATGGGATATACTGTTCTCCCCATTGCCGTATGAACGCCGGTGGAATGCCCGTGAAGAGCAAGAATTAACGGTGAGCCGTTCTCGTTTCTTTTACGGGGAATCAAAAGATAGCAGGGAACCGTAAGTCCCCTCTCGCTTTCAAAGGTGAACTTTATTTCCCGCGCATCAAGTTCTTCGTCGTATCTGTCGTAGGTGACGTGTACTTCACCGTCTGTGTGACCTTTTTCTATATTCGGCAATCCGATAAGCTCAGACAGCGCCTTACGCCCACTTCGTTGGAAAGACGTAATATTTTCATTTCCGTTATAAGAAAATTTAGGAGATAATTTTTCAAGTCGGCTGATAGCGTATAGCTTTGGCAGGATTTCCATTAATTTGTCCTCTTTAAGTGTGTTCGGTATTTTTCCTTTTCGAGAAATACAATTGTTTAATAAACCATAATACGTAATTTTCTAATCGGAATAAATAAGTATTAAGTTTTCGATTTTTATTCTTTCATATAATTTACTTTCGTTTAAAAATAAAATAAATTTTTCTGAATATTCATACTTTAATTCATTGTTTTTATCCAATTCACATGGTTTTAAATATTCGAAATACTCTTCTTTATTACACATTTTTAAAGTTTCAACAATATTCTCATCAGTTATTTTTTCAACAAAAATAGTATTCGGTTCTGGCACAAATCCACCTAATAAATCAATTGATACTTCAAAGTCTTGAATAAATCTTGTTTTTTCATAAATAAAAATTTTATAAAATTTATTATTTGTATAAACGTAAACGTCATCACGGCATCCTTTGTTTTTTACCTCATCAATGTAATTTTTATCAATTTTTGATACATATATTTCCTTTTTCTATCCTCCAATATAATAATCCGTTACCATTATTTGAATCATTTAGATACAAATGTTTGCATAGTTATACGTTTATGTTCCTTTGGACTGTTTATCAGCGTATTATCCGATTTCAATCGTATGTGATATAAGTCTATCTCCGCGGTATACCAGCTTCAAGGAGAAAAAGCGCGTTTCGGTATCTAAAAGCCTGAAAAATATCTTGTCTCCTTCCCATATAGGGAGGCTGTAAACGTCCTCTTTCTTTATCCATTCAAGATTTCCTTCGTTGCAAAAATCGGTTAGTTCTCCGTGATAACTGTTAGACGTAAACAAATGCATATATTCCGTTTCGTAAAGATCTGAAACGAACGTAACTATACCTCGATAATTGAGATTATCCGTCTTGAGTCCGGTTTCCTCGAAAATTTCGCGCCTCGCACATTCGTAAGGCGTTTCTCCGTCCTCGAATTTACCGCCGATCCCGACCCATTTATCGTGATTTACGTCATTTTTCTTTTTTACACGGTGCATCATAAGATAAGATCCGTCGTTTTCAATATAGCAAAGGGTAGTGTTAAGCATAAGATTACCGACCTTTAATTAATTTACCAGGGATATTTTATCATTTTTCTTTGCGAAAGGCAATAATTAAAAATAAAAGTATGTATTTTTTGTTAACATTAAATAAAATCGCTTGACAATATTTATAAATGGTGTATAATAGTTAAGTGCTTAATAGTTAAGTGCTAAACTTTGCGAAAGGAGAATGATATGAATGAAGATAAACTCGAGAAGGCTATAGATCTGATGATCAGTACGAAGCAGCTACACAAAACGCTGATCGAATCTAAAGTAAAGACTATCGGATTGTACAGAACACAGCATAGAATGCTTATGCACCTTGCATGTTGCAGTAAGCTTCAATCGCAGAAGGAACTGGCAGAGCACATGCATATAACGCCTGCCGCAGTTACGGGAGCATTGAAAAAGCTTGAATCCGACGGATATATATCAAAAACGCTCGGGCGTGACAATAGATTTAATGAAATCGAAATAACGGAAAAGGGAAGGGCGGTCGTTGAAAAATCACATGAATTGTTTTCCGCAACCGACCGATTGCTTTTTACGGGCTTCAGTGACGAGGAGCTTGATATGTATATAACCTGTCTCGAAAAGCTGAAGGCCAATATGAAATTATATCAATACAATAACACGGAGGATGAAAAATGAAAAGATGGTATAAATATATAAAGCCGTATCTTCCCGCCTTTATCCTCGGCCCGCTATGCATGATAGTCGAGGTGCTGGGCGAGATAACGATGCCGAGGCTTTTGTCGATTCTCATGAATTCGGCAGACAAGGGCGAGCTTACTGTACCCGGCAGTATAGGCATCGGTGCGGCAATGATACTGATTGCGGTTCTTATGATGCTCGGCGGCGTAGGAGGCGCGTATTTCGGTGCGAAGGCATCGGTCAATTTTGCTACGGATTTGAGAAAGGACGTATTCAAAAAGGTTCAGAAGTTCTCATTTGCGAATATAGATAAGTTCTCCACAGGATCTATAGTAACGAGAACGACCAACGACGTAAACCAACTTCAGAGCTTCTGTAATATGCTATTGCGAATGGCGCTCCGATCCCCCGGAATGCTTATAGGCGGACTTATTATGGCAATTTCGATAAAGCCGTCGCTCTCGGTAGTATTTGCGGTAACGATACCGCTTATGATAATCACCATAGGTGCGGTCATAGTTATGGGCTTCCCATATTTCCAGAGGATGCAGTCGAAGGTAGACGCACTTAACTCTACGGTTCAGGAAAACGTTACGAACGTCAGAGTAGTAAAATCCTTCGTCCGCGAGGACGTTGAGATTGAAAAATTCGGTACGGCAAATAAGAATTTGAAGGAAGCGGGACTTGCCGCCTTCAACAGAGTAATTCTTATATCCCCTTTGATGAGCTTCTTTATGTACGGTACGATAATAGCCGTAATCTGGGTAGCTCGCGGATTGATCCTTGACGGTGATATGCTCGTCGGAGACCTATCGTCGTTCGTTCTTTACGTTCAGCAGATACTCACCTCATTGATGATGATCACTATGCTTTTGATGAATGCATCCAGAGCTAAGGCTTCTTCAAAGCGTATTTGCGAAATACTTGACGAAGAGCTGGATCTTTCCGACGAGGCAGCTGCGAATCCGGATAAAAAGGTAGAAAACGGCAGCGTAGAATTTAAGAACGTTTCCTATCGCTATTATAAGGATAACAGCGAATGGGTATTGAAAAATATAAATCTCTCAATTCCCGCCGGAAGCACCGTCGGTGTTATAGGATCGACGGGTTGCGGAAAAACGACTTTGATATCAATGATTCCGAGACTTTACGACGTTGACGAGGGAGAAGTTCTGGTTGACGGCATTAACGTTAAGGACTATTCGCTCAAAAATCTCAGAGACGGCGTCGGTGTGGTTCTGCAGAAAAACCTCTTGTTCTCGGGCTCCATATTGGATAACATCAAATGGGGCGATGAAAACGCGGAAATGGAAGATGTAATAGCAGTCGCCACTCATGCTCAGGCAGATAAATTCGTTACCAACTTTGCCGATCAGTATGATACCTTGCTTGATAAGGGCGGCGCAAACGTTTCGGGTGGACAAAAGCAAAGGCTCTGCATTGCACGCGCGCTCCTGAAAAAGCCCAAGATTCTCATTCTTGACGATTCCACAAGTGCCGTAGATACTGCTACCGAAAAGCAAATACGCGAAGCCTTAGTCAACGATCTCCCCGAAACGACCAAAATCATTATCGCACAGCGTATAAGCTCTGTCAAGGATGCCGATATGATAGTTGTAATGGACGAAGGCACTATTACGGGAATCGGTTCACATGACGAACTGCTTGAAAATAACATCGAATATCAGGAAATTTACTATTCTCAAAATGATAAAAAAGAAAGCACGAAAGCGGAGGAGGTAAAAAATGAGAACACTTGAAGAGCTTCAAAAACAATATAACAGCATCTCATCTGCCTCCTCGCGAAAAAAGCCCGGAGGTCCCGGCGGCCCCGGAAGACGCGGTCCCAGAGCGTCGGGCAAACCGAAAAACATGAAAAAAACCGTCGGAAGGCTTCTTTCATACCTCAGCGGATACAAATGGAGGCTTGTTATCGTGCTTTGCTGCATGCTTTGCACGACGGTATTCTCTTTGATAGGCGGATATATGCTCGCACCTATAATCACAAGAATTTCCAAATACCTTAATCCCGATAAAGAAGTCGAAATGAGTGCAATGGAAAAAATAGCCGATGGCGTTATTGAAAAAATCGCTTCCTCAAATCTTATTTCGTCGCTTCTCGGTAAGTACGGATGGTTAGACGTTACCGTCTATGTTTTCGTTGCACTTGCGATACTTGCCGCGGTGTATATGTTATCCTCGCTTTGCTCCTACGTGCAGGCAAAGCTTATGGTTAACGTTTCCCAAGGCGCAGTTCAAAGGATAAGGAACGATCTTTTTGAAAAGCTCCAGAAACTCCCCGTAAGATATTTTGATCAAAATCCCACGGGCGAAATTATGAGCCGCTTCACCAACGACGTTGACAATATCGATATGATGCTCAATAACTCGCTGACGTCGATAATAAGCGGAAGCGTAACGCTCATCGGAACGTTCGTCTTTATGGTAACCACAAACGTATGGCTTACACTTGTCACCGTATGCTTTATTCCGATTTTCATTTTCGGCGGCGGTATTATAGGAAAGAAATCGTCAAAATATTATTCCGGTCAGCAGGCGGCAATAGGTGCCGTAAACGGATATGCCGAGGAATATATAGCAGGTCAAAAGGTAATTAAGGTCTTTAATCACGAGCAGACGACCATAGATGAATTTGAACTTCTTAACGAGGATCTCCGTGACAAGCAGATAAGTGCGCAGTTCTGGGGTGGAATTATGGGCCCGATTATGGGAAATACAGGTCAGGTCTCATATAGTGTCACCGTCGGTCTCGGTGGTGTCCTTATGGTACTCGGAAAGCTTACTCCGGGTGCACTTACAGTATTTGCAGGTTATTCCAAACAATTTTCAAGGCCTATAAACGAAATATCATCTCAGGTCGCAACCATCTTTGCCGCCCTCGCAGGTGCAGAGCGCGTATTCAACGTTATGGATATGCCTCCGGAAGAGCCGGATGCTGAAGATGCCATTACGGATGCAATACAGGGACACGTGATCATGGATAACGTTACTTTCGGATACGATCCCGGAAAAACTATCCTGAAAAACATTTCCCTTTACGCTAAACCGGGACAGAAGATCGCTTTTGTCGGATCTACGGGTGCCGGAAAAACCACGGTTACCAATCTGTTAAACAGATTCTACGACATCGATGAGGGAACTATAACGATAGACGGCAAGCCGCTAAAATCCTATAATAAAGAATTTCTCAGAAAAAATATAGCAATGGTACTTCAGGATACTCATCTGTTCACAGGCACCGTAATGGAAAATATCCGATACGGTAGATTGGATGCAACCGACGAGGAGGTAATCGCAGCGGCGAAAACAGCCAGCGCACACAGCTTTATCATGCGACTGGAAAACGGATACGATACCGTTCTCACAGGCGACGGAGCAAATCTCTCGCAAGGACAGCGTCAGCTTCTCAACATCGCAAGAGCCGCACTCTCCAAAGCGCCGATATTAGTTCTTGACGAAGCAACGTCATCGGTAGATACCAGAACCGAACGCCATATTGAGCACGGTATGGATAGACTTATGAAGGACAGAACGACCTTCGTTATCGCGCACCGTCTTTCGACCGTCAGAAACTCAAACGCTATTATGGTTCTCGAAAAGGGAGAAATCATAGAGCGCGGAGACCACGACGATCTTTTGGCAATGAAGGGAAGGTATTACGAGCTTTATACGGGACTGAAGGAGCTCGATTAAATTAAAAAATCAACACGCCTTGCATCAAAAGGGGTAAATGTCAAGGGCAAATGCGAAAATAATTGAAAAATTTTTCTGAGGTGCTAAAATTGAAGTGTCATAGGGCAAATTTTGCCCTATGACACAAACGGATCATAAAGTGAACAA
>CAZXVF010000006.1:0-46828 GCA_964644445.1 uncultured Ruminococcus sp.
TTCCGCCAAAATTGCTTCCGCCTCATGGTAATGTAAAATAAAATGCGTTGTTTCGATTATCATAATTTACCTCCAATCTGCGGTAATTCAAAAGGTTTATACTCGGTGACCGCCTTGAGATATGCCTCCGGGTAGCCGTTCAGCACGAGGTCGGCATACGCCAACGGTGCATTGTAGATCAGATAGTCAAGCTCAGACCGCTGATACATATTGTCGGCAACTTCGTTTTCTACGGCGGTGCAATTAATGGCGATCATACTGCCATCGTTGAACTTCAGCTCCATGCAACCGCTATCCATAATTGAACGCACAAGACAGTAGTTTTTTCATCTGCCACACCTCTATTTGCATTGTGTACACAGTATATCATAACCTCGATATACTTTTCAATAGGTCGGGGATATTTTCTACAAAATAATGCAGTTCTTTGTGAACACATACCATTTAACCGTTCTTACTGCGTTGAGTGTACTCACTATATCATAATTCCCGATAAGCCCATTTAGATTCAAAAATATCGTGGTAAGTCCGTAAATGAAAATATAAAAAGTCAATCATAATGATCAATAATGCGTCAGAATGCAAATATATCATTGCAGTCATAAGTAACGCAGTTTGCCATTATGCTCTACTTAAATATTAAATACTATTCAAATCAGTTTGAAAGATAGTCTCTCAGTGCCTTAGATCTAGACGGATGACGAAGTTTTCTAAGAGCCTTTGCCTCAATTTGTCTGATTCGCTCTCTCGTTATTTGAAATTGCTTTCCAACCTCCTCAAGAGTTCTTGGGCGTCCATCCTCAAGTCCGAATCTTAGTCTGATTACCTGCTCCTCACGAGGAGTAAGTGTATGCAGAATATTGCAAAGCTGCTCACGAAGAAGTGAATACGAAGCTGTATCGGATGGAGCGGGAGTTTCATTATCCTCAACAAAATCTCCGAGATGACTATCCTCCTCTTCTCCAATAGGAGTTTCCAACGAAACCGGATCCTGAGCAATTTTCATTATTTCGCGAACCTTGTCTGCGGTTGTGCCGAGCTGAGCGGCAATTTCTTCTGTAGTGGGCTCTCTTCCATATTCCTGCAATAACTGTCTTGCCGTTCTGGAAACCTTATGTATGGTTTCGACCATATGTACGGGAATTCTTATCGTTCTTGCTTGATCGGCAATAGCTCTGGTTATAGCCTGACGAATCCACCACGTAGCATACGTCGAGAACTTATATCCCTTGCTGTAATCGAATTTTTCAACGGCCTTGATAAGTCCAAGATTTCCTTCTTGAATAAGATCGAGAAAATACATGCCTTTACCGACATGGCGTTTTGCAATGCTTACAACTAGACGCAAATTAGCTTCTATAAGCTCGTCCTTTGCTTCTTTATCGCCTGCGGCAATGCGCTCTGCCAAATACATTTCTCTTTCGGGAGTAAGAAGCGGAATTTTTCCTATTTCCTTAAGGTACATACGGACAGGATCATCTATAGCGATACCTTCCTGATTGCAGATGCTTTCAAGATTCTCGTTAGAATCATAGGCTTTTGAATCAAGTTCTATTTCCTTTAATTCCTCATTTTCTATGTCGCTCGAGCTTTCGCTGTCGATATCGGATTTTGAAATATTATACTCAATGTCTTCCAAGGCTTTCATAATATCCGAATCGCCGATAGAGGATCCATTTTGCGAGTCAATAAATTCGTTAACGTCAATTTTTTCTTTTCTCATTTTTACCTTCCTTTAAGGTGCTTTAAGTTCCTCGCTTTTTAGCGATTAGTGCTTCAAGCCCTTCATATGTATTGGTTTTTTCAAGTTTTTTCTTATCAACAGATTTCTTCAGGTTTTCTATACAATCTTTAAGAACAGACTCACTGTTATCGGTAAATTGCATTCTTGTTACCTTCATTTTAGTGACTCTACCTACCTCATCAGAAGTAAAGGCGCTATTAAAATCTTCGATATTATCGTCAGCAATGTACGCCGACTTAATAAAAGAAAATACACGTCTGTTAAAGTCTGTATAGAAATCATCCTCCGAAAGCAATTTACCGTCAAAGACCTTTTTTCTGTGCTCGGGATACAGAATAAGAAGCCCTAACACGTTCTCCTCATTTTTTGCTACAGCCGGTGCTTTTATAAAATCGGAATTAATCTTGTCAGAATATCCTAGCGAGTCCTGTTGCATTTTTCTTGATTCGTTTTTTCTGTACTCCTCTAAATTTTTTGTAATTATTCTCTCTACGTCCGATTTTACGCTTTTAGGATCGACAGAAAATAATTTTGCAACCGTCTGAATATGTATATCTCTTTCTGCTACCGAATATATATCGGATATTACCTTTTCGACCTCAGATAACGCCTTGATTTTGTCTTGAGATATGTTTATATCATACTTTGAAAGTATATTATCAAGGTTATACTCAAATTTACTTTTCGAGGCATTTAACACTTGCCGGAACTTGTCCGCGCCAAACGTATTTATATATTCGTCGGGATCCTTCGCTCCGGGAACTTTAAGAATTGTGACATCCAGTCCAACGTCGGATAACATTTTAACTGCACGCATTGCCGCCTGTTGTCCAGCCTCATCCGCATCATAAGAGATTATAACCTTCTTAGTATATCTGCTCATCATTCGCGCTTGCTCTGACGTAATCGCAGTTCCTAGTGTGGCAACGGCATTTGTAAATCCCGCAGAATGCATAGCAATTACATCCATATATCCTTCACAGAGGATCATGCTCTCCTGACAGTTATGCCTTGCAAAATTAAGGGCGAAGAGATTTCTGGATTTTTTGAACACAGGAGTATCGGAGGAATTTTTATACTTTGGCTTAGAATCGTCCATTACTCTTCCTCCAAAAGCGATAACGTTTCCGGAAACGTCTATTATCGGGAACATAACTCGATTTCTAAAAGCATCGTAATATGTTCCTCGTTCCTCATTTTTTCCGCACAAAAATCCTGCTACAAGTTCATCGTAGGTATATCCGAGACGGCGCATATATTTGGAGAATCTATCAAAGCTGTTTGGAGCATATCCTAATCCGAAATGCTTTATCGTCGTGAGCGAAAGTTTTCTTTTTTCAACGAAATAAGCTAGCGCAAACTTAGCATCGGTAGTATCGTCAAACAAGCATTTATGAAAATATCTGGCGGCATCGGCGTTCATTTTTAGCATTCTGCCTCTGTCAATCTTTTGCTCTCGGCGAACCCCGCGACTCTCATCCTGTATGATCGTAATTCCTGCACGATTCGCCAAAAACTCAACAGCATCCGGATAATCAAGATTTTCTTTTTTTATTATGAAGGTTATTGCATCTCCGCCTGCTCCGCATCCAAAGCAATAAAAACTATTATCCTGCGGATATACAGTAAATGACGGGGTTTTCTCGCTATGGAACGGGCACAGTCCTTTGAGATTAGATCCTGCACGCTTTAAGGGAACATAGCTTCCTATCAATGATTCTATATCATTACGCATCAATACCTGCTCAATAGTTTCCTTACTGATCAAAAAAGCACCTCCCTTTAACTTCTATACTTTAATATACGACAAAAATATCAAAAACACTTTTGTTTTTTTAAAAATTATTTACATTTATCATCATTTTATCAATCGAACTAAGCTTCTCGCCGATCAGATAAAGCATTTTCAATAGCTGGACAACATCATAAATATCAAGCATCTTATAAGTGCAGTTATTCCGAAATATAGACCGTTTCAGTAACGATGAGTTAATAATCAAATTTTTCGGATAAAACCTCGATTTTAATACGCCCTGCCGTAATCTCAGTGATTCTTCTTTGGAATGCTTCTAGATTATTATGGATTATTTTTCCATGTAACTCAACGTTTTCTAAAAACACGGTATCATCATCTCTGAACTTAAATTGACCGAGAACGGGCAAAACCCTCTGATAATCCGAATAAGTTGCCGAAAACGAAATTTCATTATATAAATCGTACGTTATAATTTCAGAGGTCTCAATCGCCGCTGTTGCCGATGACGAATATGCACGCACAAGTCCACCCGTACCAAGTAATGTTCCGCCGAAATATCTGGTAACCACAACGACGATATCGGTAATTCCTTTTTTTCTTATTATATCGAGTATGGGAATACCTGCGGTGCCCTGAGGCTCTCCGTCATCGGAAAATCTCATAATAGAGTTTTCTCTTATTACATATGCATAAACATGATGCTTTGCATCCGGATACGTTTTTTTTACCGAATCAATAAAACTAAGCGCATCCGCTTCATTTGAAACCGGTGCGGCTTCTGCTATAAATATAGATTTTCTATCCTCATATTCGCATTTTGATCTGTGATGAATAGTAACATAACCTTGCATAAATCACCTTAAGCATCGACAATATATTTTTTGTATAAGCCTTTTCCACGTTCATCTAAAACTGCCTCGAAATAGATGCCGTCATCAACATATTCAGTATTTTCTACTGTGTACGAATTATATATAGCATTCATAATCGATTGAGCAGAATACGGGATGAAAATCTTGTACTTTTTCTTTAACTTTTGTATTTGAGTCGTAATGGCAAGGAGAAGCTTATCTATTCCGTAGCCTGTGACGCCCGACACTATCACGTTGCTTTCTTCATCGGAATCCGGTAAACGTTCTTCGATAAGATCCGCTTTGTTGTAAACGTAAATGATTGGTTTATCCGATGCTCCGAGATCCTCTATTACACTCTTTGTAGTCTCTATATGCTCAAATGACTCCGGATCGTTTATATCCGAAACGAGTAAAATTATATCTGCATATACGACCTCATCCAATGTTGACTTAAATGCTTTAACAAGATGATGAGGAAGCTTCCTGATAAATCCGACCGTATCCGTAAGTAAGATAGTTTCTCCCGACGGCAAATCAAATTTTCTCGTAGTGGGATCCAACGTAGCAAACAACTTGTCCTCAGACAAAACACCTGCATTCGTCAATTTATTCATCAACGTAGATTTACCTGCATTCGTATATCCGACAATTGCCACTTTTGGAATTCCGCTTTTATCTCGTTGAGAGCGCATAATAGATCGGTTGTGTTCCATTTCTGACAATCGTCTCTCAAGTGTCACAATTCTTTCTTTTAGATGCCGCCTGTCAATTTCAAGTTTTGTCTCTCCTGGGCCTCGCGTGCCAATACCGCCTCCCAGCCTGGAAAGATCTTTTCCTTTACCGATTAAGCGAGGGGCTGAATATTTCAATTGTGCCAATTCGACTTGAAGTTTTCCTTCTCCGCTAACAGCATGTAATGCAAAAATATCAAGAATAAGCATACTTCTGTCTATAACGGAAACATTATTACCTATATCGTTTTCTAAATTTCTGATTTGTGCCGGAGTAAGTTCAAAATCGAAAATAATAAGATTAACACCGAATTCACGACACAGCTCTGATATTTCCTGAACCTTGCCTTTACCTATACAAGTTCTTGGGTCAAATGAGTCTTTAATTTGAACGACTCTCGCAAACGCCGCTCCTCCCGCCGTATCCAGTAATCTTTCCAGCTCGTCCAAACTTCGATTACATTCGTCTACGTTGCTGCCACGGTCTGCAATTCCAACCAAAATGGCATAATTATTAATTAAATCCGTATCAGGCATACCGGCACTCCTTTCAAAATCTTACATACAAATTCAAATAAACAAAATTTTACGAATTATTTTCCTTGCTTTATTTTAAAACAAAAGAGCGACGGATACAGACGACCCAACGCTCTTTTATGTGACAATGATTATTTCTTAACCATTGCAAGACGCTTCTTGAATTTATCAAGGCGTCCGCCTGCATCTACGAATTTCTGCTTACCTGTATAGAAAGGATGGCACTTGGAACAAATTTCGACGTTCATATCACCCTTGACAGAATGAGTCTTAACAACTTCACCGCATGCGCACTTAATGGTAGCTTCCTTATATTCGGGATGTAAACCTGCTTTCATTTTAACACCTCTTCCAATTTAGAATCATTTAAATACACTTGATTATACCATACATTTATTTATTTTGCAATAGTTTTTTCAAAAAAAGTTAAATCTTTTCTTCTATTTTTTTTCGAAGTCTTCCCATTATCTTTTTTTCGAGCCTTGATATGTAGCTTTGAGATATTCCCAGTGCATCTGCAACCTCTTTTTGAGTTAGTTCTTCTCCGTTAACGAGCCCGTATCTCATCTGGATTATCACACGTTCTCTCTGTGGAAGCGCATTTACCGCATCTATAAGCATTTTCTTTTCCTCATCGTCCTCCATTCTCCTTGAAACCACATCGGAATCACTCCCCAAAACATCTGACAAAAGTAATTCATTTCCGTCCCAATCTACACTTAACGGTTCATCAATAGAAACTTCTCTTTTCTGTGATGCAGACTTCCGTATAAACATCAATATTTCATTTTCTATACATCGTGATGCGTACGTTGCCAACTTAATATTTTTATCCGATTTAAATGTGGATACAGCTTTCATTAAACCAAGCGTTCCTATAGAAATAAGCTCCTCTATGCTTGCTCCGGTATTTTCAAATTTTTTTGCTATATAAGCAACCAGACGTAGATTGTGCTCTACAAGAGTATCTCGTGCTTCTCTGGTATCGATTTTCTTTATCATTTCATCCTCATCATCAGATGACAAAGGGGGCGGAAGAGCATCGCTTCCGTTAATATAATAAACGTCCGAATGTAAAAATATTTTCGAAAAAGCTTTTTTGATATTACTAATTATTTGATGTATTAACATTTTGTAACGCATTCCCTGGCATTAGCCCTAGGAAACCGCCATAGTCACCGCCTTCCTTATCTATTGCAATAGTTACGTCAATTTCCTCATATCCGGTATCGGTTTTAATTTTTACACTATCCGGACGTATTCCAAGTAGCACGTGAGTTTCTCCGCACCTTGATATCGGAATCAGCCTAATTCTCTTTTTCATTGTAAGCGGAATCTCATCGATATTCGAAAGATCAATAATATCATCTGACAGAAATTTCTTAGCTAAAGTTTTTTTAATAATAAGAACAGGGCGCATACTCATCGGATCTATAGCAAGATTTCCGGTGTCTATCATCGCCTCCGATTCATAAACCTTATTTTCAATCTCGATTTGAAAAGAAATACTACTCATGACGTTACTCGTATTTATAACCGTTATAAACATCTTAAAAACTCCGATCGACAGAAGAATTATTATCGCCAAAAAGAAGACTTTTCTGTTTATTTGATCGTTTGGAATTATGTATTTTTCAAACACCCCGGACATTAAATCCCAAAACGAGCTTACGAATCCACCTATTAATGACATGAATATTAAAAAAGAAACTCCGAAGATTGCCGTTCTCTTTAACTTTACTCTACCGCAGCATATAAATAGCATAATCAAAAAACTCATAACGGCAATAATGAGATTTATAACAAAAGAATCTATAAGTATCAGTGCACATGCGGAAATCGCTCCAAGCAGTGACGACAAAATCAATTTGCAATTTGAAGTTCGTATTTTCGAAAAAAGGGCTGCAAAATATAGTGATACTATATCAACGGTAAAATTGATTAAGAAAAAAATATCTATATAAAGTGTTTCCATTTCAAACCAACTTTTTCTTTTTATATATTCTAACACCGCAAAATTAAATATATTGTCACAAAATGGAAATCCAAAAAATAATTTCATTTATACAAATGTATTTAGATACTTGAATCAAAAGCACGCATAACATAAATTTACATACAGTAATGTAAGTAAAAAAGAAATGCCATTCAACATTTGCATTTGTATGCAAATCAAAATAAAAAGTAGCCTCGGTAAAATCACCAAAGCTACCTTAAATATCCGCATGGCCGTGTAAAGCAAATCTTTAACCCGGTATGACCAGGTGGGTGTCCTCTCCGTTACATTGAGCTTCCAACGTCCGCACAATGGTATACATAACGACCGATGTGCGGGAGGCCTGCATTCCCGACAACAGAAGTCCGGACTCCCTGTTAATGTGTGTAGGTTCAAATATCACGATATCACGAACCACGCAGAAAAACATATTATTCGTCGTAATCTACTTCACTAAAGAATAGATCGTTAAAGTATTCTTCAACCTTATCAAATTCATCGTCATCATCAATGCTTGAAAGAATAAGATCTTCTCCATCTTCTTCAACACTGAGAATAACATACTCATCTGTCTCTTCGTCAACCGGAACTAAAGCATAATAAAGCTTTTCGTCTATGGTTGCGCTAGCAAGAAGTTCAAAATCCTGTGAATCACCCGTTTCCTCGTCGGTAAGTGTAAACACTGGAGCCTCTTCCGCTTCTTCATTAATATTTTTTTCAATATCAGACATTTTTATACTCCTTAAAAATTAATTAATACTCATTTGTATTTGTATATTCATTGTACAACATTTCTTGTAAAAAGTCAATAGATTATTTACAACAATTCGGTTAGGATATAATTACTTACGTAAAGCCCCCGATCGGTAAGAAAAATTCGATCGTTTTCGACTATCAAATATCCGTTTGCAAACAAGGTATTAATTATGTCTTCGCGACCACAAATAAAATCTTCTCCAAAGCGCTTTTTGTATTCAGAAAGAGAAAATCCGTTTCCTAAACGCAGTGCTAGCATTACAAATTCGTATTTTTCTTCTTTGGGATTTATTTTTTCGCAATATTCCCTCGGGCAATCGTCTAGGAGGTAACGAATCATACTTTTTGTATTACCGAAACGGGTACCATCATAATAAGAATAAGCCGCCAGCCCAACACCTATGTACTCCTCGTCACGCCAGTATTTCAAATTGTGCTTAGACTCATACTTGGATTTCGCATAATTGGATATTTCATAATGACAGTATCCTAGTTTGGCAAGATAGTTTGACGCAAAAAAATACATATCGCATTCTTCATCCTCGCCGGGGATCCTTAAATTGTCGGAAATCTCGAAGAAATGAGTGTTCGGCTCGATGATCAACCCGTAAACCGATAAATGCTCCGGAGCGAGAGCTGCTACTTCGGATAAAGTTTTTGAAAAGCTTTCTTTCGTTTGCTCCGGAATTCCATACATAATATCTACGTTGATATTTTTAATACCGAGAGAACGCATTATATTATATGTCGCTTTAAAATCTTCATAGCTATGTATTCTGCCGAGCATTTTTAGCTCGTTTTCGTGAATAGATTGCAGTCCTATGCTAAATCTATTTACGCCTAAGCCTTTTAAGTGAGCAATTTTTTCAAAAGTTACAGTTCCCGGATTTGCTTCTACAGTTATTTCGCTATTATAGCAAACATTAAACGCTCTATATATTGCAGTAAAAATTTTGTCAAAATCATTGTCAGACAAAAGTGTAGGAGTTCCTCCCCCAAAGAAAATAGTGTTGATTGATATTTTCCTATCAGAATATGAAATAATCTCAGAACATAGTCTATCAACATATTTTTCCTTTTCTTCGTCTGATATACCCGAATAGGAGCAAAAATCACAATAATTACACTTTTTCACGCAAAAAGGTATGTGAATATAAAGTCCGATTGCATCAGTTTTCATCATTTAGTCTTAACACAGCCATAAATGCTTCCGGAGTGACTTCTACGCTACCCAACTTACGCATTTTCTTTTTGCCTTCCTTTTGCTTTTCAAGCAACTTCTTTTTTCTCGTTATGTCACCGCCATAACATTTTGCGAGGACGTCCTTACGCATGGCCTTAACTGTTTCTCTAGCAATTATCTTAGATCCTATCGCGGCTTGAATAGGAATTTCAAAAAGTTGGCGAGGAATGTTCTCTTTGAGCTTTTCTGCAATTTTTCTTGCTCGCGAATAGGCGCGATCTTCAAAAACTATAAATGAAAGTGCATCTACGATTTCACCGTTAAGCATAAAGTCCAATTTCACTAGTTTTGACTGTTTATATCCTTTAAGCTCATAGTCAAGCGACGCATATCCCTTAGAACGGCTTTTTAGTGCGTCAAAGAAATCGTATATTATCTCGTTCAGCGGAAGTTCGTAATGTATCTCGGCTCTTTCCGTATCGATATACTTCATATCAATAAATACTCCGCGCCTATCTTGACACAATTCCATAACACCGCCAATATAATCAGACGGCGTGATAATAGTGGCTTTCATTATAGGTTCATAAGCTACGCTTATTTCGTCGGGAGACGGAAATCTGGAAGGATTATCGATCATAACCGTTTCACCGTTACGAAGTTCCACCCTATATATAACAGACGGAGCGGTAGTAATTAAATCAAGATTAAATTCTCTTTCTAAACGCTCCTCAATAATCTCCATATGAAGCAAACCGAGGAAGCCGCATCTAAATCCGAACCCGAGAGCGATTGACGTTTCCGGCTCGAATATAAGCGAAGCGTCGTTAAGTTGTAGCTTTTCCAGCGCCTCACGCAAATCACCGTATCTTGCACCATCTGCCGGATATATACCGGAATATACCATTGGATGAACCTCGCGAAAACCGTCAAGCGGTTCAGAAGCGGGATTCGCGGCAAGAGTGACGGTATCACCTACACGCGTGTCTCCAACCGTTTTGATCGATGCAGTAATATAACCGACCTCACCTGCAGAAAGCTGATCAGATTTTTGCAGACCGAACGGCTCCATAGTTCCGACTTCACACACCTCAAATTCAGTTCCCTGAGCCATAAGCCTTATTTTATCACCGGACTTTACCTTTCCGTCAAAAACTCGTATATATACAACGACACCAAGATATGAATCATAATGAGAATCGAATATCAGAGCTTTAAGCGGAGCTTCTTCATCTCCCGACGGAGCAGGAATATCCGTAATAATTTTTTCTAGTACATCTTCAATATTTAAGCCGTTTTTAGCAGATACTGCAGGGCAGTCTTCGGCGGGAATTCCGATTATATCTTCTATTTCGCTTCTAGCCCCCTCCACATCGGCAGACGCAAGATCAATTTTATTGATCACCGGAAGGATTTCAAGATCGTTATCTATCGCGAGATAGGCATTGGCAAGAGTCTGCGCCTCGACGCCCTGAGTAGCATCAACAACCAGCAAAGCTCCTTCGCACGCCTTCAGTGAACGAGAAACCTCGTATCCGAAATCGACGTGCCCGGGAGTATCGATTAAGTTATACTGATATACTTCTCCGTTTTTTGAAGTATATTCAAGACGAACCGCTCTCGCTTTGATTGTGATACCGCGCTCTCTTTCAAGATCCATATTATCTAGTATTTGCTCTTCCATATCACGAACAGCTACGGTTCTTGTTTTTTCAAGTATTCTGTCCGCTAAAGTAGATTTACCATGATCTATGTGAGCGATTATGGAAAAATTTCTTATATGCTTTTGCTTTTCAGTCACGTTATATTCTCCTGACCGCCATTGCGACGGTTATTTATACCGATGCTTTTTTTCTTGCATCAGCCTCGTATAATGCTATTTTTTTACTTAGAGCATTAGTATCCTCGCCATGTGCGAGTATATATATTTTAATTTTGGGTTCAGTACCGGAAGGTCGCACTATAATTTTGTCGTCATTTTCCAGCGTATAGTACAATACGTCCGAAGAAGGCTGCCCTGTCGCTTCTGTAGTATTGGTTGCCAAATCGGTTACTAATCCGGTTTTATAATCTCCGGATTTAACAACTCTTATTCCGCCGAAGGATGATGGGATATCGTCACGAAGTCCCTGCATTATTCTGTGTCTCTTTTCAATTCCGTCAAGACCTTCCATGTAAATATCTACCGTGCGTTCACCGTAATAGCCGTAATTCTCATAAAGTCTATCAAGCGCATCGCAAAGAGTCATGTTGAGTTTTTTATAATATGCAGTCATTTCAAGAATCATCATTGAAGCGCCGACCGCATCTTTATCTCTCGCATAAGATCCGAGCAAATATCCGTAACTTTCTTCAAATCCCAGCAAAAATCCGTCTTTTTTTCCTTTTTCTTCGTAATTTTTTATAACTTCTCCGATAAATTTAAATCCCGTAAGTACATCGTGAAGCTTAACGTTGTTAATATCCGCAATTCTGTATGCCATATCGGTAGAAACCAAGCTTTTTACACAATAAGCGCCTTCAGGGAACGTTCCGGTAATTTTTCTTGCCTTAATTACGTAATCAAGAAGCAAGGCACCCATTTGATTTCCCGTAATGTTCACAAAATCGCCTTGTTTATTTCTCGCCATTACTCCCACTCTATCTGAATCGGGATCTGTAGCAATTATAAGGTCTGATCCTACCTTATCGGCAATATCAATACCCAGCTTAAAAACTGCAGGATATTCCGGATTCGGTTTTTCTACAGTCGGGAAATTTCCGTCCGGTATCATCTGTTCGTCAACAGTATATAGATGCTTAAGTCCCATCTTACGAAAAACTTCGGGAACAAGCCTGTATCCAGCACCATGAAGCGGAGTATATACCACCTTTAAATTGTCTGCAACTTTGGATATAGCCTCGGGATAAATAGAGGTTTTCATCACCTCGTTTATATACAATTTATCGAAATCCGAATGCAGTTCCGTAATAAGGCCGAGTTTAATTCCCTGCTTATATTCCATTATACCCGATATATCCAATACATCGAACTTAGAACGCTCCGCGGAAACTATTTTTGCTTGCTCGGGACTGATTTGTGCGCCATCTTCCCAATAAGCCTTATATCCGTTGTATTCTTTGGGATTGTGCGAAGCGGTAATATTTATGCCAGCCAATGCTCCGAGTTGTCTCACGGCAAAGGAAAGCTCAGGCGTCGGACGAATATCATCAAATATATAAGCCTTTACACCCGCACCAGCAAGTACACACGCACTTATCTTAGCGAATTCAGCCGAATGGTTTCTTGAATCATAAGCAATAGCAACACCTCTGCGCTCACCGCCCTGTGCCTTTACCAATGCCGCGATTCCTCTCGTTGTCTGTGCAACGGTAAACCTATTCATATTACCGATTCCCTGATACATAGTGGAACGAAGACCTGCCGTTCCAAAATCCATGGGAGCCGAAAATCTGAATTCAATAAGCTCATTATTATTTTTGATAGACTCAAGTTCAAGCCTTTCCTCATCGCTCAATACAGAGCTTTCAAGCCATCTGTTGTATTCATTCTGATAATTTGACATAAACCGTTCCTCTCGAATAAGTAAAATAATCGTTCAACGTTCTGCTGTACTGTTTTTCATTGCTCGGAAAGTTCAAGCAATGCTTTTGATAACTGATCGGGACACGAAGTAGATCGAGGTCCGCATTTAATCCCCTGTAACGTTTCGATAACTTCGTTTATGCGCCTACCTTTGACAAGTGCTGCCACACCCTGTGTATTTCCGGAGCAACCTCCGACGAATTTGCAATCTGTGATAACGTCATCATCGACATCAATGATAATCATTCTGGAGCATGTTCCGCTCGTTACGTATTCAATGTGTTTTGTCATTTTATTTTTTCCTTTCGATTAATTATTTCACTAAGTTTCATCCCTACAACGGATTAACTTCTCAATTGTTAAGTACACTAAAATTAAAATGTCAATCACTCTAAGTTGAGAAAAATATTTATTTTTCAAAAATGTATTGATTTTTCGTTTTATTTATGCTATAATGCTTGCAGTGTTGCCAGATAGCACGCACCACGCCGGTATGGTGGAATTGGCAGACGCGTCGGACTCAAAATCCGAAGGTAGCAATACCGTGTCGGTTCGACCCCGACTACCGGCACCAGCACTCTTCTTGAGTGCTTTTTTTATTTTTACTAAAATTGTCAACTCAGTCTCACGACTGTTACGCCGGCATCTCCTTCTCCGTACTCCCCATGCCGGTATGATTTTATTCTTTTATCAGCCTTGAAGTATTTCCACAGGGCAGCTTTGAGCGCACCGGTTCCCTTCCCGTGAATTATTCTTACTGTAGATATGTTTGCAATTATGGCATCATCGAGATATTTATCAACCACAAACCACGCATCATCGCCTATCATTCCGCGAACGTCAATTTCCGGTTTAAATGATGAAACTACCGTCTTTTTGATTTTACCTTCGTTTACCATCGACCGCGACGATCTATCAACTACTTTAACATTTCCTTCAAGCAACCGTAATTTCTCCGGCAAAACCTTTGTTTTAAGAATTCCAGAAGTGACAGAGATCATTCCTTTTTTGTCTGCAAGCGCCGTTATCACACCTTCCCTGCATACTGTAGTAAGATATACTTTATCACCTACTTTAAGTTCTCTCGGTAAAACATATTCTTTATCTGCGGAAAGCTCGTGTACGTCTATTACGGAAACGAAATTTTCACTTTCACGCATGCGATTGCGTACGGCTTCCCTTGCCGATATGAGCATTTCGCTTCTCTTACCTTTATCTTCCTCTTTTCGCAAAGCGTCTAATTGACTGAAAATAAATTCACTGGAGGCTCTTGCGCTTTCTAATATCTGCCTTGCTTTTTGCATCTGATTTTCTATTTCGCGTTCGCTATCCGCAATTTTTCGTTTCAATTCAGATTCAGCTTGCGCTTTAAATCGTTCATACTCACGTCGCATAGACTCGGCGAGATTTTTTTCATTTTCGAGTTGTATTCTATTTGAGTCTAAACGTTCAATGACGTCCTCAAATCTTCTATTATCACGCTTTATAAGCTCGTTTGCCCTCGCAATAATCTCGTTCGGCATTCCCAATTTTTCAGAAATAGCAAATGCATTAGACTTTCCGGGAGTGCCGATTATTAACCTATAGGTCGGACGAAGGGTTTCTATATCAAATTCGCACGACGCATTTTGAACTCCCTCCTTCTCCAATGCATAAACCTTTAACTCTGCATAATGCGTAGTTGCTAATGCTATGGCGCCGAGTTCGGCGGCTTTTTCCAAAATTGCAATAGCAAGCGCAGCCCCCTCAATAGGATCGGTGCCGGAACCCAATTCATCAAATATGACTAATGAATGTGATCCGATCTTGCCGAGCATATCCACAACGTTTACCATATGCGATGAAAAAGTAGAAAGTGACGCTTCTATACTCTGCTCATCACCAATGTCAACTAATATTCCATCAAAGATTCCTACTTCAGATGTTTCTAGTGCGGGTATTTGAAGTCCCGATTGTACCATTGCAGTCATTAATCCAACCGTTTTCAAAGTTACCGTTTTTCCACCAGTATTAGGACCTGTAATCACCAGCGTCCTATAATCTCTTCCTACAGATACGTCTATTGGCACTACGTCATTACTCGGTATTAGAGGATGACGTGCTTTTTTTAGATTGATTTCGTTTGAATTCAAAATTTTCGGTTTTTCGGCCTTCATATGAATTGCCAGCGTCGCACAAGCAAAATAGAAAGCAATATCCGTTATACAATGATAGTCGAGTGCTATCAGTGATGAAGAATCACCACAATCGGAAGATATTTCGGACAGTATTCTTTCTATTTCATGTTCTTCCGCCGCTGCCAAACTCTTTAACTCATTATTGGCCTCTACTACCGCCATAGGTTCAATAAAAAGCGTAGCGCCGGATGATGAGGTATCGTGTACCAACCCCTTCATTTCATTTTTGTACTCTGCCTTAACAGGAACCACATATCTGCCGTTTCGCATAGTAACTATATTTTCTTGCAGATATTTCAACCTTACTCCGCCGATATAGCTTTGCAACGTGTCTTTGATTTTATTGTTAGCGTTCTTAATCTTTCGTCTAATATCGGCCAAAAGCGGGCTTGCTTCATCGGCTATCATGTCCTCGCCGAGAATAGACCTTGTAATTCGCTCTTCAAGTTCTCTGTTAATCAACAGACGCGCAAAAATCTGATCCAACGACGTGTCAAAGGGCTTGTCTGTGTTTATATAATCGAGCATCATCCTGGCAGAGCGAAGCATAGCTGCAATATCAAGCAATTCGCGAGGGGAAAGTATCGCTCCCTTGTATGCTCTATCAGCCGCCGAAACTATATTCTCGGTTGCAAAAAAAGAAGGATATCCTTTTGCATTTATAAGTTTTTTCGCGTCATCCGTCTTCGTCTGCCTTTCTATTACCAGATCGTAATCATCAGTTGGCCTTAGAGCTCTTGCTCGGTTTTTCGCACCGTCGGTCGCAGCACAGTCGGCTAACATCTCGATTATTTTATCAAACTCTAAAATACTTGATGATTTGTTTGTAAACAGCATATTTTTCTCCGATTATCTTTGTATGCTCTTATAGAATTCAAGAGTCTTATACGTATGTTCGACTTGATTTATCAAATATTCTTCCGTTGCTTTTGAAAAAAGCCGCATATCTTCTTCGGATATCTTGAAAGAAAATAATTTTTCAAGCGGGGCGTATATACAATAACAGATCGCCATTTTCGCGCCCTCGGTTATTGTACGTATAATCCTTCTCTCATATCCTTCGTCTACCCATTCTCTCGTCATATTGGACTGAGCACGACATTTTTCACACTCTATGTGCCCTGACATAATATCAAAATAAAAAGTACCGAGCCTTTCACCGCATTTAAAACACGCAAGGGTATCAGGCATGAAGCCCAAAATTGACGCTGCGCGTATTTCAAATGCAGCTTTGATCTTTTGAAATTCATACTTACCGTTAGCAATTGCGTATAAAGAATTTAACGAAAGACGAAGCAAGTCTCTGTCCGCCTCTGCAATTGTTACGTCTGATAACACTTCCGCTATATAATTTGCAAGCGCCAGGCCTTCTATAGTTTGACGAATATCGAAAAAGCTTTCAATAAGTGAAACTTCCTTTATCGAATACTTGTCCCCCTGTTTATACAGCACGAATGACGAGTAGCAAAACTGCATTGTAGCATACATTTTTCTGCTCTTTAATGAACGGGCGCCTCTTGCAAGAGCGGTAACAGCTCCCATTTCTTCAGTAAATATGGTAATCAAACGATCGGTATCTCTTATATCAACCGTTCTGATTACAAGTCCTTTTACTTCAGTTTGCATTATTCTTCATCCCTGTATCCGAAATCAGATATATTAAAATCGGAATCTCTCCAATTTTCTTTAACTCTTACGTACAGATCCAAAAAGACCTGAGAGTCTAGCATTTTTTCTATATCGGCACGCGCATATGAGCCGATTTTTTTTATGGTAGCCCCGTGCTTTCCTATTATCATTCCTTTGTGAGACGCTTTCTCACAATATATCTCAGCCCTGATAGAAACGATACCTTTTTTCTCATTCCAATGCTCTATAGTCACTGCCGTACCGTGCGGTATTTCCTCTTCCATCATTCTGAGTATCTTTTCCCGAATAATTTCCGAAACTATTTTCCTTTCCGGTTGATCGGTAACCATATCCTCGGAGAAAAACCAGTCGTTATCACATAAATAGCGCTCGCATTCTTTGACTACGGTATTTACACCGTTGCCGTTTTTAGCGGAAATCGGAATCACTGCGTCGAAATCAAACGCAGACGAATACGCTACTATAGTTTTGGCAATATTTGAAGGGCTTACTGCATCTACCTTATTTATAACTAATATCGCACCGATCTTTTCAGACTTTAAGCGAGATATTATCTGCATTTCGATATCGCCCACTTGTTCTCTCGCTTCAACGACTAAAATTGCACTGTCTACTCCACCCAAAGTATTTGAAGTCGTTTTCACCATGAAATCACCCAACTTCGTCCTTGGGTTGTGCATACCCGGAGTATCGAGAAAAACAAATTGGTTTTCGCCTACGGTATGTATTCCGGTAATTCTATTTCTCGTAGTTTGCGGTTTTTTTGAAACAATCGCAACCTTTTCCCCTAAAATCGCATTAAGTAAGGTTGATTTTCCGACGTTTGGGCGTCCTACTATTGCTATGAAAGCTGTTTTCTTCATTTTCAGTTCCTTTAAACGACGCGCATCCAACGCGCTTTTGTTTTTTGTTTGTGATAGGTAGCTTGCGATTCGCAAATTTATAACAAATTAAAGTTTGAGCGTCTCTACGATCTCCTTTTGCCTTTGGCATTGAATCTCTTCATCCTCCGGGCTTCTTTCATGATCGTATCCGAGCAAATGAAGCATAGAATGAACGACCAAGAAGGCTATCTCGCGTTCAAAGGTATTACCTATCTCCGCGGCCTGCTCTTTAGCACGTTCTACGGATATTACTATATCTCCCAAAATCAAAGCTTCATCGCCTGGTAATAATTCCCCTTCATCCTCGGGATAATCGTACATGGGGAACGAAAGAACATCCGTTGCCTTATCTTTGTTTCTGTATTCTTTATTGAGAGATCTGATATATTCGTTATCGCAAAACGTTACGGATACCTCCGCCGGGAACGAGAAATCCTCTTCACCGAGCGTCGCGGATATGGCATGTCTAACAAGTATCTTCAAATCGTAATCTACTGCTTCAAAATTTTGTGTTTCCGAAAATCTTATCACTAATTTTTTGTCAAACATTTTTTACACTTCCTTTATTCTTTTGCTCAACGATGAATCTATTGCTTGCGCGAGCCTCTTTTTCATATTTTTCATAAGCATTAATTATTTTTTTGACAAGGTTATGCCGTACTACATCGCGGTCGGTAAATCTAAATACTTCTATGCCATCTATACCGTCAAGTATTCTTGATGCCGTTGCAAGGCCACTCTTTTTCCCTAATGGCAAATCTGTTTGAGAAAGATCTCCAGTTACCACTGCTTTTGAGTTATAACCGAGCCTTGTCAAAAACATTTTCATTTGCTCCTGAGTCGTATTTTGCGCCTCGTCAAGAATTATAAACGAATCGTCCAGCGTTCTTCCCCTCATATACGCGAGCGGAGCAATCTCTATAGTTCCGCGCTCCATATGACGAGCATAGTTCTCTGCACCTAGCATTTCAAATAATGCATCATAAAGAGGTCTAAGATAAGGATCGATTTTGCTTTGAAGATCTCCCGGTAAAAATCCGAGACGTTCGCCTGCCTCAACCGCAGGACGGGTCAAAATTATCCTTGATACACATTTGTTTCTTAAAGCCTCAACCGCCATTGCTACAGCCAAAAACGTTTTTCCGGTTCCCGCAGGACCCAACCCCAAAACAACCGTATTACGTTTAATTGCTTCAATATATCTTTTTTGACCTATAGTTTTTGCCTTAATAGGCTTGCCGCGATTTGTAACACAAATAATATCACCAAAATACTCATCCGTAACGATCTCTGTACCATCATTGAACAAAGAGATAACATACTCAACGCTTTCCGCACTCAGCATCTCTCCGTTTCCACTCATATGCTTAAGATATTCAAGGACGCGCCTTGCTTTCTCGGTACCGTCTGGCTCACCCGTTATAACGATTACGTCTCCGGAATCGGTGCGTTGCCCGGAATTGGATATTTTTACTCCAAAGCTTTTTTCTATGAGGATAGCGTTTTTGTCAAAAGCACCGAATATTGCAGAAGTTGCTTCGTTTGAATTAGTCGTCACTATTTTTTCAATCATTTATTTTCCCTCGGTATCATCTACATCAAAATATATAGGAGATTCGACAGCAACGTTACAAAGGTACACGTAATCACAGCCTATCTCATAAGCGGTATCATTAAAGTTACCATACGTTTTAATTGCGCAAAGGTCAACATCGGAAAATTTTTTTATAAGCATTGCGTTTAACCGATATGACGCTATATCAATCATCTCACTGTCGGACATTTCACGAGATACATGCGAATATGTAACTACATATGATTTCGTAATCTCTATCGGCAGATTACAAAGTCCAAAAAACGATACGATAGATTTTTCTTCTATTATATCATATTCCTCATCCAAATTTCTATATATTTTTAAAATATTTGTGGAAAAATTAAATATTTTTATGCTAATTTTTTCGATTTTTCTCTCTTGAACATTCACTTCATCCTTTTCTCTTCCCACTTCAAGAGAAACGCTACCGTAAATCCTTCCGATAATTTGTCCGCGAGCCTTGCAAAACCCTCCCTCCTCATCTTCAGAAGTAATTCCCAATATTAGTATATCACCGCTTTTGACCGTATCGCCAACTTTAACTGCTGCCGTTCCGTTAAAAACGTCTATTTCTTCAATTACGCAATCCTCGGATGCTATCAAATTCGAATACTGAATACTATCGTTCCCCGTTTCTGAATTCGGCACACTTTTTTCTCTTACTACGACATACGCAATGGTTCCGCGACGATTGATATTTACCCATGATATTCCATCGCTGTTTGAAAGAGCCTTTGCTTCTATTTTGCCGACATTGATTTTATGCCAGAATGCTCCGCGACAAAGGCCTGCATTTTCCATAGCGGAGATAACTTCAGAATCACTGAAGCATTCATTTCCGGACACCCGTATATCCCACACTATATTGGAAAGAGCCACCGTTAATACGATAGCAAAAAACAAAGCTGCAATAAATGCCGTCTTGTGACCGTATGCCTTAATTACCCCCAAAGCTCCTTTAGGCAAAGATATCTCGTATTCTATTCCCTCCTTATCCATCAATGCTGTTGCAGATTTCAAATACTTTTCATTCACATATAAACTATTATACCCCTTTTGTGAAAAAGGAATTGCGAACTTAAAAAGCAATGAACATGCATCACCGAATTTATCAAAAGGGAAAAGCAAAACTCTATATCCCAAAACAATGCTTTCAATTTTTACCATACGTAAATTTAATCTCCTCCGTGCGACCGTATATTTCCAAAGTCTTGCTCTCAAGAACGTTGATTTTCAGTTTTGTTCCCAAAACGTTCATTCTTATTCCGTGGCACTTTATTACTATCGACGAATCAGACAATTCACTTATACCTATCGCTCCGACGACAACCATTTTTAATCCTCCGCCATACCTTTTAATTTCTAAATCGAACGGATATGGAAATGAAACTTTTGATTTTAAATCTTTACTTTCGTTTTTAATCATTTTGTTTTATTCCTTTTCATATTTCTATATTAAATCTATGTTACGGAAGGTTAAAAATGACAAAAACCAAAATCGAAATTATTAATTTCAAACAAAAAAATATTTCAGTTATAATTGTCTTTATTGCCATCACTTTTATACTGATCGTGAATCAACAAACCGTCAAAAATTCCGTCGAAAACTCTATCAAAATGTGCTTATCATCTATAATCCCGGCTATTTTTCCATTTATGATACTATCCGATTTCTTGTCATCAGGCATAGAATTAAACGGCAATTCATCCGTTACTCGCGTATGGTCTAGTTTTTTTAACATAAGCGAAATAACAATAATTCCTTATGTATTAGGAAACGTCTGCGGATTTCCACTTGGCGTTAAAAGTGCATCCGCGCTTTACGAACACAAAATTATATCAAAGGACGAATGTGAAAAGATCATCACATTTTCAAATAATCCCTCACTGGCTTTTATAGTATCCGGGGTAGGAATGGGAATGAGAGATAGTTTGACGGACGGACTGGCGCTCTATTTTTCTGTCATTTTTTCTTCTGCAATTATAGGAAAAATCAACAGCGGAGAACGCAAATGTTTCAGAGAATGCACCGATATAACCAGGCAGAACTTCTCTATTGTAAATTCTATCAAATCATCTGCATATGGTGTTATTTCGGTTTGCTCGTACATTATTTTCTTTTCCGTAATTGCCGATATTGTGTCTACGTTTGTAAAATCCGAGATTGCTACGGCGATAGTATTTGCCTTTTTGGAAATCGGAGGCGCATCCAAATATATAAGTACAAGTGAAAATTTAGGAATTTTCAATCTTCCGCTTAATGCATTTGCGTTAAGTTTCTCGGGATTATCCGTATATTTACAAACGTTATGCTTTGCACCGTCAGAGATAAACAAATCCCGCTGCTTTATTATGAAATTACTTCAAGGCACTATCGCGTTCATCATAATACTAATATACGTCTTATTCAAACTATGCATTAAGATGCATTAAATCAAAACAAAGTAGCTATATCAGGTAACGTTCTTTAATCGTTTATGAATTACGAATAAAAAAAGCAGGAGCCTTTATGAATCTCCTGCTTCGTACTAAATAATTATCGCAAAACTTTATACAAACTTTTGTCTGTTATAAACGCATATTTGAATTTCTTAATTGATTAACTTATTAAATTGTTTATCGTCAATTTTAACTAAACATGATGCCAAAATTTACCATACGTTTTCTCGATATAACCTTGGAAGAAATTTCTGCAATCGCTTCTGTTCCGGATAATCGTGATTATACACAGCCTTACAAAAAATTTTAGGAACCCACCCGGAGATAATATACCGGCTACTTACCATCACACCAGATTCGGTCTCTTTCCATTCATAAATATACCTTGCGCGTATAATCTTTCCCACCAAAAAACCACAACAGTCTGCGGTTATAATATTGTTATAACCATCGGTTCTATCGTTATTATTCGGAACGGTATAGCAAAAACTCATACTTACGGGAACACCGTTCATTTTTTGTAAAACCTTGTGAATGGCTCCAAAATGACCATTCGTATGAGGATCGACAATCCACTTAAATTTAAGATGATTTTCCGGATCCCAAAGTTTATATCGCTCTGTTGTATCGATATTATCGAACCACCAATGTATCATTTCTGACGACACTCCATGCAATTCATGATGAAGCATCAGCTCCCAATCGCCATCTTCTCTTTTCCAAAATCCGTCGTTGGGATCTACTCTGTTCTCGATGTCATAATACGATTTCATAATTTAAACGATTTGTAATTGAAGATTACTTAGAAAGTCTTTCTTCAAGAGCGTCGAGTTCATGATAAAGCTCCGCAGGAACTCTGCTTCCTACCTGTGCATAGAAATCTCTTATTCCCTTGCAATCCTCAAGCCAAAGTTCGCAATCTACGTCCAAGAGTCCCTCAAGAGTTTCTCTGGTTATATCAAGTCCTTCTATATTTATATCGTCGGCCTTCGGAACAAATCCTATGGGAGTTTCTATAGCGTCAACCTTACCGTCGCAACGAGCAAGAATCCAAAGAAGCACACGCATATTGTCTCCGAAACCGGGCCAAATGAAATGTCCTTCCGAATCCGTTCTGAACCAGTTAACGTGGAATATTTTGGGCGCGTTTGCGATATTCTTACCCATATCAAGCCAATGTGCCCAATAATCACCCATATCATAACCTACGAAAGGACGCATTGCCATAGGGTCACGACGCACTACGCCGACTGCACCCGCTGCTGCCGCAGTTGTCTCGGAAGCCATAATTGAACCTACGAACGTACCGTGCTGCCAACTAGTTGACTGATAAACAAGCGGTGCTGTCTTTGCACGACGACCGCCGAATACAATAGCGGAAATCGGAACGCCTGCAGGATCATTGAACTTATCGGAAATACAAGGACAATTCTCGGCTTTTGCCGTAAATCTTGAGTTGGGATGGGCGCCGGAGGTGTTTACCTTATCCGATTTATCGTATTTCGTGTAATCCCACTTCTCGCCCTTCCAGTTAAGCGCATTCTTAGGAGGATTATCGTTAAGTCCTTCCCACCATACGGTGTTATCATCAAGATTATGGCATACATTGGTAAATATACAGTCACGCATAGACGTATGGAGTGCGTTGGGATTCGAATGTTCGTTTGTGCCCGGAGCAACGCCGAAGAATCCGTTCTCGGGGTTTACTGCCCAGAGCCTGCCATCCTTACCTACGCGAAGCCATGCAATATCGTCACCGACGCACCAAACTTTGTATCCTTGCTTCTTATAAATTTCAGGAGGAATAAGCATAGCAAGGTTGGTTTTTCCGCAAGCCGACGGGAATGCTGCACATATGTACTTAATATCTCCATCAGGATACTGTACACCAAGAATGAGCATATGCTCTGCCATCCACCCCTCTTTACGACCGAGGTAAGATGCTATTCTCAGTGCAAAGCACTTTTTGCCAAGAAGAACGTTTCCGCCGTATCCGGAGTTTACAGACCAAATAGTATTATCTTCGGGGAAATGGCAAATATAACGCTTTTCTTCATCTATATCTGCACACGCGTGAAGTCCTTTTATAAAATCAGGACTGTCTCCAAGAGCGTCGAGAACGTTAAGTCCGACTCTGGTCATAATGAGCATGTTAAGAACTACGTATATCGAATCGGTGAGCTCAATGCCGTATTTAGCAAAATCAGATCCTACCACGGACATTGAGTAAGGAATTACGTACATAGGCTTCCCGGAATACGACCCTTCGTAAAGTTTGGAAAGCTTATTGTAGCATTCCTTAGGATCCATCCAGTTATTTATGTTACCAGCGTCTTCTTTATTTCTCGTACAAATGAAAGTACGGTTCTCTACTCTGGCAACGTCATTAACAGCCGTTCTGTGAAGATAGCATCCGGGAAGAACGTCCTGGTTCAATTTGATCATTTCGCCAGTAGCGCAAGCTTCCTTTCTAAGCATCTCCGCCTGTGCCTCAGATCCATCTATAAGTACGATCTCGGAGGGTTTGACCATCTCAGCCATTTCGGCAATCCATTCGTTAACACAACGATTGTTGGTTACATTAGTATTCATCTATTTATCTCCTTAAAAATGATTTTTAGTTAATCATCGGCGTAAAAAATCAAATGCGCCAACTTTCCACAAGTACATTATAACACAAAATTAAAAGCGTTTCAATAAATAAATGGATTTTTTAATTAATTATTTGTTAAATTTTTGTTAAAAGGATGTTTTTTATCTTAATATATCGTTTTAGTTTATGCCTGTGCAATAAAAATGCCAAAAACTTACGCAAACAGAATATATAAGCACAGTATCTTTACGTCTTTTCTTTTTATCCTCATCACTCGACTTAAAATATTCAAGTATTTAGTCGAAATGTGTCGCAATGTGTTGAATAATCATAATATGCGCTGGTTTTTGGTAATATTTAACATTTTATTTGCCATTTTTTTGTAAACTTTTTCGCTATTTTACATCTTGATTTTACAGCATGTTTATGCTACAATGTTGTTACGGCAAAATTTACCATATTTTACCACGAACATCAAAAAAAGGAGAACAAAAATGGAAAACAACACAAAAATACTCATCTGTGACGAAAACGGAGAGGAACGAAGAAATCTGTCAGAAGGATTGGCCAAACTCGGATACCGTCGAATCGATCAAGCGAACAGTGGAGAGAGTGCCCTTGCATTTTTGGAGAACAACACCTATGATATCGTAATCGTCGATCTCTGGATTTCAGGCATAGACGGGATCGGACTTATCAGATCTAAGGACTCACTGCACATTAAAGGAAATCCGGCATTTATTCTTATGTCAGCAATCAACAAGCCAAGCGTGCTCATAGACGCATCCGATGCGGGAGCCGATCTTTGTATTCTAAAGCCGTTTAACGTCAACTCTCTTGCTGCGCACATTAATTCCTTGTCAAAGCAAAGAAGCAGTCAAAGCATAGGTACCGTCGCGGAAGCATCTGACATGGAAACACAAGTAACTAAGATAATTCATCAAATAGGTGTCCCCGCGCATATTAAGGGATATCAATACCTCCGTACTGCAATCTTGATGACAATCCAGGACAATGACGTTATCAATTCGGTCACAAAGGTTCTCTATCCTACGGTTGCCAAAAAATATCAAACGACAACTTCAAGAGTTGAACGAGCAATACGACATGCTATAGAGGTAGCTTGGGACAGAGGCGATATTGACGTATTAAATTCTTACTTCGGATATACGATACAAAATTCAAGAGGAAAGCCGACAAATAGCGAATTTATCGCAATGATAGCAGATAATCTAAGGTTAAAATACAAATACTGTGCTGTTTAATAATCATTTTCACCTCTGAAATTTTATTGTTGTATACGAAGGAATTCACAAGCGAAATTTCCATATAGTACAGTTATTCTTAGCGGAAGCTCTAAGTCCGACAAAAACAAAAGCCGGCAAAAGCCGGCATATTATGGATTTTTAAAAATAACGTCGTCCTTCCATAGCTTTGTAAAGAGTGACTTCGTCTGCGTACTCTATATCTCCTCCAACAGGAATTCCGTACGCCAGCCTTGAAACCTTGACATCGTACGGCTCAAGCAAACGAGCTATATAAGTAGCCGTCGTATCACCGCGAGGAGTCGGGTTTGTGGCTATTATAATTTCGGAAACATCTTCTGTTTCAACCTTGGATATTAGCTCAGAAATATTCAAGTCGTCCGGAGTAATATTATCTATAGGAGAAAGAGTACCGCCCAGAACATGGTATATCCCCTTGTATCCGCGCACTTTTTCTATAGTAATAACGTCTTTTGCATTTTCAACGACGCAAATAACAGATCTGTCTCTGGACGATGATGAACAAATTGAACAGCTTACGGGGTTATCAGATAAACCAAAGCAAATCGGGCACCTATATACGTCACGCTTTACGCTTTTAATTGCATCTGCAAACCTTGCCACATCATCATCATTAAATCCGAGAATTGAAAAAGCATATCTTGCCGCGGTTTTGGCGCCAACGCCCGGAAGCTTTCTAAACTCCTCAATCAGCCGTTGTATAGGAGCAATATATTCATTCATAATCAGAACATCCCCGGTATACTCATAGATCCCGTAATCTTACTCATTTCTTCCGAAGAGACGGTATCGATCTTTTTGATTGCTTCGTTTATTGCGGCAACCACAAGATCCTCGAGTGTTTCTATATCGTCAGGATCTACTATTTCCTCAGCAAGTTTTACTGATAAGATTTCACGTTTTCCGTTTATCTTAACATTGACAACTCCTCCGCCCGCGGAAACATCATACACGCGTTCTTCAAGTTCTGCCTGCTTCTGTGCCATTTCTTCCTGCATTTTTTGAGCCTGTTTAATCATTGACTGCATATTTGAAGGGCCACCGCCCATTCCTTGTGGTAACTTCACTTTCATATTATTCTTCCCTTTCACCTTTTAAAAATGTTGTTGATAATGCTGAATTCTCGCATCTTAACCATTATATCACTTGACCGTTGTGTATTATTTTCCGCCGCTCGTCGCCATCCAGTACAAGCTAAACTGCAAAGCAAACTAAACCGCAGCATTAAATCAATGCATCCAAATCGGAAATCGGAGAATCATTTTTTTCTTCCATCGGCGCAAAGAGTATCTCGACGCCTGTCCTGTCAATGCCTTCTCTTTCGGCTATACACCCTCGTATCAATTCAATATCGCTTGGATTTCGATTTAATCTGTCGCAAAAGAAACTGCGCATATATATAGTAAACGTGTTTCCGCTTCTCATAACATACGACGGCGTAAATCCTCTGGCGAGTGAGTATTTTAATTCGGTTATTTTTGATACTATATCAGGCCAACCGTTATATTTCTGCCAAATTATATCCGTGGGTTTTGGAATTGTATCTTCTATCTGTTTTGATTTTGCAACGCTTATTTCCTTGTTTTCTGCTTTGGGCGTTTGATATGCATCGGCACTATTCGAGATCGGAATTGCTCCGAGTTTAATCATTGATATAGTTCTTTCAAGCTCCTCTACTCTCAAAACCATTGATTCAAGCGACGGTAAAAGCTTAGGATCGCACATTCGCGTCAATGCTATCTCCGCTATGCTCCGTTTGGAATTAAAGGCACGTTGCATATCTGCCATGGCATTTTCTAGCACGGTAACGTGATATGAAAGTTTCGCCATAGTAAACGATTCTGACAGCGACTTCAGCGAATTATACTCGGCATCTGTAAGATCCAGATATTTTTGCGCAGATTTCGAATTTTTCAAGACCATAATATCGCGATAGGTATCAATTACTTCTTGCCAAAAAACCGATATATCACCGCTTTTCATAACAATATCGTCGATAATCGAATATACTCCGTCAAAATCGCTGTGTCCTATAGATTCAACTATTTTATACGCCGATTCGCGGTTTCCGCTTCCAACAGTTTCAAATACTACCGATTCATCTATAGTTCTGTGTGCACCGGCACAAAGTTCAAGGAGACTTATCGCATCTCTCATTCCGCCTCTTGAAACTCTGGCTATTATCCTCGCAGCATCAGCAGTAATACTGATATTCTCCTCTTTAGCTATCTCCGTAAGTCTTCTTATGATAATATCTGTAGATATTCTTTTGAAATCAAATCGTTGACATCTGGATACAACAGTGGTCGGGAGCTTATTGTATTCAGTCGTTGCAAGTATGAAAATGACGTATTCCGGCGGCTCCTCAAGAGTTTTCAATAAGGCGTTAAATGCCTGAGAGGACATCATATGAACCTCATCTATTATATACACCCTGTACTTTAGTATTGCCGGAGTAAACGATATTTCATCCTGCATATCTCTAACGTCGTTTATACCGTTATTGCTTGCCGCGTCCATTTCGATTACGTCAACGGAAGAACCGGAAAGTATCGACCTGCACGCTTCACATTTATTGCACGGATTTCCGTTATGAGGATTTAAGCAATTTACCGCTCTTGCCAGAATTTTGGCGCAACTGGTTTTTCCCGTACCTCTTGAGCCGCAAAACAAATACGCATGAGATAGTTTATTGTTTTTTACTTCATACTTCAGTATATCGGTAATACCGTCCTGGCCGTAAACTTCATCAAAATCCTTAGAACGCCATTTACGATATAACGCCTTGTAATCGGACATTAATACCTCCAAAATAAAAGCACGTAGCGGTACACCATGGTCAGTCCGCATACGCGCCATCTGTATAATATTCCATAAGTCGGATAGAGCCATACACCCTAAGATCGATAATACTCTTACATACGGTAACTGCCAAGATTGCTCCGAACAGGCACCCCTGCGGCACACGCGATAAACTGCTTAATGCTGCTCGGTTCCCCGCCTGACATGGTTCACAGCCTCACGTTGCGCAAGACCCATTCTTCAACACAATCAATAACAGTGCAGACTACACAAGAGCAAACCTCAAAAAAGGAATGAACCCCTGCTATAGCGGATTTCAGGTACAAGGCACCGCTACCGCCCCGGCTGGTATGACTCCGTCCGACACATGGAATTAATACGAAAGTATTATAACAGAATTGTTTGAAAAAAGCAATAGGTATTTAAAAAAATTTGATTATCGACTATGTTTTTATTGACATTTTTCGAAAATGCTGTATAATTATTCTAGAAAGGATGTTTAAATTATGTTACTTATCGTACATCAAAGCCGAAGGAAGGCCGTTCCGATATCCGATTCTTTTTATTTTATGAATATACTTTCATATCCATGCACGCCGAAAGAAGCACTTCAGGAAATATCTACAAAATATCACGGAGTTCTGATTGTAGACCCAGAAGAGCTGCCTGACGTCGCTGACTTTATAACTCGACTGCGCTCTATGTCGCTAGCACCGATATTCGCTTTTTCAGCCAATCCGAAAAAATGCCCTAATGCAGATATGTTCGATCTAGTTTGCAGACAAGCTATTTTATCATCCAATCTTGCTATAGAAATGATTAAGTATTGTTATGAAAATGACATGAGACCGATAGGTGATTACGCACTTGCAGGGATAGATTGTTCTCCGTTCCTTAAGATTCCTACTTACTATTTCGGAGATATTCGTCTGACGAAAACCGAACGAATGGTATTGTGCTATTTCACCGTCACATATCCGATAAAGCAAACCAAGGAAAACATCGTCGAATATGCATTTAAAGCACGTAAGAAGCCTGATCCCACTAGCGTACGAACGCACATTTCCAATATAAACAAAAAAATAAGGAACTACAGCGGTCATAATATAATTGGCAATATACCCGGGAAAGGATACTATTTACTCACACCAGAAATCGCACGAAAACTTATCGAAATTCTGTAAAATTCAAGAAGGCTCTCACATAGTATAGTATTAAGCTTTACTTTGCGGGAGTTTTTTTCTGTTTTTGGAGGTGATAATGATAAAAATTGCAAGCATATTGATGAGATTTATAGCGCTTGTTCTTGGTATAGACGAAGGGAGCAAATTTCCGCCGCCACTGTCAAAAGAGGAAGAGGGCGCGCTATTTGAAAAATTCAAAAGCGGTGATATTAAAGCCAGAGAAAAAATAATAGAGCACAATTTGAGGCTTGTATCACACATCATAAGGAAGTATTATTCTACGTACGACCACCCCGAGGAGTTACTTTCAATAGGAAGCTTGGGATTGATCAAGGCCGTAGATTCGTTTAAAAGTGATTACGGTACGAAATTTGCAACCTACGGTGCCAGATGCATACAAAATGAAATACTTATGTTTTTCAGAAGCAATAAGAAAAACGCAGCGGACGTTTCTATAAACGATACTATTGACGTGGACAAAGATGGAAATCCGCTAACATACCTTGATATAATAAGCGTTGAGGAATCAATTGAAGGATATTTGGATATGCAGGAGCACATAGCAAACGTTAAAAAACTCGTTGATGAAATTTTAGATGAAAGAGAAAAACAGATAATTATACTTCGATACGGTCTCAAGGGGTATGAACCGCGAACACAACGAGAGGTGGCAAAATATCTTGGCATATCTCGATCGTATGTCTCAAGAATTGAAAAGCGTTCACTTGAAAAGTTGAAAAAACACTTTGGAAATAAAATTCCGGATTTTAATGATTAAAGATACATATTTTTTCTTTTTCGTGCAAAAATAGCAATGGGAGTATATCCCGATTATGTACGAAAAAGGCGGATCGCATATATGATGATTGCAAATAAGATAGCTCTGGTTCTCGCTATTATCGGTGGGATAAACTGGGGCTTAGTCGGTCTTTTCTCATTTGATCTCGTTGCTTGGATAGCCGGTGGAAGTACAATGCTTTTGGCAAGAATTATTTACATTCTAGTTGCTTTGGCAAGCATTTGGTGCATTTCTCTGCTATTTGGTGATGCCGAAGGGATCGAAACAAAAGTATAATAAAAAAAGGTACCTGTGCAACAGCGTGGGTACCTTATTTTTATCTATTTTAGCACTGCCATTAGTAAAATCTCTTAAACTACTTCAAAAAATTTCTATCATAATTATCAATAGCGTTTCGAATCACCTTTATCGCCTCTTCCCGTCCGCTCACCTCGTTAACTGCGGTCTCTTTGTTCTCAAGATTTTTGTAAACTGTGAAGAAATGCTTCATTTCATCAAAAATATGATTAGGCAATTGGTCTATATCGGTATAATTATTGTAATTCGGATCATTAAACGGAATAGCAATTATTTTTTCATCATTTCTGCCGTTATCTATCATTGAGATAACTCCGATGGGATAAGCTCTGACAAGTGAAAGCGGTTCAAGCGGCTCTGCGCAAAGAAGCAAAACGTCAAGAGGATCTCCGTCATCACCGTAAGAACGTGGAATAAAGCCGTAATTTGCCGGATAATGTGTAGATGTATATAAAATCCTATCCAATATTATATATCCCGTTTCTTTATCGAGTTCATATTTTTTCTTACTCCCCTTTGATATTTCTATCACACAGATAAAATCCTCGGGAGTTATTCTTTTCGGACTGATATCGTGCCAAATATTTGACATATGTTTTACCTCGTTTTCTTTTATTATACATTATTAATCTGAAAAAATCAATACGTTGGCTTTGTTTTTATTCAATTAACTTCTTTTTTCCTAAAAATAATGACATCTCCAGTTTGTTTTCATAAAATATTATTAAATAAAATTATGCTTTAGTGTTTAGAAACGGAAAAAATCTGACAAAATAAAGGTAGTACCTAAAGGAGACGGTCGATTTCAATATTCGGCTGAACAATCAAAATGAACATAAAACGTGGCGATATATATTACGCTGACCTAAGTCCAGTGATAGGAAGCGAGCAGGGCGGACTGCGCCCCGTGCTTATAGTACAAAACGATGTCGGGAATAAATACAGCCCTACGGTAATAGCAGCTGCGATAACATCAAAGATAAGCAAAGCTAAGTTACCGACGCACATAGATGTTCCAGGTGAGGATACAGGACTTGCTAAGGACAGTATTATTCTTTTAGAACAAATCAGAACTATAGACAAAAAAAGGCTAAAAGAAAAAATGGGGCATCTTGACGAAGGAACTATGACTTCAGTCAACAACGCAATTTCAGTCAGTTTTGGGCTTTGGCAAGAAAAAAACGAAGATACTTTTTAGATTGCAGTATCATAGACCTTTTCGGGTAATATTTCTCGATTGTAAATCATAGACTAAGATAGCAAACGAGAAATAGGAAGGTCAAAGATGAATCAATATTTACCAGAGGGAGCGCTTATTACAACAGAATCAAATTATTCTTACATCAAAAGCAGAGATGGTTTAGAGCGTGCGATGGCAGATGGTGTAATATTAGAGGCACCGGCAATACTCTGCGATCATAATCTGAATCTCCACGTCAGCTTGGGCGGATCAGTCAGCGGAATAATACCGAAAAGCGAGGCCGTATACTCTCCAACCGGAGAAGAACCGCGAGATATCGCAATACTAACGCGAGTAGGAAAAACGGTGGCTTTCAAGGTTGTGGGATTTGAAAAAAGGACTTCTGGAGAAACCGTTGCCATATTATCGAGAAAAGCCGCGCAAAGAGAATGCACAAACGCATATATAGATACGCTATGCCCTGGCGACATAATTCCTTCAAAGATAACGCACCTCGAAAACTACGGTGCATTCGTAGACATTGGATGCGGAATAATCTCGTTGCTTTCAATAGATAGTATATCCGTTTCCAGAATATCGCACCCTCAGGATAGACTTCACATCGGACAATACATATATACGGTTATCAAGGAAATCGACGAAAACGGAAAAATATACGTTTCCGAACGGGAACTACTCGGAAGCTGGGAAGAAAACGCGGCAATGTTTGACGAAGGAGAAACTGTGAGAGGAATAGTTAGAAGCATCGAACCTTACGGTATTTTCGTTGAATTGAAGCCTAATTTGGCAGGGCTTGCCGAATACAGAGACAATATATATACAGGACAGACAGTTGCAGTATACATAAAAAGCATTATTCCGGAAAAAATGAAGGTTAAGCTAGTTATAATCGACACAGACAGCGTAGAAAGCTATCGGCCTCCGCTTGAATACTTCCTTGATCCAGATAAGATCAAGCATTTGGACTTTTGGAGATATTCGCCAGAAAACTGTAAGAAGCTGATTTCCAGCACCTTTTGATATTATCCCACAAGCAAGATCGCTTGTGGGATTTCTGCTTTATAATATATTCTATAAAGTGCAAATATACTGATTTCAAGCATAATTATTAAGAAATATTATTTATCTCAAAAACGGAGAAAACGGTATTGATTTTATTTTAAATGTATGATAAAATATTATTAAAGGAGTTGGTACATATGGTTTCTCTAGGCAATGATTGGGACGAGCTATTAAAACACGAATTTCAAAAGGAGTATTATCTCAAATTAAGAGAATTTTTAAAAAAAGAATACTTCAGTACGACCGTATATCCTCCAATGAATGATATTTTCAATGCACTAAGATATACGTCTTACGCAAGCACCAGAGTCGTTATACTTGGGCAAGATCCATATCACGGCAACGGACAGGCACACGGATTGTGCTTTTCTGTAAAAGACGGTACTCCTCCGCCCCCATCGCTTAAAAATATATTTAAAGAACTTGAAAACGACCTCGGAATAAAAGAACCTCGTTGCGGCGAGCTCACCGGATGGGCAAAGCAAGGGGTACTCTTGCTAAACACTACTCTAACTGTGAGAGAAGGACGCCCGCAAAGCCATAAGGGAATGGGCTGGGAAATACTTACCGACAAAATTATCGAGCTTGTAAATCAAAAATGCAATCCGGTAGTTTTCATGCTTTGGGGAGCAAACGCACGTTCGAAGAAGTCGCTGATAACAAACAACAAGCATTTGATACTTGAGTGCGCGCATCCAAGTCCCCTTTCCGCGTATAATGGATTTTTTGGATGCAAACATTTTTCAAAAGCAAATAGTTTTTTAATTGCTCACGGAGAGCCTCAGATCACGTGGGAGCGAATTAATGATTAATAAAAATAGGAGTCATTACCATGAAGCTTTTAGAAGATAGAATACTTAAAGATGCAAAGGTACTGCCGGGGGGAATTCTTAAGGTAGATTCATTTCTGAATCAACAAATAGACGTTGATCTTCTTGAAGAATGCGCCAAAGAGTGGTACAAGATTTTCGAAAACGAAGGTGTAACGAAAATTTTAACTATAGAATCCACCGGAATTGGTATTGCTTGTATTGCCGCCACCAGATTCAAAGTACCGGTAGTGTATGCCAAAAAAACAAGAAATCCGATTGTAAATCCAAATCTTATAAACACCAAGGTAGTTTCATGTACTCACGGAAATATCTACGATATATACTGTGACAAGGATTTCATATGCGAAGGAGATCGGGTTTTTATAGTAGACGATTTTTTGGCAAACGGAAGCGCCTTAAAAGCACTGATAAAGTTGACCGAAAAGGCAAAAGCAACCTTGGTAGGAGCAGGAATAGTTATTGAAAAAACTTATAAAAACGGTGCAAATGAATTACGCACACTGGGATATAAAATCGAATCTCTTGCCAAAATCTCATCCATAGACGTAGAGGGAAATATCTCATTCTGTTAGTAATATTTTACTGCAAATATTTGATTTTCTTATTTGGTAATGTAACTTTCACAAATATACATATACAATAAAGCGAACGGATGCTCAATACGCTTCAGTAAAGGACATCCGTTTTTCTTTTTAAACTTTATTGGTGAAAATGCTTTTTCCAACCTTCTTGGAACAAATGATCTATCGCAGCTTTACAAGACGTACTCGCAGATCCGACCATTTCGACAAAATATACAGTTAAAAAAGCCACACGATTTCATATTCATGCTTCAGTTTGATAAATAAAGCTCCATAATGATCTCATTTTCATCACGATCTGTTTCTGCGAATCCAAAACTCTCATAAAGCTTTTTTGCGACTTCGTTACCTTCAACATAGCAAAGGGCAACCTTTTTATATTTACCGTCCGCTCTCATAATATCGAGGACTTTCCGTATGGTTTCTTTAGCATAGCCTTTACCTTGGTATCGCTCGTCTATAAAAAGCTGACTAAAATCGTAGCACTCCATATCCGGCAAGTCATAGTACAGTACCATACCCACCGGAGTTTCTCCGGCGCAAATAATAAATGCTCTGCTTCGTTGCTCCCGATAAGCATATGCTCTCGCAAGCATAACGGATTTGTCTGCAACATATCGTTTCTGTGATTCAGAAACCTCCAGTTTCGTTCGCCAATTGTCAGGCGTGATATCAATTAAATTAATCATAGATTCTTCTCCAGGTTATCTCTTATGCGTTCTCTTTAAACACTATACTGTCACATAAAGCAGTCCTTCGTTCAAGATTGGCAACTCCTTTTGAACTTTTCCACCAAAAAAGTGAGCAGCACCGCCAAAGGCATCACCGTTACAAACCGAGTTGACATACAAGGTATTCTCGCAACACAAACTTGCTTGCTCGGCATACTCGACTTTGCCACCGTTTTCCCATTCTGCCTCTGTCCAACATACGTAAACAGGCCAAAAAAGAATATCCTCGCCGATTGCAAATCGTTCGGGATAATCCCAAATATCTCCACAAAGACCGATCACACATTTTTGGTTTCTATAGTCAAAAGCCTCGACATACGAACCTTCCTTGTAGTGTTCATCCGTTCTTGCGTATTCCTTCCAGCCCCTAGAAATACGGCGATAATTATGAATAATTTCACCATCGGAAATCAAAGCACAAGAGGAATAAATCGACTCATGTTCCAACTCGTTATATCCGAACAAAACGTCAATATCAATTTCTTCAGTCAATTTTTTTATTTGTATGAACTCTCGTGATGAAGTAGGCAATGCCATTTTCTTATCATTTTCATACTGCCACGAAAGCGCATTGAAACCTTGCAAAAAAGCTTCTCCAAAGCATATAAGATCTGCCCCTTCAGCTTTTGCCAGCTTCATGTAATGCTCCATCTGCGACAGATTATAGTTTATATCCCGATCAACAATTCGTGCCGATGCAAGTGCAATTTTCATATTCTCTCCCATTCAAAAGCAAAACGAATTTACAACATTATTCGCCCCGAATACCTTTACCCCCATTCGGTACATACCTTTTGCGTGGATACGGTCGTGCCATATAAAGCGACGCATAACTTTGCGAAGCGACCAATATTCGCCATAACTGCCTTCTGTGACGGCATTTTGCAGAAAATCCGTACAAGATTCCAGCTTTTCAAATCCGCGCTTTCGGCACTCATATATATCACCGTCATTATCCGCAATGACATCAATTTCACCAAAATAATACGCATTTACGTTTTTGGTATGCTCGTACATTTCGTTTGCCGTACGCGGAGTTTGTCCGTAAAAGGTCTTGCGTTGCGGTGCTACGGCTGCATTTTTATCGGGAATCGATCCGTACAATGCAAGAAAATCCTTTGCAGACTTCAAGGCAAGATTTTTAAGCGTCTCGTATTCTTTTATAGTCAACGGCACTTGTTCACTTTCAAAAAGCACATCTGAGTCGGCATCACAAATTGCAAGTTCAGAGCTTTTCTCTCCGACGATGACGACTTCTCTTTTATAAAAATCGTCCGTGCCCAACCAGTTACAATAAGAAGAAATTTCCCGTAGCATCTTTGCTTTTGCAATTTCAAGGTTTTTGCCGCGGGTATAGGCACCGATATAATTTACAGCATAAAGCAAGGTGTCATTACCATTATGCTCCCACACACAGTCTATACTCATTTTTATCCTTCTATTCTTAGTTCTTTCTTTGCATCAATAATAATTGACACCATGCCGAGTTTGCCGTCTTTATTTCGTGTATCGAAACGTAAGGAACGTCCGATTTTTCCATCAACTTCATTCCAATATTTATAATGAAACGTTCCGTTCTCATCGCAGTATTCAAGTAGATCGACGATGAAACCGGCTTTTTCAAAAACTTCACTTAGGATTTTATAATCATATACGATTTTGTGAGTATATGCAGGATGGCTTGGATCTCCGTTGCCTCCAATCTTGACAATTTCTTGATACCACTCATTTCTGAAATTGATATCCGGAACAGCTACTCTTATGTATCCTCCGTCAGCAAGATAATCATAACAATTCTGTGCGGCAACGCAGCCATCGTCAAAGGTCATGTGCTCCCAGACGTGTTCGGCAAGGAAGGCTGTGGGCTTTTTAGCTGAAAACATTTTTTCAAAATCCGCCCGATTCAAAATATCGAGTTCATTTTCCTGCGTGCTTATCCAACCGTCGTATGCGGTCTTTCCGGCACCTATAATTATTTTCAATTTTTTACACCTCCTACGCATCATATTTCACAATCGTTATAGCACGGCAAAGCAAGATTTTCAATTAAAGCGACTGTAAAGCAAAGCGAATCAACACTATTATTCCCAAGATAATTCTGTATACGCCAAACGCGGAAAAACTATGCCGTTTTACAAAATCCATGAGGAATCGAATCGATGCAAGTGAAACGATAAAAGATACTGCAATTCCCACAAGCAGAATTAATATTTCGATATCTGTAGCCGAATAACCGCCGACTATGAACTTAAATACTTTCAAAAGCGAAGCTCCGAGCATCACGGGAATTGCCATAAAGAATGAAAACTCTGCACTTACGGTTCTGTTAACTCCGCACAGCATTCCTCCAATTATAGTTGAACCTGATCTAGAAGTACCCGGAACAAGGGCAAGCGTCTGAAACATACCGATCTTTATCGCATCGGAATACCCGAGATCATCGATGTCGTTAATTGAATACCGATATTTTTTATCGTCTCTAACCTTTTCAATTATCAAAAATGCTATTCCGTAAACGATCAGAGCAATTGATACTACCACGTAATTATAAAAATGCTCGTCAAACCAATCGTCAAGTAGCAAACCGATAACTGCGGCGGGCAAGACGCCTACCAAGACCTTCCCCCACAACGAAATGGTCGCTTTTCGTTCACTTTTACTTTTGCTGCGCCCGAACGGCCATAGCTTTTTCCAAAAAACAACGGGAACTGCAAGAATTGCGCCCAATTGAATAACGACGAAAAGCATTTCCTCAAATTCGGAGGAAATATTCAATTTCAAAAACTCATTTACCAAAATCATATGGCCCGTAGAGCTTATCGGCAACCACTCGGTGATACCTTCGATAATTCCAATGATAATCGCCTTTAATATATCGATCATACGGTTATCTCCTTAAATCGCACGAATAATATCGCCACTCTTGACTTCCCTGTCCGTTTTGACGTAAAAACGCATATACGGGTGGCTGGTTCCTTCAATAGGATTCATATTTTCGTCGTACAATTCCGATACTGTCATTTTTTCTCCCACTTTTCCCGGAGTTAATATTTCGATAGTATCACCAACGAGCATTTTGTTTCTCTGAGTAAATTCGGCAAGTTTGGTCATTGGATCATATCCCACGGCAACACCGAGAAAGGCCTTGTCTTTTATATAGCCTGACGTTTTTGAAATATTGGCGTCTGTATGAGAATCGGAATAATAGTATCCGGTAGCGTAGTCTCTGTGGCTAACCGACTCAAGCTCGCGATACCACAACGGATCGTATTCGTAATTTCCGGAATAATATGAATCGATAGCCATTTTATATGTATTCGTCACTACTGCCGTGTAATACGAAGACTTCATTCTGCCTTCAATTTTAAATGAATCGATTCCTGCCTCGATAAGTTCGGGGATATGCTCAATCGTACACGTATCCTTGCTCGCCATAATAAACGTTTCTCCGTTTACCTCTTCCACCGGAAGTGAGGCGTCCGGGCGCTTTTCCTCGGATATTTCATAACCCCTTATAGTGTAATTCCATCTGCACGGCTGAGCGCACATACCACGATTTGCGTCGCGCCCGACTATTTGCCCGGAAAGAAGGCATCTGCCGCTATACGATATACACATCGATCCATGAATAAAGCACTCAAGTTCTAAATCATCGGGAACGGATTTTCTTATTGATTTAATTTCCTCTAAGGTCAATTCACGTGCCAGCACGACTCTTTTAGCCCCCAAAGCATACCATGCGCGGCAATCGGCGGCACTTACTGCGTTTGCTTGGGTTGATATATGGATTTCCATATCGGGTAAAAGCGTTTTTACAAGCATAAGCACGCCTATATCCGCAATTATCATTGCATCAAGTCCTATGCCTCTCAAGCTTTGTAAGTATTCCTCAAGAAGCGAATATTCGTACTCGCGCGGCATAGTATTTAAGGTCAAGTATACCTTTACTTCCCTTTCGTGAGCGTATTTGACAGCGGAAGAAAGCTCATCGAGTGAAAAATTATCCGCCGCCGCACGCATACCGAAAATTTCTCCTGCCAAATATACGGCATCAGCTCCGTAAAGTATTGCTGATTTCATTTTTTCAAAATTTCCCGCAGGGGACAACAACTCCGGTCTCTTCATTTATCTTCTCCAATTCGATTACAATTAATCGCAGTAATTTGTTGACTTGATTTCATAACACCGCTTTTACGGCTATACGATTTGTAACTTAATATTTACAACTTAATTATATCACAATACAAATCGTTAATCAATATAATTTTCCGTATTGTCACAATATCATTTGCACGGTATTGCAATAACGTCAAGTTCCCATGCAGGAACCGCTCTAAGCCTTCTGACGTATAAGCTATAAGTCGGATATCTTTGCGAAAGATAATTAATTATAGAATATATATCGCCGCTCCTGTGATATGCCGATATCAATAAAGTCGGAGTGAATTTTTCAATAGTAATCGCAGATCCCAGCAACGCATCCATTTCTGCTCCCTCAACGTCGTACTTAATATAATCGACGCGTTCCGGCGAAATACCGTCTACCGTAACCGTGCGTACAATCATATTCTTATGCTCGTATGAATATGTCGATGATATAGACGAATTCCTGTTTCCGCTGCTCAAAAATGACGATTCACCGTTTTCAGAGCACACCGCGGCATTAATAGAAATTACACTAATATCGCTTTCTGCTTCTGAATATTTTGTTAATTTCTTAAATGTTTTAGAATCAGGCTCGATAGCATATGCGGTTTTTAAATTAGGAAAATACACTTTAGCCTCTCTTACGGTATCCCCGTTGTAGGCCCCCGCATCTATTATCGTTTCAAATTTATCACCGTCAAGAAGTGCATATAATTCGTCCTTATTTACGTACGCATCTTCAAGATATTGCAATTTTCCCGTGAGCTTATAGCGTACTACGTTTACAAACGTTTTTCTCGACTCATCATCGGCAAGAGAATCCAAAGCCGATACTATATCCGAATAATGATAATTGTAAAAATCGCGATCAAAGTATTCTTCACCTGCGACGGGCATATCGGGTATGTATAGATCGTATTTTGAATCAAGGTCAAGGAAAAGCTCAATCACCTCGCTTCGAGATGAGGCGAAGGATAAGACTATAACGAAGTCACTGTACGTCTCCTTGATCTCTGAGAAGGACTTGACTCTTTTCCCATGAAAGAAATGCCCACGGACGAAGCCGTCGGAAGCGAAGAAGTCGGATATTTCTATACCGTATTTTTCAAATCGCTTTATGAGCTTATCTGCGCCATTCCCCATTCCATATACAACTATCGGGCGGTTCTCGCGCGCAAGCTCATCCCACATATCAGAGGTGCAGGGATACTTGGGTAAGGAATAATAGTGTTTTTCCATATTTACTCCGTAATTTACTTGAATTTTTACTGAAAATGTGATATTATATATGTAGCCTAGGCGGTTCGTTTTGGAATCGTGGCAAATATTTTTTCGAGGTAATAATTATGAATTGTTTATTTTGCAGTATAATCAACGGTGATATCCCCTCGTCGAAGGTATATGAGGACGAGTATTGCTACGCATTCAGAGATATTGATCCGCAGGCACCGGTGCATGTTTTGGTAGTCCCGAGGACGCACATTGCCTCGGCAGATGAAATAAATGCGGAAACGTCGCCGGTAGTCGCAAGGATCTTCGAGGCAATTCCGAAAATTGCAAGATCTGTCGGACTGACTAACGGATACAGGGTGATCACTAACGTCGGAGAGGATGGATGCCAATCCGTAAAGCATTTACATTTCCATATACTCGGAGGAACTAAACTTCCCGAAAAAATAGTGTAACTTTTACCGAAAGGCAACAATAACGGTTGTTAAAATGAAATAAAAGTGTTCTTATACTAAAAAAAGTGGCTCATCGCCACTTTTTTAGTTGCTTTCAGAGAAAACGGACACAGAAAATCAGATCTTTTCCTTAACCTTAGCGGCTTTTCCAACTCTGCCTCTGAGATAGTAAAGCTTAGCGCGACGAACCTTAGCCTCACGGTAAACTACGATCTTCTCTACGTTGGGAGAATGGATGGGGAACGTCTTTTCAACGCCTACACCGTAGGATATCTTTCTTACAGTGAAGGTCTCGGAAATTCCGCCGCCGTGTCTGGCGATAACGGTACCGTCAAACATCTGTGTTCTTTCCTTTTCGCCCTCGACGATTCTTACGTAAACCTTTACGCTGTCGCCGATACCGAATGCGGGCACTTCGGTCTTAAGCTGCTCACTTACAAAAGCCTGGATCTTTTCCATTTTAATGGCCTCCTTATAAACTTCGAACATTCATGCGAGAGCGTGCAGAGGACTGTTCTGATATTTTCCGTGTATACCAATAGGCATACGCACAGTTGTAGTAATTATATCACATTCGTTGATAAAAATCAATAGTTTTACGAAAAAAATTCAAAAAATTTAGGTTTTGAAAAAAGGAGTCTTTTCTTTTCGCGTTTCTTATTTATCGCTTCTCTGCTTCGATTTTTATCTATATTTTTGCAAAAAAGCGAGCCGTGATGGCTCGCTTAAGTGTTTTGTCTCATTTTTTCAAGAAAGCGAGCCGCAGTGGCTCGCTTAATTGTTTTTTTGCTATCAGCGTTTGTTTTTCGCTTTTAGCGTTTTGATTTTTGAAATTTGTTTTGTTTAATCGGGATTTTAAATCCAAATCAATCTGCTACGTAGTTGTAGTTGATTGTGTAAGGACCTGTATACCAATCCCATCTCCCCTCTTTGCTTATAGCGTTCCATTCTTCTTCTGTTCCGGTGTAATTAATTGTTGTAAGTCCACTGCAACGCCCGAACGCAAAATTGCCGATTGACGTTATGCCGTTGCCGATCGTTACACTTGCGAGATTGTAGCAATAGCAGAACGCAGAATCGCCGATTGACGTTACGCCGTTGCCGATTGTTACACTTGCGAGATTGTAGCAATAACAGAACGCATAATCGCCGATTGACGTTACGCCGTTGCCAATCGTTACACTTGCAAGGTTTTCACATTCATTGAATGCTCTTTCGCCGATCGATGTTACACTGTCCGGAATGACTACGCTTATAAGGCTTGTGCAACGCGAGAAGGCGAAATCATAAATTCCATAATTTTCGCCGTTATAATCAGCAGGCAGAGTTATATCTGTTCCATTGCCTGTGTAAACAAAGAGGTAATTCACATTTTCTCCGTTTTCTTCTACCGTTACGAAGAGGAAGTCGTCAACTTTCTTTATGATGCTTTCTTCATCCTTTGAGGTATGTATTACCTGTGCATACTCTCCTACATAGCCATTCTCACGAGAGCCTGCTTCTATTTCAAGGCTTGACAGATTATATACTTCTATTAGCTTTTCGCATCCGAAAAACGCATCTTTGCCAATTGAAGTCACACCGCTTCCTATAGTCACACTCGTAAGACCTCTACAATCGTCGAATGCCCTATCACCTATTGAAGTTACGCCGTTGCCAATTGTTACGCTTATAAGTCCGTTGCAACCGGAAAATGCACTATCGCCAATTGATATTACGCTATCGGGAATTATTATGCTTGTAAGTCCTTCGCGGCCAGAGAAAGCTCCCGATGGTATTGTAAGAGTTCCTTCTTTAATCGTATACTGCCCGGATATAGAGTATTTTGCTTCTATCAAGTGCTTTCCGATATAGAGTACGCCGTTATCCCAATTACTATCATTATTGTAATATGCAGTACGCAAGAACGCACAATCACCAATCGACGTTACAGTGTCGGGAATTGTTATGTTCTCGAGATCGTAGCAACAATCGAATGCCCTTTCACCAATTGTGGTTACACCGTTTCCGATCGTTACACTTGTAAGGCTAGTGCAATTAGAGAACGCATACTCGCCAATAGATGTTACGCTATCAGGGATCGTTATGCTTTTGAGATTTCTGCACTCATAAAATGCATAGTTACCAATTGTTTTTACACTGCTTCCTATGTTTACACTTGTAAGACTATAACAATCGGAGAAAGCATGGTCGCCAATTGAAGCTACGCCGTTTCCGAGAGTTACACTTGTAAGGAAGGTGCACCCCATGAAAGCAGAATCATATATTTCATATTTTTCGCCATTGTAATTTTCGGGCAGAGTTATATCTGTTCCGTTTCCTACATACGCAAAGAGATAATTTGTTTGTTCTACAGTTATGAACAGGAAGTCTCCAACCTTCTTTATGATGCTTTCTTCATCTTTTGAGGTATGGACTACCTTTGCATAATATCCTATATAGCCATTTTCGGTAGATCCTACTTCTATAGTCAGGCTTGATAGATTATATACTTCTATCAGATTGGAGCAACTATTGAACGCATATTCGCCAATTGAGGTTACGCTAACTGGAATTGTTATACTCTTAAGACTTCTGCAATTATAGAATGCACCATTTTCAATGCTTTCGCAAACTGAGCCTTCTGCAAATACTACTTCGGTAATTCGAGATGCATTATGAGATTCATTATAGAATAAGTTTGCAGGTATCTTCTTTACGTTTGCGCCTATAGTTACTTTAATAAATTTGCCGTTTTCGTCTTTGTCACCAAGCATTCCCATGCCGTGTACGTCTTCGCATTCTGTTGCATTGAAGTTGATTTCAGTCAATGCAGCACAGCCACGGAATACCATATCGCCAATTGACGTTACACCGGTGCCAATCGTTATGTTTGTAAGAGCGGTGCAACCGGAGAATGCATCATCTCCGATTGTTTTTACGCTATCGGGAATGACTATGCTTATAAGGCCGGTGCAACCGGAGAATGCATAATTACCAATTGACGTTACGCTGTTAGGTATAATTATGCTTGTAAGGCCTTCGCAACCTCTGAACGCATAATTACCAATTGACGTTACACCGTTTCCTATAGTTATGCTTTTTAGAGTGGTACAATTACGGAACGCTGAATTAGCAATTTTATATTTTTCGCCGTTATAATCATCTGGCAAAGTTATATCTGTGCCACTTCCTACATAAGCAAAGAGGTAATATACATTTTTCTTATTTTCTTCTTCGCCTTCTTCCTTCTTCATAAACAGGAAGTCGCCCACTTTTTTTATTATACTTTCTTCGTCCTTTGAGGTGTGTATTGCCTGTGCATAATATCCTATATAGCCATTTTCATACGAGCCTGCTACTATATTAAGGCTTGATAGATTGTATACTTCTATTAGATTGTTGCAACCATAGAACGCCTCTTCGCCGATTGAAGTTACGCCGCTGCCGATTGTCACGCTTCTAAGATTTTCACATCTATAGAACGCATACTCGCCAATTGATATTACACTATCGGGAATTGTTATATTCTTAAGACTTCTGCAATTATAGAATGCACGATTTCCAATGCTTTCGCAAACGGAGTTCTCCGCAAATGCTACTTCAGTAATTCGAGATTCATTATGAAATACATCATTGAACAAGTTTGCAGGTATCTTCTTTACGTTTACGCCTACAGTTACTTTTATATCCTCGCCTTTTTCCTCATCGTAACCGAATATTCCACTATAATCGTCAAGATCATCGCATTCTGTTGCATTGAAGTTGATTTCTATCAATGCAGGGCAGCAATTAAAGACATAACGACCGATTGATTTTACGCCGGTTCCTATCGTGACGCTTGCAAGCTTCTTACAATCTCCAAACGCATAATTACCAATAGATGTTACACTGTTAGGTATTATTATGCTTGTAAGGCCTTCGCAACCTCTGAATGCATAATCGCCAATAGACGTTACACTGTTAGGTATAGTTATGCTTGTAAGTCCTTCGCAACCTCTGAATGCATAATCGCCGATTGCTGTGACATAATCGGGGATAACACTGTTCTTGCATCCAAATACCAATGTGTTGGTATCAGTCTCTATAATGCAATTATCCTTGCTGTGATATACTGCATTGCCTTCTGTAACCGTTATCGATTCAAGATTGGTACAGCCTGAGAACATGCTTACATCAATTGAAGTCACGCCCTTTCCAATCGTTATGCCGGTAAGTCCGGTGCATTCATAGAAGATTTCGTCGCCTATTGAAGTTACGTTATCGGGAATTGTGATGCTTGTTAATCCGTAGCATTGAGCGAACGCACTATCGCCAATAGAAGTTACGCCCTTTCCAATCGTTATGTCGGTAAGTCCGGTGCATTTATAGAAGATTTCGTCGCCTATTGAAGTTACGCTATCGGGAATTGTGATGCTTGTTAATCCGTAGCATTGAGCGAACGCACTATCGCCAATAGAAGTTACGCCGTTACCAATCGTTATGCTCGTAAGACCAGTGCATGCGCCAAACGCACCCATTCCGATTGAAGTTACGTTATCGGGAATCGTTACACTTGCAAGCTTAGTGCAATAGGCAAATGCAAAGGGATAAATATCATACTTTTCACCGTTATAGTTAGCAGGCAACGTTATATCCGTCTCGTTTCCTGTATATGCGATGAGATAATTCTGCCCGTTTGCACTTACGAAGATATAGCCGTCTACGTTCTTTATAATACTTGCTTCGTCCTTCGAGGTATGTACTACAGCTGCATACATTCCAATAGATCCATTTTCGGAAGAGCGTACCTCTATAGTCAGACTTGACAGGTTATATATTTCTAAGAGCTTAAAGCAATTTTCAAATGCACCATCACCGATCGAAGTTACGCTAGCGGGAATCGTTATACTTGTTAAATTCACGCACATAGCGAATGCATTTTCGCCGATGGACGTTACGCCATCGGGGATTATACTGTTATTGCATCCTAATATCAGCGTCTTAGTAGCAGTTTCTATAATGCAATTGTTCTTGCTATGATATACTGAATTGTCTTCGTCTACTGTTATTGATTCAAGCATAAAGCAATAATCGAATGCACCATAACCGATTGACGTTACACTGGCGGGAATAGTTAGATTTGCGAGAGCGTAACAACCTTCAAACGCATCATCGCCAATCGAAGTTACACTGCTGCCGATCGTTAGACTTGTAAGACCTTCACACCAATAGAACGCAGAATCTCCAATTGACGTCACACCATTTCCTATCGTTACGCTTGTAAGGCCGCTGCAATAATTAAACGCACGTCTGCCAATTGAAGTTACACTGTCAGGGATCGTTACACTTGTAAGACCGGTGCAACCATCAAATGCCCAATCGCCTATTGACGTTACGCTATCGGGAATCGTTACACCTGTAATGCCGATACAATCCTCAAACGCATCTTTACCTATGGCGGTAACGGGAAGATCTTTATATTTGCTCGGAATAACGATATCCGTATCCTTGCAGGTGCCGATGCCTGAAACCGTGTAAGACTTTCCATCCGAGTTTAAGGTAAGAGAAAGTCCCTCGGAGGATTCTTTCTTATTACAGCCCGTGCACACTCCATTTTCATAATTGTGTCCTTTGGCGTCAACGTAAGAATCTACGTAAGAATCTCCACATTTGCAGGTGTGGGTTGTGTAGCCCTTTTCCGTGCAGGTAGGCTTCGTTACAGTAGCTGTGTAAGAGTGACCTTTAGCTGCTACTTCGCGGCTTTCATAGTACTCGCA
>CAZXVF010000006.1:46928-53093 GCA_964644445.1 uncultured Ruminococcus sp.
ACTCACCAAGAGCGTGTCCCTTTGCCGCTACTTCGCGGCTTTCATAGTACTCGCAGTTCGCGCAGGTTCTGCGCTCCTCACCTTTTTCTGTGCATGTAGGTGCAGTAGTTTCTTTCCAATCGCCAAAGGTGTGTTTTACCTTTTCGATAGTGAGCTCGGAAAGCTCGTTGCCTTCGACATCATAGTCCTTTTCACATGCCGAGCAATGATAGTGCCCCAGCTCTCCTGCTTCGGTACAGGTGGGTGCAGTTCCATCGATCCAGTCGCCGAAGGTGTGTCCCTTCTCTGCTATATCACGGGTTTCGTAGTAGTCACAATTGGCGCAGGTTCTGCGCTCCTCGCCCTTTGCCGTGCATGTGGGAGGAGTGATTTCCGTCCATTCACCAAAGGTATGGTCGATTTTGGGAATCGTTTGAGTTTCCCTCTCACCACATTCTTCGCATTCGCGATACATCTCGCCTTCCTCTGTACAGGTAGCTTCGCGTTCGGTTTGCCAATCGCCAAATTCGCATTCGTGCTTACACGATGCAAGCGCAAAGACTATCAGGAAACAGAGTAAAAGCATCAATAAAGCTTTCTTTTTCATCTTTCGTCTCCTTCTTTTCTTTTTTGGTCTGTCTTTCTTTCGGTGTTTTAAAACAAAAAGCGCGCCAACCGAAGCTGACGCACCGAAAAACGCGAGCTCCAATTGTCGCCAAACAAATTCTACATCTTATACGTATCGTAAATAACATACCACTTTAAGACCAAGATAGGAGCTGCATTTTTACCTATGCAGACTTAGAATTAAAATGATATTGCGAAAAAGGTATAACTTCCCCATGCGGAAAAATACCTCGTAAATATGTAGAATATGTTTGGCATTTTTAATTTTAGCACTTTTTTTCGCGTTTGTAAATACTTTTGGTTCGCAAATATTTATTTTTTATTGATTTTTGGGTTTAATATTGAATTTCCAAGCGTAAGGTGGTACAATATTCTTTGAAAATCATAGACTGGGAGAAAAGAATGAAATTAATTATCGCATCGGATATTCACGGAGATTATTCTGCAGCAAGATTCCTTATTGATATTGTAAAAAAAGAAAAAGCAGATAAACTCATTATACTAGGTGATATTCTATATCACGGCCCCAGAAACGATCTGCCGAGTGGTTATGAGCCGAAGGCTGTTATTGCGCTTTTGAATCAATATAAGGACATCGTTATCGCAGTGCGCGGAAATTGCGATGCCGAGGTAGATCAAATGGTTCTCGACTTCCCCATTATGACGGAATCGAGATATATTGAAGCGGACGGTATCAGGATGTTCGCAACACACGGACACGTTTACAATCAGGAAAATCCGCCGAGACTTTCTCGCGGTGAAGTATTAATACACGGACACACTCATATACCTAAGTGCGAAAGCTTCGGTAACGGAAACTATTGTCTTAATCCCGGATCGATAGCTATTCCGAAAGGCGGATTCGCTCCGTCGTATATGATCTACGAAAACAAAAAGTTCAGAATTGTCAGCATAACCGGCGAAGAAACATACACTTTACAGCTGTAAATGCACGGTATAGGATGTAAAACCCGAATTAAAGCTTTCTTGGAGGAATTATGAAGGGGTATGCATACTATAACGGCAAAATAGGTCAATGCGATGAGATAAGCATTCCGCTAACAGACCGTATTATTTATTTCGGTGACGGCGTTTATGATTTAATGATAGGACATGGCGGAAAAATATTCTTAGCTGACGAGCATCTTAGCAGATTAAAATCGAATATGGACTTTTTGAATATATTCTATCCGGCTGATAAAAATCGTATTTATGATCTTATTTGTCGTATGATTTCACTCTCCGGATACGACAGCTATAGCATATACGTTTCCATAAGCAGAGATCAGGAGGAGCGCGAGCACTCATATAAGAATTCAAGAGCCGCTAATCTTCTGATAATAGTAAAGGAGTTTTATCTTACAGACTCTGCGCCGCTTTCCCTTATTACCGAGGAAGACAAAAGATACAAATACTGCAATATCAAAACCGTCAACCTGCTCCCCGCCGTTATTGCATCAACCAAAGCAGATTCCTACGGGTGCAACGAAGCTGTGTTTCACCGAGACGGAACGGTTACGGAATGTGCGCACTCAAACGTATTCATCCTAAAAGACGGAGAACTTATAACGCATCCGAAATCGGAATTGATATTACCGGGCATAACGCGCGAGTTACTTATACGAACGGCGCGTGAAATGAAAATCATCGTTGCGGAAAAACCGTTTTCGATTGGCGAAATGTTCTCAGCTGATGAAATTATCGTTACCAGTACAACAAAGCTTATAAGACGTACGGGGTTTATTGACGGGTTGCCCGTAGGCGGAAAGGACAAAGCTACGGCAGAAGGTTTGGAAGCAGCTGTTAAAGAAAAATACTTGAATTGTAAATAAAGGTTATGAAAATGCGCCCTCGGAGATCAAAACAGTCCGAGAGCGCTTTTATTTTCGTATAAAATCCACTACGTTTATTCGTTAGATGAACCGTTTTTGCTTAACGATTCCATATTTCTGGCTATAATATTCATGGCAGCGCAAAGGTTTTCGCGTTTATCCTCGTCAAGCTCGCCACCTACAAAGGATACGATATTCATAGCTTTGCATACTATTTCTTCGGCGATTTTTTTGCCGTAGTCGGTTAGGAAGAGCATTGCATTATACGAGCTACTGCCCCTTCTCTCTATCATATTTTTCTTTTCAAAGTCAGCTACTGCGCGCGATACGTCTGATTTGTTCCTGCAGCATATTTCGGAAAGCTTTGCCGACGTAATACCGTCATTATTTCGACTCATCGCAATCAAATAAATTGCATACGGGCCGCGCAAGCCGTAATGATTCATCTCATCGGCCATAATTTTGTGTAAATGATGATATATTGAGAATAGGTCAAACGTAAATCTTTCAAATCTCGCTACCATTATTACCTCCAAAGTTGACATTTCAACATCTATTATAAATGAAATTTTCGTTTCTGTCAACCGATTTGCGGCTTTTTAATAAAATTTCACTTGACCGTTTCGATAAACTGCATAAAGTTTTTATATTCTGTAATTATGAGCAAATTCGTTAACGGAGTGAAATTAATCTATTGATTTTTTTGAACGCTTATGCTATAATGCTAAATGGTATAGTTTTGATAAAAGCACCAAAAAAGATTATAATGCATCCACCGGTGTGACTCGGTGAAATGGAGATTTATTATGCGTAAAACAAAAATCATATGTACTATCGGACCTGCATCCGATAATGAAAAAACACTTCGCGAAATGTGCCGTGCAGGAATGAACGTAGCAAGACTTAACTTTTCACACGGAACTCACGAAGGGCATGGGGCAACAATTGAAAAGATCAAAAGCGTAAGGGAGGAATTAGACCTTCCGATAGCTATAATGCTCGACACCAAGGGACCGGAATATAGAATAAAAACCTTTGAAAACGGCAAAATTACACTTTCTGACGGTGACAAATTTATTTTTACAACCGAAGATTGTATAGGAAATCAGGAACGAGTCAGCGTTAATTACGATAAGCTGACCGAGGATTTAAACGTCGGCGATACGATCATGGTCAATAACGGACTCGTAAAATTCGGGGTTGATGAAATTCGGGATCATGACGTTATATGTACCGTTATTTCCGGCGGAGTTATTTCCGACCGCAAAAGCATGAACTTCCCTAACAAGGTGCTTAAGAAGGATTATCTGTCCGAACAGGATAAATCAGATCTCATCTTCGGTATAGAGAACGACGTAGATTTTGTTGCCGCATCATTCGTTTCATCCAAGAGCGACGTTATGGATATAAGAAGATTCCTTGACGAAAACGGCGGTAAGGATATAAACATTATTGCAAAGATCGAAAACCGCTCGGGCGTCGACAATATCGAAGAAATATGCGACGTAGCGGATGGCGTCATGGTAGCACGAGGCGACCTCGGAGTTGAAATCCCATTCGTCGAGGTTCCAACGATCCAAAAGCATCTGATATCAAAGTGCAGACTTCTCGGAAAAAGAGTTATCACCGCTACGGAAATGCTTGAATCCATGATATACAATGCGCGTCCTACCAGAGCTGAAATCTCCGACGTTGCCAACGCCGTGTACGACGGATGCTCCGCTATAATGCTTTCCGGCGAAACCGCTGCGGGCAAATATCCCGTAGAAGCGGTAAAAAACATGGCAGAAATTGCAGAATTCACCGAAAAGAATATTGATTACATTCACAGATTTTCGACTACTCCGTATAAAATCAAGAACAATCTTGACGCCATATCGCATTCCGTCTGCTCCATGGCAATAGACGTCAACGCAAAGTGCATAGTCGTAAATTCGATATCAGGCGTGACTGCGCGAATGGTCAGCAGGTTCCGCGCGCCCGTAGATATACTCGGAACTACGACGAACGTAAAGGCATGGCGACAGTTGAATATGAGCTGGGGCGTGACTCCGGTTCTCAGTGAAGAATACAATTCTCTTGACATCGTATTTTATCAGGCACTCAATCAAGCAAAGAGGATACTCTCTCTCAAAAAGGGAGACAACGTTGTAATGACGGGCGGACAAATAGGCGGCAAGCCCGGAAATACCAACGTAATCAAGGTGGAAACCGTTTAAGTTTAACCACTAACACATGTTTATCAAAAATGCTTTAAGCTTTATTATTTAGAAATTTCATCATGCAAATTTTATTAACATGATATATGTGTAATTCAATTGTTATCACAATAATTCTGTATTAAATGATATTTTGGAGATTAAAATGAGCCTAAATTTATTTACACCAGAGGAATTATTCAATCTTTATAAATTGGAAATTGATCGAGAAAACGAAATTAGATCTAAATGGAGAAAAAGCATGGAAGTATACCTAACTATGCTTTTGACTGTGTTCAGCGGATGCCTAGTTTTTGCAAACTTTTTAAAAGAAGTGACATTAATAATGCTTTGCTTTATTGGCGGCGGCACAATAATTATTATGCTAGCATTAATTGCTTATTTTCATTTTAAGTTAGACTATAAGTATCAAATGGAAATATTATCTATTCAAGCAAAAATTGAGGACATGTTAGGCTTAACATCACCAGAAAAATGTGTTCTACCTCCGAGATGGGGTAATGAAGCATTACTGCCACCTTGGTATTATGCAGACAAAGAAGAAAATTCTTCTTCTGAAAAATTTGTTTTAAAAATGTGTTCCTTTAAAAGTATCAATTTTTATCCAATTGTATATGCAATTTTCTCTCTTTTAGGAATAGGATTAATTATATTTGGCATTATGCTGAGGTTGATAAAATGATTTTATGGAAAAACGATATATCAATTCATGATTCAATTCAAATTCGCGATCAAATAGCGCATACATATATAATCCAAAATCCTGAAAAAATCAATGGATATTATGGATTCTTTGATTTTCGCTTTGGTGAGATTTGGATTGATGAATTTATTGGTGAGCTAATTAAAAAAGACATCACATATGAAAACTTCCTAGAAGATCTTTTGAAGCGGTTTTCATCTGATGACTATGGAATAATCTCCGAAGATGAAAAGAAATCAAACATGGAAAACCGATATTTTTTTGGTTCTTTTGTTGGGTTAAGGGGAGCTTATAAAACTAAGTACGGTGTAGTAAACATTTGCATTATAGACAAAAATATTACTTATTTAACTATTGAATAGACTGATTACGATATTTTCGTTTATACTACTTTTGTTTTCACATTTAAGATTATATGATAACAAGTAATAATACATAGCTTGTGATATAAGCAGATGTTCAATACTTTTTTTGTAAAAAAGATCAGCCTTTTTCTCTTTCTCGATAAGTTAGTGAGTATTAAATTATCACAGTGTGTTGTAACTGTCAGATTGATGTTTAGAGGTAGTAACGCATATTCTTTGAAAAATAAGTTGAATGTTTGTTGAATGAGTACCAATATATTTTTGATATTTGTGTACTGTGTTTATAGTATTTTAATTTGTCTTATCACTTTTTGATATAATATCGCAAACAGAAACTCTTATACAATGGAAAAAACATTCATTTATTTTTGTTTTTTCTTACCAATTAAATATTGCAAAAAACAAGTTCGATTTTGCTTTATATACGCTTCTGATCTCGT
>CAZXVF010000007.1:0-34388 GCA_964644445.1 uncultured Ruminococcus sp.
ATTATACACGAAAGTGAGGTGCTTTTTCATGTTTGCTATTTTTGTAACAGGTGGAAAGCAGTACAAGGTTTCCGAAGGTGACGTTATTTTTGTTGAGAAACTTGGCGTTTCCGAAGGAGAAAAGGTTACATTTGATAAGGTTCTTTGCGTTAGCGGCGATGCTTTATCGGTTGGTACTCCTTATGTAGCAGGCGCAACGGTGGTTGCAAATGTTGTTAAGAATGGCAAGTCCAAGAAGATCGACGTTATTAGATACAAGTCTAAGAAGAACGAAAAGAAGAAGATCGGTCATCGTCAGGACTACACAAAGATTCAAATCGAGAAAATCGAGGGCTAATCTAAAAGATGACAACAATAACTTTTTATAAGGCTGATGGGTTCTTTTACGGCTTTGAAGAGCAGGGACATACGGGTTATGCAGATTCCGGAGAAGATATACTTTGTTCCGCATTGTCCAGCATGACTATGTTAATCATAAATGCAATTGAAATTTCCTATGCTTCAAATGCCGATTATACTATTGACGAAGAAACTGCTGATATACGTTTGATCGTCAGAGCAGCTTTACCTAAGTATGAAAAGGACGAAAAAAAGCAATACGCAACATCGGGTCTTATACAAGCTTACTATTATCAGCTCATGGATCTTATTGAAGATTACTATGACTATCTCGATGTAAACGTCATAGAGCGCGATATATAAGCTGAAATCTGCTGGCTCATTAAGAGCATTTAATTATTATGGAGGTACACGAAATGTTAAAGCTTAGTTTACAATTCTTCGCTCACAAAAAGGGCGTTGGTTCTACAAAAAACGGCCGTGATTCCGAATCCAAGCGTCTTGGCGTTAAAAAAGCTGACGGTCAGTCAGTCGTTGCGGGTAATATTCTCGTTAGACAGCGCGGCACAAAGATTCATCCCGGTACAAACGTCGGCATCGGTTCCGATGATACACTTTTTGCACTTGTTGACGGTAGGGTTAAATTTGAACACATATCCGGCGGCAGAAAACAGGTTAGCGTTTATGTTGACTAATATTTAAAGGAGCAGCCTGACTGCTCCTTTTTATTCTTTATTGAAAGGGTATTGATTATGTCTATTCTTGTTACAGGCGGAGCCGGATACATAGGATCACATACGGCTCTTGAACTTATTAAAGCCGGCTATGACGTCGTCGTTGCGGACAGCCTTGCTACGGGATATGTTAAGGCTATTCCTCAAGAAGCCAGATTTTATTATGGCGATATTCGTAACTTTAATTTCTTAGATAATTTATTTAAAACCGAAAAGATAGACGCGATTATTCATTTTGCAGCATTTTCTCTCGTAGGAGAAAGCGTTACAGATCCGTTGAAATATTATGAGAATAATCTTTACGGTACTAAGGTCTTGCTTGACGCAATGGTAGCAAATAACGTAAAAAAGATTGTTTTTTCATCTACTGCGGCTACGTACGGGGAACCCAAAAACATTCCTATATTGGAAAGCGATCCTACGTGCCCGACGAATCCTTACGGAGAAACAAAGCTCGCCATGGAAAAGATGTTTAAGTGGACGAGTGAAGCGCACGGAATGAATTTTGTATCGTTAAGATATTTTAATGCTTGCGGTGCTGACGAGAGTGGAAATATAGGAGAAGCTCATAATCCCGAAAGCCATTTGATACCGCTGATTCTTCAGGTTCCTAACGGAAAAAGAAGCACCATATCAATATACGGTACGGACTACGATACAAGCGACGGAACGTGTATTAGAGATTATATTCACGTAACGGATTTAGCATCAGCGCACATTCTTGCGCTTCAATATCTGTTAAACGGCGGAAAAAGTGATATATTTAATCTCGGAAACGGCGTAGGGTACTCAGTTAGAGAGGTTATAGAGGTTGCAAGAAAGGTAACGGGGCACTCCATCCCAGCCATTGAAGCTCCAAGACGTGCAGGAGATCCCGCAAGATTAGTTGCATCCAGCGAAAAAGCAAAAAAAATTCTTGGATGGAATCCTGTGCATAATTCGCTTGAAGAAATAATATCCACTGCTTGGAATTGGCATAAAAATCATCCGAACGGATACGAGGATTAATAATGTCACTGTCAAATAAAAGATTTTTCTTATTAGATATGGACGGAACATTGTATCTTGACGATGATCTTTTTGATGGAACGATTGATTTTTTAACTTACATAAAGTCAATCGGAGGAAAATATTTGTTTTTGACAAATAATTCATCCAAAAGTACAAAAGCATATGTTTCCAAACTGAAAAGGTTGGGAATTGATGCGAATGATGATGATTTTTTAACTTCAACAGATGCAACAATTTTATACTTAAATAATAAATTTCCGGGCAGGAAGTTCTATGCAATGGGAACAAGATCATTCGTAAATCAACTATCATCATCCGGTGTAAATGTTGTTACGGATATAGAGCCCGATATTTTCGGCGTGGTTATCAGTAACGATCAAGAATTAAATTTTAAGAAGCTCGAGGATTGTTGTAAATTGCTTCTTAACGATATTGAGTACATTGCTACCAATCCCGATTGGGTATGTCCAACGTCATTTGGCTATGTTCCCGACTGCGGTTCATTTGCAGAAATGATATATAGAGCTACAGGTAAGCGACCGCATTTTATTGGCAAACCAAAACCCGATATGATAAACTTGGCAATGACAAAATTCGGTTTTCCAACTGCCGAAACAGTTATGATAGGCGATCGAGTTTATACGGATATTGCATCAGGATATAATGCCGGAATTGATACGATATTAGTTTTGTCCGGCGAAGGGAAGCGATGCGATGCAGAAAGCACCCATACCAAGCCCACGTATATTTTTGAAAACATTCGCGAGGTTTTAGACGGTATTCTCGGATAATATTATAAAAAGCAGAGTTATATTACATTCGCGATTGAGTTTTTCTACTTTCGCTTGTATGATTTCTCTGCTTTTATTTTTAGAATATGAATCCAAGGATACTCTACAATCAAGCCAACTTTACGCTATGAAAGATACGCTACCTAAATACAGATGTATGCAAGGAAGAGATCGTATCAAATAAAGGGGCAAACTGGTGTTATGATATAATCTAAGCAGGTCATGTCATTAACAGGCAGTTTGCCCCAATTTTTTTACTTTTTCTTTTTGTTAGTACAATTAGATGTGATATAATCGTGATATACCTTTGCTGCCTGCTCCGTCTTATTCGTTCCAAATTCATAATACCTTCGTTTGGCAAGATCATCCGGTAGATATTGCTGCTTTACATAGTCGTTTTCGTAATCATGGGGATAGATATATCCTTCATACAGTGGGCTTTGTAAGTGCTTAGGAACACTGATTCCGAGTCCCTTTGATATATCTTCCATTGCGTTATGATAAGCGAGATATGATGTGTTGGATTTTGGCGCGGTAGCTAAAATAGTTACAATATTTGCAAGCGGTATAGCAGCTTCAGGCATTCCGAGCTGCTTTGCACTTTCGGTTGCCGAGTATGCAAGAGATATAGCAAGCGGATAAGCACAACCAACGTCTTCATTTGCTATCACAAGAATTCTTCGGCACGCGGAAATAAGGTCTCCTGCCGACAAGATTTTTGCAAGATAAAAAACCGCAGCATCCGGATCCGAGCCTCTGATAGATTTTTGAAGGCAAGATAATAAATCGTAATGCGAATCTCCGCTTTTGTCAAAATGCCCGATCACTGTCGGAGCCAACTCTGACACTCTTTCGATAGATAATTTTTCATCAGATATGTAGAAGACGTTTTCCAAAAGGCTGATGCTCATACGTACATCACCGCCACAGGCGCGTGCGATTGCTTCGAGAACGACGTCGTCAGCCTCTTTATCGTCGTTGAATTCCTGGTTTAAGAACTTGATTGCATCACTTAAAACGGGAATACAATCCGATACCGAAATCGGCTTGAATTCAAATGCCGACGAGCGTGATAACAGAGCAGGATATAAATAGAAATACGGATTTTCAGTCGTAGAAGCAATGAGTGTGATTTTACCGTTTTCCATGAATTCAAGCAGTGATTGCTGCTGCTTTTTATTAAAATATTGTATTTCATCAAGGTAGAGAAGTGTTCCGTTGCTTGAAAAAATATTATCCGTTGACTCTATAACGTTTCTTATGTCGGCAAGTGTAGCAGTCGTTGCGTTGAGCTTATGAAGCTGCATATTTGAGTGCTTAGCTATTATGTTTGCGACGGTGGTTTTTCCGGTACCCGGCGGACCGTAAAATATCATGTTCGGAATTCTTTCATTTTCAATAAGTCTGCGAAGAATTCCGTTAGTTCCGACGAGGTGCTTTTGCCCTGCAACTTGATCAAAAGTTTCCGGACGAAGTCTGTCTGCAAGTGGTTTAGTAGCCATTATAATCTCCGTTTAAGATATCGTTGATGATGAATTTATTTTGTTAAGAAGTATTTTTCTTAATTCCGCGTGCTCATCCATTGAAAGATGAGGATCCAACTCGATGATTGATTTTGCTGTAGAAAATGCCTTTGAGAATAACTTGTTGTCATCACACATTGGAGCAAACTTCATTTCAAATCCACCGCTCTGCCTGAAATTAGAATTTGAATTTGAAGAAAAGAAATCCCCAGGTCCTCTGAGCTTTAGATCTTGCTCCGCTATTTCGAACCCGTCATTCGTAAGCTTCATAGCGTTAAGTCTGTCTTGAGTTTTTTCATTTGTCGAATCTGTGATCAGTATACAGTATGACTTTTTTGTTCCTCTGCCGACACGTCCGCGCAATTGATGCAATTGAGATAAACCGAATCGCTCTGCATTTTCGATTATAATCAGAGTTGCATTTGGAACGTTGACTCCTACTTCAATCACTGTCGTTGAAACGAGCACCTTGATTTTTCCGTCTAAAAAATCTAACATTGTAGATTCCTTTTCCGCGGGTCGCATTTTCCCGTGTAATACTCCGATAGAAATATCAGGTAAAACCTCCTTCAATTGAGCTGCGTATTCTGTTACATTTTTCAGGTTTAAGGATGTATTTGTAATGAAGCTGTTTACTGTTTCCGCAAATATTACATTTTCATCCTCGTCGCTATCAATAGCGGGGCAAACGACATAGCATTGTCCTCCAAGCATTACCTGCTTTTTGATAAAGTCATTGATTCGATCACGATAGGATTCGTTAACTACGAACGTATCTACCTTTTGTCTTCCAATCGGCATATCGGTAATCCGAGTAATATCCAGATCTCCGTAAATCGTTAATGCAAGTGATCTCGGTATCGGTGTTGCGCTCATTACCAAAAGATGTGCCGCCTCGCCTTTTTCCTTTAATTTTGCTCTTTGAATAACACCGAATCGGTGCTGTTCGTCGGTGATGACAAGCGCGAGGTTCTTGAATTTGACATTTTCGGATATTAATGCGTGAGTGCCTACAATAACGTCTGCGTCTCCGCTCTGTATAGAAAGATTCACATCTTCTTTTTCTTTTTTACTCATGGAGCCTACGAGTAATCTTACTTTAATTCCGAGTTTTTCGAGGATTTTCGTGCATTCCTCAAAATGCTGCTTTGCGAGTATTTCGGTAGGAACCATGAGCGCGCTTTGATAATTGGAGGTTGCCGCAATATATATAGCAATTATAGCGCAAACAGTCTTCCCGCATCCTACGTCGCCGACCAAAATCCTCGACATCGGGAATACTTCATCTCCATCTTTAGTAAGCACCGTATCCGAGTAAATGTCATTAACAGCTTGTTTTTGTGTTGAGGTCAATTCATATGGGAGAAGATCAATGATCGGTTTTATAGAACACGGATCAAAACGTATACCTGTTTTTTTTCGCTTATCCATTGCACGAATAGAAATGCCGAGACCAAATACGAGTATTTCATCAAACGCCAGCCTTCTGAGCGCGGATTTTAATGCCTGCTCACTATCTGGAAAATGTGAGTTTTTTAGTGCATATGACAAGGTCGGCAGCGAGTTTTTCAATCTTATACTTTCCGGCAGCGGATCGATTATTTCCGGTAACACTTCGTTTATTGCCGATCTGACCAGCTTATCGATTTGCTTTGAAGAAATGCCCGAGGTTAACGGATATACCGGTATAAAGTCCGGCAGAGCAACACCTTCTATAAACGACTCATAATTCGGATTACATAGCTTGATTCTTTTTCCGTCAAATAACGGTTTGCCTGAAAACCTGAACTGTGTGTTAATATAAAAAAGGTCTTTAACGTACGGAGCATTGAAAAAAATTATATCACAGACTTTTTCACCGTCCGTTGCTTTGAATTTTGAAAGTTTGATTCCGCTTGCCGTTATGGATGTTTTTACATCGGATATTACGGTCAGTAAAAATGAACTTTTAATACCGGGATCGGCATTGGCCAATGGTATAATATTCCCCCGATATTCGTAGGCTCTCGGGAAAAAATTTATCAAATCACCGAGAGTGAATATTCCCAGCCTTGCCAATTTCTCCGACGTGCTTTTTCCGACACCTGTTAATTTTATAACCGATAGATCGGATTTTTTTGGATTCATACGCATCCTCCGCATATTTGCTACGTTTATTTTACTACAATTTTGTCTCAATTTCAATAGAAAAAGCAAAATAACTTATTTCAAAAGCGACAAATTATTCTGTAAATTTGAGCTCTGAAGAGAATATTTAAACATTTTCGCTTTACAAACGCGCGTTAATATGTTATAATGTAAAATATAAAAATATTTTAGAGGACGAGATGAGTACAAGGATTAATAAAAACATTACGAAAAAAAGAATGACCGTGTACCTATTTTTAGCTTCATTATTATTTGGTTTTGCATCATGCTTTTTAGGTCACATAATTGCTGCGATCACCGCGGGCCTTCTTGCGGCGCTGTGGTTTATTGAAAACGGAGAAAAAAGAGTATTATCTTATATTTCTCCCCTAGTGATCGTTCTGGCGGATTTTGTCGTGAATGGCTTCGGTGCGCTCTTTGGGATTTTTTCAATCGTATTAGGTGCCATGGTATTGCTATCCTTTAAACTTAAATCCAAATTCACAAAGTGTGAAAGCGTATTTGCGATGACGCTGGTCAGTGCTGCGTTGATTACGATTTCGTTGATCGTTTTAGGGATTCAAAACGAAGAAGGATTGTCATTTGCAGAGTACTATCAAAAAAATATAGAAGAATATAAGCAATACTTTATCGAATATTTTAATGAAATATACGCATCGGCTCCCGAGGTAAACACCGTTATTGCTCTTACCGATGAGCAGCTTGAATCAATTTTCGATTCCGCAATCAATATGTTAATATCTATGATGGTGATTTACGGATTTGCTCTTTCCGGGGTAGCATGCAAAACATTTTCCCTTGCGCTTTCAAAAAACGAAGACGTTAAAGACGAATTAACTAAGTGGCGATTTTTCACGCCTAACGTCTATGCATACTTTTACGTTTTGATAATGTTTGGAAGCATGTTTATCGGTAGTGCTGACTCCGACTTTGCCGTTACGGTATTAAACCTTAAAAATATTTTTATGTTCGTGTTCGCATACGTAGGATTCTATTTTTTGTATAGAATTGCGTCAACCAAAATGAAACCGTTCATTGCGTTTTCTTTAATTTTATTGGTGACCTTGCTATTTTCAAGCTTTGCAGTGAGCATGCTTTCATTGTTCGGTGTATTTTACACGATTACTATCAACAGATACAGAAGCGCTAATTCTACAGGTGACGGCGGTCCGCAATCGTAATGGCTTTATGATCGTCTTTATCACAGATTGGAGATATAATGAATAACAACGATAAAAAACGAATAATTCACGTTCCGTATGCTTCAAAGGCAGAAACGGTACTATATATATCGCTGGCATGCTTGAATATCGCCATGGCATCGGTAATATCTGTTTTTGTTGACAGTAATTATTCTGCACTTATTGCGATAGCATTTGTATTTGCATATTTGCTAGAGATATCACTGATCGGTTATGCAAAAACAAAGGTTGCAACATCAGTGCCTACAAGAACGTTGCACGAAATGCTTACCGAGGGAAGCAGTGTAGTTCTGAAAGAATCGGACAACCCGGTTATCGCATTTAACGGTTACGGTACTATTTTGTGGTACAATGCGGCGATGGCTTCGATATTAGAACCCGGGGAAAATTACGTTGGAAGAAATACGTCGGAAATAATTGACGCCAATCTTCATAAAAATTCAAGCACCGACGAGCATTCGATTCTTATACTGTTTGATAGAATATATTCGTATGAAGGCTTCACTGTCTCGAAAGAAGGCGACGGGCTGTACGTTGCACAGCTTAAAGATATTACCGAACTTTCGGAATTTAAACGTAAATATTCCGACGAGCGAGTTGCTATCGCATACATAGCAATAGATAACGTAGAGGATATATACCAGTACGTACACGAAAGATTCACCGATATTGCATATATTATCGACGATAAGCTTAAGGCTTGGGCAGCCTCCATGAACGGTATTCTTCGTTCATACGATAATAACAAGTACATTATGCTTTTTGATGAAAAAAAACTCCGAGAGTGTCGTATAGATAAGTTCGCAATACTTGATGAAATCAGGAAAACCAGAGTTGGTGACGGCGTTGCGGCAACAATTTCTATCGGTGTTACCAGTTCAGGCGAAACGCTTGCAGAACGTGATAAAATAGCTCGCGACGCCATTGATTTGGCAATTGAACGCGGAGGAGATCAGGCTGTTGATAAATCAAACAATGATATAATTTGTTACGGCGGTCGTACTAAGGCAATATACAAGCGTACAGGTGTCAGATCGCGGAGCTTTGCTTCACAGCTTTCTGCACTGATGGCTCGTTGCGATAACGTTCTCGTGATGGGACACAGATTCGGAGACTTTGATTCGTTCGGTTCATCGATAGGAATTGCAAGATTAGCAATGATTTGCGGAATCAAAGTAAACGTTGCGGTAGATATGCGTGATAAAAATTTATCTCCGTGCGTAGAGGTGATGCAGAAAAACGAAACGTATTCACGAGTATTCGTTGATAACGCAGAGGGACTTGATTTGATAAACTCCGATACGTTGGTAGTACTGGTGGATCACGCGACACTTGGACGCTCTCAATTCGATGATATATCTAGGAAAGCAAGCAAAATTGCCGTGGTGGATCACCATAGAAAATCTGAGGAATTACCGGAAACCGTAGTTCTTGATTATATAGTCCCGTACGCATCCTCTACCTGTGAATTGGTTACGGAAATGCTGGAAAGCTCAATTAATTCGCAATGTCTGCTTAAGGATGAGGCGGATATGCTTCTTTCCGGTATATTGCTTGACACTAAACAATTTACGCGAAATACAGGCACGAGGACGTTCAGTGCCGCACAGTACTTAAGAAGCGCCGGTGCCAACCCCACGGACGTATACAGTTTATTTAAAACCGCACCGGAAGATCTGGCAAAGGAAGCCCGATTCCATACAGATATAACGATGTACCGCGGAAATATCGCCATCGCGTCGTGTGACGGAGAAACTGATGAAACTTATAGGATAATAGCGTCCAAGGCGGCTGACAAGATGCTTACTTTGAAGGGAGTAGATGCCGCGTTTGCTCTTGTACGCATTAACGACAGCATACACATATCCGGCCGTTCAAATGGTAAAATAAACGTTCAGCTTATACTCGAAAAGCTTCACGGCGGCGGCCATTTCGAAGTTGCAGGTGCACAAGTATTCGGCTCTACTACGGAAGAGGTCTTGCAATTGCTTAAAAGTAGCATTGACGAATATTGTGATACGCAAAAGGAAGAAAATGACGGTATAAAAATTCAATAATTACCGAAAGGAAAAAATAGATATGAAAGTAATTTTACTTTGTGATGTAAAGGGACAGGGAAAAAAGGATCAGATCGTTAACGTATCCGACGGATATGCAAGAAACTTTTTGTTCCCGCAGAAAAAAGCTATTCCCGCAGATGCTAAAGCTACAAATGAATTAAAAAGCAAGGAAGAAGCTAAGCAGTTTAAAATTGAAGAAGATAGAAAGGCTGCACAAGCCATTGCCGAAAAAATCAACAATACGAAGATCGAAATACAAATGGGGCACGGTCAAGACGGCCGTCTGTACGGTTCTGTAACCGCGAAGGATATCGCAGAAGCGCTTAGTAAGAAATTGTCAATCGATATTGATAAAAGAAAAATCCAAATGAAGGAAACGATTAAAGCATACGGAAGCTACGCTCTTGAAATCAAGGTTTTAGCCGACATTGTAGGTAAGTTTACAGTCGTAGTGCACGAATAAACACTTTTAGGCGGTTATTGTTATGGATAGTAATATTATCAGGCAAATGCCGGTTTCTACAGAAGCCGAGCAAGCACTCTTGGGATCAATAATTGTAAATCCCGATGCCTTCAACATGATTGGCGGTATGATCGGAGAAGAAGATTTTTACATTACGGAGCACAGGCACATATATACGGCTTTGGTAAAAATGTTCGCTGCCAGCAAAACTATTGACGTCGTAACGCTGGTAAATGCACTTATAGAGCAGGGAGACCGAGATGAAGCAAGCGGAATACAATATATCACCACTCTTGCGGACTCGGTTCCTGCTGTAGAAAATATCAAAGATTACGCAAGAATAGTGAAAGAAAAATCACTTTTGCGTAAACTCATCGGCGTTTGCGAAGAAATCAACGAGCAAGCTTATGACGAGTCCTCTCCGGTCCGTTCGATTATTGACAACGCGGAACAAAAGATATTTGACTTGTCCCACGGAAATGACAACAAGGAATTCAGACATATCAGAGATGTGTTGCAGAATGTTTATCACGAATTTGAAGTTCTTTCCGAAGCCAAGGGCGCGGTAGGCGGAGCTAAAACAGGATTTTCGGGCGTCGATAAAATGCTTATTCAAATGGGCAAGGGCGATTTAGTTATCGTAGGCGCCCGTCCCGGAATGGGTAAAACCTCGTTTGCATTAAATATTGCAACAAATTATGCTAAATCATCAGGTAAAGCCGTAGCTATTTTCTCACTTGAGATGTCTGCAGAACAATTGGTAACGCGTATCATTTCGAGTGAAGCTTTGGTTGATTCATATAGCCTAAGAACCGGTCAGTTAAAAAATGACGATTGGGATAATATCGCAGATGTTATTTCGCAGCTTTCGGGTACAGATATTCTCATAGACGATACTTCCGCGATTAGTACGACTGAAATGAAAGCCAAACTGAGAAGAATAAAAAATCTCGGAATGGTCGTAGTCGATTATATCGGACTTATGCAAAGCACGGCAAATACGGACAATCGTGCTCAGCAGGTCGGTGAGATTTCCCGTAATCTTAAAATCATGGCAAAGGATTTCGGAGTTCCAATAGTTTGCTGTGCCCAGCTTAACAGAGGTACTGAATCTCGCCCAGGCGCAGGTAAGCGTCCTACCTTGGCTGATCTTCGTGATTCCGGTTCGATTGAACAAGATGCGGATATCGTAATGTTCTTGTACAGAGATGAATACTACAAGGATATCGGCGGACAACAGGGAGACGATGCGGAAGCGGCAGAATCTGCAAATACCGCCGAAGTAATAATTGCAAAAAACAGGCACGGCTCGGTTGGCAACGTTAAAATGGGCTGGATAGGTCAATTTACCAAATTTAGAACCTTGGAAACGGATTTTTCAAATAATGCGCAACAAAATTAAGCGTCTTTTTAATTCAAAAGCAGGAAATAAAATATTTCATACTATAGAAGACACAATTCTTGAGCATAATATGATTGATGCTTTGAGAAAAGGAGTTTTGGTCGGTTTTTCGGGCGGTGCAGACTCTGTTTTTTTGCTTTCTTTCTTATTAGAATATGCCGATCGACACTCTGCTTTTAATATAGTTCCTATACATGTAAATCACGGTATAAGGGGCGATGAAGCACTTCGAGACGAGATGTTCTCACAAGAATTTTGCGTTGCAATAGGATTGCATTGTTTGAGGGAATCTGTAAATGTTCCATCACTTGCAAAGAGCACGGGAAAGGGAATCGAAGAAGCTGCCAGAGAAGCAAGATATTCGATATTCGACAGCATAATATCAAGCAGAAATGATGTTTTTTGCATAGCAACAGCACACAACGCCTCCGACAATTTGGAAACCGTGATATTTAATATTCTCAGAGGATCCGGCAGTAAAGGGGCTTCCGGAATATCTCCCGTACGAAATAATATCGTTCGACCACTCATAGATATTCCGAAAGACGATATAAGAAGCCTTCTGGATGAATTCGATATTCCTTACGTTATTGACTCTACAAATTTATCAGACGAATATTCCAGAAACTATATTAGAAAAAACATTCTTCCACTCTTGACAAAAATTGTTCCCGAACCTGAAAAAAGCGTAAGACGTTTGTCAAAAAATCTCTTATCAGACGATGATTATATTCAGTCCGTCGCAGAAGAATTTATCGGTAACGAAAAATACGTAAAATCTACCGAGTTGTCACACCTGCATCCGGCAGTTCTTTATCGTGTAATTTTAATGATGGTTGAACCCTATGGTGCTACCGTTACCGAAAAGCATATAAACGAAATAATCAAGCTACTATCCGAAGGAAATTTTAAAATTTCACTTCCGAAGGGATTAACGTTCGTAACCGAAAGAGGAATATCTTATATATCGGATAGCTCAGATAATGGTAGTATAGATTACAATTTTCCTGTTTTTCAGGGGGAAAATGTTTTTGATGACTTTTCGGCGAAAATATACCTGAATTTTACTTCTTTCGATAAAATTTTTCCAATTGTTCACAAAAAATCAATACAAGTTTACATTTCATCTGCTATAATAGAAGGCGAATTGTTCATCAGATCCAAAAAAGACGGAGATACGATATTTTATAACGGTATGACTCATAAGTTAAAAAAGTTATTCAACGACCGCAAAATACCGTTAAGCATACGCCCATTAATCCCTATCCTTTGTGACGAAAAGGGAATTGTATGGGTTCCCGGCTTTGGAGTTCGTGATGATAAGCCGGATAAAAACAATGGTAAGTCGGTACCGCTCTATGTAACGCTTGTTGTAAGTGATGATTCTGTGCATAAGAGGTTCTATACCGGTGATGAATTCAAATGATATAATGTCATATTAAGAAAGGTATAAAGCATTTAATTATGAAGGCTAATTTTAAGAGCATTGCGATGCTTATAGTCATTGTTCTTGCAGTACTGATCAGCGTGTCGCTGATGTCGAATAACACGAACAAAAAAGAAGAATTTGTATACAGTGATCTCGTTCAGTTGCTAAAGGATGATATGGTTACATCATTTGTAGTAGATGAAAACAACGTCATTACCGTTAAGGCATATTCGTATCAAAAGGATGAAAAAGGTGACTATATTACCGACGCAGAAGGTAACAAACAATATGCTGTGGACGATAAAAATAATCCTAAGGTAACAGAATATAAATACACCTTTAGTTACGTCGCACAGATAGAAGAGCTTCTTACGTTGGCTCAAGCGAATCTCGACAAAGGAGAAGGGAACACCAACTTAGACGTGTACGATATTAAGGCTGCTGCTGAAACTCCTTGGTATGTCTTATATCTTCCTTATATCTTAGTAGCGGTAGTTATCGTCGGCCTTTGGATATTTATGATGAAGCAGTCCGTTCAAGGAGGCGGTGCAGCCGGAGGACGTGCAGGATCGTTTGCTAAATCGAAGGCAAAGGTTGCGGTCAGCGACAAAAATTCCGTTAAATTTTCCGATGTTGCGGGTGCAGATGAAGAAAAGGCCGAGCTTGAAGAAGTGGTAGAATTCTTGAAGGATCCGGAAAAGTTCGTTAAACTGGGTGCCCGTATTCCCCGAGGTGTTCTTTTAGTTGGCCCTCCCGGTACCGGTAAAACGCTCCTTGCGAAAGCTGTAGCAGGAGAGGCAGGCGTTCCTTTCTTCTCGATTTCAGGTTCTGATTTCGTTGAAATGTACGTAGGCGTCGGCGCATCAAGAGTAAGAGATTTATTTGATAATGCAAGAAAAACACCCGCCAGCATTATTTTTATAGATGAAATTGATGCGGTAGGAAGACGTAGAGGTACAGGTCTCGGCGGAGGTCACGATGAACGCGAGCAAACGCTTAATCAGCTTCTGGTCGAAATGGACGGCTTCGGAACTAATTCGGGTGTCATTGTTATTGCGGCTACAAACCGCCCGGATATTCTTGATCCTGCGCTACTTCGTCCTGGACGTTTTGACAGGCGCGTAACGGTAAATTATCCGGATATAAAGGACAGAGAAGAAATATTAAGAGTCCATTCAAGAAACAAGCCCCTTGAAGCGACTGTCAATCTCAAAAAAATCGCGCAATCCACTATAGGATTTACAGGTGCAGATCTTGCTAATCTTATGAACGAAGCTGCTCTTCATGCGGCAAAAAACGATAAAGCATTGATCGGTATGAGCGATATTGAAGAGTCTTATATGAAAATGATACTCGGTCCTCAGAAAAAGACACGAGTCAGAACTGCGGAGGATAATAAGCTTTGTGCATATCACGAAGCCGGACACGCGGTTGCGTCGTTCTTCTGTAAAAATACCGATCCTATCAAGCATATAACTATCGTTCCCGCAGGAAACACGGGCGGTGTAACGGTAAGTGCTCCGACCAAAGAGCAGTTGGGTATGTCCAAAAATCAGATGCTTGACAAAATTGTCATGACGCTCGGCGGACGAGTAGCCGAAGAACTTGTCCTTGATGATATTTCTACCGGAGCGTCCGGCGATATTCAGCAAGCTACGAGAATCGCCAGAAGCATGGTTACGAGATATGGAATGAGCAAAAAACTCGGAACCATTTTATATGCACCCGAGCATTCGCAGGATGAGGTTTTCTTAGGAAGAGATTTTTCATCCGGTCGAGATTATTCAGAGGCAACAGCTGCTACAATCGATGAAGAAATCAGAAATCTTATTAATGAATGCTACGATAAATGCAAGAGTATCCTCAACGAAAATATCGGTAAACTACATTTCATAGCTGAATTTCTCCTAAAAAATGAATCGATGGATGAAGAGCAATTCTGCGCGGCAATGGAAATGGAAAATCCCACTATTGAATCAATAGAAGATATTTTAACCGAAAAGAAACGTAGGAGTGAGGAGGAAAACAAAACCGCACAAGCCAATAACGAAAAAGCAGAGCGAGAAGAAAATGCTCGCAGAGAAGAACTTTCAAAGCGAATGGCTAATGGCGAATCATTGACCGAAGACGTACTTTCGGAAATCTTCGGAACGAAATCCGATGATAACACTTCCGAGAACTCGAATAATCAAAATAATTCACAAAACAACTGATCTGCCTTATTCGATATAACGTAAAGAATATCAATCAAGGCTTGGAAGGCACGTCGATTATGTACTTAGAAAAAGAATTGCGGCGTGCCTTCTAATTTGATATCGTAAGTTGCCAAAGTAAAAAAGTATTAAAAAAGTTTAATTTTTTTTAGAAATCACTTGACAAAGCATCAATAATGTTTTATAATATTAAAGTAAATTTATGTGATAAACTCTTTGCACAGCGAAGGGAGGGAATAAAATGGCAGAAATCAGAGTAAAAGAAAACGAGACTCTTGACAACGCGCTTCGTCGTTTCAAGAGACAGTGCGTAAAGTCCGGCATTATGACCGAGCTTCGCAAGAGAGAACATTACGAGAAGCCCAGCGTTAAGCGTAAGAAGAAGGCTGAGGCAGCAAGAAAGCGTAAGTATAAGTAATTAAGAGGCACAGCGTTTAGCTGTGCTTTCTTTTTTTGATGTTTTTTATCTTTTTTTGTAAAATGCTATTTACTTTTCAGATTTTGTTTGTTATAATGTAGTAAAAAGCTTTCGGAGGGAAATATGGGAACATTCATTATTAAGAAAACGCCAAGCGGTGGCTACAATTTTAGTCTTATAGCGGCAAATAAAGAGAAAATCGCGGTTGCCTCTCAGGTTTATACAACAAAATCATCCTGCAAAACAGGCATGGCAAGCGTAGGTAAAAACGCGGCAAGATGTGTAGAGGAGGGAAGGATCGAGGATCAGACACTTAAAAATCCCGTAACAAAAACATGCCCGAAATTTGAAGTATATCTTGATAAAGCGGGACTCTACAGATATAGACTTATCGCAACCAACGGAGAAAGCATTGCAATTTGTGAGGAAGGATATAAGTCCAAGAGCGGTTGCTTAAACGGAATCAGAAGCGTTTCCGTTAACGCAGTAAATCCCGAAATCATCGATGAATCCTTGGATAAATAATTCGATATAGTTATCGGGTATCATATCAAAGGTGTGTGTTTAAGATATGACCACAATAAAGCTGTAGCAAAAAATACTGGGCAAGAAAGATTGCTCAGTATTTTTGTTTTGTAAAGAAATTTTTAAAAAATTATTTACAAATAAGACAAAAAATGCTAGAATAATAGTGCCAAACATCAATCATATACTTTTACCCATTTTTTAGGTGGGAATCACTATACTTATTTCACATCAACTTTAGAGTTATTTGCAAGTGTAAAAGTGCAAACTCCCTATCTGAGGTTGATGTGTCAATAGCATTAAGTATAGATTGATTTGTTTGGCGACAATTGGAGCTTGCGTTTTTCGGTGCGTCAGCTTCGGTTGACGCACTTTTTAGAAAAAACCGAAAAATAAAAAATATATAGAATAGAGAACTTAAAATGAAAAAGAAAATTTTTCCGCTGATTTTACTTTGTCTTGTGATGATTTTCACGCTTGCTTCTTGTAAAAATGATGAAGATGATTTACCGACAGAGAAAACTGCATCTATAGGTCTTGAATATAAATTGAATTCAGATGAAAAATCTTACTCTGTCATCAGCATTGGTACTTGTACGGATGAAAAGATTATTATCCCTTCAATATATGAAGGACTGCCGGTAACAATAATTGGATATGAGGCATTTGCTTCGTGCGAGAACATCACGTCAATAACCATACCAGAAAGCATTGTTTCTATTGAACATGGGGCCTTTTCTAACTGTACTGTATTAACAGAAATAAATTATAATGCAATAGAGTGTGATGATGTAAATTTTGATAGTTATGTATTCTCTAATACAGGAGAAAATGGAGAGGGAATAAAGGTAACGATTGGAGCAAACGTAAAGAAGATACCCGCTTACTTGTTCTGTACATATCAATATTCACCCAAAATTACCGAAATAGTATTTGCAGAAGGTTCAGTATGTGAGAGCATAGGTGTATGCGCATTCCAAAATGCAGCTATTGAAAAGATACTTATTCCCAATAGTGTAACTTCAATTGGTTCTCTTGCATTTGTATATTGCTCAAATCTTGAAAGTGTAACAATAGGAACTGGCTTAACATCAATTGGACGCCGCGTGTTCATGGATTGCAATGAATTAGCAGAAATCAAATATTATGCAACAAATTGTGATGATTTACCATCTGGTAATTATGTATTCTCTGATGCAGGAGAAAATGAGGACGAAGTTAAGGTAACAATAGGAGCAAATGTTAAGAAAATACCTGCATGGTTGTTTGAATCGTCAAGAATTACCTCTGTAGTATTTGAAGATGGAGCAAGTTGCGAAACAATTAGTAAGTGTGCATTTTATTCGTGTACAAAACTAGAAAGCATAAAAATTCCTAGTAATGTGAAATATGTTGGCGATTGTGCCTTCGGAAATTGTATAAACATTGAAAAAATAGAAGTAGATCACGATAATAGGGTTTATCACAGCGAAGGAAATTGCCTTATAGAAACTGATACAAGAAAATTAATTGCCGGATGCAAAAATAGTATGATTCCGGATTACATTATATCAATAGGTGATTGGGCATTTTATAGTTGTAGAGCACTCGAAAGTATAACTATTCCAAATAGCGTGACATCAATTGGTGAGTATGCGTTTTATCGGTGCAGTGGACTTTCACATGCTATAATCGGCAATGGCGTAACAACCATTGGTAATTATTCTTTCGTTGATTGTATCATACTTACAACAATTAACTACGCCGGAACAGAAGAGCACTGGAATGCAATATCAAAAGATTTGGGTTGGGATTATAACACTGGCAACTACACAATCTACTACAACTGTTCTGATTAATATTATTGAAACTTTAATTAATGAAACAAATTTTATATAATTCGTCTTTTGTAAAATAGGATGAAAAAGAGCAGAGTAATCGACTCTGCCTAAAAAATAAGAAGCGGATGCTGTTTGCCAAAAGGTATTAAGCATCCGTTATTTTTAGTATAAATATATTTACTAAATTTTACATTTTTGTATTTTATGTAATAAAATGTTGAATTTGACTATAATTGTTTACAAAATAAAGGAATTTGCAAGGATTAGTCGTCTTCTTTCGGCTCGAAGAATTCTATCTTTCCGCATTTAGGACATCTGTACATTTCTACATCCAATGAACCATCCATAATGTTGGATAGATGCTTAAAGAACAATTGATATTCTCCCAATTGAATGGTTAAATCACCTGAAAATTTCATTTTAGATTGACATCTTAGGCAAGTGAGTGTTCTCATATTTTTTCTCCTTTATATGTAATTTGAGAATTACTATCATTTCATCTATATCGTTTATAACCGATTTTGAGTTATTAAATAGATCTGAAAAGAGTTTTGTATGTTTTCTTCAAATTTATCACGTTAATAAATATACTCGATTTTCAATTTAAGTATATATCAAATTCTGTAAAATGTCAATTATTATTTTCGATTTTTCAGTAAAATACTGACAAGTCTTATCTTGCACTTCCAAAAGCGAAAAAGCTATTGACAAACGCCTAAAACGTGCAGTAAAATAGCTAGCTATTCCACCTATATTCTCCTAATAAGGGGTGGAGTTCCCTAAGTAAAAATGATATAAAAATCGGTTATTTTGGCGTTTTTACCCCATAAAAACTAAATAGAACCTCCAAAATTGGGGGTTCTATTTAGAAACCTATTGGCGGAGAGAAAGGGATTCGAACCCTTGAAACCGTATTAGGGTTTACACGATTTCCAGTCGTGCGCCTTAGACCAACTCGGCCATCTCTCCTCGCGACTTCTATATTATAGCAGAAGAAAGATGGAAAGTCAAGAGATTTTTGATTTTATTTAATAAATATTTTCGTTAATTTGCATTTTTTTCTAAAAAGTGTCGTTTTATGCTATTTTTTTGTTGACATTGAAGCCGAAATTTCATATAATAGAACTAATCTTTGTTTTAGGAGATTTTATTTTTATGAATCTTAAAGTGCTGAAATTCGGAGGAAGCTCACTTTGTGATGCAGATCATTTTCGATGTGTATCCGAAATCATTAAAAGTGATGAGAGTCGACGTTATATCGTTGCATCCGCACCTGGCAAGAGGTTTATCGAGGACACAAAAGTAACCGACTTGCTATACAAATGCTATGAAATTGCGACAGAAGATGGAGATATAAGCGAAGTATTCGAAGAAATCAAGGAAAGATATAATTCAATTATTGATGAGCTGAATATTGATATAGATCTCACCGAGGCATATGAAAAAATCAGAACGTCACTGTTACACAGTTCCGGACGTGATTACGTTGCGTCGAGAGGTGAATACTTAAACTCCATGATATTAGCAAAGTATCTTGATTATGATTTCATCGATGCTAAAAAGGTGATATTTTTTAATGAAGACGGAAGCTTCAACGCTGAAAAAACCAATTCTGTATTAACTGAAAGACTTTCTAAACATGAAAGAGCAGTAATACCCGGGTTTTACGGCTCGATGCCAAACGGAACCATAAAAACCTTCACTCGCGGGGGATCCGATATTACAGGATCAATAATAGCCAGAGCGGTATCCGCATCAATTTACGAGAATTGGACTGACGTTTCGGGAGTGCTTATGGCCGATCCGAAGATAATAGACGATCCGAAGGTCATCAATACGGTAACTTATAAGGAGTTGAGAGAATTATCGTACATGGGTGCCACAGTTCTTCATGAAGATGCTATTTTCCCTGCAAGATCGTCTAAAATACCAATCAATATCCGAAATACGAATAAGCCTGAAGATTGCGGAACAATGATTGTACCAAAAACCGATGAGCCGACTGATAATATCATTACCGGAATTGCCGGACGAACAGGCTTTTCTGCTATAACAGTTGAAAAAGAAATGCTTAACTCCGATCTTGGCTTTGCAAGGAAAATTTTGCAGGTGCTGGAGGAAAACAAAATACCTTTTGAGCATTTTCCGTCGGGAATAGACACAATGACCGTAGTCGTGTCAAATATCATATTAGAGCAGAGAAGAGCGGATGTTCTTGCGGGTATTTGCAAAAGTGTAAATCCCGAAAATATTTCTGTAGAAGAAAACCTTGCTTTAATTGCTATAGTCGGTCGCGGTATGATTAGAGAAAAGGGAACTGCTGCCAGAATATTTCTTTCACTCGCAAATGCAAATATTAACATCCGGATGATAGATCAGGGTTCAAGCGAATTGAGTATAATAATCGGCATTGATTCGTCCGACTATATACGAGCAATACATGCTATTTATAATGAATTTGTTAACTTAAAATAACTAGTTTCATTCCGGCGTTTAAAAATATAGGAGTATTTGTATATGAAAACATTGACGATATGTGGCAGTATGCGTTTTGAAAACGAAATGAGGTCAATAGCATATGACCTTGAAGCAATAAAAGGCTATAATGTTCTTCAATGTATCTATGCACCGAATAAAACCAACTGTTTCCGGAGAGATGTTAAGTCATCTTGAAAAAGCACATTACAGAAAGATCGATATTAGCGATGGAATATATGTTGTAAATATTGATGGCTATATTGGAAAATCAGTTAATGCCGAAATTAAATACGCTAAAGAAAACGGAAAGGAAATCATTTATCACTGTAAATAAAAGAGCAAGAAAGTTCAAAATCCCCTCTGGGTTGGCAATCGTCTATGTTCGCAGTGATAAAGCCTTCGGGAGATACGCATACAAACAGAGCAGAGAGGTACGCCGCGTCCCTGTTGGCACTTGTCTATGTTAGCACTACGTAAGAACGCAAGAGAAGAGCTTAAAAGTCTGTAGACCGTAAGGAATGCGTTCTAAGAGATATAAACGTTATAGAAGGTACGTAAAGCGAGCACAGATACAATTATACAAAAGTTAAATTTTGTATAATTTAGGGAAGTAAAAACATTGTTTTACGTAGTTTTTGCCTTGGTTTTTCTGTCATTTTTAGTTTTTGTATAATTATTTAGAAATTTAATTATTTTTTCGTATAGTTTGTTAAGTATAATTTATTACATGATAATTAATGAGATTTCAGTAACATAATTTTGTGATAAAAAAACATTTTAATAATCATTTATTGAATCAAATTAAGTACTACAAAAAACTATTATAATATCAGATACTATTGCCAACAACCCTATCTACGAAGTGATACTAATTTTGCAAATAATTATTTATAGGTATTTATTTTAATAGGTATTTATTTTAATAGGTATTTATTTTAAATGGCAAAAAGCAGGGAAGTTCCCTGCCGTGTTCTGCTGTTTATTTATTATTATTGCTTCGTTGCCTTTTTAGTATGTATTTTTGTTTTGTTGCTTCCCCGCCTCTTATGTGTCGCTCGAGTTTATTTTTATCAAGAACTGCCTTTACATCATAATACATTGGAGGATTAACGTATTTCAACTTATGTGTAAGATCTTTGTGAACCGTACTTTTACTTATACCGAAATATGCTGCCGCCGAACGGACTGTTGATCCCGTCTCTATTACGAATTCTCCTATTAGCTCTGAGCGTTCTTTTCCAAATACATTTATCATAACTTTTCCTTCATGCTTGTGATATATTTATTGTTATTTAACTATATGAAAGGTTTCAATTCAAAATGCAAAAAGAAGATATAAAATTTTCGGATTCCGTTGTTTTTGAAGGTATGACTTCAATAAGAGCTATAATTAAATCAATAGATAACGGAACAAATACAAGAAAAATAGAAAAAGTATTATACGATAAAGAAAAAATAACCAAAATACATAAAGAAATCGGATATTTGAAAGCGGTTGCTAACATATACGGATTTACAGTTTATGAAAGCAACGCCGAAGATATCAGCAAATTTACTCTCGGCAACTCACACGGGGGGATAATAGCAATTACCGGAGAACGCTCACTTCCCTGCTTAACCGAGCTGACAAGCATTACAGATAATGGGTTTTATGCTATGATACAAGGGATCGAAGACCCTTATAATTTTGGCTACTCATTAAGATCGCTTTATGCATGTGGATGCGATGGAATAATCCTTCCCGAAAGGAACTGGATGTCAGCGGCAGGAGTCGTTGCAAGAAGCTCGGCGGGAGCATCGGAGTTATTTGAAATATACAAAAGCGATCCCCTTACCGCAGCGAAAATATTCAAGTCAAAGGGATATAGTATTGTATGCGCAGACGAGCGAACCGAAAACGTTTTAGGTATATGCGAACTAAAGAAACCGCTCCTTCTTATTATCGGCGGCGAAAAACGCGGTATATCGAAAGCTTTGATTGAGATGGCTGACATTTTGGTTAAAATCGATTATGCAAGAGATTTCAAATCATCACTTTCTGCCGCTTCTGCAACTACAATGTTTGCATATGAAATAATGCGTCAGAATCAATAATATACTTAAAAACTGCCCAATTTATTTGGGCAGTTTTGTTTTAACTGTTTTTGTTGCCGCATCCGCAACCCGTTCCTCTTCCGCCGGAAGACATTTCAGGTCGGCCATCTGTTCCTCTGAATTGTGATATCGGGAAAGCAATGTTTCTAAACAAGGAGCAAGGATCGTCATCGCTTCCTTTTGCCGTGCATTCCTTATCCGGCACGCTGTAATCCGTTGCCTGTATTAACAGTTGGGTAGGCCTCTGAATTATGACTACCGAAAATACTCCAAACGAAACGTATATTCTTGGTCCGGTCGTACTGATAACAAAATCACTGCTACCGAACAAATTGATTATAGAATCGGGAATATCTACGCCCTCTGTGCAAGGACATGGCAATCCGCATTCACTTACCTTTGTTGATAATACAATCGGCTCTACCGTTTCTACAATAGCTACAGGATCATTTGTTCCCATGTTACCGAGTGTCGGGTCGCAGAAGGTTCCGGACGTTGCAGAGGTAAAGCTTATCGCCCTTCCCTCCCCACCGTAAAGAATAACGTTCTTTTCAAGTACTGCTAATCCGTTGAAGCTTTGGCTTCTTCCGACTCCCATACAGCCTTCAAATTCTACACTAATGTAATATCTGACAGTTACTTGGTAAAAACCGTTATTAAACGGAACCTCATCAACGCCGACGTATGCAGACAATATACTTGCGCTTTTGGTACGCACGCTACCTGAATTTGCAAGTATTTCCTGCCCTGCCGTTGTCAAATATACTCTGGTATTTTCAAAGCAATCTCTGTCTCGGCAAGCATCAAGAACACGGTTAGTATTGATACATACCGTGCCTCTTCCGTCACCGGAGAGCGAGAACGGTGTATTTCTGTTTTCTTGCATTATTTTAACCATTCCTTATGCATAATTGAAGTATAGATAACTATACTTAATAGCAGTTTATGAAAAACGAACAAAAAGGCAACAAAAAAGCCGGCGGATTTTCCGCCGGTAAAAATGTGCTGTATTTTTTTGAAAATTGGAATGATGCACAGTCTAACAAGCCACTCTAAATGATACAAGCACACTTTTCGTTTCTACCATCACACTTTTACTATCTACGAACACACTATTACTTCTAAACATAAAAAGCCTACCTAAGATTTTACTCCTAGATAGACATTAATTCCTTTACTCATTATAATTATTCTATCATACCAAGTTCACGCATTTTTTTCTCTCTAAGGTCAGACAATACATCATTGTTCCCCACAACTTTCATCCATGCATAACATTGTATTGATTTCCATCCAGTCACTTTACATCCATATTGATTGAACGACATTACTTCCTCTTTGTATTTTACGTTTTCATGATCTATTATTATTGCTTTTTCTTCTGGATGATTAATAACATAAATCTCGTCACCTATATGAACTACTCCTTGTTCTATTAACCACCCCATTTTAGGTAATGATGTAGCAGAACGTTTTGTTCGTATTTCTTGTGCTTCATCTTCTTTTTTCTGTTGCTCTATCGTTGGCTCTACAAGAACAAGATTTTCTTTTAAACCGTGTATTTCAGCAATTGCTTCTAAAATTGAAAAAGCATCATGAGCATCCATAGCATAAAACTCACGTACTCTTTTCTTACCATTAAAATCATCAATAGCTCTAAGGTTTGGGTTTAGTTTATCAATCATGCTATGCAACTTCATATCAGTCAACCTTACTGGCACTTTATAATAAGCATATAAACGAAAAGCGAACGGTACACACTCACTTCTATTTAATTGTTCTAATCTTTTTTCAACATTGTCGGCATAACCTATTTTTACGTATTGCGGAAATGATGGATTTGTAAGTATGTAAATAAACCCTTTGTTTTCCATATAATCTTATACTCCTTTTCGTTTTATGTTTTCAAAATGTCTTTGTATATATCCTTTTCTTCCTTCAGTAATAAGACTTATACTCAAACTCATCAAAGTAGAAAACCTTGTATGTAAGATTTGAATAATAATGGCTAAAAAAGGTATACCTATCTCTTAAGATAAAATATCCCCATAATAACTTGATTATGAAATTTGTTTCGCACTTTCATTTTAGCACTTTTTGATGCATTTATAAATAGTTTTTAAATATTTTTATGATGTTGCAGGAATTTTATTATTGAGGGTCTCTGCTCTTTTCTGCTGTCAGTTTTGGTTATTATCAAAAAATACCGAGCGGATTTGACCTCGCTCGGTATTTTACATTGTTTTATATATGAATAATACTCTTATGCGTATGCCTTAACACCTTCGGGACAATCCTCAACTGTTATTGAAGCTGTCATAACAAGGTTGATATCTGACGTAATACCTTCAAGTCTACCAAGCATTTTTTCAAATGCCGCAACGTCGTTGCTGCAAATCTTGAGCGCAGAATCTACGAAGATATCGGTAATATCCGAGTTCGAAGCAAGAATTCCGGCAATGAAGCCGTAAAGATCCTCGGCATCGTTTACCGCATATGCATCTGTATTGATAAGTCTTGCGTTATATGTAACATTGTGGCGGAGCTTTTCGCCCTTTTCAATGCAAACTACGTTTCCGTTTGAAGCCGTTACTGCATTGTTGACCATTTCTATAAGTGTCTTGGTTTTTCCGGAGCCTTTTCCGCCAATAAATAATTTTATCATGTTATTATTCCTCCTATTTTTCGAGATATAAATCTCTCATCTATATATTACACTAAAATTCAAAAAAATGCAATAGTTTTTATGAAAATTTAATAATTTAACGTATTACTTGCGTCATTGACGTTTAAGGCGTTCCTGAAGTTGATCACGAAGTCCTTCGTATCCGGGCTTCCCGAGCAGAGCAAACATGTTCTTCTTATAAGCTTCTACACCTGGCTGATCAAAGGGATTGACGCCCATTATATATCCGGATACTGCGCATGCCAATTCGAAGAAATAAACCAAATATCCGAATGAATATGCACTTCTATCTTCCACGTCTATAAGCAAGTTGGGAACGCCGCCGTCCTTATGTGCCATAAGAGTAGCAAGCATTGCGGTCTTATTTACGTAGTCAAGCTCCTTGCCTGCTATAAAGTTAAGTCCGTCAACGTTAAGCGGATCGTGAGGAATTTCAAATCTTGCACCGTTATCTTTAATATTAATAACAGTTTCAAAAAGCATTCTTTGTCCCTGCTGTATATATTGTCCGAGAGAATGCAAGTCGGTAGAAAAAACAACCGATGCCGGGAATAATCCCTTATTATCTTTTCCGTCGCTTTCTCCGTAAAGCTGCTTCCACCACTCGTTAAACATCAGCATAAACGGCTCGTATCCTACGAGAATCTCAGTCGTTTTTCCCTTTCTCATCAAGATGTTTCTTATCACCGCGTATTTTACGGCATCATTACACGAGACGTCGTTTGATGAATACTCAGTGCGAGCATCTGATGCGCCATGCATCATTTCGTCGATATCTATTCCGGCGCACGCTATCGGAAGAAGTCCAACAGCGGTAAGAACGGAATATCTTCCTCCTACGTCGTCCGGTACAACAAAAGTTTCATACCCCGCTTTGTCGGAGAACTCTTTAAGCGTACCTTTGCATTTGTCCGTAGTAACGAATATACGCTCACGTGCCCCGTCTTCGCCGTACTTATTAACGAGCAAAGCTTTGAAAACTCTGAAGGCTATTGCGGGCTCGGTAGTAGTTCCTGACTTTGAGATAACGTTTACCGAAATATCTTTACCGTCACATATTGATAACAACTCGGTAAGTGCTGTAGAGGAAATGTTATTACCGGCAAAATAGATATCGGGTGTATCCTTCTTTAGATTGTTATAAATGGGGCTTTTAACGAATTCTATTGCCGCACGGGCTCCGAGATACGAGCCGCCTATTCCTATAACTACGAGTATATCGGAATTCTTTTTGATTCTTTCTGCTGCAGACTTAATTCTGGCGAACTCTTCCTTGTCATATTCTTCCGGAAGATCAATCCAGCCATGAAAGTCGCTTCCCTGTCCATTTCCGCTCTTTAACAGTTCAAATGCCGCTTTTGCGGAAGGCTGCATATACTGAATTTCTTGCTCGGAAACAAATCCCGATAAAAAGTTGGTGTTTAATTTTACGCTCATAAAATTGCCTTTCAAATTTCTTTGATGTTTTTAATATATTATACACCATATCGGCTTCTTTTTCAAGAGGTAAGAGCGCAAAAAATCATTTACCGGTAATAATTTTCGATAGTATTCTGAGTATCGTTTCAAGCAATGTGATCTGCTCTATATTTTCACCGGCAAAAATATCGGATCTACCAAGTTCCTCGTCTCCGATTTTGTACGTAACACTGCCGACTATGTCATTTTTTCTTATCGGTGCTTTGATACTTTCGGGGATATCGTATATTTTTTCTACTGACGATGATTTTCCTTTTTGAATAAGGCAGCTGAAATCGGAAGAATACAGTTTAACTTTGTCATTAACTCCTTTCAAAACGGATGCGTCCTCGAGATACACTTCCTCTACTTCATAAAGTGAATAATTTGCAAATCCGTAATCCAAGAGCGCTCTTGCCGCCGCATTTCTTTCGTCCTTAGTATCAGCTCCTAGAATCACCGCAATTAATTGCATGTTTCCACGCTTTGCAGTTGCAGATACGCAATAACCTGCTTTATCCGTTGATCCTGTCTTGAGACCGTTACACCCATCGTAGTATCTCACGAGTCTATTAGTGTTGGTAAGTACCATTTCGCCATTGCGTATAGAGTCCTGCCATACCGAGCTGTATTTTAATACTATTGGATATTTTATCAGCTCTCTCGAGAGTAAAGCTATATCGTAAGCACAGCTGTGATGATTTTTCGTAGTGTCATCAAGTCCGGTGGTATTTTCAAATACACTGTTTTTCAGTCCGAGCTCCTTAGCTCTTTCGTTCATTTTTGATACGAATGCCCCTTCTGTTCCGCAGGTCAATTCCGCCAAGGCTACGGCAGCATCGTTAGCGCTTGCTATAACAGTGCATTTTATCAATTCTTCCACCGTGATTTTTTCGCCTTCTTCAAGAAAAACCTGACTTCCGCCCATCGATGCGGCATAATCGCTAACAGTTACCTCATCTTCGAGTTTGAATTCTCCCGCTTCAAGTGCTTCCATGACAAGTAAAAGCGTCATAATTTTCGTAACCGAAGCAATATCGGCACTTTCGTCTTCGTTTTTAGCAAATATCACAGTGCCGGTTTTCGCCTCAACAAGATACGCACTCTTAACCGAATAATCAAACACCATATCGGGAACTTTTGAAGCAATCGAGCTTTCATCTCTTTCTTTCGCTATCGAAATCGGTACAATCATCAGAATAAGCAATACAGAAATTACCGTAATTAACCGTCTGCCAAATTTCATTATTTTCTCCTTTTAGTATTTATTTACGGTTAATTATACGAGCAAAAATTGCAAAATATGTAAAGAGCCGATATTTTATCAGCTCTCTTCAAACGTTTAGCAAAAATCCGTAAGGCTTCCGAACTCATATCCCATACTGCGCCATTCGGTAATTAATCGCTTTAAGATTTTTGCATTGGTAGATGACGTCGGGTGCATGAGTATAACCGCACCGTTGTGCGTGTTATCGATTATCTTTCTTATTGCATATTGCTCCTCCGGCTGCTTATTGTTATCCCAATCCTCGTATGCAAAGCTCCAAAATGCCGTTTTATATCCGAGTCCGTTTACGCATTTCAATGCAGACTCGCTGTACTTTCCTTCGGGGAACCTAAAAAATTTATCCATTTCTCTGCCGGTTTTGCTTCTGTAAATATCCTCTAGCTCGTGAAGATCTTTTGCAATCTCCTCGTCCGAAGCAGAAGTAAGATTTTTGTGATTTTTCGTATGATTGCATATTAAATGTCCCTCGTTGCCCATTCTGATAACAAGCTCCGTATTGTTAACTATAAGATTATCTAAAACAAAAAAAGCTGCGCAAACATTCTCTTCCCTGAGCGTATCAAGTATTTTTTCCACGTTGCCGTTCTCGTATCCGGCATCAAACGTCAGATACAGCTTTTTCTCCCCTTCTTCAAGAGTATCGTTTATATAGAATCCACCGTTTTCTTTAATCATGTCGATATCCGAAGGCGGTGTCGGAGGATTGCAGCCGTTTCTTTTGATATACCAGGAACAGCATTTTGCCGCAGACTCTACCGAAAGGTTAAACATGATCGTAATACAAATCGCTGCCGTTAAAATTCTTATTAATCTTTTCATAAAATTAGATCACGAATAAAGAAATAAATTTAAAATAAAAGACCAACCCCGAAGATATTTTCCTCAAGGTTGGAACTTTATATACTTTATTGGCTGAAATGGCTTATATTTATCTTTAAACGCAATAGCGAGAGCGGCACCGTGTATTCTTTTAGCTCCTTGCCCGTGCAAAAGCATCGCGGCGGCTCCCATTGAAGCTCCAGTAGTTACTATATCATCCACGATAAGCACCGTCTTGCCGTCAAGATTTATATCTTTTCTTACTGCAAACTTAGCGTTTATCTTACGTATATCGCCATGTAACTTTTTCTGCTCGGTTTTTACATTGGAAATCAGAATGTTTTCATATCTGGCACCTAGTCTATCCGCTATTGCCTTAGCCAGTAATGCACCGTGATCAATACCGTATTTAACTATTGACTTTTTGCTTCGCGGTACGTTCGTAATAATAAAATATGATACATTCGGAAACGCGATCCGAATCGAACGCGTAAGCTCGTCGGCACAAAAATCCAAAACGTCGTTGCGATTATCTCTTTTTAAACTGTATATAAGAGAATTGAGCGGAAGTCTGTCATCGCGTTGCTCGTATCTGAAAACCTTTACAAGCTTTTTTATATAATGATTTTCCAGATATTCATTGGAGCATAGGCAGGCATCCAGCTTTTTTCCGCAACGTGAGCATGAATGATATTTTAATCCCTCGCGTTTTGCAAGGCATTCTTTGCACAAAGCAGATTCGTTTATCGTCAATCGTCGCTTACAGCATACGCAGGTAGGAACCGAAACGTAAAACAGCACCTTTTCCCAAATTTCCTCAAGAGTAGGAATCATTTTTTCTCTTTGGGGAAGCTATCCTTGAGCCCGACTATCCTATTGAATACGCCGTCATGTTTCGTATCCTTGACGAAATAGCCGCACCTGACAAACTGGAATCTTTCTCCGCCCTTTACGTTTACGAGCGCTTCCTCTATTTTACATCCGTGAACCGCTTTAGCCGAATCCTTATTCAAATAATCGTCGTAGGTTTTTCCTTCGGGAATGTCGCCGGTGTTTTCTATGTCAAACAAGAAATCGTAAAGCATTACGTCGGCGTCCTTTGCAAAACGTGACGATAACCAATGAATAGTTCCCTTCACTTTTCTTCCGTCGGCGGGCATACCATTACCCGTTTCAAGATCTGCCGTACAACGTATTTCGGTTATGTTTCCGTTCAAGTCCTTTACTATTTCATTGCACTTCACTATATATCCGCCCATGAGACGCACCTCACCTTCGGGCTTCATTCTGAAGAATTTAGGGGGCGGTACCTCTGCAAAATCATCGGAATCGATATATAACTCTCGTGTAAACGGAAGCTTGCGAGTGCCGGCAGCCGGATCGTTCGGATTGTTCGGAAGATCAAAATATTCTACCTTATCCACTGGATAATTAGTAATAACCACCTTTATAGGATGAAGTATTGCGATTCTTCTCTCTGCCGTCATGTTAAGCTCTTCTCTTATACAATGCTCAAGAAGCTCGTAGTCTACTACGCTATATGCTTTAGCAACGCCTGCTCTAGAAACGAAATCAAATATAGCAGACGGCGTATAACCTCTTCTTCTCAGGCCGCAAAGGGTGGGCATTCGCGGATCATCCCAGCCGTCAACTAGATTTTCCTCCACGAGGCGTCTGAGATATCTTTTAGACATGACGGTATGCGTTACGTTGAGTCTGGCAAATTCGCGCTGCTTCGGAGCAACCGTCAATGCGGGATTAAATCTCACGTTTTCAATCACCCAATCGTAAAGCGGTCTGTGGTTTTCAAACTCTATGGAACAAAGCGAATGCGTAATTCCTTCGGTTGCGTCCTGAATCGGATGAGCAAAGTCGTACAGCGGATATATACACCATTTACTTCCCTGCCTGTGATGATCCGTGTGCACTATACGGTATATTGCGGGATCACGCATATTCATATTTGAGGACGACATATCGATCTTCGCTCTGAGGGTTTTTGCCCCGTCCGCAAATTCACCGTTTTTCATACGCTCAAAGAGATCAAGATTTTCCTCAACGCTACGATTTCTATACGGGCTGTTCTTTCCGGGTTCGGTGAGCGTCCCTCTGTACTCTCTCATTTCCTCTGCACTGAGATCGCATACGTACGCCTTGCCGTCCTTGATAAGTCCCACTGCGTATTCATAGCACATATCAAAATAATCGGATCCATAAAAAATGCCGCCGTCAGGCTCGCATCCGAGCCATTTTAAGTCTTCGTAGATGCTCTCAACGTATTCATTATCCTCTTTTGAAGGGTTGGTGTCATCATATCTTAAATTGAATTTTCCACCATATTTTTTGGCAGTCATCGCATTTATCCAAATTGCCTTTGCAGAGCCTATGTGAAGATATCCGTTAGGCTCGGGGGGGAATCTGGTATGAATTTTCAGATTCGGATTGTTTTTCAAATCCTCGTCGATGATGTCGTGTATGAAATTGCTTCTTAATTCTTCCATTGTATTTTCCTCAATTTATTTTGTTTCATCCTTTGCAATCCGGCAATAGCCGCAAAACCTTATCTATTTTAGATTTCTTTTATACTCGGCAAGTGTAAAAGAATTTCCGTGCCCCGGAAACACCGTCAACGCACCGTCCAAAGAAATAAAGCGTTTTAACGAGCGGAAAAGCGAATGCATATCGCCGCTTGGCAGATCGTACCTGCCGTATCCTCCGCCGAAGAACGCAAGATCGCCCGAAAAAGCGTAATTCTCCACGATATATACAAGCGAACCTGCGGTATGGCCCGGATATTCACCTACGTTTATTTGTGAATTACCGAGCATAAGTTTATCGCCGTCACCAACCTCCAAGGCAGCTCCGCAGTAGCGTTTATCGGCTTGCATAAACGTTTTATAGCAGTTACCGTATGGATCGCCCATTAGTTTTCTGTCCTTTTTGGAAACGACAACAGTTGCGCCGGTGCTTTCAATCCATGAATCTAAATTAAGAAAGTGATCAAAGTGGCCGTGCGTTATCAAAACGTATTTCAATCTATTGCCTGCCAAGTCATCCTCACAGAATGGGCAAGAGGGATCTATTACTGCAGATTCTCCTTCAGAAAGTATCAAATAGGAATTTGACGCAAACGGCTCGGGAGAATATAATTTTTTTATTTCCATCATAATTTCACCGTTATTTTTTAACTAGTATACCACATAATAGACGAAAAGTCTAGCATTTTCACAATAAAATATTAAACTTTTTCAAAAATATACATAAAATATTATAAACGGTTCATTAAGCAATCATCAAGAGCCGTTTTACGTTAGTATTCAAAATTAAGGGGTGAAAAAGTTTGAGAAACGTTATATTAACGGTCAGCACACCTACCTATGCGATAAAAGCAAAAAGAATACTGCGAAATTCGGGAATCGATGCGGAGATAATTAAAACTGACGTCGGAATGCACGGAGGGTGCTCACACGGTATAGAAATTCCGGAAGCGTATTTCTACGATGCGATATCTATACTGCGCGAAAAAGGAATCGCCTACAAGGTATATACAAAATGATTTATTTTGACAATGGAGCTACGACGTTTCCCAAGCCGAGAAGCGTTATTCTCGGTGTAAATTCATGTATTAAAAGGATAGGAGGAAATCCATCCAGAAGCGCCCACCGACTTTCTGTCCTCGCCAGCGAAGAAATATATAAAACGCGCGAAAGTATATGCAGATTTTTAAACATTAACGAACCCGAAAATATCGTTTTCACCTACAATGCCACTTACGCTCTTAACATGGCGATAAAAACCCTCGTGCGGCACAAATGTCATATAATTGTCTCCGATATCGAGCATAATTCGGTTATTCGCCCACTAGAACGACTAAAAGAAATGCTGGGTATTGAATACAGCTTATATAACACAGACCTACCGCTTGAAAATGCTATAGTACCGCTGATAAGATACGATACGGAATTTATCATTTCCACTGTAGCTTCCAATGTCAGCGGAAAAGAGATAGATATAAGAGAATTATCTAAAATAGCCAAAGAAAACTCTCTAAGATTAATAATAGATGCATCGCAAGCCCTTGGACACCGTCGAATAGATCTAACCGAAAGTGACTGCGACGCTCTGTGTGCTCCGGCACATAAGGCACTATTCGGCATACAAGGAACCGGATTTGCCTATTTCAAAAAGAAGGAGCGAGAGGGAGATTTCATAGAAGGAGGAAGTGGCTCAAACAGCATAAATCCTAAAATGCCCACGCTATTACCAGAGGGATACGAGGCGGGAACGCTCGGTACCGTAGGTATAGTAGCTCTGAGGCATGGAATCGAATTCATTAATGAAATCGGCATAGATAACATCGAGTATCATCTTAACAAGCTCAGGCAAATAACCTCCGACGAGCTAAAATCTATAAACGGAATAACCGTTTATCCTTCGTATGGTAGCAACGTAATATTTAATTTTGATACGATGAGATCATCGGAAGCGAGCGCTTTGCTCGATAAATACGGAGCGTGTACAAGGGGAGGATTGCATTGTGCGCCCTCTGCACATCGAAAAATGAAAACGCTTGATACAGGAACTATAAGGGTCTCGTTTTCAATTATGAATACCGAACGCGAAGTTGAAAAATTTGTGGATATAGTAAACGATATATCACATAGGAACTAAAAAGGAGGTACAGATCGTACCTCTTAAATTTTGAATCTCCAAACTAAAAAGTCGGAGGGGGCTTTGCTATGCTCGGCTTTCCCTCCGACTAAATTATTTTCCGGCTTTCAAAAGCAGAAAACAGTCAATAATATATTTTATGAGTTTGTTCCCTTAACTACCGCTTGTAGATGTTGAAGTCAACAGTTCAACAACATAACCAAACGCTTGTTGCAACGGTTTTGTTCTCCAAGTGGGTACATAATATTTTGAACTTTCTTGTATGATATTTGAACTTTCTTCTATGATATAAGAGGATTCTAGTTTATACCCATCATAAGATGAACCATTATCTGTTATTGTACCATATTTAACATTATCTTTCGTTGTGATGCTGGTTATTTGTACTTTATCGTTTTTAATTTTGGAACTTTTATCTAATGCATTTTGAGTTGAATCATCTAACGTAATTAATCCATTATCGATAAAGAACTGGAGTGGGGTAGTTTTTATAGAATCATTAATAGCATCATTTATTTCATTAATTTTCGTATTTCCGCCGATTATTGACAGTAATCCGGTCTTTTCTCCGGGGATAACATCATTTAATGTGAGATCATTAACTGCGGTATTCATCTCATTGATTGGCTTATCAGCGAGCGCAGCCATAATTCCTGTAAGTTCTTTGTCTGACTTATCGCACCACTTACCATTTATCTTGGTATAACCAAGAGCTTCAGCCAATTTTACATTACCAATTCTGTCAGTCAATGTAGCATTATTGGTAAGCTGATCTACGGTAAGATCTGCAAGCTGTGCCATAATACCTGTTGCAGG
>CAZXVF010000007.1:34488-48274 GCA_964644445.1 uncultured Ruminococcus sp.
TGTATATCCTGCTACCTCGCCGATTTTAAGTGAATTGAGAGCATTGTTAAGCTCGTTAAGTTTAGTTCCTGCAAGAGCGCCTGTAACTCCCTTTGCCGGGTTGTCGCCATCATACCATTTCTTTTCGGAATCTTTATATTCAAACCCAAGAACTTCTCCAACAGTAACGTTATTTAATCTTTCATTGAGACCTGCAACAGACGTATCTGCAAGAACTCCGACAACACCTGTTACCGTTTTACCATTAGAGTCTTCCCAATGGTCGATAATCTTGTTATTTTCGTTATCCAGCAAATAATTTCCTTCGGAATCCTTTTTATATACAGGAGTATGACCGAGCATTTCTCCTATTTTGATTTCCTGCATTTTGGAGGAGAGATCGCCTACCTTGGTATCTGCTATTGCAGACATAATTCCGCTTGCTTTTTCGCCTTTGCTATCGCGCCAAATGCCGTCTTTATCTTTAGTGAGTCCCATAACGTCGGCAACCTTAATGTCTTGAATAGCATCTTGAACCTTAGAGTTATCAGACATATCATCCACAGTTAAATTAGCAAACGACGCCATAATTCCCGTTATCTGATTACCATCAGAGTCTTCCCAATGGTCGATAATCTTGTTATTTTCGTTATCCAGCAGATAATTTCCTTCGGAATCCTTTTTATATACAGGAGTATGACCGAGCATTTTACCGATCTGCATGTTGTTAATATCAGTTGAAAGGGCGCCGACCTTAGAATCGGCAAGAGATGCCATAACACCCGTGACCTTCTTATCGCCTTGATACCAACCGTCTTCCTTTTCCGTATATCCCATTACGTCGGCGATTCTCATATCATCAATGGTGTCTTGGAGTTTATTTCCGTCGGAAAGCTCGTTAATTGTCAAATCGGATAGCGTGGCTGTAATACCTGTTATTTTTTCTCCCTTGGAATCTTCCCAATGATCGATTTTTGTTTTAGTTTCATCTGTGTATACGGGTTTATTTCCAAGAAGATCACCTATCTTCATATCTTTCAATTTACCTTCAATCGATGAAAGCTCGCCTACCGGTGTATCGGCAATTTCAGCCATAATTCCGCTTGCGGAAGTCAAAACGATCCTTTCACCCTGAACTTCCCACGTATACCATTCATTATTATACTCATAGTAACCGAGTATATCGGAGAGATAAAGGTCAGAAGAAATCGAAGTGCTTATCTCATCGAGTGTCATACCTGCAAAAGCACCCATAATTTTATCTACTTGCTTTCCGTCCTCCTGATACCAAACCGTAATAGTTCCTTCAATTGAGGTATCGGAATCTGTACTTAAATAAATCGGTAGATCTTCACGCTTTTCGTAAGCAAGTATGTCAGCTATAGTCAGTCCGTCAAGAAGCGTATCCGTCGAAATCTTGCCTTCGATGAAGTCGGTTATGTAGTAATCGGAAATCTTAGAGACAACGCCTTTAACTTCTTTCCCGTCTTCTTCCTTCCATACGGTTGAAGTTTTTCCGCCCTCGTCAGTAATCTCTGTTTCCTTATATCCAAGAAGCGAACCGACTTTTTTGCCTTCCATTGCAGCCATTACGTCAAAAGTATATTCGCCTGTAGCAGGATCTTGAACTATCATATCGCCTATCGTCGCTTCGCCGAGAAGATTAGATAGAGCATCAATATCCTTCATCGAGGTGCCAAAGAGCGAGGTTATAACTACGTCGCCTATAGAATTTTCAACGACTTGAAGTACACTTCCCTCACCATTAGAAACCGCATTTATTATTCCACCGAGGTCAAGAGGAGCAACGAGTTCCAGCAGCGTCGGATTTGACGGATCACTCATTACTACCTGATATACGCCGTTTTCATCCATTTCGTAAGCAACCATAGTTACGTAACCAAGCTGAATCCCCTCAAATATGCCTCCCATATTCAACTTAATTATTTCCGAGAGCGTGTTATCGCTAAGTTCGTCACGCAAAGGATTGGAAATAATAGTCGACGCTATATTCTCCGGAATCAAATCAAGGAGCTCCGTAACCGTTACGGTATTCAAAGCGGAGTCTATGCCCTCGGAAGTAAACAACTTAACGAACGGTATATCGTTCATTATGGAATCGGGAATCTTATCGGTAACGTCCGATGGAACTATCAATCCGTATCTGTTAATCATTTGATTTAACGTTAACGGACTTCCACTAAGACCTTGCATTTCGGCAAGCAATTCTTGAATAGAAAGCGAAGTAATCGGCTTTTCCGCTTCTTGATCTACGAAATCGTCAGTCGGGATATAAAATCCGAATTTCTCTCCCCATTCATTTATTTTGTCGATTGAAACTTTGGAATATGCAAGATATATACCACCGGCAATTGCCCCGAATGCCGAGAAAAATCCCAGAACGAAGGCAAGGCAAAGCGATATTATTCTTACTACCATCATAGAAGCTTTGCGCATAGCAGTTTCTTCCTTTCCGCATTTATAGATAAATTTTTCGGTGTTTAGTGTTTAATTTTTGTATATCGACCGTTGGTCGTTCAAAAACGATCCGTCAAGCCGAAAAGCCTATAATCAATAAAGCTCGTTGCAAAATTGGCTTTGATTTTTACAAATTAGTCTATATCTTCTTTTACCGACTCTGCAAAATCGTCCAAGAGCTCCGGTCTAAGGAGATATCTTTTCACGCGCTTGAATGCCGACGCATAATAATATCCGTCGCATATACGTTCATCCGTTACCACCTTGAGCGTAACAAAGTGATGGCGTTCCTTAGTTCCGTCACGCTTAATTGCATCGCCGGCAAATATGCTTCCGTAAGATATGAAGACCGGTAAGGTACCGAAATCGTATAAATGATGATATATTGCGGGGATACCGAGTGAACCCATAGAGGTAATTATCATAGAACCGTGGAACGGGCTGATGTTTAATAAGAATTTGGGCATCCATCCGTGATAATCTAAGAATTTCAAGAATTTAACGGCGATACGAAGGAGCGGGCGAGGGATTTTCTTTAAGAATTTTGCCGTATTCTCAAAGCCTGAGTCCTCTTCGTTGATAGCTTCCTTAAGAGTTTTTTGAAATTTCTTATATACGTTGTAGATGTTATCACGTGGATCAAGCGCAACCTTAATTACGGTATCCTCCGATTCAAGTGACATCTTTTTCTTAACGGTCATTACGCATTCAAGATTTTTTGCTGCAAATATTCGTTGTCCCGCAATGAAGCGATTTATACTCGGACGCTCAGATACAACACGGCAATACGCCGCAAGGATAACGTGAAGTAACGTCATATCCGTATATCCTTCTCTATGCTTTTTATCAAGATAATGCTCAACGTTTGTTATGTCAATAACGTCTTCAAAATGATTCTGAGAATCAGAGCGCACATTCATAATGAAGGGCTCAAAGCTTGACATAGCCGGAATCGTCATAAGCCTTCTTCCGTCACATCTGTCGCCCCACACCTTTTTTCTCGGTCGGTACGCCGGTTTATCATACTCAACTATGTCGTCGTATCTGTTCTCGACAGTTATCTTCTCATTCTTCACTTCCGAAGGCATATCATCTCCGGGTAGCGTAGTTTTGTTTGAATCCATAAGTGATTCTCCCTGCTGTCATATTTTTGCCTTTTCATAATACGTCGCCGTTTTGATTTTACGTAACGTATCGCGAATACATTCTATCACATTTAGCACTCAATGTCAAGAAAAAATATTCGCGTGCAAAAATTTTAAGATATTTTAAGTTAATCAAAATTGCAAATAATAAAACTGCCCCATTTTAAGTGAGGCAGTTGTAATTATTGTGTTATCGGTTTTGATTATTGTTCACGCTTTGCTTCGGCAATAACCTTTTCTGCAATAGCTGCGGGAACCTCGTCGTATCTGATAAATTCAAAATCGAATCTTCCGCGTCCCTGAGTTGCCGCTCTGAGAGATATTACGTAATCCATCATTTCCGAGAACGGAACTTCGGCAAGAACGGTCTGCATTTCGCTTCCGTCAGCAGCGGGCTCAATACCCATTACTCTACCGCGGCGCTTATTAAGATCGCCCATTACGTCACCAACGTAGTTTTCGGGAACGTAAACCTTCAGTTCACCTACGGGCTCGAGGAGCACGGGATTTGCCTGAGGAAGGCCGTCGCGATATGCAATATTTGCAGCAAGCTTGAATGAAATTTCATTGGAGTCAACGTCGTGATAAGAACCGTCGTAAAGATTAGCGGCAAGATGGACCATAGGATAACCTGCAAGCACGCCCTTCTGCATAGCGTCTCTGAGTCCTTGCTCTACTGCAGGGAAGAAATTCTTAGGAACCGCTCCGCCAAATACGGATTCGGTAAACGTAAGACCTTCAGCCTCGCCGTGCGAGAATGTGATCTTTACATGACCGTACTGACCGGAACCGCCCGACTGCTTCTTATGTTTTCCTTCTACGTCGACCTTCTTTTTAATCGTTTCGCGATAAGCTATCTTCGGCTTTGTGAGTTCTACATTTGCACCGAATCTATTTTTGAGTTTGGAAACGATTATATCAAGATGAATGTCGCCGAGTCCTGAAACAGTCAACTGCTTGGTTTCGGAATTATTGACGTATTTAACCGAGAGATCTTCCTCGAGAAGTCTCGACATGCCGCTTGAAATTCTATCCTCATCGCCCTTTGCCATCGGTCTTATTGCCATAGTAAGATAAGGTCTGGGATACGTAATGGGAGAGTATTTAAGATCGCCTGCTACGGTCGTCAAGGTGTCGTTAGTGTTAGTGTTGGCAAGCTTAGCAACAACTCCGATATCACCGCAAGAAAGTACGTCAACGTCGATCTGCTTTTTACCGCGAAGCATGAATACTTTATTGAACTTTTCGGTTTGTCCTGTAGTCGTATTGCGAAGAACCATATCCTTCTTAAGCGTTCCGTTCATAACTTTAAAGAACGACATTTTTCCTACAAACGGATCTGCCACGGTTTTAAATACGAAAATCGACGTATCCGGTGAATTGGGATCAATCTCGATCTCAGACATGCTTCCATCTGCAGAAACAACGTGTTCTACTTTGCGAGCGGTAGGTCTCGGGAATGATTCGGAAATCGTATCAAGGAGAGTTTTAATTCCCCAATTTTTAGTAGCGGCACCGCAGAATACGGGAACTATATCTCCGGTAATGATACCCTGGTGAATTGCCTCAAGTGCTTCATCGCGAGTAATGGGCTCTTCATTGAAGAATTTATCCATGAGATCATCACTGGTCTGAGCAACTGCTTCCGTGAGTATAGCGTGATATTCATTGCATACGTCTTCAAATTTTTGAGAAATTGCGCTCTTTACATATTCTCCGGTAGATTTTTCAAACGTATAGATACACATTTCTATCAAGTTAGCGAAACCTACTACAGTATCTCCGTCTATAATAGGAATCTGTATCGGACAAACGTTAAGACCGTATTTTTCACGAATAGCGCCGAATACCTTATAAAATCTTGCTTCGCCGTCATCAAATCTGTTTATAAAGAATGCCTTGGGAATGCCTGCATCCGTAGCAAGCTTCCATCCAAGCTCTGTTCCGACCTCGATACCTGCTTTACCGTCAACAACGATTATAGCTGCATCTGCAGCGCGTGCACACTGTCTAACCTCAGCTTCAAAATCAAAGAATCCGGGCGTATCGAGAATGTTTATTTTTGCGCCATTCCAAAGAATCGGCGCCATTGCCGCGGAAATTGAATATCCCCTCTTAATCTCCTCCGGATCATAGTCGCAAATGGTGTTTCCGTCTGTAACACTTCCGAGTCTGTCGGTAAGTCTGGAAATATACAGCATTGACTCTGCGAGAGATGTTTTTCCGCCCCCGCTATGTCCTAAGAGGGCAACGTTACGAATACTTTTGGTATAAACCTGTTCCATGAGAAGATACTCCTTGTATTTAATGCTAGATAATTGATGCCTTAACACCTGCTACTATTATACAATATTTTTTTTCGCTTTTCAAGGTTTTTTATTAAACTATTTGTCGTATAAATGTAGAAAAACACGTCCAAACTTTGTGCAACTATTACAAAATTTGCCGTGTTTTTCATATGATTTAACTACTTAATTTACTGTTCCGATGCACTTTTTTCTTTCATATGCGACAGAACTTGATTGATATTGCTAATCCCTACAATTTCAACGTTTTTCGGAAGAGTTGAGCTTCTATTTACGTTTTTGGCAGGAAGAATTACCTTCGTAAATCCCAATCTAACTGCCTCCTTGACTCGGTAGTCAATATGAGATACCGCCCTTATTTCTCCCGAAAGTCCGATTTCGCCGAATGCTATCAAGTTATCCGGGATAACCTTATCCTTAATTCCGCTTATAAGTGCCATTGCAATGGAAAGATCGGCACTGGGCTCGTTCAACTGTATTCCGCCGGCGACGTTAACGTAAACGTCGTTTTCATAGAATTTCAATCCCATGCGTTTTTCTAGCACTGCAATCAAAAGGCACATGCGGTTATAATCAAATCCGTCGGCCGTTCGTTTACCCGTTGCGTAAACCGATCTTGTTACCAACGCCTGTATTTCGGAAATAATCGGGCGGGTACCCTGCATTACGCATCCGGCGCATGAACCGCTCGTATTATGAGGCCGCTCAGCCATAACGACCTCACTGGGGTTAGGAATTTCAATTAACCCATTATCCCCCATTTCGAATACTCCGATTTCGTTAGTAGATCCGAATCTGTTTTTTATTGCTCTGATAATTCTGTAAGAATTGGTGCGTTCCCCCTCAAAATACAGAACCGCATCGACCATATGTTCCAAAATCTTCGGCCCTGAAATTCCACCTTCTTTGTTAACGTGTCCTACGAGGAATACCGCTGCTCCATTAGTTTTACCGTAGTTTATGAAAGACATAGCACCTTCTCTGACCTGGGTAATACTTCCCGGTGCCGAGGAAAAGCGCATACTCGAAAGCGTTTGTACCGAATCGATAATGATAACCTCGGGCTTGATACGTTCGCACTCCGTCAAAATGGCGTCCGTGTCGGTTTCTGTAAGGAGATATATCGCTTCCCCGACTATGCCGAGCCTTTGTGCTCTTAGTTTAAGCTGCCCTTTTGATTCTTCACCGGAAACGTAGAGTACCTTTCTGCTTTTAGAAAGCTCCGAGCAAATTTGCAAGAGCAACGTCGACTTTCCGATACCGGGCTCTCCGGAAATCAAAACGGCAGAGCTGTCAACCATTCCTCCGCCCAGCACACGGTCAAGCTCATTCATACCGGTTTTGCTTCTCATATAAACCGGTAGCTGTAGCTCGGAGAATTTTTCCGCTTTGTTTGTAGAAACAGTATAACTGCCTTTATTTATTTTGAGATTTTGAGGTTTTTCCCGCACTATTTCTTCATCCATAGAATCCCAAGAATCGCATTCCGGGCATTTACCTAGCCATTTAGGACTGCTATATCCACACTCTCTGCATACGTATACTGTTTTCGGAGATTTCATTATATTTCCTCACGCCTTGATTTTACCATCATCGGTAGCATTAATATACTCTATGATACCACAAACAATTGAAAAACACAATAACTTTTGATATTCTTTTTCCGAAAGTTTTCTTGCCTCATCCGAATTTGATAAAAACCCGCATTCTATTAGAACGGCCACATTATTCACATTTTCCAGCAAATATATATGATTTCCTGCCTTTACCTTGCGATTATTTTCACTTTGCAGTCTATTCTTAACGTTCGTTTGAATATAGGCGGCGAGATTCTTAGAATTAGGATTGTTAACTCCATAATACACTTGTAATCCAGAGTACTTGCTACTACCGTAAAAATTCATATGGATACTCAAAAAAATCGCGTCAGGATATTTATCAGCGATTTTACATCTGTTTTTCAAATCCGATATTTTTCTTATACCTCGTATATTTTCTTCTTCGGTATACAAAAGCTTATCTTCGGTTCTGGTGTATACAACTGTATATCCGCTTTCCGCAAGCAATTCCCCAAGAATTATTGCAATTTGCAAGTTCAAGTCCTTTTCTAAAATGCCATTATTCGACAATGCGCCCGGATCTTCGCCACCGTGCCCCGCGTCAATTATGAAAATTTTTTCATTTACAAGCACCGACGAGGTTATATCCGAGATGTAAATTTTAGCGAGAAATCCAAATACCAGTGCAATCAGTACTATCAATGAAACCGCGGCGGTATTTCTGTATTTTTTGATATCGTCATGACCGATAGCACAGTAACTAATCATTAATATTCCGCCTTCTCTACACTTTTTATCTATTAAGGATTATGAACGAAGCAAATGTAATATACCTTCTCTACTTTTGAAGAAACAATAAATGTTTACAATTTGTTCATACGATTTATTCGAAAATTTTGTATAATGATAGGAGAAATTATATGAAGTAAAGGATGATATATGTCGGTTTTAACATTTAAGAGCGATGAATTCAGATCTTTTCCTCCAATTATCAAGGAATACGCATCTCACATGCACGTTATCAAAGGTAACAGTGAAAAAACGATATGCGAATATTTGCTGGATCTGCGCACTTTTTTCAGATATATGAAAATGATACATTGCGGCGAACAAAAATACGGTAATGATTTTGAAAAAATAGATATTTCCGATTTAACCGTTGAAGATATCAAAAACGTAAAAAGCTCCGATATAATCGAATTTATGATTTACACTAAGATGGAGCGTGATAACGGAACCTCGGCAAGAATGAGAAAGCTATCGGCGATAAAATCATTTTTCAAATACGCTTACCACAAAAAAAATTACATAGACTCAAATCCTGCCGAAAATATAGACGCTCCTAAAAAAGGAACTACTCTGCCTAAATATTTGTCGGTGAAAGAAGCAATTAGATTGCTTGAAACGGTTCGCAATGACGTAGAATCCCCAACGAATCAACGTGACTATTCGATGATTGCTCTCTTTCTGAATACCGGAATGCGACTGTCGGAATTGGTCGGTTTGAATTTGGAAAGTTTCGATTCGGAGCTTGAATTCGTAAAGGTTATCGGCAAAGGAAATAAAGAGCGCATAATATACCTGAATTCAGCGGCCAAGGATGCTGTAAAGGGATACTTACGAGTAAGACTCGATCCTAAATACATTCACACATCTGAGCATGCGTTTTTCCTTAGCGGACGCCAGCAACGCATATCCGCAAAAACAGTACAGTGGGTGGTTTATAAATATCTTGATCAAGCAGGTTTGGGGTCACGCGGATTGTCAGTACACAAGCTTAGGCACACCGCGGCTACACTGATGTACCAAAGCGGTGACGTAGACATAAGGGTGTTAAAGGACATACTCGGTCACGAGCAACTTAACACTACGCAAATATACACTCATTTAGGAAGTGGCAATCTGCAAAGTGCCATGAAATGCAATCCTCTTGCGGAGATTAAAATCAAAAGCAAACTAAAGTAACCACGTTTTTATCCCTACTTTTGATGCTTGAATCGGTCGCAATCAAAAAAGACTTGACTATTCTTAATTTTAATGTTATATTATATTTGTGAAATTAATTACAAACCATTACTTTACAACGGAAGGAGAGATTTGCACTAAGGCAAATCAATTACTTAGTTTGGATAGATTTATCACGCCAAATGCGAGCACACTGGCAAAAGCCACAGGACTTGAAGGCGTGTTGCCCTCCGTGGGAAATACCGCCGTTATAAATCAGATTTCAATGCTCTTCGATGCTAACACATTCGTAGAAACATCAGCTTTCGTAACTCGCAGTTCATGTGAAGCAACGGATGGAAGCAATGTCAATAATCTCGAAGGCGTCATATGCGGATACGGTGCAATAGACGGAAAGCTTGTATTCATATTTGCCGAAGATTCACAGCGAATGAGTGGTGCTGTGGATGACAGACATGCAAAAAAGGTATGCGATTTATACGATATGGCCTTGAATAATGGAGCACCTGTCGTCGGCATTTTTGATTCTTCCGGTGCAGATATATTCGGCGGAGCGTCATCCTTAGCCGCATACGGAAGAATTATGAAATCCGTAGTGAAAGCTTCCGGAGTAATTCCGCAAATAGCTTTAATAGCCAATAGGTGTCTCGGCTCATCTGCTGCCATCGCCTCTATGTTCGATATAGTTGTAAAAGAAAAAAATGCTGATTTTTACGTGTCGTCTCCCGTTCTTACCGGAGCCGAATGTGCTCAGGACGGCGTAATCGCTTTTTCTGGAGATCTTTCTCAATGTGCGGGATATATACGTAATATAGTTTCATTTCTTCCGCCAAACTCGTCCGTTGGCATTCAGTCCTCTGATATTTGTGCCGATAATCTTAATAGGAAGCTCGGAGATCTTGATTTTGGCGGAAATGCTGTTTCTGCCATTTCGGTTATATGCGATAACGGACTTTACTACGAACTCGGACATGATTTTGCACCTGTTGCAACCACCGTTTTCACAACGATCGGTGGAGTAAAATGCGGAATAGTATCTACTTCATTCTCTGTTGATGAGGGAAGAATTACTGCTGATGCGGCAAGAAAGATAGCAAAATTCGTTAATTTTTGCGACAGCTTTTCGATTCCTCTTGTAACGCTGGTAGACTCCTACGGATTTTCCATAAATTCGGAAAATGAACGTAACTTTGCACCTGACATAGGAAAGCTTGCTTTTGCATATGCTTCTTCAACGAACGCCAAAATCACGGTCATTTTGGGACACGCTATCGGTTCTGCTTTCATTCTGCTCGGTTCGAAGGCACTTGGAGCAGATATCGTATATTCACTTACCAATTCGGAAATCGGTGCGTTAAATGCCGATAGCGGCGTCGCATTCGCTTGGGACAAATACATAACCGGTGACACAAGCCGTGAAGACCTTATAGAAAAATGGAAAAAATCCGTTTCCTCGCCATTTGAGGCAGCTTCATGCGGAGAAGTCGACGACATCATTAATACAAACGAACTTAGAGCGCGTATCTGTTCTGCCCTTTTGATGCTCTCTTATAAGGGACAACATTCAATGTCGGCATATCGCAAGGTTCTTCCGCTTTAAGTCGTTCTGGGGAGTTGCTTATGAGTTCTTTGTTAAAAATAGACATACAAATGTTCGAAATCTTTTTTCTCCTGACAACACTGATTATTGTTTCGACTGCATTTATTATTTACGTCGTCCGAACAAACAAAAACAAAGCCTTGATTTCCCATGCTTCTGATGCGTATGCCGAAAATTATGAAGAATCGCCTTGTAAGGAGGATGAAAAGGTTGTAGCTGCAATTGCAGCGGCGATTGCTGCAGCCGAAGAGGAATCGGATGGCTTAAAATTCAGGGTAGTATCATTCAGAAGAGTTTAATATTGAAAGGAAAGATTATGAAAAAGTATAATATAACCGTAAATGGTACGAAATACGAAGTGTGCGTGGAGGAGGTTGATGATTTTACAAAAAACGCCGCTGGCACTGCGTTCTCGGCGCAAGCACCGACAATCAACAATGCTTCTGTAACTCAGGCTACGGCAGCATTTAACATAAGCATGCCAATAACTGTCCATATACCCGGTACGATTACTGATATAAAAGTATCGCTGGGCCAATATGTAAACAAAGGCGACATAATCTGTACGCTTGAGGCTATGAAAATAGAAAATGATATACCGTCTCCTCAAAGCGGCACGGTATCTGCGATAAACGTTCAAAAAGGCACTCCAGTTAACGCCGGTGATACCATTATAATTCTTAATTAAGTCTCCGAGTTATTTTATGAAAGGAATGATAAAATGTCTAAGGTTTTGATTACGGAAACCGTATTGCGTGACGCTAATCAATCTCTCGCCGGCACAAGTCTTACTACAGAAGAAATGCTCCCCATAATAGATGAGATGGATCAGGTAGGATACTATGCCATAGAGGCGTGGGGAGGAGGTACTTTCGATTCATGCATAAATACTCTGCATGAGGATCCGTGGATGAGATTGCGTAAGATCAAAGACCGTGCAAAAAGCACGAAGCTTCAGATGCTCTTTCGCGGACAAGGCATACTCGGTTACAGACACTATGCAGATGACGTAGTTGAATACTTCGTTCAAAAATCAATTGCCAACGGTATAGATATTATCCGCGTTTTTGATGCTCTCAACGATTACAGGAATCTTGAAACTCCAATAAAGGCAACAATCAAAGAAGGCGGACACGTACAAGCAGCAATTTCATACACTACGTCTCCCGTACATACAAACGAAGGCTTTGCACAATACGCAAAACGCTTGGAAGAAATGGGCGCAAACTCAATTTGCATAAAGGATACGTCCGGACTTCTAAAGCCGTTTGAAGCATATCAGCTTGTAAAGACGATAAAAAGCTCAGTCAGCGTTCAAGTAAATTTACATACACATTATACTACCGGTCTCGGTTCCATGACTATACTAAAAGCAATCGAAGCCGGAGTAGACATTGTCGATACGGCTATTTCTCCGTTCGCCATGGGAAATTCGCAAGCCCCCACCGAATCTTTGGTGGCAACACTATACGGAACACCATACGACACCGGTATTGACCCCGGAAAATTGGATAAGATAACAAAATACTTCGACGACCTGCGTCAAAAGCACATGCAGCTTGGATATATAGATCCGAGCAATCTCAAGGTAAATGTAAATGCCTTACGTTACCAATTACCGGGTAATATCGTATCTTCTGTAATTGCCCAACTAAAGGCGCTTGGAAAACCTGAGCTTGTCTCGAAGGTTTGCGAAGAAATAAATTCCGTTAGACAAGATGCAGGCTTCCCTCCCCTTGTAACTCCGATTGCTCAAATAATTGCAGCACAGGCTCTTAATAACGTTGTTTTCGAAAGCAATGGTAGGTATTCGAGAGTAACAAAAGAATTTCAAAGCCTCATTAAAGGTGAATACGGAAAATGCCCGGCAGATATATCGGAAATTTTCAGGAAACGCATAGTAGGAAATGACGAAATCGTTGACTATCGTCCGGCAGATATGATTGCTCCGGAAATTGATTCATTAAGGCAAAGAGTTGCTCCGTATAGCGAACAGGATGAGGACCTATTAACTCTTGCGTTATTTGAACAACAGGCAATTAGATTCTTTGAGTGGCGTAAGCAACAAAAATACAAGCTTGATGCAAACGCGAATTCTAATTTAGGCGTACATTCTATTTAATAAAAAGCGAGGTAGTATACGAAACTGCCTCGTTTTTTATGGCTCTTTGTCAATAGTGATGGGAATAAAAAGAATCGAATGAAACTCCAATGAGGGACAGAGTGAGTCAAGAGGCTGAAGCGAAGGTCTATTGACAAATGCGGTGGCAAAATCTATCGAAACGGCGATAGCAGTAAGCATTTCGCTTGATAACCTTGATTTTGTTGTTACAGCCCTCGATAAAGCCGTCGATAAACGAAACTTCCAAAGTGTTAATATACATTTCTTCCAATTTTCCGAAAGCTTCACAATCATTCACTATTTGTGCACGGTAATCGTGAATTTTCATTTTTTCCAACTTTTTTCTATGCGAACGTCTTACAATTAAGTATTTCTTGTGTGTAATTAAAAGCGAGCATAATGACTGATTTCCTTAAAAGTTTTTTGTTGTACTTACATTCTAACAAATATTTAATCTTATGCTCACCTTTTTAATTTTTGTTAAATATTTACCCTAATATTGACAAAAAACTATAAAAAATAGTTTTGGCACTCCTTATTCAGCATGCCAAAACTATCATTTATTATGGGGTGAAATATGGGACTCGAACCCACGACCTCCAGGGCCACAACCTGGCGCTCTAACCAACTGA
>CAZXVF010000008.1:0-46820 GCA_964644445.1 uncultured Ruminococcus sp.
CTACATTCATCTCAAATTGTCAACCCCTTTTTTAAACTTTTTTCGGTTTTTTTGAATTATTATGAAATATTCACAAAATAATAAGTATCGGAGGTGATTTTTATGGGTGCAATTGTAATAAGAACCGTAATAATATATATTTTACTTACATTTTCCATTCGAATTATGGGTAAAAGACAGATCGGAGAGCTTGACGTAGGGGATCTGGTATCTACGCTGCTTATCTCGGAGCTGGCGGCAATCCCCATAGACGATCCCGACATACCTCTGCTTAACGCGGGGATTCCGATTCTTCTGATAATATCACTGGAAATAATCATATCGACCGTAAAAAATCACTCTTCACCAATGAAGCGAGCAGTGGACGGGCGTCCCGTATATATTATATATAAAGGTAGACTTTTGCAAGCGGCACTTGACGACAACCGCATATCTCTCGACGAGCTTTTATCCGAAATGAGAGGTCAAGGGATATTCGACATAGACGAGATAGAGTACGGTATACTCGAGCAGAACGGCTCTTTATCTCTCTTTAAAAAAGGGGACGCGGAATTCGCACACACGCTGATACTTGACGGAGAGGTCTATACGGATGCGGCAAAGCTTATCGGTGCGGAGGAGCTTATCGAAAGAACTCTTAAAAAGCATGACAAAAAGGATATAGTGCTGCTCACGGTAAACGATTCCGGAAAAACGAATTTAATTAAAAGGAGAAAATGATGGGAGCAAAGATATTTGCGGTATGTGCACTCGTTGCCATTCTTACCTTCGTCGGCGTAAACACTTACGTAGTGGGCGGCATGGTGGACGAGGTGATAGAGTCGGTATGCGATGCAGAAAGCTATGAGGACGCGGCAGAGGCGCAAAAATACTTTACGGAATATGAAAGATATATCAGTATAACGGTGAGTCACGAGGATCTGACGAATATCGAGGATCTCTTCTCGCAGTACGTTGCGGAAATGGAGGCGGAAAGCGAGCGCGCCGAAATAACGAAAAGCCGACTCGTTAACGCACTCGTGCATCTGGGACGGCTTTCGAAAATAGGTATTGATTCTATAGTTTAAGCATTCGCCTTTGCGGCAGAATTTTTTGGCTTACGTGACAAAAGCGAGGGAGAAGGCACGTCAGCGAAATTCGCTCATATCCTCTACGTAAGCGGCAGTACGCACAACGGTATAGCTCTCGAGGGCTTCATTTTCCGCACTCAATACACCCGTTTCACGACGAATGGCTTCAACGAGATATTCGGGATTTAAGAAGCAGGATTGGTCTGCCGAGAGAGTCGCACATATTCTCACCTTGCCGTTATCGCTTACTGCATCTGCAGAGCGAATAAGAGGTTTAATATCTACGGTCTTCTCCGTGTCCTTTGACTTCTTCGTCACCAAAATCTCGCTATTTGCAAACAATTGATTACATTTTTCAGCTAATTCGGCAGAATTCATTTCACTTTTGATTTCAACGATATAGCTGAACCACTTAAGATCGGTAAGCTTTGATGTAGGATAATAGACGGCGGTCACCTGCATTTCGTCGGTCATATTCGCATTTAAGACCGCGGCTATTTTTTCTGCGGAAACCTTTTTCGTCAGTCTGAGATCCATAAACTCGCACACGCTTTCGACTCCTATCGAGAGAGGAGCGGCAAATACCATCTTCGGCTTCGGATTAAAGCCCTCGGTATACCACATCGGAAGCTTGGAGCGAACCAAAATCTTCTGCATCGTTCTTACGAGGTCGAGATGAGATATGTATTGAAGTCTGCCGACCTTCTTGAACTTGATCCTCACGGTTACGTATGGGGTATTGCTTACTTGCACCATCTGTTTTTACCTCCAAGCTTATTTGCACCGCAGCCGGAGCATTGCTCGGCACACGAGGGAGTCGTTTTTCCTTCATACGCCTTTTTGCGCTCGCGAAGAAGGAATGCCTTGGTCACTCCGCAGTCTATCATATCCCACGGAAGCACCTCGTCCAGCCCGAAGCCGCGCGTTGTATAAAAGGCGGGATCTATTCCGCAACGGGTAAATACGTCGATCCACTTATCGTAATCGAAATATTCGTCCCATGCGTCAAACATTGCGCCCTCCTCTACTGCCAGAGCGATTGCGGGAGCGAGCCTTCTGTCACCTCTTGCGAACACCGCCTCTATAAATGAGACCTTGGCGTCGTGATAGGTATATCTTATGCGCTTATCTCCGATGCACTTTTTGAGATGCTCCTGCTTTTCGATAAGCTGCTCGAAGGAATCCTGCTTTTCCCATTGGAACGCGGTAAAGGGCTTAGGCACGAAGCAGGATACCGATATCGTTACTCCTATGCCTCGCGGGCGATCCTGCTTCGGAAGCTTGAAGTACTCGTCGATAACCTTTTTCGAAAGTGCGGCTATGCCTTCTATATCCTCAAGGGTTTCGGTCGGAAGTCCGTCCATAAAGTAGAGTTTAATATTGCTTTTTCCGTTACGGAATGCAATACCCACGGAGCGCATCAGGTCCTCTTCGGTAACGTTTTTGTTTATTACGTCGCGAAGCCTTTGAGTTCCTGCCTCGGGGGCGAAGGTTATGCCGCCCGTTCTAACGGACGTGACCTTCTGCATAAGCTCCTCGGAAAAGCTGTCGATACGGAGCGAAGGGAGAGAGAGGCTTACGTGCGCATCGTCCGTCCATTCAAGGAGACTGTCGGTCAGCTCACGTATCTTGGAATAATCGCTGATCGAAAGAGAAATAAGGGATATCTCCTCATAGCCCGTGCTGTCGTAAAGACATTTTGCCTGACGGCAGAGGGTTTCGGGAGATTTTTCGCGAATAGGTCTATACACCATACCTGCCTGACAGAAGCGGCAGCCTCTTATGCATCCGCGATAGGTTTCAAGAACTATTCTGTCGTGAACTGTCTCGATATACGGCATTACGAGCTTTTCGGGGTAGGAGACCTTGTCGAGATCCTCGATTATTCTCTTACGTATTTTGGTGGGAGTATCCTCATATTTCGGGGTATATTCCTTTATCGTTCCGTCGTCGTTGTAGCTTACGCTGTAGAGGGACGGGATATATACGCCCTCGATACGTGAGGCGGCACGAAGAAATCCCTCTCGGGTGTAGGTGCCGTTTTCCTTCATATCAATATAAAGATGCGATATTTCCAGCAGAACCTCCTCGCCCTCTCCTACGTTAATGAGATCGAAGAACTCTGCAACAGGCTCGGAATTATAAACGCAGGGACCGCCTCCTATGATTATCGGGCAGCTCTCTTCTCTGTCCTTTGCCCATATGGAAATACCGGCAAGCTTTAGCATTTGGAGAGCGGTAGTGTAGCAAAGCTCGTATTGCAGAGAGAAGCCGACGAGGTCGAAATCAAGGACGGGATCTCCGCTTTCCACAGCGGAGAGGGGGAGCGAATACTTCTCCATTTTCTCCTTCATATCAACCCACGGAGCGTAAACGCGCTCACACCATACGTCGGGATCCTTATTCAAAACGTCGTACAGTATACGGACGCCGAGATTTGACATTCCTATTTCATACGTATCGGGAAAGCAGAAGGCGAAGCGACATTTTACCTCGTCTTTATTTTTAATCACGCTGTTGTACTCTCCTCCGATATACCGTCCCGGCTTGGAAACGGATTTCAGTATTGAGGACATATTTTCATTTTGCATATTTATCATCCTTACATTTTTCAAATCTTGTCTTTCGTAAAAAAGCGTATCCGCATCCTTTAAGCAGCTTTTTCTTATACTTGCATTTCGGATTCGGAACTTGTTTTTTCAAATGATAAGGGCTGACGGTTCGGGAACGCCCCTGTGCCAGAAAGCCCTTTTTGCTATATAATGCAAACCTTACTTGTCATTTTCCTTATCTTTGCTTATGATCGGAAACGTATTCTTACTTGCGAGGCGAAGAACGACGCACCAAGCAATCTGCCAAAGCGAGAAGATGACGGCGGGAATAGAGGTCATGCCGCAAAGTGCAAGCACGATTGCGAGAGCCGCGCCGATAGCAGTTGCATAAAGCTCCGTGCCAGAGAGACGCTCGCTGAATTTCTTATATTTCTTCGTCAGGAGAACGGTGTTGATAGCGTTTATTTTATCACCGTAGGTAACGAGTCTTGCGCTTACGCGGCGATAAAGCTTACCCTCGTCCTCCGAGAGCGGAACGTATTTTTTCATAACGCGCATACAGTCGGAGCCTGCACTCAGGGTTTTGAGAAGCTCGCCCGATACGTTAGGATCGCGCGTGTAGATAAGGGGAACTATACCTTCTGCCTTAAGCGCAGGAAGAAGCATCGTAAACTGCTCCGAGAATGAATATCTGATATAGAATTTCGCATAGATCTCACCGTTTTCCGCAGCGTACATTATTTTGGTGGTGTCGGATCCGACCTCACGCTTTCCTACTGCGTCGGGAATCAAAATATTATGGCGGAGCATATATTCCTCGGTTCCGGCTTCGATACGCGAGGAGTCAACCGTACCTGATATTCCGTCTATCTCTATGGTGATATCGGAGGCGGGGTGGCAACGACGCTCAAGCGTTTTCTTAAAGATGAGATCGAGCGGGCCGCCGACTGCGGCAAAGAGCGAGGACATCTGCTTCATAGCTCTTTCCATATTTTCACTGTCGCCGTATAGCATGAAGCGGCGGAGATTTACGTCGTCAACGCCGAATATATCGGTATCGTCAAAGGCGATCACGTCAACTGAGGAAAAATCGTTATACGAGGTTTCTCCGACGAGCGTGCTATCCTCCTCCAACGCGGCGTTCTGCGCATCAAAGTACGGGAGCTTATGAATAAGAACGGAGAAAGCGGGCAGAGCAAGGAGAAATACGAGAGCAAAGCCCGACGCGGCCTCTACCGCGTCTCCGGAGGAAACGAAATAGGATACGACGCCCGTAACGACGGACGAGCCGAGAGCGATCGAAAGAGAGATCACGGTGCTCATAGTGTTTTCCGAGACCTTACCGGTGCGCTTGAAGAAATCGCTTATAAACGCTGCCCTGAATATACGCGCGGTTCTGGATTTATACTCGTCTATTGCGCCGTCCAGCGCCATATTTTCCTCGGTGAGGGTACGCGTCAGCTTTTTATCGAGAATATGCTTTTCGGTATTTCTGGATACGACCTTAAAAGCTGTAAAATCGGCGGTTATGCGGAAGTATGCCGACAAAATCGTGGCAATTGCGATAACGCCGAAGAGGAATCCGTAAAGCGGATAGGACATTTCCGCCGATGCGACGACGATGACGGTGTACAAAATTTCGACCGCAAAGGCGGCTGTCAGCGAAAGCTCGGGAATGAGCCTGCCGTGAACGAGATACTTAAACGATCTTATGACCTCGGGCAAAGCGAGAACGTACATTGCCGCCGCAAAAATGAGGTCGACGAGCGCGATAACGCTGCCGTAAATGCCGACGGTGGCAAGCTGCTTCGAATACGATCTTACTAAAATATTTTCAAATATAATAAGGAACAGTCCGATTATTACCGCGGCAACGCCCCTGATCTTAACCGACATCAGCGAATCGAGAAAGGCGTCCTTGAACTCGTCGCGCTCTGCCTGAGAATTGAACTCGGATCTTCCGAGGCGGCGTTTTCCCGTCTTTTTCGGTTCTTCGGTTACTCCGTCGGGATCGGGAGAGATATATTTGCGGGAATCCTGTGACGCTTTACCGTAATCGACCACGTGAAGATTATCCGTGGGATCGGGGATCGTGTAGCTTTTCGGAGGCTCGGGCTTTACCTCGAAGATTATCTCCTCCGCATCGTCCTCCTCTTCCTCGGGCTCGGGCTGCGGCTCTTCCCTTTTTGCAGATGCTATCAGCTCGTTTATATCGTTGCGCTCATCGTCTACCGTTCTTTCTCTTTGCGGCTGTGCGGGAGCGTTACGAGCGGTGGAAAACTTAAAAACGTTCAGAGAATCAGCGGAATCGGAATCCGTGCCGCTTACGTTTACCTCTACCGTCTCCTCGTGCACCTCGTCGAGCTCCGCGGTGGGATCAACGGTATCCGCATATTCTTCACGCACTTCGGATTCGGATGATATTACCTCGGTCTTCGGCTCGGATTTCGGGCGGGGACGCGGATCGTTTTGCATACGGTAGGTATCGCTGACCTCGGTAAACTTCGGAACGTAGGTATGCCAGATCGTAGTGGGCGTATCGGGAGTAGGCGGAGTGTTATATTTCTCATCTATTTTAAAGGTGTCGGGAATCGTAAACTCATCCTCGATCGGTGCTTCGGGCTCCGGCTTCTCCTCTTCTGCGTTTTTTTCGGTTACTTCGGGCTCCGTGCTTTGCGGCTTCGGCTCGTTTTTTTTGGCCTTGGTCATATCCTCAAAGACAAGACAACCGTCAAAATCATACTCGACCGTTCCGTTGCCGTCGGTCTTGGCTTCGTTTTCCGCCCTCGAGAGTGCTTCTTCTATTTTTTCGTCAGCAGTCATTTTTGCTACCTCCCTTGAATATTTCTTTGTCTTGCGGCTTCTGCCATAATTACCGCTGCGGCGCAGGAGACGTTCATCGAATTAACGCTGCCGTAGAGCGGAATGGAGACGACGAAATCGCATTTTTCCTTAACTAAGCGTGAAACTCCGAAGCCCTCACTGCCGAGAACTATACCGCAGCTGCCCTTCATATCGACGGAGTAATAGGAATCGCCGCCCATATCGGCACAGTAAAACCATATTCCTCTCTCCTTCAGCTCGTCTATCGTCTGAGAGAGATTCGTCACCTTTGCGACGCGCATATGCTCTATCGCTCCGGCAGAGGACTTTGCCACGGTGGAGGTGAGTCCTACCGCTCTGCGCTTCGGAATAATGACGCCGTGCGCTCCGCAGCATTCCGCGCTTCTGATAATGGCACCGAGATTATGCGGATCCTCTACTCCGTCAAGAAGTACGATAAACGGAGCCTCGCCGCGAGATGCGGCGTAATCGAGAATTTCCTCAACGGTGGAATAATTGCGCTCCGAGGCAATGGCAACCACACCCTGATGCCGCGCACCGCCGGATATCTCATCCAGCTTAGTCTTGTTTACTTCTATAATATTGATCTTTCTTTCGGACGCCATTCCGATGAGGAGATTGACCGATCCCTCACGATCGCCCGATTGAATATAAATTTTTTCTATATCTCTTCCGTTCGCCAAAAGCTCGCGCACCGCATTTCTTCCCGATACTACGTTTTCGTCGACCGCGGCGGAATATTTCTCGCGGGGCTGACGGTTGCGTGACTCATAATTGCGCTTTTGGGCTTGAACGTCCGAGCTTTTTTTCACGTTATTTCTGCCGTTTTTGTTCATAGCACCACCAAAATATATACTAATACATTGTGATTATACCACATATTTTTCCTCTTGTAAAGTAAAAAGAGAAAATTTATTGTTTTTTAAATATTTAGCGTAAATATTTAAGGGAGGCTTACAGACGCCGGAAGATCCGTGCGTAATTCAAAGAAAAAATCATGAAAGCGGATATGCGAGGCAAGCGGCTGTCGAGTGTATTATAAAGAAAAACGCAGCCCTTTGACTTTCGGTAGTCTCGCACGAGAACGCCGCGTAACGTTTTTCGCAAGTCAACGAAATTACAGCTTCATATAAAAAACAAAGAGGCCTCCCTGTCGGGCGACCTCTAAAAAAACTTATGTAGTTTTAAGTATCCTCTTGAAAATTAAATTCTTACGAATTAAAATCTGTGTCTGTTCTTAACCTGCTTGATGAAGCCGATAAGACCTACAAGAAGAAGCACGAGAGCCATCGAGCCAACGCCGAGCTGAAGACCTGCGCCCTCACCGAGAGCGAACTTAGCCGTGATAGCGATAAGGAGGCTGTCAAGTGCCCAGTAGAATCCGTACGCACCTACTGCTGCCGTTCCGAGCATTTCAAGAAGACCGCGGAGAAGGAGAGCTACAACTGCTACGACGATTGCCGCAACGAGCTTATACTGTCCTACTACTGCAAGAGCGGGAACGGATGCAACGAGAGTGGGGATAGCGAGATATGCAACGTAACCGAAGGCTACTGCAAACGCGATGGGATAAAGGATCTTGCAAAGAAGAGCCGCAACCAAAGCGAGAACCGCACCGACGATAATCTGTGCATAAGGTACCGATGTAAGATAGGATGCCACATAGGGGTAGACTACTACGTAGCCGGCAACGAAGCCTGCGCCTGCGCAGATAAGGAATTTGAAGAAGTTGAGAAGCTTCTTGCCGTTGCAAGCAACGATAAGTGCAAGAACCGCAACTACTACGGGAACGATGAACTCGGCATAAGGGATCTTAGCTACATAGGTATTGAGGGTTTCTAAGATGTTGTTCATTTTGTTTTACCTTTCTTTCTTAATGGGTACTCCCCATCGTATTTCAGTAGTAGTATATCACATCGTTCATAAAAAATCAATAGTTTTCGGAAAAAAATATTAAAAATTATTAAATTTCTTCGATAGGAGTCCGCTCGGGCATGCCTAGCAAGCGATGCGGCGCGTTTTTTTGTGAACGGCGGCGAGGAAACGTTATTTTTTAGTCAAACTTAACAAAAGCACTTGCTTTTTCCCTTTGGTTGTGATATAATTTACCCAATCGAGCTTCTCTCCGTTAATTCGGGGGAGGACGAAATATTTTTGCTTGAAAGGATTTTCGGTTATGGGATTTTTATCCGGCAAGGTTGCCATTATCACGGGCGGCGGAAGACCTACTCCTCTTGAGGACGGATCTGCGGGCTCTATCGGCTACGGAATCGCTATTGCTTATGCAAAGGAGGGCGCGAATCTGGTCATCACGGGAAGAAACGAGAAGAAGCTTGCAGACGCAAAGGCAGAGCTTGAAGAGCTTTACGGAATCAAGGTTCTTGCCGTTGCGGCAGATATTAACGAGCACGAGGACGGCGCAAGCGTTGCAAGAGACGTAATAGAAGCGGCTGTCAGCAAGTTCGGCAGGATCGACGTGCTTATCAACAACGCACAGGCATCTGCCTCGGGAGTTACGCTTGCGAATCATACCGTGGATCAGTTCAATCTAGCAATATATTCCGGACTCTACTCCACCTTCTTCTACATGCAGGCGGCTTATCCCTATCTTAAAGAAACACGCGGAACGGTAATCAATTTTGCCTCCGGTGCAGGTCTGTTCGGAAACTACGGTCAATGCGCATATGCGGCGGCTAAGGAAGGCATAAGAGGCTTATCGAGAGTTGCAGCTACCGAATGGGGCCCCGACGGAATCAACGTAAACGTGGTATGTCCTCTCGCTTGGACGACGCAGCTTGAAATGTGGGCAAAATACAATCCCGAGGCGTTCAAGGCAAACGTAAAGATGCCTCCCATGGGTCATTACGGCAACTCGGAAAAGGAGATCGGACGAGTATGCGTTCAGCTTGCTTCCCCCGACTTCAAGTATATGTCAGGTGAAACGATTACGCTTGAGGGCGGTATGGGACTTCGTCCTTAAAACACGTATTTTGTAAATTTCAGTTTGCATATTTTGACAAAAAAGAGCATTTTTTCGCAAGCTCAAAAACCGTTATCGGAGTGAGTGCACCAAAAAATGCTCTTTTATTTTTTATATTTTCGGTGAGATTCAAAGAGAGATGAAGACGACGCGTGAGAATCGATGATTCCTCACGTAAAGGGGGACGAAAAGCATTTATTTGCGCCGAGGCAGGCGTTGATATTATGCCCGGCAGATCAGTCGTAATCCTCGAGAACCGGATAGATATTCAATATCTCCTTCCCCATCGAATCAGCCATTCTCATCGTCTGAGACGAACCGCTCCTATCCTTACCGACGTAGCATATCATTATATCGCATTTGCTCGCCAAAAGGAAATTGCGCTCCCTCATACAGCCTTCGGTATAATCATCGCGGGCATATATTACCTCGTCAGCAGAGGAAAGCACGTGCGAATATGAAAATTTTTGATCCTCCGACCAATTTTCATCCTGATTTATGCACGGCAGACAAAGCACGAGTCTTACGTCTCGGTGAGTCATTCGGAATTTTATCACTTCTCTTGCGGCAACGGTGTCAAAGCCTATTGCTCCGCCGGTATAGAAGGTTCTGCATCCCTCGTCGTATGCGTAATTAATCGTTCTGAGTAGGAGGGGCGTTAAATTTTTCAAGTGTTCTTTTTTTATTCGTCTGTGTCCCGTAAACGAGCAAGCCTTCATTACTTATCTTCTCCTATCCTTATCACGCAAAGCCGACGCACGATGAAATTTTTCGAAGCATTGTGCCGACCGTAGCATTGATTATTATTTTATCATCTTGCGGCGGATTTGTCAATATTCGTTCAAAAGTTCGACAAAAATAATATGAACAAGCAAAAGCTTTGTGTGTGAAAATCGACTGCGGCCTTGTGCGAAGCGAACGGAAGCCCGAGTTCGTAATCGTCATTTTACCGTAAAAGCATCCGCACCCGCACGATATATATATATTAAATGTAGATTTTTCGCTTTTTGGCGAGGCACGAGCACTCTCCGTTACGTAAACGTAATTTCTTAAAAGTGCGACTCGAATTTCGGAGAGCTCGAAAAGAACCTCTTCTTTGAACGGCGAGTATTTTTGACGATTTTCATTTTTTTATCTCAAAGGTATTGACATTCAGGCGAGATTATGGTATCATAATTTTAATAACGCTTTCAGCCGAGTGCTGAATTGTTGAATTTTAACGGAGGACGTATGGACGACGGCACGGACGGGGATACTTGTCAGATAAGTACCGTAATTACATAATTTACTTTGGGGCGTAGCCGTACCGAGGGGTAGGGTTATGCTTTTTTGCGTTTTTCGGGATCAATTCGTTCGTTAAATATTTTTTATTTTTGAAAGGTATAAACCAAAAAACAAATCATGGAAATTGCTATTATAGTAGTGTGTCTTGTATTCTCTGCGTATTTTTCCGCGACGGAGACCGCTTTCACCACCTTTAACAGGATCAAGATGAAGATGCTTGCGGAAAAGGGTGATAAAAAGGCAGAGCTGGTAATAAAGCTTGCCGAGGATTACGATACGCTCATTTCCACCATTCTTATCGGTAACAACATCGTTAATACTCTTGCGGCGTCTATGGGTACTATTTTCTTTGGAAAGCTTATTTTAAATCAGGACGTTGCCGCGCTCGTTTCTACCGCTTCGCTTACGATCACGGTGCTTATTTTCGGCGAGATATCTCCGAAGACGATGGCTAAAAATTCTCCCGACAAGTTCTGTACGTTCTCCGCTCCGATAATAAACGTTATAAAATATATTCTCTGGGTATTTTCCTTCGTTTTCCAGAAATGGCAAGGTCTGCTCTCCAAGCTCTTCAAGTCCGAAGAGGATACGGGCATGACGGAGGAAGAGCTTATATCTATAATCGAGGAGGCCGAGGAGGACGGCGGTATCGACGAGGAGGAGGGGACTCTTATAAAGAGTGCTATCGAGTTCGGCGATCTTGAAGTCGGAGACATCTTCACTCCCAGAATAGACATTACCGCACTTCCGCTGACTGCAGACAAGGAAACGGTTGCAAGCACGTTTTCGGAATCAGGATATTCTAGGATACCAGTGTACGAGGGTGACCTTGACAACGTTATCGGTATTCTGTATTACAAGGATTTCTACTCGCTGGCAAAGGACAAAAACGTCACGCTGAAGGAGATAATCAAGCCGGTTATCTTCGTTGCAAAATCACAGAACGTCAACGACCTTATGAAGGAACTTCAGGAAAAGCAGCTGCATATGGCGATAGTTACGGACGAGTACGGTTCGACTGCCGGTCTCGTTACGCTTGAGGATATTCTGGAGGAGATCGTCGGAGATATATGGGATGAGCACGACGAGATCGTAGAGGAGATCAAGGTGCTGCAAAGCGGCGAATACGAGGTTTCCGGAATGACGAATATCGAGAAGCTCTTTGACGTTCTTGATATGACACTTGACGATGAGCTTGACGCTTCTACCGCTAACGGTTGGGCTATGACCGTTCTCGAAAAGATACCCGAGGAGGGTGACAGCTTCGAGTTCGGCGGACTTAAGGTAAACGTTCTTAAAATGGACGGCAGACGTATTGAAACTCTGCATATCGTTGACGAGCGTCCTTCAAATTCTGAAGACGGCGAAGAAAAGGATAACGACTGATTTTTTAGGAAACGTCCGAATTTGACAACAATAGTTTACTTAATCTAGTATTTTTAATGGCTGGTTGAATATTTCAACCAGCCACTCTTTTTTGTTTTTTCTGTTTTTATGATTCGGTTATTTTGCACTTTGCAATTATCTTCTGGTTGTGGGAACGCTCTTTTCCGTCTCGCCGTCGAAGATATATACGGACTTCAGCGGAATTGCGAACTTGATATCGGAATCGATTGCGGGAGTATCGTGCGGATCGATCTTAAGAATTGCCTTCGTACCCTTGATATCTACGTAAACGTTCGTATTATCTCCGAGAAGTTCGGTAAGCTCTACCTTGCCGGGGATAACGTATGCGTTCTTCATATCGTGGAGGTCGATTGCCTCGGGACGGAAGCCGAACACTATTTCCTTACCCTCGTATGAAGCGAGAGTATTTCTGTCAAGGACGTGTGCCAAGTCGTATTTATAATTGCCGATAACGATCATACCGCCGTTTACCGTTGCTCTTACGAAGTTCATCGGGGGCTCGCCTATAAAGCCTGCAACGAAGACGTTAGCGGGATCGAAATAAAGCTCGCGCGGAGTTCCGACCTGCTGAATATATCCGTCCTTCATTACCACTATTCGGTCTGCCATCGTCATAGCCTCGGTCTGGTCGTGAGTAACGTATATCGTAGTTGCGCCGACGCTCTTATGTATCTGAGTAATTTCGGATCTCATGGTTACACGCTGTTTTGCATCGAGGTTCGAGAGAGGTTCGTCCATAAGGAAGATACCGACCTTACGTATTATAGCGCGTCCTACCGCTACTCTCTGACGCTGTCCACCCGAAAGAGCTCTGGGTTTTCTGTCAAGATATTCCGTAAGTCCGAGTATTCTGGCAGTTTCGTTCACCTTCTGCTCTATTATCTCCTCGTCAACGCCTTTGAGAGAAAGTCCGAAGGCAAGGTTATCGTATACCGACATATGAGGATAGAGGGCGTAACTCTGGAATACCATTGCTATCTCACGCTCGCGGGGACCGATTTCATTCGCGCGTTCGCCGTTTATAAGGAAATCACCCTTACTGATATTTTCAAGTCCCGCTATCATACGAAGCGTCGTCGACTTTCCGCATCCCGAAGGTCCTACGAAAACTATAAATTCTCCGCGCTCGATATCGAGATTAAAATCGTGAACGGCGTGGAATCCGTTAGGATAAATTTTATTGATTTCTCTGAGTGATAAGTATGCCATACGCACCTCTCCTTATAAATTATCTGAACTTTTATTTTTATTCTGTAAATTTCTCTTACGGTTTCACGTCAGACAAAGCCGCAATCTTTTCCTTAATAAATCTTACGGAAGCGGGAAGATCGTCTCCGACCGTTCCCTCAAACACCAGCAGCGCATCCTCGTTATGCCGATATATCATTTTCAATATTCTGTCGAAATCAAGTATTCCCTGCCCTACGGGGACTTGTATAAGCTTGCCTTCCTCGCTCACGCAAAAGTCCTTAACGTGAAAAAGAAGTATCTTATCGCCGAAGGTGGAAAGCCCCTCATCCAAGATATCGTAGGCTTGCGTATAATTCTCGGGGGCAAGGTAGTTATAAAGATCGAAGATGACCTTTACGTTATCTCTGCCGATGCGCCCGACTATCATATCCAGCGTTGCGACGTCGTAGGCTACGTGCCCGAATGCACCTTCAACGGCTATGGAGCAACCGTATTGCTTTGCAAAGTCGGCAAGATTTGTGAATGTTTCGACTACGGTAGAGTAGGATTTTTCGGTTCTGTTATCAGGGTGATATGCCCAAGGCTCGCCGAGGCATGAGCCGGTTTCGGAGCCGACGAAGCCCGAGCCCAAGGCGGCGGAATATTTGATATACTCCTCGAAAAGCGCGATTCCCGCTTTTCTTTTTTCGACGTTCGGATGAACGGGATTAAAGTATGCGCCTATCAGAGGTATAGTTTTGTTTACATTTTTAAGTGATTTTGCGACTTTTTCTGCATGCTCGGCAGTGAACGATCCGACTTGTTGCTTAACGTCCGAGAGTGCCTTATACCCGACGAACTGTATGCCGTCAAGACCGTACTCGCAAAGCTTTTCGCATATAGGTTCGATATCCTTAACGCCCAAATCATGCGCCCTTACGTACAGCTTCATTTCACACCTCTTAAAATTTCGGTATAAGCCATAACGAAGGGGGCAACGCCCTTTGCATCGTTCTCGACCACCGGCTCGGAGATATAGTACTCAAAGCTTCCGTCGCGGCGTTTATTGCTTTCAGGACCGAGTCCGGCCACGAGACAGATGCCTGCCAGATTAAGATTTCCGTCGGAATCACAGGTGAGATATTTATTGACTATACCGTCAAAGGTCTCGCGACCGAGAGTCCAATAGCTTTCCGGCAACGCACCGATCCTTGCGCCCTTCATAATTGCGTATGCGATCATTGAGCTGCCGCTGGTCTCAAGATAATTTCCTTCTCTGCCAGCCATATTAACGACCTGATAGTACATAGAGGTTTTGGGATCGCGATACTGAAGAATACCGTCAACGGTCTGTCGGAAGATCTCGGTAATTTCACTTGCGGTTTTCTTGTCGTCGACGATAGATATTATATCCACCATTGCAACGGTGAACCAGCCTATCGCACGAAGCCAGAAGCTTTTGGAAAGTCCCGTTTCCTTGTCTGCCCAGAAGGCGCGCTTGGAGCAATCCATGCCGTGATAGAAAAGCTTTGCCTGCTCGTCAAACATATATCGTCTGACGTTTTTTATCTGCATTAGGATATCGGAATAATCGCCTCCGCCGAATTTTTTTGCGTACATTGCGGCGAACACCTGTGCCATATACAGACCGTCAAGCCATACCTGATCAGGATAGATAAGCTTGTGCCAGAAGTTGCCCGTGCAGGTTCTGGGTTGTTCTTTTAATTGAGTATTTTGTAGTTCTATTGCGAGGCGGTACTTTTCCTTACCGGTTTTCTCGTAGAGGGAAAACAGCACGCGCCCCTCGTTGACGTCGTCGAGATTAAATTTTTCCTTATCGTATCCGAGTATACCTCCGTCATCGGCAACGTAATAGTCAACGAAGCTCTGAACGAAATCCGAATACTTTTCATTTCCGGTTATTTCCGCGATCTCGTTAAATGCGGAGAGCATACAACCGTCAATATAATTCCAATGAGGCTTTTTCCCCATTCTGATATTTTCTATATTCCACATCGGAGCATCAGGCGCCGAATCGTTGATCAGGCGTTCTATGTACGCATTTATTTTAGAATACATATAATTCTCCTCCTTGGATTTTAGGCTTTATTTGCCTGTTATGTAAATAATTGTTGTCATTTATAAAGCTTTTTGATGTTTTTTGCTATTACTGCGTCACCAATGTGTCCGCTGATATCAACGTTTTTCAGAGTTAGTGATTTTACGTTGTCGAAATACATTCCACTCCTGCAAAATTCCTCTGCGAAGTTACGCATAGCGGGCTTACCTGCCTTAGAATTCTCCGAGAAGGTGAACGTGATATTTTCAAGTGTTATGCTGTCGATAGGCGCTTCGGGAAGTCCGTCACAATAGCAGGCGGCAACCTCACAGTCCTCGCATATCATATCCTTGAAAACAAAGGCGCCGAGATGCGGAGTTCTGTCGTCGACCGGAAGATGCTCTCGCGACCAAACGTATTCCGTATATCTGTCGGGATCACAGCAGTTATACCACATATTAATTACTATGGGGGTGAGGACACCGCTCATTCTGATATTCTCGAAAAGCACGCCGTCAATAATTGCGTATTTTCCTCTGCCGCGGCGGGTTTTTATCCTCAATCCGCGATCGGTTTTTTTGAACACGCATCTGTTTACGGTAAGATCGACGACACCGCCTGCCATTTCACTGCCGAGTGTTATCGCACCGTGTCCATTCTGCATAAGGCAGTTTCTTACGGTATGACGCGAGGCGGGAGTTTTCAGCTTGCGCGCAAGCTCGATCTTGGCGGATTTTATAGCGATGCAATCGTCACCGACACTGAATTTACAACCGATTATGTTTACGTTATCGCATGCCTCGGGATCAAGTGCATCAGTGTTGGGACTGTCCTTCGGAGCATAAACGGAGAGGTCTATGAAATTAAGATGCTTTGAGTAATACGGGTGTATCTGCCAAGAGGCGGAGTTCTGCACAGTAACGCCATGGACGGATATATTATCGCACCTATTAAAGAAGAGGGCGCGCGGTCTGCCGTGAGGCTGCTTTTTTACGTCGATCCACCAAGTGGAATTCTGAGCGTTTCCGTCAATGATTCCGCGCCCTACGATTTTAATATCCTCCGCATATTCGGCAAAAATAAGCGCCTGATGCATTGAGGTGGCATTTCCCTCCCACGTTCCGAAATAATGCTCCTCGCCGCTCGCAATATCAAGAGCAAGAGGGGGTATTACGGGATACTTGCTTCTGTCCGTCGTGCCTAGGATAACGGCGCTTTCGGAAAGCTCAAGAGTTACGTGACTTTTCAAATTTAACGGAGATACGAGGTACTTGCCCTCGGGAAAATAGAGTCTTGCTCCGCGTGGAAGGCAATTTATCGCCGTTTGAACGGCTACGGTATCGTCGGTCACGCCATCTCCGAGCGCACCGAAATCACGCACGTTTATTGCCGCAGTCTCGTTTTCGGTTCTGAAATTCAAGGCAAGGTCCGTTCCGTCTACCGTCAAGGTATATTCACTGTTCGGCTTAAGATCAAAGACGGAAAACACATTCGTATTGCCCGAAAACGCTATTTCTCCGTTTATTCTTGCCGTATATTCACTGCCCTTGTAATATGCTCTATCGTTGTTCCACTCAAATGCAGCGGAGGTGGAGCTAAGAAAAATATTGCTAATCATAATGGGTTTGCTATCTTGTAAAAATTATTTTTTGTTTTTTTCCACGGCATCGGATACGATGCTGACAAGCATATTCTTTATGCTTATGAAGAAAAGATCCACGATGAGATACAGAAGTCCGAATGCAATGGGCTCAACGCCGATCGTTATTTCACCCTCGTTTCCGGTGAAGTCCTGAATCATAATATTTACACCGTTATAGATCATAAAGACACAGAAAAGTATGACGCAGGCATAGAGAATATTTGCGAAAAACGTCCAAAGCTTTTTCTTCGGGAACATCATCCATTTTGAGTTCTGACCGGGGTAAAGCTCCAGAAAACGGAAAGTATTGTTTACCAAAATGTCGGTTACAACGCCCAGAACTATGCCAAACACAACGAGCATATCGAGATTATCGGTGATATAAATACCGAGTCCCCAGAATATAAAGAAGCAAACGGCACCGTTAAACCAGAATTTAATGAAGAGTGCCTTCACCCACGACGGTATCTTATCGAGGAAGCCCTTTGAGCGAAAATCGCGTGCGGGATCGGTCGTGAGCTTTGGCTTCGGCAATGAATCTGCATTTACTAAGCGGTCAACGGCGTCTGTCTTTAGATCGTAATAATTTTCCTGTTTTTGTTCTTTGATTTCGTTTTTATTCTTTTTCGACATTTTCTTTCCTGTTTTTTTGAAAAGGGTAAGACCGCGGAAGCCGCAGCTTACCCTAAAATATTTGATTATTCTTCGTCGGTGAGCTCGATATTTTCGATCTTACCGTTATCCTCAACTTCAACGGAGGTGTTGATCTTACGGAGAAGCTTTGCAAAGAGAGGCTCGAGAGCTATGCAGATCATCGTAATGACGGATATAACCATATGTGCTACAAGGATGTATTCCGTATTAACTATATACATCGTAGCTTCCGTTATCTTGATCGGGGCTTTATCTCTCGTTATTGCTTCGAATATGCGCATAAGATAGGTATAATCGGCGAAGAGTATTCCTGCGTGCAAAACGTAAAGCACTATGATCATAAACAGATTAGGCTTCTGACGCTTCGGAAATGCGTTAAGCATACAGATGAACGACAGGATAGAAAACAGCATAGATACGAAGGCGCAAAGTCCCATATTCGAAAGATTGATCTTCGCGGTGGTGTTCGATATATCGGTAAGATTAAGAGAAAATACCAAAAATCCTACGGTGAGAGATGCGAGTGGGACAAACTGAGGATTACGCTTCAGCGAGACCAAGAATTTACGGAGAGTTTCTTTTGCTCCGAGCTTAATTTTTTCAAGTATTTTTGCCATTTTTGTTTTCCTCATCACTTTTCGTTTGTAATTGCTTTGGTAGTTTTCTTATCGAAGAAGTGCTTTCTGCCAAAGGAAATGTCTACCACGTCGCCTTCCTTATAATCGCACCAATCGCGGAACTTACAGGTAATTCTGTGCTTGCCTACGTGACCGTGAACGAGGGTGTTATGACCGAGGTTCTCATTATCGGTGACCTTGAGCTGAATATTACCGCCCTGACGTGCGTTCTCCGGTCTGACACCGAGAATAATAACCTTTCCTTCATAGTCGCGGAGAGTTCTTTGCTCCTCGGGAGTAAGCTCAACGGTCATATCCTGAGAGACGAGCTTGCCGCCGGAAACCTTCATATCAAAGAAGTTCATAGGAGGAAGTCCGATAAACGAAGCGACGAATACGTTAGCGGGATTATCGTAAAGTTCAAGCGGAGTACCGATCTGCTGGACGTAGCCCATCGACATACAAACTATCCTGTCTGCAAGAGTAAGAGCTTCGGTCTGGTCGTGCGTTACGTAAAGCATAGTCGCACCGAGGCGCTTATGTAAGAGAAGGATCTCACGGCGTGTTGCTCCGCGAAGCTTGGCATCGAGGTTTGAGAGAGGCTCGTCAAAGAGGAATACCTTGGGAGTTCTTACGATTGCACGTCCCATAGCAACACGCTGACGCTGACCGCCCGAAAGCTGCTTCGGCTTTTTATTGAGCTGGTCGGTGAGTCCGAGGATCTCAGCGGCTGCGAGGACCTTCTCGTGAATTACGTTCGGATGCTCGTGACGCAGAGTCAGGGAGAATGCCATATTCTCGTAAACGGTCATATGTCCGTAAAGAGCATAGTTCTGGAACACCATTGCTATATCTCTGTCCTTAGCGGGCATTTTTGTGACGTCCTTGCCGTCGATTATAAGCTGACCGGAGGTGATGTCCTCAAGTCCCGCAACCATACGAAGCGTAGTGGACTTACCGCAGCCGGAAGGTCCGACCAAAACTATCAATTCTCCGTCCTTAACGTCAAGATTGAAGTCATAGACTGCCTGAACCTTGTTGTCATATATTTTATTTAGATTTTTCAAACTTAAGGAAGCCATACCGAGAAAAATCCTTTCTGAAATAATTTACTATCTTTTATTGCTCAAGTGATTTATTATACGCTCTGAGCACGGCGGTCTTATAAATTCCGACGACACCGGACGCAACTGCCGCAGCACAGGAAAGTGCAAGAAGAATTACTACGTAGGTGAACTGACCGTCACTCATAACGCGCTGCTCTACACCGCCGACTAGCTCAATGGCGGAATGCGCCTTCATAGGAATATAGAAAATTCTGGGTATTTGAAGAACGCCGAGCGCGATAATACCAAGAGAGTACGTATAGCTGTAATTCTTAACGCCCTCGGAGCAAAGGAATGCAAACAGAAGGAAAAGAAGATTATACACGACGGAAAGACCTATCGAGTAATTATAGTAATACTGATTGACATCCGATGAGTAAATAGAGATGAAGTAAAGAGCGTCACAAACTATTGCGAGGATCGCAAGGGTGGAGGAAAGCGAATTTTTTGTATAACGCAATCTGTCTTTTTTTATAGTCTTTTCGTCACGCATCGTTTATGCCCCCTTATTCATTTTTCTTTTCGAAGCGGCAAGCGCACCCTTCTCTGCCTTCATAACGATAACCTTATATACGGTAACGAAAGCAAGGAACAGAGCCGCAAGTATAGCGATACCGAAAACGAGATACGCTATATCAAACCAGAAGGTAGAGTCCGTCCACTCATGCGAATACATCTCTGCCATCTCGGCGAGCTTGTCAAAATCGACCTTTAAGAATTGCTCTTTATATTTAGTGATATTGGGAAGCGCCCAAGCAGTAACGCCTATGCTAGCCGCAACGTTTACACCAACAGCCACGTAATTTACTAAGTAATATTTTCTCCTCGTATGATTTTGCAAAACGAGAAGAGCGACCGCAAGGATGATCATAACGAGGCCTACGATGGTAAGCTGTCTGTTGAAATCCTGAATGTCGTAGAATATTTCCGATCCGGATACCTTGACCTTTTCGATTGCCTTTATATATTCGTCGGTTCCGGGAGTTTTGTTTTTAAGGTTTTCGGCATAGTAATTAAAATTATTATCGTAAAGGTCGGTGACCATGCCGAGAGAATATAAGAATACTAGCGCGGTTGCGATTATCATAAGGAAGCACGCCACACGCTGGAGAAGCATTTGATTTTTATACATAGTTATCTCCGTTTCTTGCAAAAGCAAGTTTTTTCGTTGCCCCGAACTCGGCAACAGAGTTTAATATTTTTCGGAAGAGCCGACTTAGCGGCTCTTCCTTTTTTGCAAGTCGTCGCTTGCGTGAAGATTTTACTTAAATTGTAAAGCTTTTGAAGCTTTGATTATTTGCTAAGGCTCTCGTAGTAATCAACGAGTTTATCGTATGCGCCCTGCTTAATGATAAGGTAAGAGTTACCGTTCCAATCTGTCTTAACCGTATTAACGATCGTATCGCGAGTAGGAGTTGTACCGCCAACGCAGCCCTTATCTGCACCGTAGCCGTATCTGATGATATCTACGAATACGTTAACCTTGTTCTTAGAGGTTGCGAAGTAATCTGTAAGTTGAGTATAACCTTTAATCATTTGATTTTCCGCATCAGTGGTCGGAAGAGTCGTAGGAACGGAGGTGTACCAAGGATTCTCTGCAAGAGTAAGCTCGGGATGCTTGATAGTACCGAGAGCTATAGCCGTGGAGATCTTGCCTGCGCCTTCTCTACCTACCGCGTGCGTGCACTGATACTCGAAGGACTGGCTCTTAAGGAATGAAAGTGTGGAGCCGAGATACATACGAGCGTAGTTCGTGTAGTTACCGGAAGCCTTTTCCCAAAGCTCTGCGTACGTTGCATCTGCGATAACGGGCCATTCCTCGCCGTTGAAATCGAAGGTTACGTATGAGCCGTCCTCGTTCGTCTTGATGAAGGCGTCGGGACCGTAGGACATAAGAACCTGACCGTACTCGGAGTATGCGAAGTCGATGATAGAGAGAGCTGCATTGAGCTTATCTGTATTACCGTTGATACCTGCAAGAGAGATGCCCCAACCGTCCGTCTTAACGGATCTCCAAGACTCTGTAAATCTCATGTATACGCCGTTTGCATCGGTTCCGTCATACCAACGAGCAACGGGAACCATAACTGCCATGTACTTCTCGCCTTCGCTGAGAACCTTAGAGTCACCGTTGTAAATGGTCTGAGTCTGGTTATAGTCGTAGTGCATGAAGCCGGCGTCATTTGTAAGCATAGTCTTTGTATCGTTCTTCTCACCATTGATGAATGAGGAAGAGATAAGACCTTCTTCAGCCATTGCGTTCATTCTTGCAAGAGCGTCATAGGTAGCTTTTTCCTGACGTGCGTCGTGAAGCTTACCGTCTGCACCTACGTAGAGGCAATCCATTCTGGACTCAAGTCCGCGAACGCCGAAGAGTGTGCCTGCGAATCTGAACATATCAACCTGTCTCTGGTTGTTATTATCCTCTCTGGAGAAGAGACCTGCAACGGTATCAGTACCGTTAAGAGTTTTAGCGTTAGCAACTACGCAACGAAGGAGAGCAACGAGCTCGTCTGCATCCCATGCTGCGTTCTGACCGATGAAGAGGTCGGCTCTGTTTGTGCCGTAGTAACCATTATACGCCTTATCGATGTAATCACGAAGCATATTAACGGCATCAACACCTGTAACAGTTCCTTTAGCAAGTTCTGCATTCATTTTAGCAACGATATTGCCTGCTGCATCATAGTTCTTTGTAAGTTTTTCAGTGTCGGTACCATCAGCTTTTACAACGTCAACCGTAACAGTGCCGGTAGTAGGCATATAAGGCTCGTATACAGCTGCGGAGAGATTGCCGGAGGCTGTAGCAGTGAATTTACCTTCGCCGTTAAGGAGCTTTTCAACCCAGTCGGTTCTCATAAGGGGCATACGTTCGATATCGTTAACACCGTCGAAGTAAGGCGAGAAGTAGATAGCGCCTGTATCGGTGTCACCGGTGATGGAGAGACGAACGATGGGGTTAGCCTCAAGGTAAGCCTTGAAGTTAGGCATCTGATCGAGATAGTTTGCAAGGTTGACCATCTTACCTGCAACGCCTGCCTCGGAAAGCTGTGTAGCGGTACCGGAAAGAACGTCAACATCAGTGAGCTTCTGCTCCCAATACTTATACTCGTTTGTAGCGGAGTTACCCTGATAGTTATCAGCAATTTCAATACCAAGGATGTTCTGAACCTCTACCCAAGTGGGCTTGAAGTCGCCTGCCTGATAGGTCTTGCCGTCTGCAAGAGTAATACCTTCGCCTGCAGTTTCTGCGTCAAAGCGCATACCTGTCTTTGCGTTGTTATAGCCGCAAGCCATGCGGAGAGTCGTTCCCTCTGCATAAGGGAGAAGCGCGTTTTCATAGTTGTGATCGAACGTCTTGCCGGTGTCATCATCATCGTCATCCGGAACTTCGGGGAAGAGGAAGCACGACGTGAGGCAAGAAAGCATCATAACCAGCGCAAGAAACAGCGCGAGAAATCTGAACTTTTTCATTAAAAGTTCCTCCTATAAAATTAATTAATTTATTATCACCACGTATCCGATATCCTTAGGTAAGTAAGTTCCATTTAATACCGAGGACATCTCGACGTGAAAATAATCGGGTTTTAGTACGATTTTTGTATATTTTTCAGAAATATGCCGTTGTTTCCGAGGAGATTACTCCTTTACGCCGCCCATATTGACGCCCTTGGCAAAATACTTCTGAATGAAGGGATAGATAACGAGAATCGGAATTATGGAGCAGACTACGAGAGAATATATCACGGAGTCGGAGGCATAATTTTCATTCCAGCCCGCCATCTGTTCGGGATCCTGAAATTCCTCGAGCTTCAGACGGATAAATACCTGAAGAGGATGCTCGTTAGAGTTTGAGATCATCTGGCGCGCCCAGAAGTAACCGTTCCAGCGGGAAATACCGAAGAAGAGCGCGACGGTCGCAATAGTGGACTTGCTCATCGGGATATATACTTTGGAGAGAACCTGCATTTCTGTAGCACCGTCGACTATTGCTGCCTCCTCGATCTCGGAGGGAACCCCCTCAAAGGCGTTACGAAGGAGAATAACGTTCATTGCCGCCATACCCATTGCGATAACTACGAGCCATTTATCATCCGTAATTCCGATAGAGTTAAAGACGTCCTTCGTGTTAAGGTAGTTTATGTACTGAGGTACGAGACCTGCTGAGAACCACATTGTGAATACGAGGAAGAAGTTAAAGGTCTTACGGAAGAGGAGTCTCTTCTTAGAGAGCGCGTATGCACCGAGAATGGCAACGCCCATTGACCAGAGGGTTCCGTAGAAGGTGAGGAAAAGTGTGTTCGTATATGCGTTCCAGAACATATTGTTGTTAAACATAGATGCGAACGCCTCGAACTGAATATCCTTCGGGAAGAGGATGATCTGACCGTACTCCACCGCTTCTCTGCCGCTTATCGCAGAGGATACAGCGTAAAGGAAGGGATAGAGGCAGCAGATCGCAAATACCGTAAGGAACAGGTAGCTTATGACCTTGAATATGAGCTCGGATACTTCAAGCTTTCTTTTCATACTGATATCTCCTCCTTTGATTAATAAAGTGATACGTCGGACGCCTTGCGGGCGATGGTGTTAGCACCTATAACGAGTAGCATTCCGACGACGTTGTTGAGCATTTCCGCCGCGGAGGCAATACCCGTTCTACCGTCTTGAATACCATAACGCTGTGCGAGCGTGGATACGACATCGGCTGTGACGTACGTATTGTTGTTATAAAGAAGCATTACCTTCTCGTATCCGACGTTAAGAAGCGAGCCGATACGGGTGATAAGCATAATGACTATGGTTGAAAGTATCGAGGGGAGGACGACGTATCTCATCTGCGCCATTTTTCCCGCTCCGTCGATCTGTGCCGCCTCGTAGCTCGTGGGCGAGATGGCGATTATTGCGGCGAAGAATACTATGGAGTCGTATCCGGCGGTTTCCCAAATACCGCTTATCTGATAGATCGCGCGGAAGTAATCCGCATTGTTAAGAAGTCCGGCGTTTCCGACCTCCTCGGTGATAAGTCCGAGCTTCCAAAGCAACTGAGAGATAACGCCCATTTCTATTCCCGCTATGCTCGAGGACTGACGAACGAGCATCGTTACAAGAGTCGTCATAACGACGGTAGACATAAACTTAGGAAGATAGGTCAGCACCTGATATATACTTCTCGCCACGTTGGAGCGGATCTCGTTAAAGAAGAGGGCTATAATAATCGGTGTCGGGAAGCCGAAGAGCAATCCGTAGAAGGAGAGAAGGAAGGTGTTTCTGAAGGCTCTCCAGAAGTCACGAGATATCATTGTAGTTCCGGAGAAAAGCTCCTTAAAGTACGAGAAGCCCGCATAGAACTGATCTGCGACGTCCTTGTTTGCATCATTGATCTTAAAGCATCCGAGGAGCTCGTACATCGGGAAGTATCTCCAGAAAAGGAATACCAAAAGCATGGGAACAAGCATCAGATAAAGACGCCAATCCTTTAAAATGGTTCTTCCGACGTTGAGCCAGTAGTGCTTTTCCACGTCGTCGCGCACTGCCTGCTCCGGATCCTCACTATAGATTTCCGTAGCTTCGTCATATACTAAATAATCGGTAGCTAATCTTTTCATATCTTGTCCTCCGCTAAATGTTTTTCTCGTTTTGTCCGTCACGGGGTTCAGACTCTTCCCCGTCCGGATCTGTAGTTTCGTCATAACCTGTGCCGCAGTCAAGCTCGGGAGCGTATTCCCTGCTGTCCGTGCCGTCTTCATAAAATCCGTCGTTTTCCTCACCGTCTATATATCCGTCGTCGAAATCATCGTCCTCGTCGTAATCGGATAAGTACGGTGCGAGATTCATTTGCGCATTCTGCTCTTCCTTGCGCTCACGGTCAAGCCTCAAAAGATAGGTTTTCTGGTCCTCGAGCATTCCGTCGTTATTTCTGAGTGCGAAAACGCCGACAAGAGCGATTACCAGAGATATTATATCGGTGGTGATAAAGACGAGGAGAGTTTTGATCGTCGGCTCAAAGGCAAGCGACACGAGCCATCTGCCGATGCATATAAATAAATAGGTAGAAACCGTGTAGACCGTCAGCTTAAATTTGTTTTTTCTTATCTCGTCCTTGCCGAAGGCTTTTATCACGAGGAGCGAGAGGAGTGCAAAGGCGTTTCCGACGCAATAGATCACGTACTGCGTGGCAGTGCCTCCGCCGGCAACACAATAGGCAACGCCTGCTGCCACGGCAGATATTACGGCGGGCCAGCCCCAGCGAATCATTATCAGCGATAGCATAAGCGGCGTCACCGACAGGGCAAGAGCCTGAAGAGAAAACCAGTGCGTGCTTGCATACGTAGCCAACGCTTCAAAGATGAAAAGCAGGACGGTCAGCAAAGAAATATCTATCGCTTTATACTGCTTAAACGTTATTTCTTTCACTTTTTGTATCCGTTTTTTTAAGTTTTTTTCGTTAAAAATTGCATTAATATTCATTTAAATTTTACATCATTTTTGATTGCTTTTCCTTCATTATTTTGATAGATAATGCTTTTTTCTTTGTTTTTTTGATGTTTTTTTGTTTAAAATAAATTATTATTTTTTTGTCATTTTTTTCTTTTTGTGAGGGTTGCACAAAAGGGTTTTGATAAAATTGTCTAAAAAGACTAAAACGGAAATCCCGAATATGATTTTAAGGAGCAACCACACAGGCTTCGTTGCCGCACCGCCGAATCGAAAAAGCAGGTCGGAAAGAAGGCACGCCGCCGACGCCTCGACCATCGGTATAACGACCGCGCGCACAAACGGGAGCTTTACCTTAACGCGCTTTACCAAGCGGATTATCGAGAAGGAAAAATTAAAGCCCTCCATCAAAATTATTATGATCGCGTAACCCGAAATACCCATTTTCGGAATAAGGAGGCAGACGAGCAGCAGCGAGAGGCAGGAGTCGGCGATATTTACCCACATCGAGTAGACCTGCTCGCCGATGCCCTTAAGTATCTGATCGGTAACGTGATCGAGGTACATTATCGGTATGACGGGGGCAAGAAATCTTACGTAGTAGCCGGATTCGAAGGTGCCGTAAAGGGTGTATCCTATCTCCTGCGAAAACGAGAGCATAAAGACGGCGGCACAGATGCCGTAAGACAGCGTGACGCTCAGAGCCTCCGAGGTTATTTTTGACATTCTTTCATTATTTCCTCTGGATTCGTCCTCTGCAAATTCAGGAACGAGCAATCCGGAATACGAGGAAAGCGGAGACATCGGGAACAGTACCGCAGGGAGTGCCATTCCGTGCAGAGTACCGTAGCTTGAAAGGGCTTGTGAATTGCTGTCTCCACGGTACATAAGGCATCGAGGTATCAGTACGTGCTCCGCGGTGAGCAGAACCGAGCGAAAATACTGTGAAAACGCTAGCGGCAGTGCCGTTTCAGATACCTTGCGAAGGGCAGGCGGGGTTTTACTACTTCCCTTTTCTCCAAGCGGAATTTTTTTCGAATCGACGACGTAGAGAACGAAGATCAGGACGAAGGAGGCGATCTCGGTTGCGGTTATTCCTAGTGCGAGCGATACCACGCAACGGTAAACGTCACCTCCGCCAAAGGCGGAAACGAGAAGAATACAAGCAAGAATTTTTACGCACTGCCCGAAAATCTGCGCGACGGCATTGAATTTTACGCGCTTTACGCCGACGAAATATCCGTTAAAGACTGCCCCGAGCGAGACGAATATCAAAGAAAAGGAAAGCAGGCGCAGAGGTAAGGCGGCACGCGGCTCGGAAAGAATGTGAACGGATACGGTATCGGAAAGGGTAAAAAGAAGAACGGCGCCGCAAGCTCCGAAAATCAAAGAATATGCGACCGCTCCGCGCAGGATACTTCTCTTCTCCCCCTCACGTGCGGCGGCTACGAGACGCGTGACCGTCAGACTGATACCCGACGTGGCAAGGGTGAGAGCCAAGGAATATACGGTCATAATTACGGTGAAGAGACCTACTCCCTCACTCCCCACCGATTTTGATATAAACGACGAAAACAGCATTGAAGCACTTCTCATTGCGAGTGCTACGACGGTCAGCATGGCACCGTCCGCAAAAAATCTTTTTCTCTCAGACATACTGCGTTCTCCAAACGAGATTAATGATCATCCGCTTTCAGTTCCTGCGGATCCTGTTCGTTTTTATGTAAAAAAGTAAACTTTATTTTGCATTTTTTTATATTTTTGAATTAACTTTTGCCATTTTGCGTTTGCAAGCCGAAGAAAAAACGGAAGGCAAATAGTTGTCATCGGCGGACTCGCGATGCTGATGTCGAATATACAAAGCTTGCCGTAAAGGGCTGCGGTGCGGTATTTTTTTGCTTTTTTCTCTGCCAATACGAAATTTATGCTCTTCTTCGTCGGATAAAATATGTTTTTTTGCGGTGATAGAAATCAAGTCGGATTTATTTTTTCGGTTTTTTTCTGATTTTTTTCAAAAAACTCTTGCATTTTTACTTTTGTTATGATATAATAGCACTTGCTGATTTGTTTGTAACAAAAAAACATATAAAGATACATACTTTTGGTATGGAATTTTGGGAGGTACAAAAATGGCTAAGTGTAGCATTTGCGGTAAGGGCGTTACTTTCGGACACAACGTGTCTCACTCTAACCGTAAGACAAACAGAACCTGGAAGCCCAACATCCGCAAGGTTAAAGCGGTTGTTAACGGTAGCAATACTACTGTTTCGGTTTGCTCCCGTTGCCTTCGTTCCGGAAAGATCGAGCGCGCATAAGGTTCCAAAAAACTCTGTCGGACGGACAGAGTTTTTTTATTATGCAAAAGGTATTGCAGGGACGGGAAAGAAATAGTAGAAGAAGCAGATAAATATATGTATTTGTTTATACTAGTATCGTAATAGGAGGAGTATTATGAAAGATAATAGTGAATTAATAATCAGAAATGATGAATTTGATTCGATGTATAAGATGATAATCAGTTTATTAGTAGATAACAAAGAAATTTCTGAACAATTAGCCGACTTTTCGAAGCGTCACATTAAAAAGTATGAAAACGATTTATATCTAAAGTCAAATTTTGTTTTAGCATTGATTTCTGTTTGGTATGATTATATTGGCACATTACATTTGCCAAAAGAATTAATTGATAAAATAATAATTGAAGATTTAAATTCTTTAAAAGAATTAGGTGCTGATGAAATTTTTATAAATAAAAGAAAGAAAATATTGCTAAAATTTTTCGCTGAAATTGAAGAAGAAAATCATAAAGTAAGAAAAATTAAACACTGCAAATTAGACTTTAAAAAGGGAAATTGCATTTATAGTGAATTTAATAACAAATATATAATAGGAGTTGTTTTAGAAGAAAATTTTAGCAAAAAAGAAATTTTGATTGCATTATTTTATGAAGAAAGATTGATTAATATAAAGGAATTATATTACAAAAAACCAATAATAGTAGGTTGGTGTGATGCTAATATATCTAAAATTTTCAAAAAAACTGATTCTATTTTGCTACACTCTTTCAATAATATAAAGATTTACGATAACATTATAATTACAAGGACAAATATTGATTGTTCAAAAGGAATATATATTAATTATTTGTATTTTACTTCTCCGTTGATTGAATACGTTGGTAAATATTCATTATATGATGGATATGATTTAAGATTAAACGATAAAAATGAAGTTATTGTTTTAAAAGAACATTCTTCTTGGGGATGGGAACATATACGTAAAGCGGACTTTGAATTGCTAAAAGATTATATTTCTTAGCTTATACATCCAAAACTTTTAACTACTGTAGTTGGCAAAAAAGTTTATTTGACGGAGTTAAAAACTCATAAGAATATTAATTTGGCATTTTAATCAAGGATTTCAGGAGAATAATATGAGTGGTAAATTTTATCAAAATTCATGCGATGAAGTAATAAAAGCTTTAGAATATAAATTAAATAAAGATTCAACGCTGTTTGCTCCATATAATATTGGGGATTATGAGTTGTTGTTAGGAAATGGCTATCATATTTCAATAGGTATAGATAAAGGTAGTTGTAAATGTTTATCAGTTTGTTGTCTTTTAGATGCTTTGTCATTTAAAAAAATAGAGCTGGAATTTTTAATGGATACTTGTAAACAGTATGATTTGATTTATAAAAGTGATTTTTTATTACAAGGATCCGGTGAACGTTATACTCCTTTTGAAAGAAAATGCTATTATGATACCGAAAAATCTATTTTAGCATTTGGCGATATTTATAACGAAGGCGAAATAATATCGTTAAATGGCAGTACGTTTGCAAAGTTAAAAAATCACGAGCTTTTAGCTGTTTATATTAAAGTAACAGATGAAGTAATACATTATATCGAAAGAAAATGTAAAAAATACCGATAAAAAATCAGAGACAACCGTCACTTTTAATATTAAGGGGGAAACCGAATCATTTTAGTTTCATTACTTTCTTATATCAGAGTCTTATATCGGAGTGGTTTTTTGTCGAAATATATTAATGCCAGACGCCTGAATATACCGATAGGATCTGCCGCAGGGTGAATATACGTCAAATGAACTTCGGCAGAGGATCATATCGAATTTCGGAGGTATTTTATGAAATGGATTCTCGTAGATAACAGAATAAGTGCGGCAATGGAGAGAACGTTCCAAAAGCACGGAATATACCTGCTTCGCCTTCCGCCATCACCCGATTTGCCGAGTGCAATCTCCTCTCATCCGGACACGCTTATCTTCAAGCACTCATCGGATCTTCTAACCTGCTGTGAATACGCCGAATGCGCTGTATCAGTTTTTTCCGACGTACGAGTGCTATCTCACGGTCTGAGCCTCAGCTTTTGCGACGAGCGCTTCGGAAAAGGATATCCCGCCGATGCCGTTTTAAACGCTAAGGTAATCGGCAATTTTCTGTTTGCAAATACGAAAAATATATCAAGCAGTGTTTTATGTATTGCCGAAAAATACGGATTACATGTCGTAAATGTAAACCAAGGTTATCCTAATTGTGCAATTTTGAGTCCCGACGGCAGCAGTGCGATAACGGCAGACCGAGGACTTTATAAGGCACTTTTACGGTGCGGAATAGATGCTCTTCTCATTTCGGAAGGATATATTGAGCTTTTACCGTATGAATACGGATTCATCGGCGGCGCATCTGCGGTAGTCGGTGATACGGTATTTTTCTTCGGAAATTTAGACAGTCATCCCGACTCCGAGGCTATACGGGAATTTATCGAGACACGAGGAAAAAAATGCGTCTCTCTTTCGGAGGAGCGCCTGACAGACCTCGGCGGATGCGTGGAAATATAGAATGCGAATTTCGTTACGCTTGAAATGACCTTATATTACGAAGCGGGGGCGGATCTATCCCCGTCGTCTTCCGTATTTCTCTGCTTAATGCGCTCTGCCGCAACGTTTATAACGACAGCAAGTATCGGCACTAAAAGAACGCCGCGAGTTCCAAAAAGCGTGACCGAGCAGTAAATAAGCGCAAGGGTGAGCATCGGATGCATATCCAGATTTTTTCCGACTATTTTCGGCTCGGAATATTGGCGTATTATCTCGTTTATCAAAAACAGTATCAAAAGACCGACTCCACGAAATATATCACCGCTTATAAGAGAATATATTCCCCAAGGAACGATGACCGTGCCGACGCCTATCACAGGTAAAAGATCAAGAACCGCTATCAGCAGTGCGAGCGTTACCGCATTCTTTATCGAAAGTATCAAGAAGCCCGTCAGTACCGTACAAAACGTCACACCCATAATAAGCGCATATGATCTTACGTACCTGATGCCGACGTCCAAAAACCTTTTGCGTATAAAAACAGCCGTGCTTCTCATTTTAGGCGAAAGCATCTTGCCGACGCTCCGATGTATCCTCTCAAAGTCAAGCGAAAGATATATTATCGAAATCACCGTTATCACAAATCCTAATAAAAACTTCGGAAGTGTAGCGGCAATATCGGTAACGAAAGCCCCGACTTTGCTAACTATACTTGACAAAAAAGCACGCAAAGCGTCGATCAGGACGTCAGACAGCTTATCGGGAAGCATACCGCCGAGCGAAGCTTTTATCGGTACCGTAGCCCTTTGCAGAAGAACGGAAAGATTATCACCCTCCAAAAGTCCGCCGATGACACCGAAAGCCAGAATACATATCTGACGGATTAAGAAAACCGAGCCGACGCAGATTGCCGCGAGCGTTAACAGTGCGATGACGAGGCGAGACAGACGGCGGAATTTCAGCCCTCGCGTCTCAAGTCTCCTTGCCGTTCGATCCGAAAAATATACCGCTACGTACGAAATAACAAACGGCAGTATCAAGCCGAGGACGTAATTAAAAAAGATATCCGCCGTAAATAAGATCAAAATTATCAGTGCCAGCACAAGAACCGCGTCTTTGATTTTTTCTCTACTCATACTCTTCCCCGCCGTTTATATTACACTACGTTATTATAAGTAATAAATTCGATTTTTATACGTGAGAAGATCGGATCCGACGTCGCGCTTTACCTTGGCGGCTAATATATTGATATGATTTTTACACGGCAATATTACCGTGGACGGGCAGTATAATTATAAGGAACGCCGAGCTATCTGTAGGGTGCTTTAAAAATCGCGCTCCGCACCTCGCCGTAAGGTGTCTTTGAGATAGGAACGTGAAAACGGAGGCAATACGGTTGCATAACGAAAAGGAAACTAACAATAATAAATAAAAACGAAAAAAATGAAAAGGCAGGTATCAGAAATGGTAGTTATCGAAATGGAAAACGGCGGAAAAATCGAGCTTGAGCTCTATCCCGATGCGGCTCCCAAAACTGTAAAGAACTTTGAAAAGCTGGTTAACGACGGCTTCTACGACGGACTCATTTTTCACAGAGTTATCAAGGGATTTATGATTCAGGGCGGAGATCCGCAGGGCAACGGAATGGGCGGTGCCAAGGAAAAAATCGTCGGCGAATTCAGAGCCAACGGATACGACAATCCGATAAAGCACAAGAGGGGCGTCATATCTATGGCAAGGGCTTACGATCCCAATTCCGCATCGTCACAGTTCTTTATTATGCACGAGGACGCGCCTCATCTTGACGGTCAGTATGCGGCTTTCGGGCGTGTAATTTCCGGTATGGAGACGGTTGACGAGATAGCTTCGGTTCCCGTAGGCGCAGGCGACCGCCCGAGGATCGCAATGAGAATGAAGAGAGTTTACATCAAGTAAAAGCCTTAATTTATTTCTCGCAAAAAAAACCGATTCTATGCAAGCTGAAAATACACAAATGCTTAGCAAAAAATAAAATCAGATAACGAAAGAAAAATGGCGTTTTTTAAATAAAACGCCGAAAATGTAAACTAAAGATAGCATATAGTCGTTTTTTGCGATCGTATGCTATCTTTTTATATTTCTTTTATATTTCGTTTTTATTTTTGCGGTTTTGAAAGAGCCGTATCTTTTCGGCGATCAGGCTTTCTTTTTCCCGAACAGATCGCGAACGCGCTCTCCGAAGGCGTCAAGCTTTTCAACCTTCATTTTCGCAAAATACTTAAACGTCATCGGCCAGAGGACACCTGCGAATATTACTATAAGGAAGTATCTTACACTTCTTGCAACGTACGCATTTCCGCCGAAGAGAGCCGTAAGGGGACTTGATAACCCTGCCTTTATGGCAACTACTGCGCCAAGGCCCACTGCGATCTTTATCAGCTGTGCATACCACGGTGCTTTAGTATCGAATTTCGTATATTTCTTATCTATGACGTACGCGGGAACAAGTCCGACGGTGCATCCGAGGAGAGTGCAGGCATTTTTCAATCCGCTCTCGTAATTATAGGAGTCGAGCGTTTCATCACCCGAGATAGCCAAAACGAAGATAAGAAGTGCCGCCGAAATGACGACGCCCGTTGCAACTACCCAAGGCATATATTTATCAAAGCTCTCGTCGTCTGCGAAAACGGGACGCATAAGAAGAACGAGAAGAAGGGCGAATATAAGAGATACACCGACGTCAAGCAACGTGTGCACGCCGAGATACATACGGGAAAAGGCAACCAAGAGAATTATCACCGTGCATACTGCCGTTTTCTTTTTATTCGGCCTCGATGCGGCAACCGAGCCGAGCGTTCCGGCAATGTTCTGCGTATGTCCCGAGGGGAAGGAATAGCCCGTAGCGGCTTCCTTTGCGTTTCCGACGACCTCGAAGTTCGGATCGTACACCCAAGGGCGCGGAATACGGAAAATAAGCTTTGCCGCCTGATTAAGAACCGTTCCGAAAAGCCCGGTCATCATAACGAAGTAGCCCTGCCTCTTATCAACGCACCAGAAGAATATTATAGCGAATGCCAAGAAGAATATTTCCTCACCCATTCTGGTAATTATCGAAAAAATAAAATCAAATACGGGGTTTCGTATCTCCGCTATCGCGCGAAGTACGTCCATTAAAAATTCCATACCGACTGTCGTATGTATAACATACACTCCTTTTCACTTTTTTACTTTATTTTGACATAAGTTTGAATTTTTGTCAATAGTTTATTGAATTATAACGTCTTTTTTTCGGCTATATGGTATTTTTTGCCTCCGATACCGCATTTTATTTTATTGGTACTTGACTGAACTTGATTTTTATTTTATAATTATAAGGAGAATTTATGAGCGGCGAATTACTGAGGTTTGCGAAAAATAAAAGGATCGGCTTCTTCGGGATCGGTAAAACGAATCTTGCCCTGCTCCGTGAGCTTTCGGGAAGTGAGACCGAGATCGTCTTACGCTCCGACGGGCATATCGAACGCAGGATCATCCCCGAGGGATTGAATATTAAAGATATATTTGAGGGAGAGCGTTCGTGCGAGAGCATTCGCGAGGACGTTATATTTTTCTCGCCGTCCGTAAATCGAGAAAGGCGCGAGCTTTTGCGTGCCTTGGGACGAGGCGTCACATTTACGTCGGACACGGAATTTTTCTTAAAACATAACACCGCACCGCTTCTTTTGGTCACCGGAACCGACGGAAAAACTACTACCGCGACTCTTGCCTGCGACATACTGCGTCATAGTGGGAAAAGAACGGTTGCCATAGGCAACATCGGACGCGCGGCGACTCCGGAGCTTGACACTTCCGCGGATCATTTCGTTATTGAGGCCTCAAGCTTTATGCTGGAATATTGTACGCCGAGATCCGCACGCGCCGTTTTGACCTCGCTCTCACCCGACCATATCTCGTGGCACGGAGGCTACGGGCAATATAAGAGCGCAAAAATGCGCGGTCTGCACGGGGCACGAGAAAAAGTGATATCTCTTGATTCGACCGACGCGGTTTCGCTGCTTTCCGATATTCGCAAGAATAACAGTTCGGATATACCGTTTGCACTTACGTCAACGAAATACGCCTATCGGGATATGGCGGCGGCGTACGAGGCGAAATACTATTATTCAGTGGAAAATGAATATTTATGCAAAAACGGCGAACCTTTGATTGCCGTCTCGGAGCTTTTACGCCGTGAGGAATACAATATACGGTCTATGCTCTGCGCTTTGGCACTGACGGCACAGCTCGTTGAGGATAGCACGGCGGTTGAGGTGCTACGCGGATTCCGCGGAATTAAGCACAGGTGCGAGACCGTCTGCGAGATCGGAGGCGTCAGATTTATCGATTCGTCTATAGATACCTCTCCGACGAGAAGTGCGAACACGCTGTCCTCGCTGAACGCTCCGATCATTATGCTTCTCGGAGGACTTGATAAGGGACTTGACTCCGAGCCACTTCGAAAAGCAATGAACGGTAAGGTGGTACACGCCGTTCTTTTCGGAAAGGACGGAGAAAAAATAGGAGAGGAGCTTCCGCACGATATTCCCAAATCTTACTTTACAACGCTTGAAGCAGCGGTAGGATTTGCGGTCGGAATTGCAAGGCGCAACGATACGGTTCTGCTCTCCCCTGCGGCAGCAAGCTACGATCAATTTTCAAGCTTTGAGGAGCGCGGAGAAAAATTCGGGAAAATACTGGGGGAGATTTTAGCGAGAAGCCGATCTTAACCGATTATCGGCGGCGAAAATATCACGCGGCAAGCCGCATCGCAGCCGTTAAAAAAGATTTTTGACAAAGATAAATTCATCGGTTCGTAATTATATATAAACGCAAAACAGCTTGTAAAACGCCGAATTTGACAACAATTATTAACATTTTAGATAAAAAATAACAGGATTTATAAATAAAAGGAAATGGACAATGGAAAAAGAAATTTACTTTGACAACAGCGCAACTACCAAAATTTCCGATGCCGCACTTGAAAAATACGTCGACGTATCGCGAAGGATATACGGCAACCCGTCCTCGCTGCACGGACTCGGTTTTTTGGCAGAAAAGGAAATAAACACGGCAAGAGACGCCGTCCGTACGTCGCTCGGAGCGGGTAGCGACACGGTAGTATTTACCGCATCGGGAAGCGAGGCAAACAATCTTGCCATTATCGGGCGCGCGCTGTCAAAGGAAAGATATCGTAACAACGGAAAAATTTTAACGACTATGGGTGAGCACGCATCGGTAGGTGCGCCGCTTGAGTTGCTCACGGAGCTCGGATTCAAGGTCGTATACGTTCCGACGAGGGGCGGCGTAATCGATACCGAGGCGCTTGAGAAAGAGATGACGCCGGACGTAATTTTAGTCACCATGATGATGGTAAACAACGAGACGGGTGCACTGTACGATACGCTTGCGGTATCAAAGCTGATGAAGATAAAATCTCCGAACGCGGTCCTTCACGTCGACGCCACGCAAAGCTATATGAAGATTCCGTTTACAAAGTCAAGCTGCGGTGCTGATATGATAACGATTTCCTCACATAAGATCGAGGGACCTAAGGGCGTAGGCGCATTGGTTATAGATAAAGGTATAATAAAAGCGCGCGGAATCGTGCCGCTCACGCTCGGCGGAGGTCAGGAGGGCGGACTTCGCTCCGGAACCGAAAACGTACCGGGGATAGCGGCCTTCGGAGAAGCGATAAGACTGGCTTTGCCAAAGGTAAGGGAAAGATACGCCGAATTATCCGAGCTTCGAGAATATCTTATCGGAAAAATCGAGAGCGACGCGGAGCTTAGAGAAATCAGCGTTACCAATCCCGCAAAGCACGCGCCTCATATAATAAACCTGACTCTGCCGCACATAAAGAGCGAGACGATGCTTCATTTTCTTTCGTCCTACGGTATATACGTATCCTCCGGCTCTGCCTGCTCGTCAAATTCCGCTCACGTCTCGTCTGCACTTTTGGCATTCGGTAGGAATGAGGACGAGGCGGATTCGTCCGTGAGGATAAGCCTTTCATATAAAAACACTAAGGCTGAAATCGACAGATTTATCGAAGTACTCAAAGAAGGGTTAGCCAAGCTTTCAAGAAAAAAAGTGAGAATTTGACAACTATTATTTACAATATCTGCGTTCAGAGGGAATTATGACAACAGTTACGATTATAAGCGTCGGAAGTCTTAAGGAAGAATATTTAAGGGACGCCGCCGCAGAATATAAAAAAAGGCTCTCGCAATATGCAAGAGTCGACGAGATAAATATAAAGGAAGAGCGGATACTGAACGAGGACGACTGCACGGAAATCCGCCGCGCGCTGGAAACGGAGGGAGAAAAAATACTTTCCGCCGTTCCGAAGGGTTCCTTTAAGGTCGCTCTTTGCGTCGAGGGTAAGGAATACGATTCCCCTACCTTTGCAAGGCTTATCGGCGATATGGTCGACCGAAACGGAAAAATCACGCTCATCATAGGCTCGTCACACGGTCTGGCGGAAGCGGTCAAAAAAAGCTGTGACGTGCGACTTTCCGTCTCCAAAATGACCTTCCCACACCAGCTTATGCGAGTGATACTTATGGAAGCGCTTTACCGTGCCTTCACTATACTTGCGGGAAAAAGATATCACAAATAACGCTTCAGTGAGATAAAGAAAACCAAAGCACACCCACAAAAATATCGCAATTAAGCCCTTGACGAACATATTTCATAATAAAAAATCGGTTAGCCCTTCACAAGCTGCGCTTTAGGGCTATGCTAGCGGTGCGTATGCATTTTTATGCACCGGTTTTGTAATTTTTATTTTGTAATGATATTCGCCGGCTCTGCATAATATTGCTTATCGGGCGCATGCTCTTTGCCTCGCATTTAAGTTTTTATCGTTTCGACGTATTAAGGAAAAATCTCCTGCGGGAAGCACTCTGCCATTGCCGCGTTTGAATACGTCCTATCCCCCGTGACCTCTTTAACTATTTTTATAAAGCTCGGCAGCGCAATCTTCTCTTCTCTGCTCTCAAGCTCTATTTCCATAACACAGCTTTCTTTCCACTGCGGGTATATATCTATCTCTACCGTTTTGTCAAGATAGGTGAAGGTATGTCTCGTTTTTATCACGGTAGACGTCCCCGCTTTTTTATTCCCGAGCAATTTCAGGTATTCGGTCTCGCCGATTTCGGATTCCGTCTCGTTTGCCGACATTTTATCAATACGCTTCTTTTCCGTTTCCGTAAAAACGGTGCGATCCTCCCACTCACGCTTTCTGACTCGGTGCGTAACGCTCCCATCGGATTCGAGATAGGTCTGGGTGATACGGCTGACGGTGTAATCGCTTTGACGCGAAAGCTCGTCGATGCTTGGCATAACTATTACGAATTTTCTTTCTATTTCAACTGCGCTTTTCATATTTTTTCCTTCATAATTTATATATTGTGATGATTTTTCCGATTGCTTTGCGCTTGATTTCCGATTTTACGGCAGGTTTTTTCGCTCTGCTCACACGTAAAAGTATATCACATCCTTCCAAAATATTCAAGTAATTGTCATATTTTCCCACTTTTGGACAAAAAATTCGGCAAATTATTAAAAATTATTAAATTTTACTATTGACTTGAAGAAAGTTTTATGCTACAATAGTTCGTAAGCTTGCAGGGAGATTTTTAAGTTTTTTAAGCAAGCTGCCGAATTAAACAAAAGGAAGGAACATTAAAATGGCTAACTTCAAGGAATCGGTTAAAAACGTTTGGGGTAAGATCGTTGCTTTCTGCAAGAAGGTTTGGACTGCTGTTGCTAACTTCTTCAAGACGGTTTGGGGCAAGATCGTTTCTCTCTTCAAAAAGAAATAATCAATTAAAATTAAAAGAAATTTTCAGAAAGGTGTGTCAAAATGGCTAACTTCAAGGAAACAGTTAAGAACGTTTGGGGCAAGGTTGCAGGCTTCTTCAAGAAGGTTTGGACTGCTGTTGCTAACTTCTTCAAGACAGTTTGGGGCAAGATCGTTTCCCTCTTCAAAAAGAAATAATCAATTAAAATTAAAAGAAATTTTCAGAAAGGTGTGTCAAAATGGCTAACTTCAAGGAAACAGTTAAGAACGTTTGGGGCAAGGTTGCAGGCTTCTTCAAGAAGGTTTGGACTGCTGTTGCTAACTTCTTCAAGACAGTTTGGGGCAAGATCGTTTCTCTCTTCAAGAAGAAATAATTTTACATAACAAAGCGTTTATCGCAAAATAAAAGCGCACGGTATCTCTTCTCTATCTCAAGAGGAGTCGTATGATACGAGGTGCGCTTTTATTTTTTTGCTTTTCGGGCTTATCAAGAGCCTTCGTTATTGTAGCGACGGTCGCCTATGATTCCGATATTATTTTCGAAAAAAGACCGTCTGTAAGTTCAATACTATCTCAGATAATGCCGTCCGATAGCTTAATGCTTTTTCAGAGGAGGCTGTCGAAGAGCTTGACGTTTTCGGGGGCGGGAGTAAGTTCTCCGTTTTGGCACGCACGAACGATCTCTACTATTTTATCGTTAATAGGAGTCGGGATACCGTGCTTTTTGCCGAAGTCGCATACTACTCCGTTGATCGCTTCTATCTCGCAGGGCTTGCCGTGGCGGAGGTCCTGAAGCATTGACGGCTCGATATCTCTGTGTTTTTTCATTGCTATCGGAATTAGGAGCTCGCCGATAAATCTCTTAACGGGATTTTTATAATAGAAGAGCTTGGTTATATCCTTGCCCTGAACGGGCGCAAAGGTAACGCCTGTGGCGTGTCCGACGTCAATACATTCCTTCATACATCTTATGGCGACGCGGCGAGCCGCTGCATTTTCTGATACGCTTCCGAACGTGCCTCCGACGACTGTGCCGAGTCCCGAGAAGGTTGCATTTATGAGGAGCTTCGACCATCTTGCACCAAGCAAATTATCCTCGGTATGAACAGGACACATAAGTTCAAGAAGAGACCTTACCTTGTCAAACTGCGCGTCGGTTATTCCGTCCATTTTGCCCATATGATATGAGAGGCTGTCCGGAGAGCTGGTAAGCGTTGCGACGCCGGGAGAAGAAAGAGTTGCTCCCCATTCCACAGTGCAGCCCATAGTGTGATTTTCACCTACTATCTCGGAGATCAGAGGCTCGGGAATGCCGTTCTGGAGAGTTACTATAACTCCGTCATCGGTGAGAAAATCACGAAGGAAGGTGACGACCTCGCGGTTGTGGAGCTGCTTCGTCATAAGGAAAATAACCTCGTATTTTCCGCTCATTTCGTCCGGATAGATAGCCTTTACAGGCACAGTCATTTCAACCGTCCCCACTATGCGTGCACCGCCTTCTCGCATTGCTTCGGTATGGGCGCGGTTTCTGTTTACAAGCTCTACGTCCGCTCCGTTTTTCGTCATATAGGCACCGAGAACCGTGCCGAGAGAGCCTGCACCGTATATTGCGCATCTTACGTTACTCATCTTTTTTTCTCCTTTATCTTAATTTGTTTTTTTGTAAATTTTACTTGCTCAAGGTTCGTCAGTCAAACGTAATTCGAGAGACGAAAGGTCTTTATTTTCTTTACTCTAACGCACTCGGAGTATTGTTAAAAATCGCGCCGTTTCGGCAAAAAATGAAATCTACAGAAAACAGCGCGAATGTATTTTTATGCTAAATTAGCTCAAAATGTCAATTTTTATTTGCATTTAAGCCCTTTCTCGTCAAAGAGATTCTATGCTTTTCAACGTTGACGTCTTTGATTTTTACTTCGATAACGTCGCCGGTCTTGAAGAGCTCGGAGGGGTGCTTGATGTATCTGTCGCTCATCTCGGAGATGTGGAGAAGTCCGTCGTGATGAACTCCGATATCAACGAAGCAGCCGAAATCAACTACGTTACGAACCGTGCCCTTTACCTGCATATCGGGCTTCAGATCCTTAATATCGAGAACGTCGCTCGAGAGAACGGGAGCGGGTGCGTCGTCACGGATATCGCGACCCGGCTTTTCAAGCTCGGAGATAATGTCCTCCAGAGTAGGCTCACCGCAGCCAAGCTCCTTTGCAAGCTTTGCAATTCCGTACTGAGTTGCTTTGAAGCGAAGAAGCTTCAGGTTGTTGCTGCTGACGTCCTCGGTGGTGAAGCCGAAGCGCTTGAGAAGATCCTCCGCAATTGCGTAAGACTCGGGATGGACGCCCGTGGAATCGAAAACGTTCTTACCGCCGGGGATACGAAGGAAGCCTGCACACTGCTGGAACGCCTTATCACCGATCTTAGGAACCTTTTTGATCTGGGTACGGGACTTAAATTCTCCGTTTTCCTCTCTGTATTTAACGATATTTTTTGCCGCGGTTGTATTAATTCCGGAAACGTAGGATAGGAGCGAATAGGAGGCGGTATTGATATCGACGCCGACGCCGTTAACGCAATCCTCTACGACACCGCCGAGTGCCTCGGTAAGCCTTGCCTGCTTCATATCGTGCTGATACTGTCCAACTCCGATAGCCTTCGGCTCTATCTTAACAAGCTCGGCAAGCGGATCCTGAAGCCTTCTGGCAATCGAGATAGCGCTTCTCTGCATTACGTCGTACGTGGGGAACTCCTCCGTGGCTACCTTTGAGGCGGAATAAACGGACGCTCCTGCCTCGGAAACTATGGTATACTTAGTGGCTTTCGGACAGCTCGGATCGTGAAGCACGTGCTCTACTATAAACTGCTCGGACTCGCGCGAGGCTGTACCGTTACCTATTGCTATGACGTCGACTCCGTATTTCTTAACGAGATTAAGAACGATGGGCTTTGCTCTGGCTATATCCTTTCTCGGCTCAACGGGATAAATGACCGCCGTGTCGAGAACCTTACCCGTTTTATCTACTACCGCGAGCTTACATCCGTGTGCATATCCGGGATCGTAGCCGAGGACGGTCTTACCCTTGATGGGAGATACCAGCAAAAGATTACGCAGGTTCTCGGAGAATACCTTAAGTGCACCCTCGCAGGCGTCGTCAAAGAGCGTCGTGCGAACCTCCCTCTCTATAGCGGGGAAAAGCAGACGCTGGTACGCATCCGTTATCGTTTCCACAAGGTAAGGAAGCGCGGGTGATTTTTTATTTGTAATGACCTTAGACATGATCTGAGCTATGCCGTCATCCTGCGAAAGAGTTACCGAAACCTTGAGAAACTCTTCCTTCTCTCCTCTGTTGATTGCAAGAACTCTGTGTCCCTTCAGCTTCTTTATCGGCTCGGAGAAATCGTAATAATTTTCATAGACCGAGCTTTCGTCGGTCACCGCCTTCGTGGTAAGAGAGCCGTTGTTTACGGTAAATTCACGGAGCAGCTTTCTGATTTCGGCATTGTTTGATATATCCTCGGCGATGATATCCGAAGCTCCCGCAAGTGCTGCCTTGGCATCGGGAACCTCCTTACCCTCCTCGGAGGAAACGAACTCCTCGGCATACGCCTCGATCGTGGGATCGTAAGTATTTCTTTGCTCGAGAATGTAATTTGCAAGAGGCTCGAGTCCCTTATCACGCGCGACGGAGGCGCGAGTCTTTCTCTTAGGTCTGAAGGGAAGATAGATATCCTCAAGCTCTACGAGAGTTTTTGCATTGTTAAGAGCAAAGGTGATCTCGGGGGTTAGCTTATCCTGCGCCTCAATAAGAGAGGAAATCTCCGCACGGCGCTCGTCCATTTTGCGAAGGTAATTCAGTCTGTCGTTAAGATCACGCAGAGTCGCGTCATCAAGTCCGCCCGTTACCTCCTTACGGTACCTGGAAATGAAGGGGATAGTGTTTCCCTCGTCGATAAGGGCTACGGTCTGCTCGACCTGCTCTTCCTTGATATTAAACTCGGCTGCCAAAGTTTTTAATATGTCCATATATACTCCAATCTACGCATTTTTGCGCATATAAGTTTACATTTTAAAGCAATTTTTACATTTTCTTATGCTTGTGTAATTTATTGCTTTTGCATTTTTTAATTACTTCTTTGTCGTTTATTCGGCAGTGATTTTACTCACTGCTTTTTTTATTTTTTCGGTGATTTGCCGCGTGTGCCGATTTATATCTGCGATTCAAGCAACCTTATCTCCGAATCGGTAAGATAACGCCATTCTCCGCGCTCAAGACTGCGGTCAAGCTCTATCGAGCCGAAGCTTATTCTCTCAAGAAAGGTCACTCTGTTATCCGATGCGGCGACCATACGCTTTATCTGATGATACTTCCCCTCGGTCAAGGTAATTACTCCTCCCATACGGTCGGCGTCAAGCTCTATTTTTGCGCTTTTGCACTCGTATCCGTCGGCAAGCGTTATCCCGCTCTCAAAGTCGTGCTCCGCACCCGCTCTCATAGGCACCTTAGCACGAAAGCGATATTTCTTCTCGACGTGGTGCTTGGGAGACAGGAGAGAATGAGCAAGCTGCCCGTTATTCGTTAGTATCATCAAGCCCAGCGTATCTCGGTCAAGTCTGCCTACGGGAAAAAGATCTCGTGCCCGAAGCTCGTCAGGTAAAAGCTCCAAAACAGTCGGCAGAGACGAATCCTCGGTTGCACTGACGTATCCCTCGGGCTTATTCAGCATAACGTAAACGAACCGTCGGTATTCTATTTTCCTTCCGAGATATACCACGGTCTGAGACGCGGGATCGATGTGTGCCGAAGCGTCCTTCACCGCCGTGCCGTCTATCAATATTCCGCCAAGCTTTGCCGCACGGGCAGATTCCTTACGGCTGGCAATTCCCATTTCCGACAAGAATTTATCTATTCGCACGTCGCACCTCCGACACTCAGTAGTATCTCACGAAGAAATCCAGCGTATATTATAGCATAAATTCGGCTTTTTGTAAATAGAAATTGAAAAACTTTCGAAAACCTTACAACCGATACGTCCGAAAATGCGAGAAGAAAACGTGCAGTCTGAAAATCACAGGTGAACGGGTATGGAAAGCCGTCGCGAAAAATACGAAAGCACAAAGCCGCAGAAAAGTCAAACGCAAAACAGGAAAGAAAAAAGCCACGGTTAAATATGCAAAAGGTGCATTCAAGCAAGGCAAATCACGAAACGAACCGTGCAATATAAATATTTCGGGCGAGGAATAATATAAATATTTTGTTGATGCTTGACAAATCGGGGATGATATTGTATAATAAAGTTGTCAGTCGTTAAATAAATGTCAATCTAACTTGTCGTTACGAGTGCTTTTGATACGAGACGCACGGAGAGCAAAGCCTTATATCCGAGAAAACGAATCCGGATTCTCCGCATAAAAGATAAGGCAAAAATCTCCCGAAAACGTTAAATAATCATAACAATTCATAATAAATTTCTATCAAGAAAGGAAAAAATCACTATGTCTAATACGGATCCGAAGTACGAAGCCCTGTTTACCCCGTGGAAAATAGGCAACGTAGAAATCAAAAACCGTATCGTTTTGTGCCCCATGGGCGGAACCTCGCTTTTCGGCTGGTTCGAGCTTACGGGATGTCACTTCGATAAGGAAGCTGCCAACTTCTTCCTTCAGAGAGCGCAAAACAACGTCGGCCTTATTATCACAGGTATGGCGCCCTTGCGCGACACGTTCTGGGGTAAATGGCTATGGCAGAATCCCAAAATGTTCGAGGAGTTAAAGGTATTTATGGACGAGATCCATAAGACCGGCGCAAAGCTGTTCATCCAGCTGACGGCAGGTATGGGACGCTCGTGGGCAATTACCGAGATGATCGCTCCTCTCCACAAGAACAAGTTCACCCGCGCTATTCTCAAGCCCGTAATAGACACGTCGCACGAGCTTGCGTCCCCCAGCGTACAGAAATCACGTTGGGCGCAGGATATCGACTGCCCCGAGATGACGAAGGAACAGATCCACGAGATCATCGAAGCCTTTGCCAAAACGGCTAAGCTTTGCCGCGACGCAGGTGTTGACGGCGTTGAGATCCACGCTGTTCACGAGGGATATCTTCTCGACCAGTTCGCAATCGAATTCTACAACAAGAGAACTGACGAATACGGCGGAAGCTTTGAAAACCGCTATCGCTTTGCCACCGACGTAGTACACGCTATAAAGGAAGCGTGCGGAGAGGACTTCCCCGTTTCACTCAGATATTCCGTAGAATCCAAGCTTAAGGGCTTCTGCGAGGGCGCTATGCCCGGTGAGGATTATACCGAGGTAGGACGCACGATGGAGGAATCCGAGAAGGCAGCTAAATATCTTCAGGATGCAGGATACGATATGCTTAACGCCGACAACGGTACGTACGACTCCTGGTATTGGTCACATCCGCCGATGTACATGCCCGAGAACTGCAACCTCGATTCCGTTGCTCACATTAAAAATTACGTAGACATTCCCGTCGTTTGCGCAGGAAGAATGGATCCCGAGACGGGTGCCAAGGCGGTTGCGGACGGAAGAATTGACGGTGTCGGTATCGCAAGACAGTTCCTCGTAGATCCCGAGTGGATAACTAAGCTTATCGAGGACAGAGTCGAGGATATCAAGCCCTGTATTTGCTGCCATAGCGGATGCTTTAACTTCTCTTCCTCGAAGGGACACGCAAACACGCAGGATCTCACGGATACGATGGGACTTTCCCGCTGTGCGCTTAACCCCGAGACAATGCAGTCCAAGAAGCATTACATAAAGCCTGCCAAGAAGCAGAAGAACGTTGCCGTTATAGGCGGCGGTATCGGAGGTATGGAGGCTGCCATCGTTTGCGCTAAGAGAGGTCATAAGGTTACTCTCTACGAAAAGAGCGACAAGCTCGGAGGCGTATTCATTGCCGCTGCAACTCCCTCCTTCAAGGAAAAGGATCGCGATCTTATCTCGTGGTACAGACGCGAGGTAACTAGATATCCTATTGAGATCAAGATGAACACGGAGGTCAAGGACGTAAAGTCCCTCGGTGCTGACGAAGTCATAGTTGCCACCGGTTCAGTTGCAAAGAGGATCCCGATTCCCGGCGTTGAAAAATCCGTTGAGGCAGTTGACTTCCTTCTCGGTAATGCAGAGGTCGGCGAGAACGTAGTGATCGTCGGCGGCGGACTTACGGGATGTGAGATCGCATACGAGCTTTACCTTCAGGGCAAGAAGCCCACTATCGTCGAGATGATGGACGACCTTATCGTTACAAAGGGTATCTGCCTTGCAAACACGAGCTACCTGCGTGACTTCTTCAAGACGAACAAGGTGCCCGTATACCTTGAGCACAGAACCGTAGAAATCGGCGACGGCAAGGTTACGATTGCCGACAAGGCGGGCGAGACGAAGGAGATAGCAGCAGACAGCGTTATCATGTCCGTAGGCTACAATCCCGCTCCTCTCGCTAAAAAATCCGCTCACGTACACGTTATCGGCGACGCTGACAAGGTCGGCAACCTCAGAACCGTTATCTGGGGCGCTTGGGACGTTGCAATGAAGATCTGATAAAGCAAAAATTCAAAAGCATCAAAAAATAAAAAAGCCGCAAGGCGGTAAAAAACGCCGCCTTGTGTAAACAAAAATTTACAAAAAATCCTAAAAAGGAGAAATACGCTATGCAGCTTACAGAATTGCAACAGCAAATACTTAACGGTGAGCAGGGCGAAACGATGGCCAAGGTTATGAAGACCATGGTTATGTACGGAGACGCCTTCGGCGCCGAAAAGCTCGTTCCCATCACATCAAAGTACAATCATCTTGTAACCTCCTTCGGTCTTAAGGTAATGGCGCCCGTTTACGATCTTATGCAGAAGATACTTGACGCCGGTGTTACCTCTGGACAGAAATTCTCCGTCGACCCGAGACCTCTTGACAGAAACGTTCCCGCGAACTTCCTTCAGAACATCGTTTTCGAGAAGCTTATGTACACGAAGCAGAGCTTCTACGAGGAGCAGCTTGCAAAGCTCGGTCTTATCGATGACAACGCATTTACCTGTGCGTGCTATCTTGATGAGGTCGGAAACAAGCCGAACAAGGGAGACGTTCTCTCTTGGGCAGAGTCAAGCGCGGTAGTTTACGCGAACTCGGTTCTCGGTGCAAGATGTAACCGTAACTCCGGAATTATAGACATTATGGGCTCTATCGTAGGCTACGTTCCCTATTTCGGTCTTCTTACCGATGAGGGCAGACGTGCAACGTGGGTAGTCAGAGTCAACACGACTAAAAAGCCCGAGGCTCAGCTTCTCGGCTCGGCTATCGGTATGAAGGTAATGGAGG
>CAZXVF010000009.1:0-45238 GCA_964644445.1 uncultured Ruminococcus sp.
AAAATTGTTTTGTCTTTGATTATCATATCGTAATTTATTATTTTTCGATATCTTGACGCACAATCGTAATTCTCCGCGAAGCACTTATCTATATAGACAAGACGAGAGGCTTCCGTTTCACGTCAGCCTCCGACTTTGCCTTTGTACATATACGAATTTTTTGATTTTCTTTCGCATTTTGCCTTTGCGCAAGTAGTCATTTCAATTATATCGTTTATTCGGACTTTAAGTTATGTAAGCTTCTTAATTATTCTTCGAATGCAATCAAACGGAATGACGGTAAATGCCAGTGAAAAAGCGAATATCAGTTCTCCTGTACGAAGCGGAACACATCTGAATAACGTCCCTCCGAAATAAATCATCAGAATTTGTATAAGGAGTATTAATCCCATTATACAAACAAAAAGCGAGTTGCTTGTGATATTCGACATAATAAACAGCCGCTCGCTTCGTGCGGCAAAGCAATTAAAAATGCCGCAAAAAATAAATAGCGCGTAAAAGGCTGTATAAAACTCATTCGGAGACGAAGCGTATCCGTAAAAAATCTTTATTCTTTCGGATATCAAGAAGAAAACACATATTATTAGTGTAAAACCTCCGGTATATCCGATTTGATGAAGCATATCCTTGGTGAGTATCGGTTCATCACGCTTTTTGGGCTTTTCAAGCATATAGTAATCTACTGCAGGCTCTCCGGCAAATGCTAATCCTCCCAACGTATCCATTATTATATTAACCCAGAGCATTTGTATTATTGTTATCGGTGTATCGATTCCGATGAACTGACCGATTAGAGAAACGCCGCACGCAGACAAATTCATCGTAAGCTGAAACGTAATGAATTTTCTTATAGACTTGAATATTGTCCTTCCGAATAAAACCGTTTTTTTAATCGCTTCAAAGCTATTATCGATTATAACTATATCGGCGGCGCTTTTTGCGATATCCGTGCCGCTCCCCATTGCAAATCCGACGTCGGCAAGCTTTAATGAAGGAGCATCGTTAATACCGTCACCGGTCATCCCTGTAACCATATCTAATTCCTGCGCCAATCTCACCAACCGTGTTTTATCATCAGGCATTGCCCTTGCAACAACTCTCAATTTAGGTAAGATGCACCTGATTTCTTCATCACTAATTTTGGCAAGTTCTGCGGCCTCAAGTGCAATTTCATTTTCACGATTTGTCATTATACCGCTTTCCTCTGCAATTGCAATTGCCGTCTCCTTGGAATCTCCGGTAATCATAACTATTTGGATTCCTGCATGTTGAATATCGCGTATCGATCTTGCGGCACTATCACGTATTTTATCCTTCATAGTAATTAGAGCAACCAAAATTAAATTATTAACGCTTCCGTCGTCGGAGAGTGCGACAGCAAGAACTCTCTCTCCTCTTTTGGCAGCTGAAATATATGCGGAAACATACGTATCCTTGTCAATTTTCGAAATGGTTCCGTTGGAAGAGAGCTTTCTGTTGGAAGCCGAAATCAAAATTTCTGCCGCACCTTTTATTATAGTTCTATCGTTTTTTATACTGATTTTGGAATACTTGTTTTGACTTGTAAATGATAGCTTGTCGTAAATTTCGGGTTCTTCCGTTATTTCACCCTCGAACCACTTAAACATAGACATATCCGTTGGATTTCCTCCGGTCTTTCCGAACTCTCCATTTACAACGTCCGTGTTGTATTTTGCACACAAAGATACGTATCGATGAATAGTCGGAAAAGTCCTGAGCTCCCTCGGTGCCGTAAAAACTCCGGCGTCACAAATTATTTTTTCACACCTGGGCTCTCCCTCGGTAACGGTTCCCGTCTTATCAGTAAAGAGAATATTTAACGATCCCGCCGTTTCAATGCCAATAAGCTTTTTTACCAAAACTTTATCGGATATCAGTTTTTTCATATTTGCAGAGAGGACAACGGTTATCATCATTGGTAGTCCCTCAGGAGCAGCCACTACAACGACTGTGATCATAAGGGTTAAACATTTGATTAAAACCGAAAATACATATTGCATATCCGTTATACTTTTTATTATCAGATTGAGCTTGAAATCATTATCTACAATAAATATATTAAACAAATACGCAATACCGACGACTGCCGCGGTTACGTATCCTATCTTGCTTATTTGTTCGGCAAGCTTGCTCAAACGCTTTTTCAGAGGACTGACTCTGGTTTCCGCTTGAATATCACGTGCTATCATACCGTAATAGGTCTTTTCACCTATGCGCAATACGCGCATTACAGCGCTTCCTCCGATGACTACCGTTCCTCGAAAAACCTTAGATTTGGATGTTATTTCAAAGGATTTTTCCGCTTTCGGATATTTATGACATTCGGCGCTTTCTCCATTGAGAGCGGACTGATCCACGGAGATCTCGCCGTCTATCACTTCCCCGTCTGCCGGAATCTTGTCTCCGGCGTTTAAGTATATTATATCGCCAACGACTATTTCGCTTGTGCGTATATTGCAAATAATTCCATCACGCAGCACGCATATAGCTCGGCCCTCTTCATCTTCTCTCAACTTTTCGAATGACTTTTCGCTGGTATATTCAGAAACCGTTGATACAGTAGTGGATATCAAAATCGATATTATAATTCCGCCGATTTCAAAATAATTGCAGTTACCGAAGGTTATAACCACTTCTATAGCAAGAGCAATTAAAAGAATTTTTATTATCGGATCAGACAGATTTTCAAAAAAACGTTTAAAAAAACTTTTTGTTTTTTCTTGTGATAAGCTGTTATCGCCGTACTTTTCTCTTGATAAGTTTACCTCTTTTTCTGTCAAACCTATTGTTTTTATCTTCATATTTTCCTCGCAAGCATTTTATATACAATAATATATGAAAATGCATTCGATTTATATAACATATAGATTATGGAAAAAGATTTATCTCGATGCCCCTTTCTTCATAATATATCTGCTGCCGTTTACTGTTCGAATAATTTCAAATCCCAATCGTTGATATAACGCTAATGCTTTTTCATTTTTGATAAAAACATAGAGTATAACCGAAGTACCTACAGATAAGCAACACTTTCTGATAATTTCTGTTCCGATTCCCCGATTTTGATATTTCGGGAAAACAAATAAATCATCCAGCTCGTATTCTCCGTTCTCGTTTTTGTAAAAGTGATAATAACCGACCTTTTCGCCGTACACGAATACCGCGGTATACTCATCAATGGAGATTTCAATTTTTTTTACGAACCCATTTAAGCACCCTGTCATACTCAATTCTATCAACATTTTCGTAGGCATCGATTAAATGCTTGCAGAGCCGATAGATTGGCTCGATATCACAGATAGTTGCCTTTTTATAAGTTATCATATCATTCTCCTATTCAAGGTTAGTGCTAGTATTTAGTCCGTCAGACGTTTTTAGATATGCATCAAATTACCGTTCAGCGCTTAACTCTTGAATAAAATATTAAATATTATTTGAATATCCCAAAGTAATAGTCATTGTTATCATTTCGTGCCGGCAAATTACTGATGCGTTCCCTTTTTGTCAAATTATAAAACCGATCCCCCAAAGTAATTTAAGAAATCTATGCCTAGGGAAATCGGTTTTATTAATTTATGAGAGTTACACATTACACAATCATAATTTGCTTATTTGAATTTTTGCAGCAGTAAGTGTATTTTCCAATAGCATGGCGACAGTCATTGGACCGACTCCGCCGGGGACGGGAGTTATGTATGAAGCTTTCTTAGATACCGAAGCAAAATCGACGTCTCCGACAATTTTACCGTCCGACGTTCTGTTTATTCCAACGTCTATAACAACTGCATTCGCTTTTATAGCTTCCGAGGTTATAAACTCGGGCTTACCGATGGCGGAAACTAAAATATCCGCTTTTTGGGTTATTTCGAAAAGGTCGCTTGTTTTTGAGTGGCATACGGTGACTGTTCCGTTCCTTTCAAGCAAAAGCATTGACATAGGCTTACCTACTATATTACTTCGGCCAAGCACCACACACCGTTTACCGGAAATTTCTATGCCATAGTAATCAAGAAGTCTGATTATGCCCGCAGGAGTGCACGGAAGAAAGGTGTAACTTGAAAGTGCGATTCTTCCGATGTTTTCGAAATTAAAAGCGTCTACGTCTTTTTCCGGAGCTATCCTGTTCGAGACCTTAAGTTCCGATATGTGAGAAGGTAGCGGTAGCTGTACGAGGATACCGTTAACACTATTATCCACGTTGAGCTGTTCTAATTTATTTAAAAGCTCACCCTCGGAAACATCAGACGGTAATCTGATTTCTATAGTACGTATACCAACTGCCTCACAAGCCCGGCTTTTATTTCTGACGTATATCGCAGAAGCAGGATCATCTCCGACTACGATCACGGCAAGTGTGGGAGCTATGCCATATTTATTGAAAAAGTTTTCAACTTCATTGGAGATCTTTTTTCTTGTTATTTCGGCAACGTGCTTGCCATCAATTATTATTGCCATAAATTTTGCCTTTTCCTTTTAGAATGTGACAATTGCCGGCTGATGCCATGGCAAACTATTTCACGCTATATTAATAAATTACAAAAATAGTTACCTGCGTTTTTCGTTTGTGCTATCTTCTTGTGTACTTGCCTCGTAAGTATCGTCTTGATCTGCTTCCGACATTTTCATCGTATCGCCTTCGGTATCGCAAGGCTTATGATAAAATGGTTTCGTAGGCTTTTTGATTCTGAAGTAAACGTAAAAAGCGAGGCAAACCGTAAATATTATCGCGGCAAGGACCTGAGACGTCCTGAACCTGATACCGAATATCTCGCTGTATAAGCTATCCATACGGAGTCCCTCAATAAACATCCTTCCAAATCCGTACCATCCGAACGTCATTATAAACAGTTCACCGTCGTATTTTTTATGTAGATATCTTGAATAAAGATAAACAAGCACGACACCAAGTATGTTCCAAAGGGATTCGTAAAGAAAAGTCGGATGAACATATACCATCTCTGCAGTTCCAAAGGTTTTTTGAGATATGATATTTTGTACTCCCATGCGCAAAAAGGAATCGGTTTCCGCTCCGAAGGCTTCGCCGTTCATAAAGTTTCCCCAACGGCCTATTCCTTGAGCCAAAAGCACTCCGGGAGCTACGCAATCCGCTAACGCTAAAAAGTCAATTTTCTTTATTTTCGACATTACAAATACGGTTGCGGCACCGGCAATTATTCCGCCGTATATAGCAAGCCCGCCGTTGCGTATATTAATGACGTCAATAAATGAATCGAATTTATCCAAACTTGTCAGCACGTAATACAGCCTAGCTCCTATAATACCTATAGGAACCGTAAATATCGTAAAATCACACAGATCGTCAAGCGTTATACCGATTTTCTTCGCCTGACTCCATGCATAAATAAAGGCGCAGATCATTCCGAAGGTTATGATAACGGCATACCAAGCTACGGATATACCGAACAGCGAAAAGGCTTCACTGTTTACATCGAATTCTCCAATACCCAGTCCGGGGAATGATAGCTTTGAAATCCTAAGCATTTGTTTACTACCTCTTACAATCTGTAATTCTTGTTTATGACGTCGGAAATACTGATTTTTCCAAGCTTTGCTGCCAAATCTATGCTGATATAATCGAAAATGTGATGATATTCGCAAGCAGTTTTATCTTGATTAAGCGAGCAGCACTCTTCGGAATCCAAGCACCTAACAATTGCTATTGGACCGTCAATGAGTTCAATAACCATTTTCAGTGTTATATCATCTGGAGAAAGTCTGAGTTTATATCCACCTTTTGCTCCCTTAAAGGAATCAACTATTCCGCCGCTTACCAGTTTGTTTAAAATTTTAAGAGTGAATCGTAATGTTACGTGAGTTTCTTCAGACAATGTTTTTGCGTCTGTAACGCCGTTCCGTCTTGACATAGCGGTTATTATTCTTAGCGCATAATCAGATTCGGAAGTAATTCTCATGCGAAAAAGCACCGCCTTTCTTTTTTAATTTCATTCACGGTCGTTTTGAGAATTGTATTTATCCAATACGTTATGGATGCGTAACGAGTGATCAAGGAGATGACTTATCGTCCTGTCATGATTCAAGGTATCGATAATCAATGCAACGTATTTGCACATATTTACCTCGGTGTACCACGGGCGCTCCAAAAGCTCGGGGATTCTGTATATAAGGTTGGTAGTAAATATTTGTGTAATTATACCGTTAGCATACGCTTCATCCATTTTTTCAAGACCGTTAGAAAACAGTCCGAATGTAGAAAATGCAAATATTCTTTTTGCACCCTTTTCTTTTAATTGTCTTGCAACGTCGATAACCGAATCTCCGGAAGAAATCATATCGTCAACTATTATGACGTCTTTTCCATTTACATCACGTCCCAAATACTCGTGTGCAACTATTGGATTTTTTCCGTTTACGAGTTTTGAGTAATCTCTGCGCTTATAGAACATACCCAAGTCTATTCCCATAACCGATGAGTAATAAACGCACTTACTCATACCGCCTACGTCGGGAGAAATAATCATAAGGTTGTCCGCGTCAATTTTGAGATCGTCATATTTTTTCAAAAGAGCTTTGATCATCTGATAGGACGTGCGTACGTCGTCAAATCCGCTAAGCGGGATGGCGTTTTGAACTCTCGGATCGTGCGCGTCAAAAGTGATAAGATTAGTTACTCCCATATTAACCAGCTCCTGTAGAGCCAACGCACAGTCGAGCGATTCTCTTCCCGACCGTTTATGCTGCCTTCCCTCGTAAAGCATAGGCATAATAACGCTTATCCTTCTGGCTTTTCCTCCGATAGCACCGATAACTCTTTTGAGATCCTGAAAATGCTCATCAGGACTCATAGAAACGGTTTTACCGTACATTTGATACGTGACACCGTGATTGAAGACGTCGCATATAATATAAACATCATTGCCGCGCAATGATTGATGAACAGTTCCCTTTGCTTCTCCGCTTCCGAATCTGGGGCACGAGCTATCGACCAAATAAGTTCCCTCACATTCGTCGGAACGCCAATCTCTGAGATACTCGTCGACTCTTGCAACAAAGTCTTCACAGCCCTTCATTCCAATTACGCTTAATTCTCCGTATAAGCTTTCTTTCATTTTTTACTTTACTCCTCGGTTATAAAAGAAAATAATATCAAAATTATATCGTGTTAATTATACTATATTTTCCTAGCAAAGTCAATACACAAAGAGATTAATTTTCAGTCATTGAATTGGAGTTTTTTTATGAATTATGATGATTTCGGAACATTAAGAATAAGAACGTCATCCGCAAGCGGAGCCATACCCATTGCGGGTGCCGAGGTTAGAATAGTAGGTGGCGAGGAGGGCAACAGCTTAGTTGCAAAATCGTTAATTACCGATAGCGACGGTATAACCGTACCGGTAAAACTGCCGACTCCGAAAAGAAGCTATTCGCTAGAGCCGGATGAACCCGAACTGCCTTATGCACTATATGACGTTTCCGTAAACGCAGACGGATATTATAGTAAAAGAATAACCGGCGTAACTATATTTTCGGGTATCAATGCGATTTTACCGATCAATATGATACCGATTTCCGATATGCCTAAGGTAAATTATCCCCAAGGCAATCAAAATGCAATATTGAACAACAATAAAATATCGGAGGATTAAAAATGCCGTATAGACCGCGAATACCGACGAACATAGTTATTCATCTCGGCAGTCCTGCTTCATCGGCTATGAACGTTACCGAAAGTTTTTCGGATTATATCAAAAACGTCGCAAGTTCAGAAATATATCCAACGTGGCCGAGTGAAGCTCTGAGAGCTAACATACTCGCTCAAATATCCGTTGCGTTAAACCGTGTTTATACAGGATTTTACAGGAACTCAGGCTACGACTTTGACATAACGAATTCTCCTGCATACGATCAAACGTACGTTTATCAAAGAGATATCTATGAAAATATTTCCGAGATTGTAGATGAAATATTCGATAGTTACATACGTCGTGAAGGAAGCATTGAACCTCTATTTGCAGCTTTTTGCGACGGCGTAGAGGTAAATTGCGAAGGATTAAAGCAATGGGGTAGCGTTGATCTTGCCAACCAAGGCCTCGGATACGAGGAAATATTAAAAACATATTACGGCAACGATATTGTAATTGAGACTAACGTACCGGTCGAGGATATTACGTCAACAGCACCTACTGTTCCCATAAGCGAAGGAGATACCGGCAGAGACGTTGAATTAATACAAAGGAAACTGAACAGAATATCAGTTAATTTTCCGGGAATACCGAAAATATATCCTATCGACGGATTTTTTGATACTTCAACGACTAATGCAGTCAAAAAGTTTCAGGAAGTCTTTTCGCTTGAAGTTGACGGAATTATTGGGCGTGCAACATGGAATAGAATACAGTTAGTGTACAATAGCGTGAAGAATTTGTATTATCTTAATTCCGAGGGGCTTACAATTAACGACCTTGCTTCAAGATTCGAAAATGATTTATCAATCGGTGACGAAGGCGAAGGCGTGTTAAATTTACAGTATTACCTCAATTATATCGCACTATTCGTTCCAACTGTTCAGGGAACGAATTTTGACGGTTCGTTCGGCACAAGTACCGAGCAAAGCGTAATCTCATTTCAAAGAACATATGGACTTGAAGAAAACGGAATTGTTGACAGAGCGAACTGGAATCAAATCGAAAACGTCTATTTTAGCTTTGTTTCAAGCGTAGATTTTACATTTAGAGAGGGGCGTATATATCCGTTTCCCGGAAGAATTCTTCGCGTAGGTGTTGAAGGTGATGACGTTAGAATAATACAAGAATACCTCAATTATATTGCAGATTATTATCCCGAGATACCCAAAGTCGATGCAGATGGTGTTTTTGGCCCTCAAACAGCAGAACAGGTCTCCGCATTTAAGCGGTATTTTAATCTTCCGGGAACTGAGGATAGAATCAATGCAGCTACATGGAATTCAATTGCCAGTATATACGAAGATCTTTACGTCGGGAGCATAGTGAACGACGGTCAATTTCCTGGGTATGCAATATCTTGAGGTGAGTAAAAATATGTATTTTATTAATGATAGGCAAAGTGCTGTAAAAAGCGTACAGAGGTACCTCGGTAAAATTTATTCCGGTAAAATAGGTGTTTCGGAAAACGGATACTTTGACTCAAATACCCTAATGGCTCTTCACACCTTTCAGAAAGAAAACGGAAGCGAAATAAAAGATTATGTCGATTATGAAGATTTTACAAAAATTTATAGTGAATACCTTAAGAGATTAACAGTTGAATATATGCATAATCTATACGACACAAGCCTTTATCCAATCGTTAAAGGAGACGTTGGCGAGGAAATATACCTTATAAATGCGATGTTAATCGAAATACTTCAATTTTACGGATATTACATCGGTCTTGAATCGAGACCGTATTTTTCTGATAAAACCTTGGAAGCACTAGAGATAATCAATGAAATATTTGAATACGAAAACGAAGGAATAATTGACGAGCTTCTTCATTATCGTATAAAAAAAGAATGGAATTCGATAAAAGGCGGTGCTTATTTATCAGAATAATTGGTCATAATGTACTGTAAATAATTCCGAAAGGAAAAAGTTATGGGAAACAGATTTACCGAACGAGCCGAAATTGCATTAAATAAATCGATTACTATAGCAGAGGAGCTTGGACACACTTATGTGGGCACAGAGCATATCCTTATATCAATATCAGAAGATGAAACGTCGTGTGCAACGGTGTTGTTAACCAAAAACGGCGTTACTTGCAGCATGTTAAAAAACTCTGTTAAAGACATGTGTGGCACCGGCAAACGTACCAAACTCACATCAAAGGATACCACTCCAAGATGCAGGCGCGTAATCGAAAACTCTTACAAAGCTTCTAAAAAATATTCATCAGGTACTATCGGAACCGAACACATTTTACTTGCCATTTTGGAAGAAAAAGAATCGGTAGCGTACAAAATACTAGTTAAAAGCATATCGGATATCTCTGCCCTGCATGATGACGTAATGGTATTTCTGCGTGCTATGGAAAAAAACTGCTCAAAAAATTTACGTACCACACCAACTTTGACTTATTTGTCTAAATACGCAAAAAACATGACTCTTGCTGCCGCCGAAAGCAAATACGACCCCCTGATAGGCAGAGATCAAGAAACAAGTCGCGTAATAAAAATACTCTCCAGAAAAACGAAGAATAATCCTTGTTTAATAGGTGAAGCCGGAGTTGGAAAAACAGCAATCGTGGAAGGACTTGCGGCAAAAATAGTTTCAGGAAATGTACCAGACTTTCTCGTCGGTAAAAGCGTATACTCATTAAATCTCACCTCTATGATTGCCGGAGCAAAATATCGCGGTGATTTCGAAGAACGTATAAAAAGCACAATGGACGAGGTGCGGGATAATCCTAACATAATCCTTTTCATAGATGAGATCCACACTATCGTTGGAGCCGGATCTGCGGAAGGTGCTATTGATGCAGCTAATATTATAAAGCCCGAGTTGGCTCGCGGAGATATACAAATTATAGGTGCAACAACACTAAACGAATACAAAAGGTATATCGAAAAAGACAGTGCATTGGAACGCAGATTCCAACCGGTAATAGTAAATGAACCCACTAAATTTGATACTATAAATATACTTTTCGGTCTGAAGGAAAGTTACGAAAATCATCATAATGTAGTTATTGAAGACGAAGCCATAAAAGATGCCGTGGCTCTTTCAGAACGATATATAAGCGATCGATACTTTCCTGATAAAGCGATTGATGTTCTCGATGAGGCATGTGCAAGCGAGGCGTTATGCGCCAGCAAAAAAGAATTCGAAATTATTCAAGATAATATCAAGCAGATTGTATATCCTGAAGCATATCAGATGAATTTCGAGAGAAATACAAACCAAAACACTAAAGATATTATAAATGCTCTTAACAGTCTAACCGCTCATAATTATCCTCGCGTAACCACTCATAGCATTATTAAAACAGTTGAGGATATGACAGGAATAAGGATTGAAAATAAAAAAATAATTAACCATTTAAATATATCACAAAGGCTTAAAGAGAAAATCATAGGTCAAGACGAAGCCATTGATTCACTTACAGAAAGTATATATAAAAGCTATGCAGATATTTTGGATCCGTGTAAGCCACGGGGAATATTCTTGTTTTTTGGCGAAAGCGGAATCGGAAAAACAGAATTGGCAAAAGAAATGGCACGCGTTTTATTTGGAGAAGAAGAATCGCTCATTCGATTTGACATGTCCGAGTATGCTGAAGGATATTCTGTTTCAAAGCTGATCGGTTCTGCTCCCGGTTACGTTGGATACGAGGATGGGATATCGGGATTTGAACGTATTAGGCGGAGACCTTACTCGGTTATACTACTCGATGAAATCGAAAAAGCTCATCCCGATGTTCTAAATCTGTTTTTACAAATTTTTGATTACGGATACATCAAAGATTCTATTGGAAGAAAAATCAATTTCAGAAACACCTATATTATAATGACTGCAAATATACAAGGATATCTAAATTCTGGCGCTGATATAGGCTTTGTCTCAAATAATCCATTATCGTCTCGTAACTTGCCTAAAATATTTAAACCGGAGTTTATAAACAGAATCTATGATGTTATTAATCTTAAACCGCTATCTATCGATTCGATGACAAAGATTGTAAAAATTAAATTCAAAAAAATCGCTGAAAGATTAAGCCGAAAAAACATTCATATTGAAATAGACGAAACCGTATACCATTATATAGCGGAAAAAACTCAAATCAAAAAAATGGGCGCACGCCCAATCGATCACATTATATCAAAAGAAATTGAAATGCCAATAGCAAATATTATACTTTCTGAGGACGCGACAACCGATATCCACATTTTAATAGCAACCGAACATGATGAAATACAAATACGACTCAAGCAACCTGTATTGAAAAAATAATGCAATCAACAAAATTTTTAATTAGTCATACCATAAGTCTTATGACAAATTGTATATAGTAAAAAAGCGAGGTAATTATACGAATCTGCCTCGCTTTTTGTTCGATTTATGCGTTTTAACCAAATCTTTTTGAATAAGGTTTTATAATAAATGAATGCTTACGGCTATCGCCAATTCGATAGAATTCTCAATCGCACTTTACATACGTTCTCGCGCCAATACGCCGTGTAAACAAGGTAAGAGGTCTCTGCTTAGTTTCAATCTCTTGCCTCGCTCAGTTCCTCATGGAATTTCATTCGATTCTTTTTATTCTTTTTCAACCACAACTATTGACAAAGAGCCGTTTTTTATTATCAGTTGTTTGAAATTTACTTAAATCTCTTTTCAATAAAATCAGCACATCCATCAAGATAATCAACGCTTAATTTTTCGATGGTTCCACCATCGCACGCCTCTGCTATTTTCGGATCTATAGGAAGATAAGCGAGCGTACTAATAGTTTCGCCATTTTTCATGAACTCTGCTTTATGATTTCCATATGGGCGAATCACTTTGCCACAATCCGGACATATTATATAGCTGTAGTTTTCTATTATACCAAGAACCTCAATGTCCATAAGCTTTGTCATGTTATAGGCTTTTTCAACTATCATCGAAACCAGTTCCTGCGGACTTGTAACAATTACTATTCCATCAACCGGCAAACTTTGAAATACGGTAAGAGGTACATCTCCAGTTCCGGGAGGCATATCTACAAACATATAGTCAACATCGCCCCAAACAACGTCAGTCCAAAATTGTTTAACAGTTCCCGCAATTACAGGTCCTCGCCAAACAACCGGATCGGTTTCATTATCCATAAGCAAATTTATACTCATTACTTTGATACCAGTATCTGTTTCAGACGGAAGCATGCCAAGATCGTTACCGACAACACTACCGCTCTTTAATCCGAACGATCTGGGTATAGAAGGGCCTGTAATATCTGCATCTAAAACAGCGGTTATATATCCCTTTCTTTGCATGGCAACCGCCAACATAGACGTAACAGAGGATTTTCCGACTCCGCCCTTTCCGCTCATCACTCCAATTACATGTTTTATCCTACTTGAAGCATTCTGCTTGAGAATAAACGATTCCTTTGAACATTTTTCAGAGCATGAAGAACAATCATGATTGCAATTTGACATTTTTGTCTCCTTTTAAATAAAGTCAACGACTATTTCATCTTTTTTTGCTGAAAGCGATATTCCGAATATATTCTTTCCGTAATTCTCTATAATGACATTAGCCAATTTGTCTTCAACATTTCTTTCAATGTAACGTCTCATATTTCTTGCACCGTATTTTTCGGAATACGATTTCTCGGCTATAAGCGTTAATACATCTTCTCCGTAGGTAAGTTTTACTCCTTTTTCTGTAAGATGATCTTTGAGTTTGGAAAGCATGATATCAGCAATTCTTACGAAATCGGTTTTGTCTAAGTGCCGGAACGTAATTATTTCGTCAATCCTATTAATAAATTCGGGACGCAAAAAATCTCGTAAGGCACGTTCTGTTTTTTCTTGTGTTCGTTCTTCTCTTTTCTCCGAAAATCCCGATATTGATGATACCGAATCGCTACCCGCATTTGTTGTCATGATTATTATTGTGTTTTCAAAATTAATAAGCCTTCCTTGTGCATCAGTAATTTTGCCGTCGTCCAAAACTTGTAGCAAAATATTCAATACATCAGGATGCGCTTTTTCTATTTCATCAAACAAAATAACAGAATACGGTCTGCGTCTTATCTTTTCAGTTAGTTGACCTGCTTCATCATAACCTACATATCCGGGAGGCGATCCAATAATTTTTGATACCGAATGCTTTTCCATAAATTCAGACATATCAAGACGAATTAGCGATTCGGGCTGCTTAAAAAGATCGGATGCCAAAACCTTTACAAGTTCCGTCTTTCCTACGCCGGTCGGTCCGGCAAATATCATAGATACAGGATTCTGACGATATGAAACGCCTGTTCTCTTTCTCTTTATTGCACGAACAACTGCAGTGACCGCTTCGTCCTGACCTACGATTTTTTTTGAAATACGTTCGTATAATCCGCTTATTTCTCCTAATTCCGTAGCACTCAACTCAGACGCAGGAATACCGGTCCATATCTCAATTACATCTAAAAGATCAGCAACGGTAAGTCTGATATTTGAAACTATATCCTCAATCTCTTGCTCTCTTTTTTCCAATCTTAGTTTCTCGGCTTTAAGTGACGCTAAACGCTCGTAATTTTTCTCGCTTTGTATATCCGATTCGGGAACCGCAACTTCAAACTTTGCAACCTCATCATCTATAGATAACAGCCTGCGCTTGTTTTTTATACTTTCGTTTACTTCAGGGGAAGAGAGAGCTCGCTTTGCTGCCGCTTCATCGATAAGATCTATCGCTTTATCGGGAAGAAATCGCTCTGTTATATATCTTTCCGAAAGCGTTGCCGCAAATCTTGCGACTTCATCAGAAATTTGTACTCCGTGAAAGGCTTCATAATACTTTCTTATTCCCTTAATGATATCGACAGTATCTTCAACGGACGGTTCATCAATCTTAACAGGTTGGAATCTTCGCTCAAGCGCGCTATCCTTTTCTATGCTTTTACGATATTCTTTAAGAGTCGTTGCGCCAATAACTCTGATCTCTCCTCTTGATAATGCGGGCTTTAGCAAATTAGCCGCACTCATACTTCCATCTGAGGTTTCTCCGGCACCGGCTATATTATGAACCTCGTCTATCATTAATATGACATTCCCTGCCATACGTATATCTTTGAGCAAAGCAAGAACTCTGGATTCAAACTGACCGCGGAATTGAGTTCCTGCGACCAATGCGGTTAGGTCGAGCATCCAAATTTCATATCCGGATAGATTTTCCGGAACTCTTCCTTCAACTATTCTGGCCGCAAGTTCCTCTGCTATTGCCGTTTTTCCGACTCCGGGTTCACCTATAAGACAAGGATTATTTTTTTGACGGCGAGAAAGTATTTGAATTATCCTTGAGAGCTCTCGTTCTCTTCCTACAAGTCTGTCAATATTACCGTCTGCCGCTTTTTTATTTAAGTTAGTGCAATAGGTAGACAATGCCTTATACTCGGGAGCCTTTTCCTTCTTTATATCCCTTTCTCGTTTGCGCTTTGAAAATTGCTCTTCTTTTGGGCTGCTATCACCGAGCATTCCGAAAATTTCTTTGAAATTCAAGGTAGGCATTTTCCCCGAATCATCATCCTCATCATTGGGAGTAAGACCAAGTTGCGATTCCAATAATGAGTCTATTTCATCCGACATCGTTTGAATCTGTTCTTCATCGATGCCCATTTTCTTTAGCATGTCATTTACCGGTTTGATTCCGAGCTCGTTAGCACATACTAGGCAAAGTCCCTGCGGAGTACCAGTCTTATCCCCCTCCATTGGAGTTATATAGACCATTGCAGGTCGCTTTTTACATCTCTTGCACAATTGCATTTTCATTAGTTATCACCTGTTTTTTGCTAAATTAATTATTATCCGGTCAAAAGCTTAATAACAGTTCTATTGGACTGTATGTATTGAAGATGGTATATAGATAACCGGCATTCTCCATACCATCTGAATTTATATGGAATAAAAATTCTACAAACACTGCAATAGCCCACGCAGCTGCTACTGCAAGTATGGTGCCTGAGACGCCTCCCAATACTTTGTTCATAGCTCCAAATATTCCATCACTGAATATAAGATCAAGAAGCACTAAAATGAGAGTTATCAAAAGTTTAACGATAAAGTAAACTAGCACGAACGAAATAATAAGCGAAAACAGTTCTATTACAGGGGACGACAATTTATCTGTTATTTCATAAATTATATCTACACCGGCATATTCTGCGGCTAGCTCTTCTACGTCAATTCCTGATATTCCAGCCGCCATTTTAAGGACAGTGGGAAGTTCTTCTAATATGTTTTCCGCATTCAGTTCAGGGCAATTTCTGCTTAAAAAAACATAAATATAATTCGTTATCGGCTTATCGATAATCGGTATAACTACCCCTTCGGAAAAAGCAGTACAAAGCGAAACTGCCACCGATACAGAAAGAACGAATTTTACAGGCTTACCAGCCATTTTAATAAATCCGTTATGAACTCCAAGTGCCGCACCAATAATTATCACTGCCCATAATAAAATTTCAACAAATATTGACATAGCGTTTTCCTTTCATAAAACAGAGCCTTTTATGTGTTATTTAATAATAACGTTTTCGGGAGAAAACATTTCGGACAGTCTGCCGATAACTCTGTCATTTTTATCTATAAGCATGTTTTTCATTATAGAATACCTTTTGCTTTCTTCATCGTAAAGAACGATCTTAGTATTTCCTGGATTCAATGTTGCCATTCTTATGATGCGGTTTATCCTGCCATCGTTTAGAGAGGGGACTTTAATATAAATCTTTTGCTCCTTATTAAGAGCTTCCATTTTATCAAATTTTTCATTTTCAAGAAGCGTGATAACATCGGTCAAAAGTATTTTCGGGTCTTCCCCCTCTTCGGTAGAAATCGTTCCCGTAATACAAACGGCATTATCCTTGGACACAAATTTCGAGTACTCGCTGTATTGACGCGAGAAAACAATAATTTCTATTTCGGAAATTCCGTCTTCAAGAAGCAAAAAAGCCATCGTATCTCCGCTTTTTATAACTTTAGTTTTCTTTTCCGATATAACTCCGGCAACCTTCACCTGCATCTTATCTTTATACCTTGAAATTTTGTTAATGCTGTATTCATCTGCAAGATCATAAATAATATCCGATATTTTGTCCGGATTTAAGGCAGCAATATGATTTTTATATTCATCAATAATATGTCCCGAAAAATATATACCGGAATTATCCTTCTCATACGTTAAGAGCTTTCGCAATGAAAATTCCGGAATTTCGGGATAATCGAAATCATTGTTGCAGGTCGGTTCCGAATCCCCTGAAGTAAGTGAGAAAAGATCAATTTGACCTGAAATATTGCTACGAACCTTACTAAGTTCGGAACTTAATATTCCTTCATAAACAGTCATCAGGGAATTTCGGGTAACACCGAATGAATCAAACACTCCGCATTTAATCATAGATTCAACTGTTCTTTTGTTTATATCGGTCTTTATCATCCTCCTGACAAAATCATCAAAAGACTTAAACATCCCATTTTTTCTTTCATTTATCAAATCATCGGCGAAGTTTCTGCCTACGTTTTTGATGCCCAAAAGTCCAAATCGTATATTTCCGTTACTTACCGAAAAATCTTTTTCGCTATCATTGATATCCGGAGGTAATAGCTTTACGGAAAATTTTTCAGCATCTGCTATATATGTTCTTACTTTAACAGGAGAGTCCAACACGCTTGTAAGAAGTGCTGAAAAGTACTCCGCAGGATAATTGGTTTTCAAATATGCGGTTCTGTACGAAGTCAGCCCATACACGGTTGAATGGCTTTTATTGAATGCATACTCGGCAAATCCTGCCATTTCGTCAAATATTTCTTCGGCAATATTTCTGTCAAAGCCTCGATTGACCGCACCATTAATAAAGCCGTTGCGCTCTGCTTGCATTACGGATGCTTTTTTCTTCGACATTGCCCTTCTGACAATATCTGCTTTTGCATAGGAATATCCCGCTATCTCGCGACATATCTGCATAACCTGTTCTTGATATACTATACATCCGTAGGTAACGCCAAGTATGCTTTCAAGCTCGGGGATCTTGTACTCGGTTTTTTCTTTGCCATGTTTTCTGGCAATAAACGTATCGATCGAATCCATAGGTCCCGGACGATATAAGGCAACGCATGCAATCACATCTTCAAGGCAAGTGGGGGCAAGCTTTTGCAGCACCTGCTTCATCCCCTCGGATTCCAGCTGAAAAACTCCATCCGTTTTTGATTCACATAATAGTTTAAATGTCTTTTGGTCATTCAATGGAATTTTTGTTATATCAAATTCCGGATATTTTTTTCTAATTTCCTTTTCTGCATCGTGTATTACGGTAAGATATCTAAGACCTAAGAAATCAAACTTAACCAATCCCAGCCGCGCATCCGTATCCATGTCGAACTGAGTAACAACTCCGGTACCACTGTAAGATAATGGAACATATTCATAAGTCGGATTTTCTGTTATAACGACACCAGCGGCATGAGTCGATGCATGTCTTGGCATTCCCTCTAATTTCATTGCCGTGTTTACAAGTAATTGTATTTCGCTATCGGCAAGATAGAGTTTCTTAAATTCCGTAATGTTTAATGCTTGCTCTAAACTCGAAACATCGTGAGGAACGAGTTTTGCCAATGTATCAACTTTATTATACGATATTCCAAGTGCTCTTCCAGTATCCCTAAGTGCTGCGCGCGGCGCCAACGTACCAAAAGTAACTATTTGCGCAACTCTATCATCTCCGTATTTGCGTTTTACATAATCTATTACCTCTTCACGGCGATTATAGCAAAAATCTATATCAAAATCCGGCATTGAGACTCTTTCCGGATTTAAAAATCTCTCAAACAACAGATCAAATTCCAGCGGATCAACGTCAGTTATACCTAGAAGAAACGCAACTAGACTCCCCGCTCCCGAGCCTCTGCCGGGACCGACCGGAATATCATTTTTCTTTGCAAATGAAACAAAATCGGCGACTATAAGGTAATATGCATTAAACCCCATTTTGTCGATAACGGAAAGCTCGTATTCGATTCTTTTTTCATATTCTCCGCGGGTATGCTTTTCAAATTTTATTCTGCCGCTGTTTATTCTTGTGTCGAATCCGATTAGCGTATCATCTCGTAGCTTGTCCTTATGGCTCTTGCCGTCATCCGGTGTAAAGCTGGGAAGGTGTAATTCATTAAAATTAAAATCAAAATTGCATTTTTCCGCTATTAATGCGGTATTATCAACTGCTCCGGGAAAATCTGAAAACAAAACTCTCATTTCATTTTCTGATTTAAAATAAAATTCATTAGTTTCAAATCCGAATGGACGACCTTCAGACATAACGTTTCCCGTTTGGATGCACATTAACGTTGCCTGAACGTCAGCATCTGAACGATCAATGTAATGTACGTCGTTAGTCGCTACTAAGGGAATCCCCATTCGTACGGACATAGATTTCAAAGCATAAGCAACCTTACGTTCATCATCCAAACCATGATTTTGAATTTCAAGATAAAAATCATCTCCGAAAATTTCCTTAAACTCTATGGCAGTTCTTTCTGCCTCCGACAAGCTTCCTGATATTATACATTGCGGAATTTTTCCCGCTATACATCCGGATAATGCAATTAGTCCCTCATGATATTGACGCAAAAGGTCCATATCTATTCTCGGTCTGGAGTAAAAACCGTCTATAAAACTTCTCGAGACCATATAGCAAAGGTTTTTGTATCCTTGCTCGTTCTTACATAAAAGAATCAAATGATTGCCTGAAGAATCCTGACGCCCCTCCTTCATAAGCCTGCCTCGAGGCGCCACATATACTTCACATCCGATGATAGGCTTTATTCCTCTTTGCTTTAGTTCGGTATAAAACTCCACTGCACCGTACATTACACCGTGATCGGTGATGGCAACCGCAGTTTGTCCGTCAGCAATAGCTTTATCGGCAATTTTTGATATTTTTGTCAGTCCATCAAGAAGGCTGTATTCGGTATGTAAATGTAAATGTGCAAAATTACCCATACGCTACTCCTCATTAAATTTTATTTAACAAATCTGACGATAATTCAACTATCTTGTTTAATCTATGGGAAAGACCTGATTTGGAGACCGGAGGAACAATTATTTGAGATAGTTGCGACAATGAATAGTCGGGATACTGCATGCGCAGTCTTGCCGTTTTTTCCAACTCCTCCGGTAGCGATGACAATAGATTGGCGTCGTAAAGTTTGTTTATAACCTCAAGGTGCTTTCCTGATGCACTTACGGCTTTTTTGATATTACAAGTAACACAATTTCTAACGCGATTTGCATTGTTGCGTATTCCGCTCTCTATCTTTTGGTTCGTTATAGCAAAATACATTTTATTCATATTTGAAAGAGCGGAAAAATCTTCTATTTTGGAAGTGTTCTTAAAATACAGTACCGTTCCGTTTTTTTTGTTTGAAAGTAAAGGTTTTAATCCTTGCTTTTCAAGATAATCGGCAAAAATTTCCGTTCTGTCACCGATATAAAACTCCATGCAATATTGCTTTTCCGGATCAGTGACTCTGCCTCCCCCAAGAAAAACGCCGCGCAAAAAAGACGATTTGCAGAATTTGCATTTTTCGGCGAACAATTCCGCCTTTTTTTGCAAAGAAAGAACATATTTTACGGCAGAGTTCGACTTGAAATCATCATAAACGAATCTACCGCCGCTTTTTGCATGTTTTGGCAAAAGTTGTTGACCGTAAAACTCTTTCACCAATTTTGATAGAAATTCCATTAGGCTTTCGTTCTCGGCTTTTACTCTTACCGTGTTGGAATCAATAATCTCAGCTTTTGCAAAAAGATATCCCATCAATAACGATCTTCTACAGCATTGCGATTTATATTGATAAGTCATTATTTCATTTTTTTGTTCTGATGAAAATGACATATTAAACTTCCTTTACATTATCTCTATTTCTTCTTCAAGTGAAATACTGTATCTTTTGAAAACGGCGTCTTTGGCAACGCTTATGAGTTCTCTTACCTCTCTTGCACGAGCTACACCCTTGTTTACAATAAAGCCGGCGTGCTTTTCTGAAATCGCCGCTCCGCCTATAGTATATCCTTTTAGTTTTACTGCTTCTATCAATCTAGATGCATAATCTCCGTCCGGTCGCTTGAAAATACTTCCCAATGACGGCAAATCCGGTTGCGTTGATTTGCGAACAATGCAGTTATGCATGATTCTTTTCAACGTCACTACCGAATCTGCTTTTTTCAGTGACAATTTTACCGATAATATCACGTAATCATTATGTCTAAAACAGGAATCTCGATAAGAAAAATTCATATCTGCGCGTTTGATTTTGACTATACTTTTGCTTGAAGGGTCGTATATGGATGCCGATTCAATTATGTTCCCTATTTCATCTCCAAAAGCTCCAGCATTTGAACAAACAAGACCACCGATGCTGCCCGGTATCCCCACTAAGCCTTCATATCCTCCCAACCCATCTCTAATCCATTCCTGTGTATGAGAAGACAATTTTTCACCTGCAGCAAGTGTGAAATCGCGACCGTGATACGATATACCTCGCATACGATCCGTCTTTATTAAAACAGCGTTTATTTTTTCGTCAGGCAACAATATATTTGATAATCTGCCGACAACTCTGTAACTAGCCTTGTTTTCATAAAGAAAATCAACTGTTTTTATAAGTTCATCTTTATCCTTTGGAAACACAATAACATTTGCAATTCCGCCGATTTTTATAGATGAGTAAACCGATGTTTTTATATTTTCCTTATACTCAATATTGCTAATATCGAGAAAATCCGTTAACAAACTCAACTTATGGGCTCCGTTCAATTAATACTAAGATACACGTCTCTTTCCTTCAGCATATCCTCGGCGGCGGCCCTTTGTGATACCGTAACGTCAATACCTCCCAGTATTCTCGAAAGTTCCGTAATTCTGCCATCATTATCCAGCATTTTGACCGCCGTTTCCGTTTCACCGTTAACGTCACCTTTACTTATAAGGAAATGCATATCTGCCAATGAAGCTATTTGAGCACTGTGGGTTACACAAAACAGTTGCGTTGAACGTGAAAGCGAAAGCATTTTTATTCCTATTTTTCTAGCCGTTTTTCCGGAAACTCCCGCATCGATTTCATCATAAATAACAGTCGGAACGCCGTCCTTATCCGACACTACGCTCTTTAGTGCAAGCATAATCCTTGAAAGTTCTCCTCCGGATGCAATTTTTGCAAGTGGCTGAGGTGCGGATCCGCGATTAGCACTGATATAGAACTCAACATCGTCTCCGCCGTCGCGATTCAAATAGCGCTTATCTCCTTTATTGCGTTCCAGTATGGAAACGTAAAAGACGATTTTGGGCATATCAAGGAATTCAAGCGTTTCCTTCACTGAAGCCTCAACATTTTTTGCAGCCTGCACACGCGCGTCATGAAGTTTATCGGCGAGTGAAAGTGCAATCCTGTAAGCCTCTTTCTCCTTTGAATAAAGCGATGTTAGAAGGCCATCGGAGTTATCCAGAGTTTCGTAATCACTTTTGGCCTTTGCATAAAACGTAAGCACATCTCCTACTGTTGCGCCGTATTTTTTCTCGAGCTTTGAAATTTTATCAAGCCTGGACTCAATCCTATTTAATGAAGCGGTTGGATCCTCCTCTAGATCGTCCATAACGGCATATACTTCCTCAGCTATATCGTCAATTTGATAAATACATTCACGTATACGCTCTGCATACTCGGAAAAATTAGGCACCACGTCAGATATTTGATTCAACGCCGCCATGGTTCTATCCAAAAGGTATGCAACGCTTCCTTTTTCACTTCCTTTTAATGCTTTATATACAAACTCGGAATTTTTGGTTATTTTTTCACTGTTTTTAAGTTTAGATCTCTTTTCGAGAAGGATTTCTTCCTCGCCGTCTTTCAAACCAACTGACTCAATATCTTTAATTTGATATTGTAATATTTCCTTTAACCTCTCACGTTCGGCCAGCTTAGAATTTATATCATTAATCTCACGTTGTATGTTTTCAAGATTTGAATATGCAGACCGATATTCCGATCTCAAATCTTTGATATCAGCATATGTATCCAACAAATCCAAATGGCTTCTGCTATCCAAAAGCAACGCGGTATCCGTCTGCCCATGAATGCTGATAAGAAGCGGGGATATTTCTCTTAATAAAGATATGCTTATACTCCTTCCGTTTATCATAGCACGCGACTTTCCATCTTGGTTCACGGAACGCTGCAAAAGTATCTCTCCATCATCGGAAACGTTTATTCCCAAATCGTTAAGTCCATCAACGGTTTTCTTTGACAGATCTCCGAAAAGCCCGCTAACCATTGCTTGCTGCTGTCCGGTCCTGATCAATTCGCGATCGGCTTTTGCACCTAACAAAAAGTTAATGCTATCTATTACTATTGATTTTCCTGCGCCGGTCTCTCCTGTAAGAACCATAAATCCCGATGTAAAATCAAAATCAACGCTCTTGATAACCGCCACGTTTTCAATGTGAAGTGATAATAACATTTATTCTCTCCGTTTAACAGTTTATTGAAGCTTAAAGTCCTTGATTAATTCGGCTTCTATTTCCTTTGCTACAGTTGACGATTTTGCTATCAACAATATCGTATCATCCCCTGCAACGCTTCCGATTATTCCCAGCAAATGCAACGAGTCAACACATACTCCCACTGCATTAGCCATACCGGCAAACGTTTTTATGACGATAATATTTTCCGCAGCTTCTATATGTAAAACGGCCTCCGTAATAGCTGTGTTTAAAACAGGGGCACCGACCTCAGGCTTGTTTTCCGGTGAAACGTACTTATATGTACCTCTTGCGGTAACTCCCTTTACGAGACTCAATTGCTTGATGTCCCTCGAAACCGTTGTTTGAGTTACGTTATAGCCTGCTTCGTTAAGCCTTTTAATGAGGGTTTCCTGCGTATCAATGTCATATTCATCTATCAATTCGAGAATTTTTTGCTGTCTTGCATTTTTCATGGTATTCTCTCGCTTTCGTTTTATTCTATATTACTGAGTATCTTTAATTTGCTGAACAAGGTAGTAAACATATTATTTTCAGAAAACGTAAGCATTTTAAAACGCTGTCTACTCTTGCGAATTTTGCAACTATCACCTTTGCTTAAGCTGTCAAAGTACCGTCCGTCAACGCTCACCTTTAACGGTGCTTCCCCGATATTCGATATGATAAGTTCTTCATCTGCACCGTACACGATCGATCTGTTAAAGAAAGAGTGTGGAGATACCGGAGTCGCGGTAATTGAATCGAGATTGTGAGAAATTATCGGGCCTCCAGAAGAAAGAGCATACGCCGTAGATCCTGCAGGCGTAGCCAGAATTACCGCATCTGCACGGTATTTTACCACTTCTCCGATTGAGTTTTTGAGGCAAATATCGGCAATGCCGAGATATTCCGAGTGAGAAACGATAACGTCATTTACCGCCAATCGATCACATGCCGTTATTATTCCGTTTTTTACTGAATTAACCTCGAGCATCATTTTTTCTTCAACTACAAAATGACCGTTCCTTAAATTTTCGAGTATCTCTAAATTATCGGTTTCAACTTCGCTGAGATAACCCAAATTGCCGAGATTAACTCCCAACAACGGAGCGTTCAGCGATATAGCGATTTTAGATGCCTCAATAACCGAACCGTCACCTCCGATTACGAGAACGAGATCCACGGAAATGGGATCATTTGAAAAATATTCCACACTTCCACCTAGATATTTATAAAATCGTTCTTCCGCAAGCGGAATCATTCCGAGTTTAAGCAGCATATCCGTTACCGATCTGGTAGTAACAAGATCTACATCTTTGAGTGTGTTGGGAATAACAAGTACTCTTTTCATTTTATTCTCCAATCTGAAAATGAGCTAAAAACTCTATATTTCCATCGCCTCCCTTTATCGGAGACTCAATTACCGAATGACAGGAAAAACCGCATGATAATGCAAAATTTACAACCTTATTCACTGCTTCGGCTCTGATTTTTTCATCTTTGACAATTCCGCCTTTAGATAAACCGGCACGCCCTACCTCGAATTGCGGCTTTATAAGGCAAATAAAATGCGATCCGCTCTTAAGTATGCTTTTTATGGACGGGATTATATAGGTTGCTGAAATAAACGAAACGTCCATCACGCACAAATTCGGAGTATATGGTAAATCGTCAGGACTTATGTATCTTGCATTATAATTCTCTATAGACGTAACGCGCGCATCGTCTTTTAACTTATCATCAAGTTGTGCCGTACCCGAATCGACCGCAATAACGCGCTTTGCTCCGTAAGATAAAAGGCAATCGGTGAAGCCTCCGCTTGAAGCTCCGATATCTATGGCATCGCAGTCCTTAACGTCTATACCGAACTTTTCAATAGCGGCCTCAAGCTTAAGACCGCCGCGGCTGACGTATTTTTTCGAACTAACGTCGATTGTTATATCTATAATTGGATCTTCAACTTCAAATGAAGGCTTTGTCACGGGAATACCGCACACCTTAACGGCTGATGATTTAATAAATCGCCGTGCTTCCGTGCGGCTTTTTACTAACCCGTTTTGGGCTAACCAAACATCAAGTCTCATAAGTCTTCGCTATTATCAAATGGAGCATCGGTAACACTTCCGTCCTCGTTTTCTATCAATATGCGTGCTTTTTCTTTGGCGCTGCTTAATTTGGCGTTACAGGTTTTTATCAACTTTACGGCGTCGGCAAAAACATCTAACGATTCCTCTAGCGACAGATTCCCAGTTTCTAAACTTTTTACTTTTTCGTCAAGTTCAATCATGGCTTGCTCAAAGCTCAATTTCTTGTTCATAATACATCCTTTTCAATACTAATTACGTCTGCCTTGATTTTTCCGCCGTTAATTACCGCTTCAATCAAATCTCCCGTATGCGTGTTTTCAATGTTGGCAATAACTCCGTCTGCTTTTTTAATTACCGAGTAGCCTCTTTTCAGCAAAGACAGCGGATTCATTACCGTGAGTTTCTCCGACATAATGCTCAACTTACGTTCTTTTTCGTTTATTGTTAGATCGATAGCCCTTAAAAGTCTGCTTAAGAGTTGGGCAACTGCTGCTTCGCAAGCATTTGTCGTTTTTTCTATCCCACCATCAAAAAGCCGAGATTTTAAGATAGCAAGCTTTTCTTCATCCAAATCAAACTTACGTGTAATAGCGGCAATACATCTGTCTAAGCATAAATCTATCCGAACTACTAATTCACACATATCCGGAACGACCAATTCGGCAGCAGCAGACGGAGTAGGCGCTCTCATATCTGAAACAAAATCACATATTGTAAAATCTGTTTCGTGTCCGACAGCTGAAACGATAGGTACATTTGAATGAAAAATTTTTCTTGCAAGTTTTTCACTGTTAAATGCCCATAAATCTTCAATTGAACCGCCACCTCTACCTATTATCACAACGTCCACAAGATTTGAACGGCTGAAATAGTCGACACCGTTGCAAAGGTCGTTTTCGGCGTCATCGCCTTGAACCAAAGCGGGATAAAGATAAATTTTTGCAATTGGAAATCTTCTTCCCAATACGTTCATTATATCTCTTACAGCCGCACCCGACGGAGAAGTAATAACCCCGATTTTTTCAGGCGCCCAAGGTACTAATTTCTTGTGAGATTTATCAAAAAGTCCTTCGCTTTCCAGTTGACTTTTTAGTTGTTCGTATGCAAGATATAGTGCACCTATACCGTCTGGCTGTATTGACGTAACGTATATTTGATAAGCGCCGTCGCGTTGATATACGGAAACAGCCCCGTGTACTATTACCTTCATCCCCGATTCTGGAGAAAAGTTCAATTTAGAAGCGTATGAACGAAACATTACTGCCTTTATTTGGCTTTCCTCATCCTTAAGCGAAAAATACAGATGTCCGCTGCGATGTGAAGTAAAATTAGATACTTCCCCCTTTACGGTTATCGATGACAGAAACGTGCTGGATTCGACAATTCCTTTGACGTACGCGTTCAATTCCGTTACGGATATAGCATTTACTTTTCGCTCTCTCAGCGTATTAATATCCATATATATGTTTTCTTTCGTTTGCTTTTCTGGCAAGCTCAGCAATTCCGACGGCATTATCGGACGAAACCGAAACATCTGCAAATACAGCGTCAAACTTATCGCCAATCATTCTTCTTAAAATCGAATTACACATTACACCGCCTGCATAAACGAACGTAGTTTTACCGAATTTTTTTTCGTATTCTTCAGACATAGCGATTATGCTGCGACCAATAAAATCAAAGACGAACGCAGACACAAGTGCTTTATCTTCGGTTTGCTCATACAAATCTGCTGCCAAATTTTCTAATCCGGATAAATTAATGTTAACACCAGAACAAGATATTCGGTTTTTAGGTATAGCGCTTTCGTTTTGCATAGCGAGTTTTTCCATAGCCCCTCCTGAAGGAAAGTCCAATGACATCAGCACGCCTATCCTATCTATAACTTGTCCGGCATTAAGATCATTGCTTTTACCCAAAATATCCGTTTGAAATCCTAGTTCAACCGGCGTTACTCGTACCAATTCCGTTGTTCCACCTGAAATATGAAATGCTGCAAACGATTTATCAAGCAAGTCATATCGTCCCGAAGAATATATTGCCGCCATTATATGTCCGCACTGATGAGAAAACCGGTATATGGGAATCGAAGAAATGGCAGATATTGATTCTGCTGCTGAAATTCCTGCCAAAAAACATGGCATGTACGATCCATCCACGTTTCTAGGTCTCTCACTGACTCCGATACAAGTAGGTGTAATTAAAGGGAAAGCGTTCTTAATTTCTTCCATCAGCACAGGAATATTGACCGTATGTAAAAAAAGTGCGTCTGATTGCCTTAGCCCGCGTTGACCTGATTTGACGTATAAAGGTTTTTTAAAATTTGCAAGAAGCTTTCCGCTTTCGGTTAATATAGCAACGGAGGTAGTATAATTGCTTGTGTCGATGCCGATTATGACTTTTTCGTTAATCATGTTCTTCTAAGTTCTTTAATACGGAATTTAAGACGCCGTTAACAAACATATATGATTTATCGCCGTCGTATTTTTTTGAAAGCTCAATGGCTTCATTAATAGAAACCTTTGCGGGTATATCTGGCAAGAACGTCATTTCGTATATGGCAAGTTGAATGAGTGCCATAGAAACCGTCGAAATTCTCTCTTTTTTCCATCCTTTAAAATGCTTTTCAGCCGTTTGAGTTAAGATATCCGAATTCGCACATACACCAAAAAATACATTTTTTACATAATCGTCGGACTCAAGTCCTCTCATTTCGATTGCTTTTTCAAATATTTCCTCAATCGTCTCATCATTCTTGCACATTTTCTCAAAAATTAACAAAAATGCATTTTCTCTTGCGACTTTTCTCTGCATAAAACCGTCCTCGCGAAGTTAAAATTTTCAATATAAATATATTATACATATATGGAAGTAAAAAGTCAACCGATTTCGTAAAATTAACGCTTTTTATACATCTGAGTTGTGAATAAATATTCCTTTTATTCTTTGTTATGTCTTTGTATCAACACCTTGTCGTTTTTTTAACTAAGACACGTTACCGCATTGATTTTTTGATTTTTTTGATAAAAATTTAAAAAGGTCTTGACATTCAGATCTTAATCTGCTATACTTGTAAAGTAATTTGCTTTACACTTCGCCGAGGTAGTTATATGTTCGAAAAAAATATGAAATTCGCATATCTTCTTGATTTTTATTCCGGTATCCTTGACGATCATACGGTGAGTATCATGAAAGCCTATTACAATGATGACCTGTCGTTAGCCGAAATAGCGGAAACAGAGGGTATTTCAAGACAAGGAATACGCCATGTTGTAAAAAAAGGAGAAGATCAGTTAGTTCATCTCGAGTCATGCCTGCATTTGGCAAAACGTACTATCGAGATTGAAGAATGCTCCTCTATGCTGAATGAATTGATATCAAAATCGTCAGAAGCATGTATTCCCCACTCTTTTTTAGAACAACTTAAGGTTATCAATGAAAAGCTTTTGAAAGGAAATTAATATGTTTCAGAATTTAACTGAAAAATTAGCTAACGCCTTCAAAAAGTTCAAGAACAAAGGTAAACTTACCGAATCCGACGTCAAAGAAGGAATGCGCGAAGTTAAGCTTGCATTACTCGAAGCGGATGTTAATTTCAAGGTCGTTAAAGAATTCGTCAACGCCGTCACAGAACGTGCTATCGGATCAGAGGTTTTGGAAAGTCTGTTGCCAGCTCAACAGATCATTAAAATTGTAAATGAAGAACTGATAAAGTTGATGGGGAGCGAAACTCCAAAAATAAATATAAGCCCCAAACCGCCAACTGTTATTATGATGGTGGGACTGCAAGGCGCAGGAAAAACCACTCATACCGGAAAAATCGCTAATCTGTTCAAGCAAAAGAGTAAAAATCCCCTCTTAGTCGCTTGCGACGTCTACAGACCTGCCGCAATTGATCAATTGAAAATAGTCGGAGAAAGTATTAATATACCGGTATTTTCTATGGGAGCCAAGATTTCTCCCGTCGAAATCGCTAAGGCAGGCGTTGAGCACGCAAAGAAAAACGGGCACGATATGGTAATAATCGATACAGCAGGTCGCCTTCATATCGATGAAGAACTTATGAATGAGTTAGTTGATATTAAAAACGCTGTTGCTCCGACTGAAATATTACTCGTCGTAGATGCTATGACCGGCCAGGACGCTGTAAACGTAGCCAAGTCATTTAATGATCTACTTGATATTACGGGCGTCGTTATGACAAAAATGGACGGCGATACTCGTGGAGGCGCTGCTTTATCGGTTAAGTACATTACAGGAAAGCCCATCAAGTTTATAGGTACTGGTGAGAAACTAGACGCAATAGAGACATTTCACCCCGACAGGATGGCGTCAAGAATACTCGGTATGGGAGATATCTTGTCGCTGATAGAAAAAGCTGAAGCTGCGTACGACGAAAAGAACGCCAAGGAAATGGAAAAAAAGTTACGTGAGCAAACGTTTACACTTGACGATTTCCTTGAACAAATGAAGCAACTTAAAAAGATGGGCAATATAGAACAACTTATCGGGATGATGCCCGGAGTTAAACCGGGAGCTCTGAAGGATGCACAAATCGACGAAAGCCAACTCGGACGTATAGAGGCGATAATTCTTTCCATGACAAAAGCCGAAAGAACAAAGCCCGAGATTATAAACGGCTCGCGCCGTAAACGAATAGCAAAAGGCAGTGGAACTTCTGTAGAAGACGTCAATAAACTCTTGAAGCAATTCGATCAAATGAAAAAGATGATGAAGCAGATTACCGGAATGGGTAAGCGCCGCATGTTCGGCGGAATAAGACTTCCCTTCTAACTAATATTAGCGCAACACAAAAATAAAATAAATTTTAAACACATTTTGGAGGAAAAAAGAAATGGCAGTAAAAATCAGACTTAAAAGAATCGGTGCAAAAAAGACACCTTTTTATCGCGTTGTAGTCGCAGACGAGCGTTCACCCCGCGATGGCAAATTTATCGAGGAAATCGGTTATTATAATCCCCTTACCGATCCGGTAGAAATCAAAATCGATGCTGAAAAAGCTCAGAAATGGATTAAAAACGGAGCTCAGCCTACAGAAACCGTTCGTTCTCTTCTTAAGAAGAGCGAAATTATTTAATTTTTGCAATCGGGTGTTAGGTGATGGATTTTAAAGAAATACTTGCTAACATAGCTCGAGCTATTGTTGACAATCCCGATGCTGTTGTTGTCGAAGAAAACGTTGAAGGCGATAACGTAGCGCTCACGCTTACAGTTGCAGAAAGCGATACAGGTATGGTTATCGGTCGTCACGGAAGAATAGCTAAGGCAATTCGTCAAATTTTGAAAGCCGTAGCAAATACTTGCGGCAAGCGTGTTACCGTAGAAATTAAATAATTTCATTATTGCGTCGTACTTTTCAGTACGGCGTTTTCTTTTGCTATTTATCTGTAGCCTTGATAAAAATATCTGTTATCGTTAAATAGTAAGGTTAATAAGCGGCAGTATTAACACGTTTATCATTTAAATACGTGAATATGTGCTTGTAATCATATTAATTTCTATATTTTTTGATTCATTTTTGCATTTTTCTCGTTTGACATCTATGTAAATTTTCAAATATATTATTAGTTATTATTGACAACATACATGAAGTTTGATATAATGTTTTTGTACATATTTATAGTGCGACAGGAGAGTTATAAATGAAAAAGTACATAATGTCACTGGATCAAGGAACTACTAGCTCACGCTGTATACTCTTTGAAAAGGACGGAACGATTGCCAGCATCGTTCAACGAGAATTCCCGCAAATATTTCCAAAGGAGGGATGGGTAGAACATGATCCTATGACTATCTGGTCTACTCAAATCGCAGCGTGCACCGAGGCACTGCTTAAAATAGGTGCAACATGGGGACAGATCTATGGAATAGGTATAACCAACCAACGCGAAACTACCGTTATTTGGGACCGAAAAACAGGTATCCCCATTTATAATGCTATAGTTTGGCAATGCCGAAGAACTGCGGAATACTGCGAACATCTGAAAAGCAACGGATATGAACAAACGATAAAGGCAAAAACGGGATTGTTAATCGATCCGTATTTTTCAGGAACCAAGATAAAGTGGATGTTAGATAATGTCGAAGGTGCGCGTGAACGTGCAGAAAACGGAGAGTTATGCTTCGGAACTATCGATACATGGTTGATTTGGAATTTGACTGGCGGTCTAGTTCACGCAACGGATTATTCAAACGCCTCACGAACGATGATATTTAATATTAACACACTTGATTGGGATGAAGAATTACTTGACTTAATGCATATCCCTAAATCAATGCTGCCCGAAGTAAAACCCTCATCATATATTTTCGGTCAAACCGATCCAAAAATACTCGGCGCCTCTATACCTATCGGAGGAGTTGCCGGGGACCAGCAAGCCGCACTATTCGGACAATGCTGCTTTAATGAAGGTGAACTAAAAAACACATACGGCACAGGCGGCTTCCTTTTAATGAATACCGGAAACAAACCATATATGACAGATAACGGACTCTTAACGACCATAGCTTGGGGTATCGGTGACCGTGTTACATACGCACTGGAAGGATCAGTCTTTGTATGCGGCGCGGCAATTCAATGGTTAAGGGATGGCCTAAAGCTCATAGATTCTGCCCAAGACAGCGAATACTACGCATCAAAGGTCCCAGACTCCGGAGGCGTTATCGTAGTTCCCGCTTTCCAAGGACTCGGTGCTCCATGGTGGGATCCATATGCAAGAGGAATCATAATCGGAATTACACGCGCAACGAACAAATACCACATTATTAGAGCGACGATCGAATCAATGGCATATCAAACCGCTGACGTAATAGAACTAATGGAAAACTCGACATCAATGAAAATCGAAAAGCTTTCTGTTGACGGTGGCGCCACGGCCAACAATTTACTTTTATCTTTTCAATCCGACATATTAGGAGTAGAAATTGTACGTCCGGAATGCATTGAAACTACTGCGATGGGAGCCGCATATCTTGCAGGACTGGCTGTAGGAGTCTACAAATCAATGGATGAAATTAAGAAAAACAGGAAATCGGCAAAAACATTCACTTCATCGAAAGATGATGAGTGGCGGCGTGAAAAAATCGCCGTATGGAGAAAAGCTGTGAACCGATGCCTTGATTGGAAGTTATGACAAAAGAAGCGTTTATTTCATTCTGCCTAAAAACATATGGAACATTTCCCGATTATCCTTTTAACAGCGACTTTGAAACAACTGTGCTAAGACATCCCGATAACCTTAAATGGTACGCAATCACAATGAAGGTGGAGAAAAGCAAATTCGGTCTTGAAAGTGATGAAATAATCGATATTGTAAACTTGAAGCTTCCAATCGAAATGTTTGATTCATTTGGCAAAAATGACGGCGTATATCCTGCCTACCACATGAACAAGTTACACTGGGTTTCAGTGCTTCTCCCGTATGTGTCCGATGATGTGCTAGTATTTCTTGTAAACGTTAGTTTTGAAGCAACAAAATCTCGAAGAAAAGGGTAATATTATGAATTTAGAAAAAGGTAAAGAAATATTTTTTGAATTTAGTGGAAACCGCTTTTATATAGACAGAGAATGTCCTGGCGAATATAAAAAATGCAAAGTGCCAAAGAATATTGAACAACAGTGGGTAGAAGAAATAAAGGCTGACCTATTGTCAGAAATCAAAGTTCAAAAAGGCTACTATAAAGTTGCCTTGATAAATCGTTATATTCCTTTGTTAAATAACGAATCGGCAATAGATTTTTTGATTGAAATATTAAGAGGAAAGGATCTAGATACTTTTTCTATGATCATTCTACTAGAAAGCTTAAAACAGTATTTGTCTCACAACCTTTCTGAAGCGACAGCGCAAAAAATTAAAAATGCATTAGTATCCGGTAAGAAGATGCTATTAACTCAAAAAATTGAAATTGACGATCAATACAAAAGTCTTTCCTATATGGCTGATTATGATTTTTCCAATAAAACATTCTGGAAAGAATCAACAGAATTTAATAAACACTTCAATACTAGCAAAAACATTTATATGAAAGCCAAAATTCTATAAGAATTAATTTCGGAGATAATGCGTTTGATTTTTTGCTTATAGGATTTCTTGCAAGCTTGTACAATTAAGATTATAATGGCATTCGGAAATAAGTCGTCTTAAAGGAAAAAATTATATGTTAAGATTGAGAAAAATAAATTACGATGACGCGAAGGAAGAGTGGGAATATGTCACTGCGTTGCCAAAAAGCGAAAATGGTATAACGAATAAATACGAAGGCGTCACCTTTGAAGAGTACAGAGATTCGGTGCTTCCGGAACTGATAATGCACGAGCATCCGACTAATTTGCCTGACTGGTTTGTACCTGAAACAATTTATTACCTATGGGATGACGATACGCTTGTAGGCGAGTATAGAATACGTCACTACTTAACTGATGCTTTGCGTACGGGTGCCGGTCATATAGGATATAGTATAAAAAAGAATTCAGAGGCAAGGGATATGGAACCCGCAGATTGACTTTAGTATTATATATAGCGAGAAAAATCATTACCGAAGACGAAATATATTTACGAACAGAAAAAACAAATATTCCGTCCTTAAAGGTAATGAAAAACAACGGAGCTTATATTACGCACGAAGATGAAAACTATTATTTATTGCGCATCAAAAAATGATATCGATCTTCTAACGGACTTGCTAAATATGAGGGCACTACACTTGGGCACGGCTTTGCAAATTATCTGATTTACAAGCTATCCGAACTGCTTTCCATTTTGTAAAACAAGAAAAAGGGGCTTCATTACAATTGCCCCTTTTTATCATTTATTTTTACTATGTTGTAAATTACTATACAAGAATCCTTTGACTTTAGTCCGAATGTATTTTCGCATTTATTTTTTTAGTAGCATGCTCGGTCGTAAGATATATTATAATCCAGATAATTGCATAACCACCTAAGAATGCTGCTGTAAAAATCAAAAAAGGAACCAGTTCCCTTTTAAGCCATCCGTTAAGCAGATAAACCAATAAGTAAGTAAAATAAAGCGTCGAGCCGTGTATAATTATGGCGTAAATTAACGGCAACTCATCAACTTGATAAACAACAGTTATTCCTCCGGCAACAAATGCCAAAACACAGACGGTTATGACACCCAGCGAAATTTCTTTTCCGCTAAAATTCTCAACCGATTCGCTCAAATCCAATATTAAGTATACGATTGCTAATACTATCGGTCCTCCACCCATGCTTAAGATTCCCCTAATGATAAAGCTTTTATAATTGCTCTTAACAATCTCTTTCATATTCCATATCTCCTTTTTAAATTAGCAAAGCACCTTCTTGAAACATAGTCCCTATATCCGCACATAAATATGACATCAACCGCTCCGGTTATTACGGTTTTAAAGCTATGTATTCGCCTTTCATTCCCTATTGCGGACTTATTTATACGTACAAAGTAACTTGGCAATTCATTTTCAATTTCGGACAATGTTTTGTTAATTCGATATCTATTGCCATTTCCGTCGATTATAAACGTCTTTCTGTCATACACGTAAATACAATCGATACTATAATATTTTATTTTTCTAGTTTCTTCATCCGAATAAATAAAAATCTCATCATTTCCGGTGTACGAATTTACAACGTTCTCGATTTTTTCAGTTAATTCATTGGCAGAATGTGCAACCACCGTAACTTCTTCCTCTTTTTCTTTATCGATTATCAGTTTGAATTTCATTTTTACCTCTTATTCCCAACAATATAAATCTGATTATCGGAATACGCTTTATTATATATGCAAAAGCACCCGTTAAAATAAATTCTAATACTAGCAATATAATTGACATTGCAAAAACAGATAGCTTACTGTAATTATAAAAAATATAGGCAGTGGATAATAAAATCGGATAATGCAAAACATAATAAGCGTAAGTATTTTTGGTTATCCGCTCGCCAAATATATATCTTTCATTTAAGTATCGCTTCCCAATGCAAAGAATGAAAATCATAGCAAACCATGCATAAAAATTAGTAACGCCACTCTTCAAAACTTCATCCGTGGTGTAGTCTTTTCCATTATACAACAGCATGTATGCTAAACAAAATATAATCGTTAATGCTCCCGTGATTGGTAATGTTTTTTCAAGCTTTTGCATTAATTTATCATTTGAGAATATCGTATATCCCATTAAATATACCGCAAAATATATTCCGAAACGGTATACAGTTATGACGGGCATATTAAGGATTAGAGAACTTCCCCACACTATTAACGCGCCAAGTATAGCAATTAAAATTATTTTCGTTTTCTTACACATTTCGGATATGTTTAGTTTTTCGTATATTTTATTTATGAATGGCGTTAATAAAGAAAAAACGAACAGTAATTGAGCAAACCACAACGGTCCGATTCCGCTTATAACCGATATAGGATATATTAAGAAATCCGGTATATAGTCAAGACCGCCGCCAATGCTGATGTTTATATATCCTACGATCCAATAGCATACGATAATACCAAGCGTTGAGGGAATCAATAGCTTCGTTGTTCGTTCCTTTATAAATCTTTTTTCTCCGCGTTTATCCATTGAATGTTTAGCACAAATACCCGATATACAAAAAAGCAATATCATAAACCACGGGTATATCAACGTGCAAAATGAATCAAAAAATTCAACGCTTTCCACAACGTTAAATCCACCCAACACTCCGACTCCGTTAAATAGATAGAAAACGTGATAAATCATTACCAAAATTACCGTTAAAATTCTGAGATTGTCTAAGTATATCTTTCTTTCCTTCATAAATCCAAAAGCTCCTTTCACCTTTGCCGTAATTATAGCATAGAAAAAGGAGCCTTGTTATTTTTTTTGTTTAATCGGTAATTTATTTGTTATAAACGGCAATAAATCATGAATTACGAAGTTCAAATAAACAATTGGAAAGTCGAACGAAGTCCTCCGTCGAAAGCTTTTCACCACGTATTTTAGAATCAAAGCCTGCGTTGGATATTGCAGCGGCAACCTTTTCTTTTGAAAATTCATGGATACCTGCCGAAATAGCATTTTCCAATGTTTTTCTTCTCATTTCAAAAGCGGCACGTATGCATTTTCTGAAAAGCTCTGTGTCCTTTATATCGTATGGACACCTTTCATAAATATCTATTTTAACAACGGCGCTATCCACTTTGGGCGGTGGAAGGAACGAAGACGCCGGAACCTTAAAAAGACGTTTTACGCTACCGTAATATCCTAAAACCGCAGTTATTGCCCCGTAATCGGAGCTACCTGGCGCAGCAATCAATCTTTGTGCAACCTCGTTTTGAACCATTACCGTAATTGAAGAAATACTTGACTCCGATTCCAATAGCTTCATCAAAATGGGAGTGGTTATATAATAAGGAAGATTTGCACAAACTGATACAGGCATTCCGTTTGCGTAGCGATTTATAAGATCTACTATATTGATTTTCATTATATCGTCATTTATGACAATTACATTTTCAAATTCGCCAAGTGTTTTTGATAAAATCGGAATGAGTCCTCGATCTATCTCTATAGCTACAACCTTACTGTATCTCATTGCCAATTCTTGTGTAAGGCACCCGATTCCCGGGCCAATCTCAATAATGAGTCTCTCGGAAGTATTCGAACAATTTTCGGCAATCTCCTCCGGGATCATTCTATTAATCAAGAAGTTCTGACCATATTCTTTACGAAATGTTACTCCTGCGTCAGCCATCAAAGCCTTAACGGTAGAAATGCTACATAAATCCATATGATTTCTCCAAAATAAAAAGGGAGAGCAATGCTCTCCCAAAAAAGTGGAGCTGGTGACCGGACTCGAACCGGTGACCTGTTGATTACGAATCAACTGCTCTACCAACTGAGCCACACCAGCAATGCCTATATATTTTACCATTTTTAATTTCATTTGTCAATAGATATTTTGAAATTAATTTATTCATACTAAAATATTTTTACAAAAAAAATCGTTTGCAGAAAGATTTTTATATTTTTTCAGAAAATAATTATGCCATGCAAAACATTGTTATCCATTTTTCATATTATAAATAATATATTGTTTTAAGGGAGAAGATAATGAATAATACATTTTTTGCATCATGTAACAGTTATTTCGGTTTTCACAGTTATTTTGATCAAATATTCAACTCAAAAAAATTCGATAAAGTTTTCGTACTAAAAGGAGCCCCGGGAACGGGAAAAAGTACGTTTATGAAAAACGTTGCATCTTCCTTTGCGGAAAAAACAGATAAAACCGAATTTTTTAGATGTTCATCCGACGTAAAGTCTCTTGACGGAATATTGCTTGAAAAAGGCAGTAAAAGGATTACAATCATCGACGGTACGGCTCCGCACAGACAAGACGCGGTAATAGTGGGCGCCGTAGATGAAATTATCAATTTGGGTGATGGACTTAACTGCGAATGGCTTGAACCGCAAAAAGAAAAGATAATATCTTTAATTGAAGAAAAACAACGCGCATATAATACGGCTTATTCATATCTGAATATTGCGGGATTTTGCTATAAGGAAATCAGCAAATACTACGAAAACTCATTTGATTATAACGAAGCATATAAGCGTATACACTTACTTGGCTTTGATACAGTTGTCACAGGCAAGACAAAAAGAATTCGTCTCATATCATCATTTAGCAAAGACGGTTATCAAAAAATCGAATTCTATAAAGGTCAAAATTCAGACCGTATAAGAATAGGCGGAAATCAATACTGTGCAAGGTTGTTTTTGACTATTTTAAAAAATCACGTCGGAGAAGGTTCAACGGTATTTCCGTATCCACTATTCCCTGACGTCAACGAAGGCGTGCATTCCTCGGTAAGTAAAACGACATACGTGTCATGCGAAAACGACAAATACGATTTGGACGCAAACGAATTTTACAAAAGAGACTTACTATGCGAAGAAATGATAAAAACGGCAAGCAATATTCATGACGACGCTTTAAAAGAATCACAACGATGGCTGAATATTGCATCCAACATTCATTTCAGACTTGAAGATATATATTCGCATTGTATGAACTTTGATGAGACCGAACTTCAACTCTCCCAAGTATGTAATAAAATTAATAAAGTTTTTGATATTCAGCTTTAACTTCTTGACTTATCAAAACATTTATGGTATCATATTAAAGGCAAAGGGTAGCTTTTCGTTTTGCTCAGCTACCCTCTATATTATTTCACTAATTCCTCAGTATCCATAGCAATAACAAGTTCTTCATTGGTCGGTATCATATAGACAAGAACTTTTGAATTATCAGATGATATTTTAGTCGGTGCTCCGGAATGTCCGAATGAATTTCTTTCCGTATCTATTTCTATACCCAAGAATTCAAGACCGGAAAGCGATTTTTCTCTTATATACGGAGTGTGCTCTCCGATTCCGGCAGTAAATACTATTGCGTCGATTCCTCCCATAGAAGCCGCGTATGAGCCTATATATTTTTTGATTTGATAACAAAGCATATCAAATGCGAGTTTTGCTCTTTCGTCTCCTCTTTTCATTGCCGCTTCTACGTCACGAGAATCTGAACCGATACCGCTTATCCCCAAAAATCCGCACTGCTTATTCATGTAGTAATCAACTTGATTTGCACTTAATTTTTCTTGATTCATTAAGAACGGCACTATGGCCGGATCAATGCTACCGCATCTTGTTCCCATTATCAATCCATCAAGCGGAGTAAATCCCATTGAGGTGTCAACACATTTTCCGTTCCTTACGGCTGATATTGAAGAACCGTTACCTATATGACAAGTAACTATTCTCTTCTCTGCTGATTTTTCCGGCAGCAAATTCTCCATTATTTGACTAACATACCTATGCGACGTACCATGAGCTCCGTAGCGGCGTATGCCATACTTCTCATACATGTCATATGATATACCGTACATATACGCTTCTTTTGGCATGCTTTGATGAAATGCCGTATCAAAAACGAGAACCTGCGGGATGTCATCCATTATTTCTTTGCACCCCTTTATTCCCATTATGTGTGCCGGCGTGTGAAGTGGCGCATAAGAAACGCATTTTTCTATTTTTTCCATCACATCATCTGTTAATAGCACCGACTCCGAGAAATACGGTCCGCCGTGAACGACTCTATGACCAACTGCCTCTATTTCGGATATTTTTTTAATACACCCTACGTTTTTGTCAAGCAACGTATCCACTATAAGCCTGATCGCTTCAGCGTGATTTTTAAGGTCGACACATTTTATATATTCATCTTTTACTTTTGATTTATGAACTATTCTCGAGCCGCCGATGCCTATTCTTTCACAATTTCCCTTTGCAAGAACTGACGAGTCGGCAGTGTCAATCAACTGATACTTTAACGAGCTCGAACCCGCATTCACTACTAATACTTTCATTAATATTCTCCATTTCTAAAATGTAACACGGATATTATACACCTAATATTAAAAATTATCAAGATGTTTTTAGTATTTATTTCAAGGAGCGTTCGATGATAACAGTAGCAATCATTGCCGAATACAATCCCTTCCATAACGGTCATAAATATCAACTGAACGCAATACGCAAAATGTTTAACGAGAATATTGCAATCGTAGCTATTATGAGTGGAAATTATACTCAACGCGGGGAGATTGCCATTGCCGATAAAACAGTACGCGCTAAAGCGGCAGTAATGTGCGGGGTCGATTTGGTGTTGGAACTTCCGTTTCCTTTTTCCTGTTCATCGGCAGAGATATTCGCAAAAAGCGGTGTAAAAATAGCCGAATCCATCGGCGCGGACTATTTGGCTTTCGGAACAGAAAGCGGAGATATAAACTCACTGCGCAATGTCGCAGATAATATGCTGTCGGAAAATTTTAGCTTTACCATCAAAGAATTGCAAAAAAATGCAAAATATTCAAAATTAGGGTATCCACAATTGGTAGAGATCGCATATGACATTCTTTATGAATCAAGTCCCTTGGATCTCTCTGCGTCTAATAATATTTTAGGAATAGAATATATAAAAGCAATAAAAAGTCTTAGCAGTAAAATAATTCCCATAACAATAAAACGCGAAGGCGCAAAATACTCAAATAATGAGTTTGTCGCCGATACTTCGCTTCAGAGCGCAACCGCATTAAGAAACCATTTGTTTATCGAAAACAATTCTGCCCGTGAATATATCCCGCAAAATGCATATGATATATTTATGTCGGCAAAAAAAGAAGGACTGGCCCCAGCATCATTAAATGCACTAAGCACAGCCGTTATTTCAAGTTTCAGATTAAATTCGTCATCTCACATCAAAATACACGATGCCGATGGCGGTTTATATAACCGTCTTTGTACGTTAAGTATGAAGACAAACAGTATATCATCTTTATCAGCACTTGCAGAAACCAAAAAGTATACTAAATCAAGAATCAATCGCGCTATTCTCTACTCGTTTTTTGGCGTTACCTCCTCCATTATAAATGAGTATCCGCGATACACTCAGGTTTTAGCAATGAATGAAACTGGACGCTCGGTGCTGAAAGGAATCAAGAAAGGCGGTTTCCCATGCATAACGAAGCCTGCAGACTACACTGCTTATTCCGATGATGTAATATCCCAAAAGGAATTGGCAAACAAAGCAGATTCAATTTATACACTTGCACTACCCGGAACCATTTCCGGAACTTTTCCGCTCACATTTACTCCGTTTGTAAAAAAATGAGAGTTTTTGCGATATCTTGATAAGCACTCTTTTTGTCGAATGTATTTACAATCGAAGGAAAGTTTGGTATCATATCGTTGAAGTGGACAAGAGCCGTCATTTCAAATATTATGAAAGGAGTACCTAAATTATGATCAATGCAGAGGGATTAAATAACGATGAATTCCTAGAGTACAAAGGGAGACCTCTCGTGCGTCAAGAGGATGATATTTTTTACGGCGATTTGTCAGAAAAATATTACATCTATATGATGATCATGCAAAACAAAAAAGTACTTAAAGGAGAAAAGCAGCTCCCCGGAACTATCATGGTTCAGCTTCTTAACAGCGCAACACAAAAGCCGGAGAAGCAGCAGATTATAACGACAGGACTTGCGGAAGCATTCGATTTCGCGGACGCTTGGTTAACACGCTATAACCGATAATTTCTAATAACGTGCATATATGAGATATGCAAGGAGGTAAAAAATGAATACGACTAAAATCAGTAGCTATGGAAAACTGATTGCCTTTTTTCTTGTCATCGTAATACTGCTTTCAACTTTTGTGATTGCAGCCGGAGGATGGCAAATAAGCAATGACGATCCTGACAATGACAATCCGACTAACGATAATAACGATATAACAGACAACGATGCAAACGATAGTAAAGAGCCTTCGAATGACGGCGATGAGATTACGCAGCTACCGCCGTCATCACCTAAATACTACGACTTTATAACCGGAACCGAAATCGAAGAAGAGATAAGTACAAGACAACAATTCGCCTATGTAATAGATTCAAATTCTCCATTGTGCGGAATTTCCGGATGCTCGCTTCTGGTGGAATTTCCAATCGAGAATAATTCTACTCGCTTTTTGATGTTCAACAATCGTTCGCTTATCTATAACAAAATAGGATCGATCACATACTCAAGAAAATATATAGATAATATTGCACATGCATTTGGTGCTACGGTAGTTTCACTTAGCAATGATGATACGATTGATTACAATTACGTAAATCATGGTAAAAGCAACGTAGAACTGATGAAAATAAACGGATCGTACTATAATGAATACACGTATTTCCACTACACTTCTCCATCACTGTTTAATCAAACTGCAAATGATGTGTACACATCGGAACAATCAACCTTACCTTATATTTTGACGGGGGTAGACGAAAAAACCAAAATTGGAAGCATTTCAGCATCAACCGTCAACGTTCCATATTCAAATTCTACATCGTTGATCTTCTCTAAGGATACTAACAAGTATGTTCTTACAAAATCAAATTCCGATAGAATTGACGTTTACTCATCTGAAAAGGTTTCCTTTGACAATGCATTTATCTTATTTTCCGATTCCATGACATATGAAACAGCTTTTTCAACTCAAACGATATTAAGCACTCTCGGTTCAGGACAAGGGTATTATATACAAAACGGTTATGCCGAAGAAATTACATGGTGTCTATCAGAAAACGGAGATATGACATTCTACAATTCGTCAGGAACGAAATTGACTGTTAATCGCGGAAGTTCTTATATGGCATTTGTAAAATCATCAAATATGTCCTCAGTTGTGTTTGGTTAAGTTTTACTGCCCCTAAAACAGGGGCAGTTTTTTATATTTCCATTTGTTTTCCTAGAAAAACTCCTGCCGTCTGAATTAATTTTGATTCAACTTCATCGGATATTTTTCCGCTTTGAGGAAGATTGTACGGCCATCCAGTTAAAACGCACCCTATTACGTCTCCACCACTCATAATTGGCATCGCACAGTTGACATAGTGCGCTCCGCCCTCCGCTATTATGCCAAACGGTTCTTGCCTTGAGTTTTTCAGATATAGTATTCTCGAGTCAATTATTTCCTCTAAGCCTGCAGAAACTTTCTTTTCGATATACTCGCGCTTAGGAGCTCCAGAAACTGCGATGACCACGTCTCTGTCGCAAATAAAAACCGGTATATTTGCCGTCTTTTGAATTGCTTCTGTATATCTGTTTGCAAATTCATGCATTTCTCCTATTGGAGAATACTTTTTAAATATTACTTCGCCTTCACGATCTGTAAAAATTTCCAGCGGATCTCCCTCTTTAATTCTCATGGTTCTCCTGATTTCCTTAGGTATAACTATCCTGCCTAGATCGTCTATTCTTCTTACTATTCCCGTTGCCTTCATATATTTTGCTCCTTTTACCTAATATCCATAATTTCTTGTAAAGCAGTTAATATAATTCTACTTTTATAAAATTATTTTTACCTACATTTTTAGTATCACACATTTTACCAATAATTATGAATATTCCATACGAATAATTTTTCAAAATGTATCTTGCAAAATATATATAAAATTACACAAGAAGAAACGGATATACGCTCATGCATAACTCGCCCATTCTCTGCTTGATAAGAACAAACTCGTCTTCGCCTACAAAGAATCTGACCTGTAATGGTCGCTTGCGGTTTGCGGTATTTGGCATAATGTTTCCTCATTTCTTGATTGGTCTATTCTATTTTTGATTCCATATACCTTCGATAGGTTTGAAAACCGACCGACTCATAAAATCGGATTGCGCCTTCATTGAACGCCCATGCATCCAGTTCCATGCGGTCAAAATGCATTCGCTTTGCTTCGCTGCGACAGAAATCAATCAATGCGGTTGCTACACCGCAGCGGCGGAATGCACTGTCCACGCCGAACTCGTGGATTTGATAAAAGCGTCTTGCAAGCTGATAGGCTGACTGCGGCTTGTCGATGTACTCCACCATAGCAAATCCACAGACCACGCCATCGATGCACGCTACGATGACATCGGACTCCTGCGCTTCAAATACCTGATACACATGCTCCCGAATTTCTTCACAGAAGCCGGGGCGAAAAATATCCGGTCTGTTTTCTGCGTGAAGGTCATTGACCATTTTTCTCAGTTCGTTGACACGTGCCAAGTCCTCTCTTTTAGCGTATCTGACGGATATATTCATGACGTTTCCTCCCTTTATTTACCGATTATAAAATGCAAAGCAGCTCTGATAGCTTGCCTATCTGATAATCTGCAACGCCTTCTCCAAGTACTGTGTCCTGATATTGGGCAAGACCATTCTTGACCCAAATTGTTTTCATGCCCAAAGCCTTTGCTGGGATAATATCATTGTCCAGCCGATCACCGACCATCACACTATCCTCTGCACGACACATCGCCAATTCCAACGCTTTTTCAAAGATCATTCTGTCGGGTTTTGCATAGCCGATTTCTGCGGATGCGGCGATCACATCGAAGAATTTCTGCAATCCCCAATGCTCCAAGCGTTCCGCCGTTCCAAAATTTTGATTTGCGATGATACCGAGTTTATACCCCTTATCAACGAGAGCCGCCAATGCGCTGTATGCATCGGGATATGGCACTTCATCTTCCGAGTGCCACGGCGTTTTCGTCAAGCCGAAGTGTTTGATGGCCGCGGAATTACCATCAAGTCCCTGTTTGGCAAAAGCAATACGGGCATCGTCAAATTCTTTAAATGTGATGTTTGTGCCGAAAATCATATCCCGTACCCGATGGTCGTAGGCTGCGGTTTCGTCAACAAGCGTTGAGCCGACATCAAAGAAAATCCACTCAACCATGTGCAATTTCCTTTGTTTGTGTTAATTTACACTCCAACACATCCGTAAATGTTGTATCGGTCGTTTGTGATTTGCGGTAAATGGCATAAAAATTACCTCCGTGTATAGTCGTGGATTGCAGCTCTTATCCGTGCCAGCTTTTCGCAGTCTGCTGCATATTCTTTACGAGGCTTCACAAAGTTTTTACTGCCTCGCTTTTCATAAGCATAGCGAGGGATAAGCTGAATGTGGTAATGATTGTTTGAACCATCGCACATCGTACACATATATACTCGTTCACAGCCATAAACCTCTCGAATAATCTGCATAAACTGCTTTGCAAAACGGATAATCTTCTCGTTGATATGGTCGGGTGCTTCACTCATATCATGATAATGCTGTATGGTTGAAATACACATATGACCGTCGGCTCTCGGATTGCCAACCAAAAAGCATTCAATATCTTCATCCTCGTACAACATTTTATCCGAATTATCGCCGTAGAGCGCACCGCCATTTTCACGATTAAAGCAGGTGGGGCAAATTCCCATATCCGTCAGTTCTCCGGGCGAGAGTTTCAGCAATTCTTCTTTAGTCATTTCCATATAATTCCCCT
>CAZXVF010000010.1:0-41572 GCA_964644445.1 uncultured Ruminococcus sp.
CGCCTCAGTGGACTTTCACCACAGAGCATTGACATGCCTGTCATACCGCAAAAAAGCATCCGCTAATACCGACGAATGCTTTGCTAATCTATTATTTAATTTGATTTTTGCTTTGACGGATTTCTTTTTGGTTGTTTTGCTTTTACCGATGCCGTTCAAATATGCAAGAGATACGGTAATTACGCGTCGGAGTTTATCGTCTCGTGCTTCGCCTTTATCGCTTCAATCAGTTCTCTTTCTCCGTCTATCTCCTGCTTATAGGGATACTTTTTAGAGAGCTTTTCAAATTCTGCGAGCGATTTGCTTGCCGCGGCTTCGTCTTTTTCGTACAATAGTTCTATCGCATATTCGAGACGCTTAGCGGATGGGGAATGCTCCATAATTTTCATAATGCTTTGCATTTCCGGCGCATCCAATTTTTCCCGCACGCAGTCCTGCTCTTTCACGAGCAAAAGATCCAAGAACAATCCTTCCATAAGCAAAACTCCTCTTTGTATTCCGGAAAGCCCAGAATCGGCTTCAAGAAGAAAGATCGCAAACTCGCGCGCCTCTTCATACTTTTTCACGTCTATAAGTCGGGAGAACATCAGCGTTGACATAGATACTACGAGTCCGTTCTTCATCTCGGACATGCTTGGCAAATAGAACCATTCTGAAGGCATATCGCGTAGGCGGGTACCGGAGGTAATGGCGGCAACTACGTTCATTTGTGTATAAAACGCCTTCATTGCGGCAGGATCCTTACCGAGAGAGAATGCGTTTCTTCCGTCATTCGGCAGGAAGGCGTTTTTGTTCGGGATTCCGTTTACAAGTGATACGATGAGTCCTACTACCGTGCTAAGCAGCATTATACCCGCAACCATGGGCAAGTCACGAAAAACGACAGTCAACGCTGCCGTCAGTGCGGTTAGGATAAGATTAAAAACGATTCCGCCCAGATTGTACGAAAGCACCGGTATTTTTCCGTCATGCATTTCAGGAGGAATCATAAGGCATTGACCGGCTGTGCCGGGGACGGAAAGCGTGCCGACGCGAAGCCTTCCGTCTTTTTTATACAAGAGGAGCGTGAAGAATCGGAAGGAAGAAAACTTATACCCGCTGATAAGACCGAATACGAGGTGTCCCGTCTCGTGAACGGCTATATGAATAAAATATGCCGGTATAACCGAAAGACAAACGAGCAAAAGATCGGTAAATTTCATTTCAAATATTGCGGAAATAAAAGGAAGCTTCTCTGAGGCAAATCCCAAAGCTATTCCGAGAATTACACCCAAAACGATTGATACGACGGGAAGCCTCCTGCCCTTTTTCTTCTTTTTTTCGTTGTTTTCACTGTTTTTATCACTCATTTTTAACAATCCTTTTCGTACTTTTTACCACTTTTGATCTTATACCATCACGGAGAGATGCTTATTCGAGGCCTTCAAAGCTCCACTGCCGAAGCACCTCGTAGACTGCAATTGCCACCGTGTTCGAAAGATTGAGACAGCGCAAAGTTTTTCGCATAGGCATACGAAGAGCGCGCTCCGGCTCGTTTTCTATCAGCTCTCGCGGCAGTCCAGCAGTTTCCTTGCCGAACACGAGATAGCAGTTATCGGGATAGGACGGCTCGGTGTAGTATTTTTTTGCGTGTGCGGAGAAAAAGTACAGCTCTGCATTTGGATTCTTTTCCAAAAAATCCGAGTATCCGTCGTAGTAGTAAACGTCCAGCTTGTCCCAATAATCAAGCCCTGCACGCTTCAAGGTCTTATCGGAAATCTCAAAGCCGGTCGGTCTGATTATATGCAGTGCGGCTCCCGTTACTGCGCACGTGCGGCTGATATTTCCGGTATTTTGCGGGATTTCGGGCTCGTATAAGACCACGTTTAGCTTCTTCATATTTTCTCCGTTCATAATAAGTCGTATTTGGGGTTTGGCGTACTTGCAAGTTCCCGATTGATAGGGATACCTTCCCGTAATCCGCGCAATTTTAAGCTACAATCGGTATGTACGCTTCTTATATTTTATCACGGCGAAATCGCTTTTTCAACATATTTTTTTCCGTTTTTTCGAATATCGGTGCGAAATTAATAAAATTGTTTACAAATTCCTCTTTATTTTTCATCTCATCCGTGCTATAATGTTAAAGATATAATTTTATTTTCCCTCGGAAAGGACTTATAAAATGGGAATTATCAAAGGACTGCGCTCGCTCTTTATGAGCTACAGTGAAAAGCAAATAGAAAGAATTATCCCCGTCGTCGACGAGATAGAGGCACTTGCGGATAAGTTCGCTTCCCTCTCGGACGAAGAGATGAGAAATTACACCGATAAGCTTAAGGCTGATCTGGAATCGGGAAAGACGCTTGATGATATTTTACCCGAGGCCTTTGCACTCGTGCGCGAAGCGGATACGAGAGTTCTCGGAAAGAGGCCGTTCAGAGTTCAGCTGATGGGCGGCATACTTCTTCACCAAGGACGAATCGCGGAGATGAAAACCGGTGAAGGTAAAACTCTGGTTGCCACTCTTCCCGCTTACCTTAACGCACTATCGGGCAAGGGCGTTCACATCGTTACGGTAAACGATTACCTTGCAAAGCGCGACAGCGATGAGATGGGAAGGGTTTACGCCTTTCTCGGTCTGAAAACCGGACTTATCGTTCACGGACAGGATCAAAACGAAAAGCGCAAGGCTTACGACGCCGATATTACCTACGCTACGAATAACGAGCTGGGATTTGACTATCTGCGCGACAATATGGTCGTTTACAAGGAGCAGATGGTACAGCGCGGACACAACTTCGCAATCATCGACGAGGTGGACTCTATACTTATCGACGAGGCGAGAACCCCTCTTATTATTTCCGGTGCCGGCTCAAAGTCAACGGATCTCTACGATATGGCGGATAAGCTTGTGCGCACTATGAAGCGTCACGTGATAAAGGAGATGGACACTAAGGAGGATCTCGACGTATACGAGGAGGACTTCATCGTAGACGAGAAGGCAAGAACCGCCGTTCTCACCAAGCACGGAATAGAAAAGGCGGAGCGTTTCTTTAACATTGAAAACCTCTCCGATCCCGAAAACACGAGCATATATCACCACGTCAATACTGCCATCAAGGCTCACGGCGTAATGAAAAACGACGTCGACTACATCGTAAAGGACGGACAGGTAATTATAGTAGATACGTTTACCGGACGACTTATGCCTGGTAGAAGATACTCGAACGGACTGCATCAGGCTATTGAGGCAAAGGAACACGTAAACGTTCAAAAGGAAACGCGCACCATTGCAACGATAACGTTCCAGAATTACTTCCGTATGTACAAAAAGCTCTCGGGTATGACGGGTACTGCACTGACCGAGGACGACGAGTTCAGACAGATCTACGCTCTTGACGTGGTTGAGGTTCCGACCAACAAGCCTATGATACGCATTGACCGTAACGACGCCGTATACAGAACGTACAAGGGAAAGATCAACGCCATCGTCGAGCAGATAAGAGAATGCCACGAGAAGGGACAGCCCGTGCTTGTCGGTACGGTTTCAATAGACAAATCGGAGGAGCTTTCAAGAATACTCAAAAAGGTCGGAATCCCGCACAACGTTCTTAATGCAAAGCAGCATGAAAAGGAAGCGGAGATCATCGCGCAGGCAGGAAAGCTCGGTGCGGTCACGATCTCGACTAACATGGCAGGACGCGGAACCGATATTATGCTCGGAGGAAACCCCGAATATCTGGCAAAATCCGAGATGAGGAAAAAGGGCTATGAGGATGGCGTAATAGCTATGGCTACCAGCACGTCGCCTACCGAGGACGAAGAGATTGCGGAGGCACGCAGCACGTTCAGGACTCTGTATGAAAAATACAGGGCGGAGATCGCTCCCGAAGCGGAAAAGGTACGCGAGGCGGGAGGCCTTTACATTCTCGGAACGGAAAGACACGATTCAAGGCGAATCGACAACCAGCTCCGCGGACGCTCGGGCAGACAGGGAGACCCCGGTGAATCGAGATTCTATCTTTCTCTTGAGGACGATCTTATGCGACTGTTCGGAACGGACAGAGTTGCCGCTCTCTGCGAGAAGATAGGACTTGACGAAAACACGCCGATAGACGCAAGGATACTTTCCGGTTCAATTGAAAGCGCGCAGAAGCGTATAGAGGACAATAACTTTAACAGAAGAAAGAACGTCTTAACCTATGACGACGTTATGAACCAGCAACGAAACGTTATTTACAGCCAGCGCTCAGAGGTGCTGATGAACGACGTTATATCCGAGAAGATCGAGGGAATGATCAGATCCTCCGTTGAAGAAACGTTTGACTTCTGCTTTGGGCTCGATACACCCGAGGACTGGAAGTTCGACGAATTCAAAAATCATTATCTCGGACTCTTGGTCGACGATAAGGGCTTCCGCTATACCGACGGAGAGCTTGTCACGCTTCAGGAAAACAAGGACGAATGGAAGCAATCTCTCGTTGAACGTGCACTCGACATTTATCACGGCAAGGATAAGCTCTTTGCAGATGCCGATCCGCGTATGGCAAACGCTATGAGAGAGGCGGAAAAGGTCATACTGCTCCGTAACGTTGACAGAAAATGGATGGAGCATCTCGAGAATATGGATGAGCTGAAGGAATACGTCGGACTTAACTCCTACGCACAGCGCGATCCCGTTGCCATATACAGACTTGAGGGCTCCGATATGTTCGATCAGATGGTTGACGATATCAAGGAAGAGACCGTTCGTCAGATACTCTCCGTTATGCCCAGACGTGACGTGACACAGAGAGTTCAGGTTGCAAAGCCTACGTCTGAGGGCTTCGGTGACGGCAAGAGCGTTGTGAGAAAGCCTGCGGTATCTCATAAGGTCGGCAGAAACGATCCTTGTCCCTGCGGCAGTGGCAAAAAGTATAAAAAATGCTGCGGAATGAATCCCACGGATACAGCCTCCGGCAGCTGATGACGGCGGCGTAATAAAACGAATATTTTGCAGACATGCTCGGTTATGCGCCGAGCATGTTTTTATTCGTACAGGCAAAAAATCTCAAACTAATACCGGCGCGGCAAATTGCGAAGCGGCACCAGCGAAAAGCCTACGATTTACCGGAATACGTTGTAATAAATTCGCAAAAAATATAAAAATATATATTGATTTTAAGTCAAAGTTGTGTTACAATTAAAAAGGACTTTTGTTTGCCTTTTGCAAAGTGGGGCTCGCAAAGTCATACTACAGTTTACAAAACGGGCGGCAGGGCACTTTTTTCGCCCGTTGATCTTAATATAGAAAATTACGAAATGATTGGAGAGAAAAAATGGGAAAGGGTATTTACACCTACTATAAAGAACGGCTTATAGAAATCAGCGGTAACAATAAATGCCTTTGCCTTAAAAACGTCGTGCGCAAGGGCGCGTACGATATAGGACGCATACTCGAGGGACGCGATAAGAAGGTGGCTGAATTCGTAGAATTCATATGGTCGGAGGACAGATTCCCGCTCACTCTTATCGGTAGCTCCGAGAACAAGGAGATCGTCAAGGCACTCGGGCTTCCCGAACGCAGTAAAACTCCCCCTACGGTCGTTGAAATGACCAAGGAAGAAGCGGAGAAGGCAAAGAAAAAATTTGAAAAGCAAAAGCAACTCGACGAGCAGAGGCTTATCGAGACGGAAATAAAAAAGATAACCGAGCTGAAAAGAGAGATCGAGGACATCGAAAAGGAAACGGGACGCTACGAGCTGTTTATCGGATACCCCTTCGTCTTCGGTACGATACAGCAGGGTGCTAAGAGAACCACGATCAAGGCACCGCTGCTTCTCTACCCCGTAAAGATCGAGACTCTCGACGACGGATCTATAGACATACGCCGCAACGAAGCGGAGAAAATCAAAATAAATCCCGCGCTTATTTTCGCTTACGCACAGTCGAAGAAGCTGAACATAGACACGCTGGAGCTTGAATTCGACGATCTTTCTAAATTCAAGAACGTAAAGGATATCATAGAATATCTCGGACGGCATTACATAAAGATCGACTGTATGAATTCGAAGAATATATACAACTACGGCCGCTTTAAAGAGCCGGAGGGCAAGGTCGATCTTGCAGTGAGATACGCAGCCGTAATGGCAAGATTTCCTCTCTCGAATTCAATCTACAACGACTATTCCCTGCTCGAAAAGAAAAACCTCACAAACGACGCGATAAACGAGCTTCTGCGCACGCAAAAGAACAGACTCGCAAAATCCGCGGCAAAGAGCAAAAAGCTCAAGGGCAAGGTGAAAAAAGAGGACTTGCACAACAGCTACAACGTAAAGATGCTTGATTTTGCTCAATCGGAGGTCGTGCGCAAGGTCGACGAGATGGGAAACATGGTCATATACGGCCCTCCCGGCACGGGAAAATCCCAGACGATAGTCAATATCATTACCGACGCTATCTGCAAGCATAAGAGAGTTCTCGTGGTTTCGCAAAAGAAGGCTGCGCTGGACGTAGTATATTCACGACTCGGCGTTCTGAACGAGAAGGCAATGTATATCATGGACGAGGCGAAGGAGAAAAATCTCTTCTACGAAAAGTGCCTTGACGCACACAACAAGGATATGCAGGCATCTATGGCGGACGTTCCGTCGCTTCAAAAGGAATACAACGATATCCAAGCCCGCATAGACGAGGAGGAAGCAAAGCTCGACAAGATATATCATATTCTGAACGACAAGCGCCCCTTCGGACTTTCGCTCACGGAAATGTATTCATCCTCGTATAACCTGCCGAAAAATTCGGTGGAGTATTCGACCTATCAGAAGCTTATCGAATACGGCGATATTATGTCCCTCTCGTACAAGGAGATGTCGGACGCGCTGTTCGTTATAAAATCGAAGGATCTTGCGAAGATGTATTACACGTACGTTCAGAGCAAGGAAAAGAATCCTCTTATCGACAACATGCTTCACGACGTGGACATTCGTACTCTGTCGGAGGTAAAGGGAATGCTGGAGGACGTACAGAAGGCAAGACGTCCGTTCTTCAATATTTCAAAATATCCGTATTACAGACAGGTGCTTGCTCATTACACGAGCATTGAAAATAAAAAGGCTCTGCACTCGGTCGTCAAGACTGCCGAAAGGCTTGAAAATCCAAAGGCACTCTTCCACGGTGCAGGCGTCAAGGAGCTTGAAGTAAAATTCAGAGAAACGTACGACGCTATCAGGGCTTATTCGCAGGATTACGCCTTCCTCACGAGAATAATGACGACCGACGGTTACCTTGCCGTTATCGATAACATACTCAGAGGAAATACGGGATATCTGAAGCTCGTTCACGAGGCGATCGACAACTACGTTGCGCAAAGAGACGTAACTCTGCTTATGAACAGCCTTGACAAGAATATGCATACCATACTCGAGTTTGCCTACAATACCTCGAAGAACTATCAGCATTACAGAGATATTATAAACAGCATTCTCGTAATCAGGATATATCACGAGGTTCTTATCCACGAGGAGGAATGCAAGGACGATCTCGCGAAAATAGTGGACTTCAACAATATCACCTCGAGGATATACAAGCTAAAGGAAAGTCAGCTCTCCATTGCGTATAAGCTCACCGAGAGCAAGAATTCAAAGGACTACGAAACGCTTTACAACAACGCAAAGAACAACAAGGATTATCTTTACGAGATCAGCAAGACCACTAAGCTCAAGCCGATCAGAAGGACGCTTGACAGCTACGGTGAGTTTATATTTGCGCTCTTCCCCTGTTGGCTTCTCTCTCCCGAAAACGTATCTAATCTTCTGCCGCTGACTAAGAATCTTTTCGATCTCGTTATCTTCGACGAGGCGTCACAGGTATTTATCGAAAGCACGATACCGACGATCTACAGAGGCAAGAATATAGTAGTTGCGGGAGATGCAAAGCAGCTGCGCCCGTCGGCTACGTTTATGAAGAGATATATGGGCGGCGATCCCGAGGCTATAGAGGACGACTCTATGGCGGCGGCACTTGAGGTCGAGAGCCTGCTTGACCTTGCGGTCGCGAGATACGATAGCGCAAATCTGACGTATCACTACCGCAGCAAGTATAACGAGCTTATCGCATTCTCTAACAGCGCATTCTACTCCTCAAAGCTCTGCGTTGCCCCGAATACCTCCGGCAATAAAAACAGCAGACCTATCGAAAGATACAAGGTTGCGGGCAAATGGATAGACAGAACCAACCCCGTCGAGGCAAAAAAGATAGTCGACATATTAAAGGATATTTTCAAGGAAAGACGCCACAACGAGAGCATAGGTATCATCACCTTCAACTCCGATCAGCAGACCTGCATTCAGGACGCGATAGACAAGGCGGCAAAAGCGGACGTCGAATTTCGCGGTGCTATTGCGGCGGAGCGAATGAGATTCGACAACGGAGAGGACACCTCGCTGTTTATCAAGAACCTCGAGAACGTACAGGGTGACGAAAGAGATATTATCATCTTCTCTATCGGATACGCTCCGAACGATACCGGCAGAGTCTACACGAACTTCGGCGCACTCTCCTCGGAGGGCGGTGAAAACCGACTTAACGTTGCGATAACGAGAGCTAAAACGAAAATAATCGTCGTTACGAGCATCGAGCCGGAGGAGCTTAAGGTCGAGGGCTCAAAGAATCTCGGTCCGAAGCTGCTTCGCCAATACCTGACGTACGTAAGAGCGGTATCGGAGGGAGACACGAAATCCGCAGAGAGCATTCTGGTCGAGCTCGATCCCTCGGAGAAGAAATCCTACAAGCCGCTTACGGATATGATAGGCGTGGAAATGCAGATCAAGGAAAGACTCGAAAAGCTCGGGTACACCGTTCATCTGGGACTCGGAAACAAGAACAACCGTATTTCCCTTGCGGTTTACGACGAGAAGCTTGACAAATATCTCGTCGGCGTCGAGCTTGACAGAGACGCATACGAATCGTCGGATTCCTCCATGGAAAGAGACGTTTACAAGCCGCGCTTCCTCGAATCCAGGGGCTGGACTATTCTCCGCGTTTGGTGCCGTGACTGGTGGATATCGCCTAACAAGGTCGTAAAAACCATTACGAATATCGCCGAGAGAAACAAAAGGTAAATTCCTTTATCAAAGCAAAAAGGGCTGTCTTCGGCATTTTCGAAGGCGGAAACGTATCGTTTTTATGCTAAAGGGATATTTAGTAACAATTAGTACTTGAAATGTTCAAATTTGTATGCTAAAATAAATGGAGTAATAATAAATTCAGAAAGGAAAAATAAAAATGCAGAATCTTATGTTCTTGCTTGAAGGCGATAGCACGAGCGGCAGCGGTACAACCGGTATTTGGGGCACTCTTATAATGATGGCTCTTATTCTCGTGTTCTTCTACTTCTTCATGATCCGTCCCCAGAAAAAGCAGGAGAAAAAGGACGCTGAAATGCGCAATTCCCTTGCAATAGGCGACGAGGTTACGACTATCGGAGGAATTATCGGAAAGGTCGTCAGCATTAAGGACGAGACCTTCGTTCTCGAGACGACTAAGGATAAGACTAAGATCCGCTTCCTTAAGGGTGCGGTAAGAAGCGTTGACGTTAAGGCGGCAGATATCGCAGCCGCAATTCTCGAGACTAAGGAGGTTCCCGCAGAAAAAGCAGAGGAAGCTCCCGCAGAATCCGAGGAAAGCACGGAAAACAAGTAATAAATTCAAAGACTCCCGAATAGATATGAGTAAGACTACTTGCTTTTATTGTTCGGGAGTTTTATTTATGGCAAAAAAGTTCTATAAAAAAGATAATATGGGGACGCTTAGCCGTCTCGCGGTAGGTACGCTTATTTGTGCGTGCTCTATCGTCATTATTTCAACGGTATTCGGTGCCGTCGCAACGTCGCTTGAGGATACCACGGCGAAAATACCGCTGTTTGCAATGCTGACTCTGATACTTTCTGCAATTCTTTCTGGAGGTGTGGTTGCCAGGACGGTTGCCGACGGACGCGTGATATTCTCTATGCTTATCGCGCTTTTGACCTCGCTGATCTTTATTCTTATAGGTATTATCGTCGGAGGCGGTACCGTATCGGGTGCGGTTTTTCTTAATTTTCTTATTTTCGTCGGTGTATTTACGCTTGCGGCTTATCTGTTCAGAAAAAGAGAAAAGCGCTTCGGCAAGGGATTCAAGGTATAGGCGAAAAACGTGCTTAAACTCGACTTTTTCATATCCTTTTCCGAAGGCTCAAATTGAAAAAAATTGAAAAAGGGGTGCCGATTCATATGGCATCCCTTATTTTTTTGCGTGTGACGTTGCCGCTCGGGTCAGCTGTAATTCAATCGCGGTCAGAGCGATTTTGGGCAAGTCGTTATAAGTAAAAGAATACGGCAAAGGCATCGTTACAAGCCCCCCGATATCACCGATGGCAGCATGAAATTTGCCGAAGGATCAACGGTACGAGAGGCGCATTATATAATACGGAATAGCCTGCTCGAAATTTACACCGTAGGGGCGGCGGTCATCGTCCTGCATCGTCAGAGATATGCACTCGTAGGTATAATCGACTGCGACGGAAAGAGCGTTCTCCGCGGACTGCCCTCTCATCAGCGCACCGACGGTTGCAGAGGCGAATATATCACCCGTTCCGTGATAGCTGACGGGCAAGAGTCCGTTTGAATAATAGAAGAATTTTCCGGTTTCGCTGTCGTATGAATACGCACCTACGGTTTCCTTATCAAAGGAGATTCCCGTGAGTGCCGCCTTCTTTGCTCCGAGGGCAGTCAGGCGCTTCAGGATATCCTTAACGTACTCCTCGTCGTAGTCCTCGGTATAAGGCACGTCAAGCATAAAGCAGGCCTCGGTAAGATTAGGCAAAACGAGGTCGGCATGACGGACGAGATGAGCCATCGCGTGTGCAAACTCGGGCGTAAAGCCGTAGTAAAGCTTTCCGTTATCTGCCATAGCGGGATCTATGACGACGAGCGTTCCTTCCCTTTTATGTGCGGTTATGAAATCGTCGACCAAGGCGAGCTGACGGTAAGAGCCGAGATAACCGGTATATATGCAGTCAAAATCGATTCCGAGGTCGGTAAAGGTATCGGATATGGGCTGTATCTCATCGGTAAGGTCACGGAAGGTAAACTTATCGAAGGCGGTGTGAGTAGAGAGAACCGCAGTCGGCAAAACGCCGCACTCAACTCCGGCGGCGGAAATTATGGGAAGTGCTACCGTCAGCGAGCACCTTCCTACGCAGGAGATATCCTGAATTGTGATTATTCTTTTCATTTTTCTTCCTTTTTTGCAAATAACAGTTTGCATTTTTGAGAGTTTTTTGTTATATATTACTTATGTTGTATAAAAACTTTTTTTAATTTTCTGTCTGTTTTTTCGTTTACAGAGCTTCCAGCTTTATATCGGCGCCGAGAGACGTGAGCTTTTCTGTTATATTCTCGTATCCGCGAAGTATTATCTCGGGAGAGTATATTTCCGTTCTTCCGCTTACCGCAAGTGCGGCGGCAATGCAGGACGCACCTCCTCGCAGATCTGGTGCTTTAACGGTGGCAGGGGACGTAATGCCCGATTTTACCGTTGCAAGGCTTTCACCCTTTTCAAAAGCTATACCGAAGGGGGACAGCGAATCAAGATATCCGAACCTTCCGCGCCACACCTCATCGGCAACCGTGCCTCCTCGATTTTTTGCCATAAGAGGAACTATTATCGGCTGAAGGTCGGTGGGAAATCCGGGATACGGGCGCGCGGTAACGAAAGGAATATTCACAGCCGGAAGCTGCCCCGTCGCGGTTGCAAGAAGCTCGCTCTTTGAGATCTTAATTCTATACCCCATAGCTCTTACCGCACCGAAAAATGACGACAGCTCCTCGGTGTAAAAGCCCTTGATTTTGATTTCCCCGTCAGTCACAAGCGCGAAGGTAAGGTACGTTCCCGCCTCTATCATATCGCCTATGACCTTGAACCTCACGGAATGCAAGCCGCCGCCCGCGACCGTTATTTTTTCGTTTTCTATTGAGATATCCGCTCCTGCGGCACGGAAAAAGCTTATTACGGAAAGCACGTGCGGTTCTTTTGCAAAGCCGTATATCTCGGTCCTTCCGACGGCGTGAGTTGCCATAATAACGGCGTTTACCGTTGCGCCGACGCTGGGCTTTTCCAGCACTATTTTTCCGCCGCGAAGCTCCTTTGCATACAAGGTATCGTCTATGAGATCTGCGCCGAGCGAAAGCGCCGCTTTTATATGTAAGTCAATAGGACGCGAGGAAAAATTACATCCGCCGAATGCAGTTATCCCGAACCTGCCGAATCTGGCAAGAGAGGCTCCGAGAAGATAGGTAGAGGCTCTTATCCGCGACGTCAGCTCTCGATCGGGCGGTGAATATTCAAGCGTGCTCGCATCTATCAAAAGGCGTCCCGAAGCAAATTCGACTTTGGCGCCGAGTGAGGATATCAGCTTTATCGCCACGCGGACGTCACCTATATCCGGTACGTTAAGAAGCACCGTTTCGCCCTCTATCGCAAGCGCGGAAAAAATCAAGGCAAGGGCAGCGTTCTTCGAGCCCGATACGTTTATTTCACCCGACAGGCGACGGCCGCCGTTTATTACCAATCTGTTCATAATCGCTCTCCGCTCCTCCGTGTTAACTTATTTACTTATAACAGGTTATTCGGAGAGGCGGTTTTTGTGTTTTTTGCGGTTTTAGAAAAATCAAAGTTCGGGAACGTGAAGGAAAAATTTTCTTTTTGGAGAGCGAAAGACAGAAATTCTATTTTTCGGTTGATTCTTTTTTTACTCGATCCGTACTCGGTACTGAGGTCTCTGCCCCCTCGAGAATGCCGATATTGCGAAGCACCGTGCTCTTTCCGCGCCAAGCAAACGCTCGCCTCTTAAACTCCGCGCCGGACATCGCATCTATATCGCTCCGCTTTAACTCGATAAGCCTTTCGCGGTAGAAAAATTCGAGAGGCGTTTTTTTCGGATTTCGGTTATGGGGACAAGCGGTTTGACATATATCGCAGCCCCACACGGTACCGTATTTTATCATAAGCCGACACTCATCCTGTGAAAGCTCGCCCTTCTTCTGCGTTATTGCGGAGAGACAGTCGTTCCCTTCCCCACGCAAAATACCGGTAGGGCAAGCGCGCTTACAAGCACCGCAACGCGAGCACGAGCGTATCGGCAACGGAGACGATGCACCAAGTATATGCGGAGGGATATCGGTTATCATATCTCCTATAAAGGTATACGTTCCGTATTTTTCATTTATGAGAAGTCCGCTGTCACCGGCAATTCCGAGACCTGCTATCAAAGCGGCGTGTCTCTCCGCGATCGGACTGTGATCTCCGAATATTTTCATTTTAGCATCGGGAAATTTCAACGAAAGATACTCCTTCAGCCGTTCTCCGACCTCGCGTATGGCAATATGATAATCGAGAGATGCGGCGTATCGGGAAAGATTTACGGTCTCACTCGTGTAGTACGGAAGAAGAAACAGGATGACGCTCCTCGGGGTGAAATTCTCCCTTCCGATAATGCTTTCCGATATCTCTATGCAGTCACGATAATCGAGAACAGCGTAATATTCTATTTTTTCATTCTCAAAAAAATCCTTCAGCATATCATTCTCCCTTAGACAGTTCTCTGCCGATTTTGCGTCGGTCGGACTCGCGCACTTTTTGTCGTGCATTTTGCTTGTTTTATATCTCGGATCACGGCTGTCACGGCGATGCGTCCGCTATCCATTGCAATGCAAAATTTCAACGTTTTTCGTCTTTGCTTAAACGTTAAATTCCAACGAGGTATATTTTATCACATATTTGCCGCAAATGCAATATATTTCTTGACTTTGCGAAGGATTTCGTGTATAATTATTCAAGATATAATAATAAAGGCGGCTGTGCCGCAGGGGATCGCCATGACCGACAAACAACGAAGCTTTATAGAGCTTGCCCTTCTCGCAAAGGACAGGGGCACGATCAAAAAAATAATATTTTCACGCCCAGAGGACTCGGAGATCAAAAAGGTCTCGGCAAGGCTCTGCGATCATAAAGGACGGCGGATGCTCGCGCTGGAATACTCTCTACCGGGGGATACCGTTTCGCAGAAGAATATTTACGGAACGGATAATATGCGTGCCGAGCTGTCAGAGCTGATAGAAAAATACAGACAAGCGAACCTTATAACCGCGCTCGGCGATGCGGAATGGAAAATGGCGAAGGACGGCGGGGACGTCTTGCTCGGCGGGGATAAGCTGGAAAGGCGGCTTGCGGATGCTAACGCCACGTTCGACTTCAAGATGCCGACTCTCGAGCGCGAAAAGAGCTACGTTTTATCGGGAAAGGAAGAGTTCTTATTCAGACTCGGAATAGCCTCTGCCGACGGGAGAATACACGACAAAAAGCAGGGGAAATTCAGACAGATCAACAGATTTCTCGAGCATATTGAGGACGTTTACAAATACCTGCCGAGTAACGGTGAGCTTACCGTTTACGATCTTTGCTGCGGAAAAAGCTATCTCAGCTTCGCGGTATACTACTATCTGACGGCGGTCAAGGGGCGCGCGGTGAATATGCTGGGAATCGATCTCAAGCGCGACGTTATAAGCTGGTGCGACGGACTCGCGCGGGAGCTGGGATTTGCGGGCATGAGCTTCATTGCCACGGATATAACGAAGGCTGAGCTTCGGGAGGAGCCGGATCTCGTCATGTCCCTTCACGCCTGCGATATCGCAACCGACGTGGTCGTCAATACGGCTATAAGGCTCCGTGCAAGGGTGCTGCTCTCTACTCCGTGCTGTCACAGGTATCTGAATGACAAGATCAAAGCCGAGGCACTCGCATTCGTGACGGATCATCCGCATTTAAGAAATAAGCTGTGCGAGGCGGTTACGGACGCTTTGCGTGCCGCGAGACTCGATGCAGCTGGCTACGCCGTTTCCGTGGTTGAGCTGACGGATCCCGACGATACTCCGAAAAACACGCTCATTCGTGCAATACGCAAAAAGCGGAGCGAAAACGAATGTGAGATCAAACGGGAAAAATATGAAAAAATGCTGTCGTTTATTTTAGGAGACGGCAAGGAAGAATACTTAAAAGGGCTATAAATGGAAAGTATTGTTTACAAATCAAGGTGTACAGAGGATACAGAACGCATCGGCGAAAAATTCGCTATGCTTCTTTTTGAGAAAAAAATCACTCGTGCGTTCATAGCAATGAGAGGCGAAATGGGAGTTGGCAAAACAGCATTTTCAAGAGGATTTTGCTCCTTCTTCGGAATCTCGGGCGTAAAGAGTCCCACGTACACCGTAGTTAACGAATATCGCGGGATAGTACGCGTTTTCCACTATGATATGTACCGCATTACGAGCGAGGACGATCTCATTTCCACCGGCTACGACGATTACTGCGACGCGGAGGGGTACGTTATTGCCGAGTGGTCGGAAAACGTTGAGGAGCTTATTCCCTACGACGCCGTTTTCGTTACGATCAGCCGCTGTGCGGAGAATGAAAATTACAGAACGATTGAAATTACACCCAGAGGGGATTTTGAAAAGATATGATAATTTTGGCATTTGACGGTACGGCAAAATGCGCTTCCTGCGCCGTACTGCGTGACGGGATATGTCTCGGAGAATACAACGTTGACAACGGGCTTACGCAAAGCGAGCTTTTGCTTCCGATGGCGGAGAGCCTCCTGAATTCACTTAAGCTTGAGTTTTCCGATATTGATGCTTACGCAACCGCGGCAGGTCCGGGATCTTTTACCGGAGTGCGAATAGGAGCGGCACTTATCAAGGGGCTGGCATTCGGAAGAAATATTCCCTGCATAGGGGTTTCCACTCTCGAGGCACTTGCCGAAAACGCGAGCGGACTTCGCGGAATAATAGTTCCTGCTATGGACGCAAGGCGCGGACAGGTATATACCGCTCTCTTCAGATCCGACAGAAAAGGACTTATGCGCCTCACGGACGATGCGGCAATACCGCTCTCGGAGCTATCCGAAATGCTGAAGGAATACGAGGGCGAGAGAATTTACGTCGTCGGAGACGGATATACGGTTACGCATAAGTATCTTTGCGAGACGGGGGCAACCGTAGAGAGCACGCCAGAGCTGCTTAGAAACGAAAGCGCACGCTCGGTGGCAAGAGTCGCACAAAGGCACTTTGAAAGCGGCGAGACGACCTCCGACAAAGACCTGTCACCGACTTATTTAAGACTGCCGCAGGCCGAGCGAGAGCGTTTGGAAAGGAACAAGGGATAATGGAAAAAAGAATTATTTTTATCGGGGCTGACGCCGCCGGTTTTCACCTTAAGGAAGAGATAAAGGAATATATACGGAAAAAAGGGTACGAGGTCTTTGACATGGGCTGCAATTCGGAGGAATCCTGCCACTATCCAGTATTTGCAAATTTGGTTTGCAATGCGGTCAAAGCCTGTCCTGATACGTCGTTTGGCGTTCTTATATGCGGAACGGGAATCGGAATGTCGATCTGCGCAAACAAGCATAAGGGGATAAGAGCCGCCGTTTGCGGTGATACCTTCTCTGCCGAGATGACACGCAAGCATAACGATGCAAACGTTTTGTGCATGGGAGCGAGGGTAATCAAGTCGAGGCTCGCACGGCAGATCGTCGACAAATTTCTCGAAAACGAGTTCGAAGGCGGACGCCATCAGATAAGGCTGGATATGATATCCGAGCTTGAAAAGGACTGACGGACGTATATTTTTATGATAATGCCTATCGGTACATTTGACAAGGAAGGTAGCACCGATTTTACAATATTACAATAAAAAATACCAAGAAACAAGGATTTTTACCGTGATGTTCTTGGTTTTTTTATATTTTTCGACTTTAATCATTCATCGCAATTCCCAGAGGGCTCTTTAAGCATCGGCAGAAGCTCGGTCAGCCTTTGCAATGCATTTTTTTCCAAAAGTGTTATCGAATGCTCTCTTAAATAAAGAAACGTCTCATCCGAAAGCGAGGTAGAAAACTCGGTTATTTCAGGGTAATCCTCCCCGCCACTTTCTGTCAAAACAGATTCGAGAGTCATCATAAAACTGCCGTCCTCGGAAAAATACAGTGACGAGGGTACGCTTTCCTTGTTCTTTTCACGAAGAGACGTCAGAAATGCGAGCAAGTTACGATTGTTATCAAAAAAATACGCACGCTGCGACCTCGACACCGTAGTTAGCCCTTTGGATTTTGATATAAGATTTTGCTTTGACTCCGTTAGAATTTTTAATCTTGTAACGAAAAGCTCGGCACCGCCACTCTCGTTTGGATAAAACTGCATAAGCAGCTTATCGTTTTTCGGTATGAAAGAGACCTGTCGCTCCGCAAGATTGACTATATGAAAAAGAGTTCTCTTATACCTTGAAAGATCGGTATCGGCATCGACCTCACAGAGCTTATATCTTACAAGATCCTCCTCGTCAAGATATACACGAAGCTTGCTTTCATTCAGCTTTACGAATCTCATTCTTCCCCTCCCGACCTCCACGGCGCACCTTATTTTTATCATATTACGCCGGAGGGGCTTTTGACACAGGAGATTTAAATCGCGATTTTTGGTACATTACAAAGAAAAATAGCTAAAAATAAGGATTTTTAAGGTAGTTTTTTATACACTTTTCCGTTTTTGGATTTTTTTGCAATTCGAGGTTGCATTTTTCCTTAAAATATGATAGAATAATTTGCAGTGAGTTCGAGACCTTCCTCACATAAAACAAAACTAAAGGATGAAAAAATGAAAAGAAAAAGCTTTACTCTTTACGTCAGCCGTGCCGGTATGATCGCGGCTATCTACGTCGTGCTGACTCTGATATCGTCATTCATGGGACTTTCAAGCGGTGCAATACAGCTTAGATTATCCGAGGCACTTTGCCTTTTGCCACTGATATTTCCCGAGGCTATAGCCGGTCTTACGATTGGATGTGCATTGGCAAATCTTATCACGGGCTCGGTATTCTGGGATATCGTATTCGGATCGCTCGCTACGCTGATAGGCGCGCTCGGTGCATATGCTATGAAAGGGCTGCCGATTAAATTCGATTTTCTAAAGACATTTCCTACGGTAATCGCAAACGCGCTGATCCTACCGCTCGTTCTTATGTGGGCATACGGAATTGAGGACGGGTATTTAGTGCTTGCGGTATCCGTCGGTATCGGAGAGTTCGTTTGCGCCACCGTTTTCGGCACTGCGCTGTATCACGCAATAAAAAAGGTACTTTAACCTTACGCCTCGCTATTTCGCGAGGCTTTTTTATTTTCGGTTCGTATAATACTTTTTTGATACGTTTATATTAGAAATTATGATTTTTCTCTTAACATAACTTGACTTTATTTTGCTTTAGGTATATAATAATCGTGTAAAGCTTTTTTTAGGAGAGTAGATATGGGATTGTTTTTTAATAAGAAGCGGGAAATACATTATCCTTGCCCTGCTTGTAAAAAGGGCCCCGTGTATTATACGGAGGGAGATCAATATTGCATATGCGCAAATTGCAATGCCGCAAAAACCGAAAGGAGCATTGTGACTTATTGGACGGAAGAATGGCGCAGACAAGAGATCGCATCGGTAAAGCATTCTCCTGCATTTTACGTCATGCTCCGAGAGGCGCAAAGCAAGGGTGATACCCGTAAGGTTACCGACGGTGCTTTGAATCCGTTGGATACAATGATCTTTGAGGCAAGCATTGCACCTATGTACTGTGAAAAGCTATCGGCAGAAAAATATACGAAAAACCCCGATGACATATACGGCAGAATAAAAACTACCATCTATAATTCAAGGCACAATCAAAACGAGGACGCAACGATAGATATCCGTGCCAATTATCACTACTACTATAGGAGTGTGGACAAGATACGCACTACGAAGGACAGAGTGGTATTAAATATTGAATGTCGCTCACGCGCAGAAATATATCGAGGCTACTGGAGTAATAGGGGTGACCATTACGTATCTATAGACACGGAGCTTTCGCAGGAAGCAAAAAATGAAATATTCGACGTAATAAAGAGGTACTGTAACAAGGCAATCAACAAGGATATTTCATACTATATAGAATCCTTAATCAACACGTATCATGAGTATTATTACGGATTTGACGATATTACCTTTAAAGAGGTGATCTGTAATATATCTCATGAGATAGATATCGAATATAGTGTTAGCTATCCGCGCTGAAGGTCAGCATCGGTTACCGTGAGGCAAAAGGCAGCCGGGCAACGTGATATAAACGGTATAAAGACGAAAACTAATATAAAAAGACAGCACGCTGTTGAAATACAGGACGGCGGAAATTTAGTTTTTCCGATGTTTCTTATATTTCTATGGCTGCTGTCTTTTTACTTTTGTTTTCTTGCTTTTCAAAAACTGTATTATCGCCGGTCCGATGAATTAAGCTTCAAAGCGGTCGTTTTGTAAATAAAAGCTTACAAATACAGGATATTATTAATGATTTATCAAATAGCTATAAACGGTATCGGCAATAAATTCTGCACCGCCGTTATTGGGATGAACGTTGTCCGAGAGGAAGTATTCGGGGTGGTCTTTTGTCAAGGCGTTAACGTCTATAAGTTCAAGTCCCTCATCATTTGCAATTGAACGAACTATCCCCGCAATCTCGTTTACGGTGCTTGGGGATACGTCATAATTTGTGAGTCCCGCGGATTCACCATCGGGATAGAATGCTGTCGCGGGGGTGCAAAGAATTATGCGAGTATCCGCTCCGAGCGCCTTTACGTATTCATTTAACATATCCGTATACGCTTTTCTGAATGCGTCTCTGCCCTTCCAGTTCTCAGGCTTTGAATCATTGGTGCCGAGCATGATAATAACTACGTCGGGACGAAATTCAAGACTCTTCGGGCACTCCGAATAACGAGCGTACGGTTGATCGCCGTCAGGCTGAAGCGTTGCGCCGCTGTGACCGTAGTTATTAACGCAATATCCGTCGCCGAGAAGTCTGCCCAGCTGTGCGGGATAGTTGTTTTTATACCAATTTCTTATACCGTGTCCGTAGGTTATGCTATCTCCTACGCAGGCAATCCTAACATCTCCGTTCTTCGGGTGCAAATAAACGTGCCTGCCGGATAATCCTCTCGAAAATAAAATACCGAATACACCTCCGCATAAAACAGTGATAATTAAAGCAAGTGATATTAACCACTTAAATATTTTCATAAGCGTTTCTCCGTATACTCCAAAAAAGTATTATTAAAGGCAAACTTGTAAGCTTTTGTTTACAAATCTGCCTATTTTTTGATTATAGCCGTATTGTGCAAAAGCAACGGCATTCAAAAGCTACGCTGCTGCGATCAGAAATTAAAGTATCTTTTCGCGTTGTAATACGATATACCCTGAACTATGGTCTTAAGCGTTTCGTAATCCTCCGGATATTCGCCCTCGTCTACCCATTTACCTATCAGGTTGCACATAATTCTGCGGAAATATTCGTGACGGGGATAGGATACGAAGCTACGTGAATCGGTGAGCATTCCGATGAAGTTTGCAAGCATACCGAGGTTTGCAAGAGACTGCATCTGATTCTCCATACCGTCGCGCTGATCGTTAAACCACCAGCCGGAGCCAAACTGGATCTTTCCTGCGGTGAGAGAGGACTGGAAGCAGCCGAGCATAGTGCCGAGAACGTAGTTATCCTTCGGGTTGAGGGTGTAAAGTATGGTTTTGGGAAGAGCGTCGGAGTATTCGAGATGGTTTAAGAACTTACCGAGATCCTCTGCTATGCAAAGGTCGTTTACGGAGTCAAATCCGGTATCTGCACCGAGCTTCTCGTACATCTTGCGGTTATTATTTCTGAGAGCGCCGATATGAAGCTGCATAGACCAGCCGTATCTGACGTATTCCTCTGCACATACCTTAAGCATTGCGGTCTTGAAGGAATCTATTTCCTCCTTGCTAAGCTCCTCGCCTGCTATCTTTTTATCGAAGGCTGCCTTGGGATCACCCTCGGCAAAGGGAACGTACTCAAGTGCGTGGTCGGAGAGGCGGCAACCGTGATCGTTGAAATAAGCAATTCTTTCTCTTATCCAAGCGACGAGCTCGTCGTAGGTCTTGATCTCAATCGACTCGATATAAGGAAGGAAGGTCTCCTTGCCGATCTCTACTGCCTTATCGGGACGGAAGGCGGGAAGAATCTTAGTTGAAAAATCGCGAAGCTGCTCGTGGTACTCGAGAGTGTCGGCGGGATCGTCGGTCGTACAAATGACCTCGACGTTTGAGCGTTTGATAAGCTCCTGTGCTCTGAACTCCGGAGTTGCAAGAAGCTCGTTACATCTGTTCCATATTCTCTCGCAGGATTCCTCGTTAAGAACCTCGTCTATACCGAAATATCTTTTAAGCTCCAGATGAGTCCAATGATAAAGAGGATTGCCTATGAGGAGAGGAAGTGTTCTTGCGAATTCTCGGAATTTTGCATAATCGTCCGCATCGCCCGTTATATATTCCTCTGAAATTCCGTTGGATCTCATCTGACGCCACTTATAGTGATCTCCTCCGAGGAAAAGATCGAAGGCGTTTTTAAACTGATAGTTCTCTGCGATCTGCTTCGGCGAAAGGTGGCAATGATAATCTATGATCGGGAGATCCTTTACCATTTCGTAAAGTCGCTTTGCGGGCTCGTTTTTGAGCATAAAGTTATCGTTAATAAAGGTTTTCATAGCGTTACTCCGTCCTTAAATATTGAAATTTCTCTGTAATTGTTTTCTTCGTTTCTCGTTTCCCTGCCGTTTGCGACCTCGATAACGAAATCAAAGAGCTCGTCGGTAAGGGGCTCTCCGTCCAGCACGCCAGATGCATCGAAATCTATCCACGAGTGCTTTCTTTCAGCCAAGGCGTGATTCGTCGCTATCTTTACCGTCGGAACGGGTGCGCCGATGGGAGTTCCTCTGCCCGTTGTGAAGAGAATCAGGTGAACGCCTGCCGCCATCAGATTAGTTATAGCGACTATATCGTTTCCGGGGCCGTTTAAGAGAGACAAGCCGTTTTTGGTAAGTCTGTCACCGTAATCAAGCACGTCTACGACCTTGGAAAGACCGCCCTTCTGTACGCAGCCGAGAGATTTTTCCTCAAGAGTGGTTATTCCGCCCTTTTTGTTTCCGGGGGAGGGATTCTCGTAGATGACCTGATTATGTCTTGTGTAATAATCCTTGAAATTATTGATGAGCGCAACCGTTTTATTGAACACTTCCTCGTTTTCGCATCTCTGCATGAGGAGGTGCTCCGCGCCGAACATCTCGGGAACCTCGGTGAGAACCGTACTGCCCCCGTATGAGATGAGCTTATCTGAGAATCTGCCGACAAGCGGGTTGGCGGTAATTCCGCTGTAGCCGTCGGAGCCGCCGCATTTAAGACCTACGCGAAGCGCGGATACGGGAAGCTTCACTCTCTCGAAGGTTGCCGCATAATCAAAGAGCTCACGGATAAGGGCAACTCCTGCCTCAATATCGTCCTCTACGTCCTGAGTATTCAGGAACTTGACTCTGCGGGGATCGTATTCGCCTATAGCCTTCTTAAAGACGTCGATATTATTATTTTCACAGCCGAGGCCGAGAACGAGAACGCCTGCGGCGTTGGGATGATGAACCATGCCTGCAAGTATCTTCTGCGTTATCGTTTGATCGTCACCGAGCTGAGAGCAGCCGAAGGGGTGCGGAAAATATCTTGCACCCGTAAGCTCGGAGAGTCTCTGTGCGACCTTATTAACGCAACCTACGGTATTGACTATCCAGACCTCGTTACGTATACCGACGTCACCGTTCTCGCGAACGTATCCCATAAAGAAGCACTCGTCACTCGCCTTTTCGGTTTCGTAAAAGTGCGGCTCATACGCATAGGTGAGATTGCCGGAAAGGTTGGTCTTTACGTTATGAGTATGTACGTGCTCCCCCTTCTTGATATCGCATACCGCGTGACCTATGGGATTGCCGTATTTGACGATATTCTCACCCGCTTTTATATCGCGGAGCGCATATTTATGTCCGTCGGAGAGATTGATATCAACGTTGTCAAGCTTATTTATTAACATACTTATCTACCTCGTCGGCAAGATATGAGAGATCCTGCCCCCAAAGCTCTGCGTTTGCAAGAACCTCACGCGTATCGTGCGTTCTCATAAATTCGCAAACCGCGGGATCGTCGTTAGTCATATCTGTCTTATAGAAATCAAGAAGCTTTGCAAACGAGAACAGAAGCGTTTCGGGCATCTTATTGAATCTCTTTATATATTCGAGAATGGAAGGAAGCACTCTTACCTTGAATTTCGATACCGAGTTGAGCGCAATGCTGGAGAGATAGTGCTTGATATAAGGATTGCCGAAGCGCTCTATAACGCTGTTAGCATAGGCGAGAAGCTCGTCGTGCGGAAGATCGAGAGTCGGAACGATCTCGTCAAACACGCATTTGCGAAGATGAGCGTTCATCGTGGGATCGTCGATACAGGACTTAACCGTATCAAGTCCGGAGAGGAGAGCGTAAGGAACGAGCGAGGTATGCGCACCGTTAAGTATTCTTACCTTTCTCGTGCGGTACATCTCGAGCTTATCGGGAGTCACGATAACGTTCAGCCCTGCCGCAGAGAAAGGAAGCTCGCGCTCAAGCTCGTACGGAGTTTCTATTACCCAGAGGTGGAAGAACTCGGAGGTGTTTACCATTTTATCCTCGTATCCGAGCCCGAGATCCTCACCGCGAGGATAACCGGTATTGATCCTGTCGACGAGGGTGTTCGTAAAGATATTCTCCTCGTTTACGAATTTCCTGAATCCGTCGTCAAGTCCCCAGAGGTCGGCGTACTGAAGAATGCACTTTTTAAGGTTGTCTCCGTTTCTGTCTATCAGCTCGCAGGGCAGGAAAATAAAGCCGCCGAGACCGAGCTCGTATCTTCTCTTGAGAAGGAGAGTCACCTTTGCGGGGAAGGTCTTGGGAGGTGCGTCGGTAATCTTATCGTCAACCGAGAACACTATTCCGGACTCCGTGGTATTGGAGACGACGAAGCGGAAATCAGGATTCTCCGCAAGAGCAAGATATCCGGCGAAATCATCGTAGGGCTTAATGCATCTCGAAATAACGTCAACGACCGTCTTGTCAACGCCCTCTACGCCTCTGATTATATGTGTGTAAACGCAATCCTGCGCGGTGAGCATATCGCAAAGTCCCTGCTCTATGGGCTGAACCACTACGACGCTACCGTTAAAATCCGATTTTTCGTTAATCTTCTGGAGCATCCAATCAACGAAGCCGCGGAGAAAGCCGCCCTCACCGAATTGAATCACTCTTTCAGGTCTTACAGTTTTGGTAAAATTCATATGAATTATCCCTCCTTGATACCAAATTTTAGTTTTCTACTTAAATTATATATTTTTTCCGTTATAAAAACCTTAATTTCTTTGATTTTACACGCCTTTTTTTATAAATAAATCTTGATTTTTTTGATATTTTATGTTAGTATTATATACGAAGGACACGCTGCGAGAAAAAATGCGCTTTTTTCAGCTATAAAAAGAGGAGGCGAGCTTATGTCGGCACTTAAATTCCCCGATAACTACAGATTCAGGATGAACGTTACTACGAACGTCGGTGACGTCATGCACTCTCATCACTATCATAATTTCTACGAGATATACTACATGGTTTCCGGCAGCTGTAACTATTTTATCGACGACAAAATTTACGAGGTATCGGCAGGAGACATCGTTCTTATTCCGAGCGGCGTTATTCACAGAACCAATTACAGCTCAGAGGAGCATACGAGGCTGCTTATCGAGTGCTCCGACAATATGGTGCCGGCTACGGTGAGGGACTCGTTATCGTCAATGCTCTATCTTTACAGAAATACGGCGGTAAACAAGGAGCTTTACGCTATATTCAAAAAAATGGAAAAGGAGCTTAACGCTCCCGATCAGTATTCCTACGAACTGATGCTCAATATGGTCAACGTAGTTTTTTACACTCTCGCCAGAACGAAAAGTGTTATCAGAGACAACAAGAGAAACAACATGGTAGAGGACGTCGTGTCCTACCTTAAGGAAAACTTCAATCAACAGATAAATCTGACGCAGGTCGCAAGAGATCACTTCATCAGTCAGGAGCATTTATCGAGAACCTTCAAGAAGCACACGGGCTTCGGCTTTAACGAATACCTGACTCTCGTGCGTCTGCAGCATGCGGAGCAGCTTCTGAAGAGCGGCACGCAGATGAGCATATCCGAGGTGGCATACAGCTGCGGCTTCAACGATTCAAATTATTTTTCGGATAAATTCAAGCGCGCCTACGGCGTCTCTCCGCTGAAATACAGCAAGTCGTTCAGACCGTCGCATCCCTTGCATTGATTGTCAAACGTAAAAGCAACGAATCTCGCTTTACGAAGTGAGTGATGTGTCAAAAAACACATTTTTTCGAAAGAGATATAATTGATTGCCCCGAGATTTTCAGTCTCGGGGCTTGTTTTTGTTAATAATTATTTACATTTTTCGTGGTTATTCCGCAGATTCCGCGATTTCATTTTTTTCTCCGCTCAGTCCTACTACGGATTCTACAGGCATTGAAAAGGCTATTCCCTGCCCCTCGGTATTCAATCCGACCGCCTTATAAATTGCGTGAAGTATCTCGTTCTTTATAGACGATTTCACTACCATCATAACTATTTCCTTTTCGGGATGGATCGGGATATTGAATATCTTTTCCGACTCGGGATTTGCGGTTCCGCGCGCTCTGATAACGGTTCCTCCGCCGCATCCTAGATTACGTGCCGCGTCCATTACCTCTTCGCTGTAGCCCGCGTTTACAATACAGAATATTACCTCGTGTTCATAGCTCGTGCTCATGATATTTACCTCACTTCTTATTAGATAAAAATTGGTAGATTGCCACTCCGACGGTGCTTTTCATCGGAACGGTATAAGCGATTCCCTTGCCGCCCTTGACTGTTCTGAACTTTTCCTCAAGTGCACTAAGGGCATCCGAAGCTCTGTCTCCTCTGATTACGCTGACGATAACCGCTTTGTCCGCATCGGAAAGTCCGAGCATTTCAAGGTGCCTTGCCTCTGCGGTTCCGTGCGCGTTCAGTATCATTTGAAGATTGACCTCAAAGTTACCGAGGAGGTCGATATAAAATTCGGTTTTATTTCTGTTGACTACCGTAAACAAAAGCTGCATTTTATCGGGTGCCGACATTGACGAAGGATTCTCCGCGACAGTCTTGCTTTTAGTCGTATTTTTTCTTGCCATAACGCCCTCCCTTTACATAAAATCAATAATCTGCTCGTCGTCTGCGGCGAGTATACGAGCGGTTGCGATCTTCTTCTTGATATTTCTCGTAACGACGGATTTGAAGCCGAGGAGCTGAATTGTGATAAGGGGTGCCATAGCGACCATTGCCACGATTCCGAACGCATCGACCATAATTTTATCTCCGCCCTGCAAGGCATAGCATACGCCGACGGCGAACGGAAGAATGAAGCTTGACGTCAGAGGACCGCTTGCAACTCCGCCCGAGTCAAACGCTATAGCCGTGTAAAGTCCGGGGACGAAGAATGACAGTCCGAGCGAGATAAGATAGCCCGGAACGAGATAGTACATTACGTTAAAGTCCAGCACTATACGCAGAACCGAAAGACCTATTGAAAGTCCGACGCCGAGGCAAAGTGCAATCATCATCGATTTTCTCGAAACGCTTCCCTCCGTAATATCCTCTACCTGCTTATTCAATACGTGGACGGCAGGCTCCGCAAGTACGACTACCATACCGATGATAAAGCTGAATATTATCACGAGTGCAGGATATTCGGCTAACTCTACGCCGAGCTTATATCCTATCGGCATGAAGCCTATTTTTACGGCGGAAAGGAATATTACCAAGCCGAGGAAGGTGTATACGAGACCTATGGATATCTGAATAAGCTTCGACTTCGGAAGCTTCAGGCAGACGAACTGTAAAACGAAGAAGAAAATCACTATCAGCCCGAGTGCTATCATCACCTCCTTAGCGGTAACGAGAACGGTCTCGAGTATGTAGGAAAGCTCCGAGTGCAAAAGATAATCCGGCTCGAAGGTGGGGACGTCGCCGCCTGCCGTACAGCCGAGGATAAGGACCGCAAGCATCGGACCTACCGAGCATAGAGCGATGAGACCGAAGGAGTTTTCGTTTGCGTTCTTTCCTCCTATGCTGGACGCTATACCGACGCCGAGAGCCATAATAAACGGAACGGTGATAGGACCGGTGGTTACTCCGCCGGAATCAAATGCAAGCGGGATAAGCTCCTCGCCGCCGGATATTATCAAAACGGACGAGAACATAAAGAGGAGCATATACGAGAACATTAAGAGCGACGATATAGGCTTATGCGTAACGATCTTGATTATACCCACTACGAGGAAAAGACCTACTCCAACGCCGACCGTAAGTATCAGGGCGGTGCTGTCTATGATCTCCTTTACCTGATTTGCGAGAACGGTAAGATCGGGCTCCGCAACGGTGATGAATATGCCCATCGCGAAGGCGACGATGAGGAGAAGCGAAAGCTTTTTCAGCCTGGTAAGTCCCGAGCCGATATGCTCTCCCATAGGCGTCATAGCCAGATCGGCACCGAGATTAAAAAGGCCTATTCCGAGAATCAAAAAAACTGCGGAAATTAAAAAAGTTACTATTTCAGTTGTGGAAAAGTCAACTAAAGGTGTCAAATTCAATAAAAAAACGATTGCTACTACCGGCATTACCGATACGAGCGACTCCTTGAGCTTGTTAAGCAGAACTGCCCTCAACGACGAATACCTCCCATATTAACGGATTATTTAGTACATTTTATCATAACGTATGAAAAAAATCAAGTTGTAATCGTTAAAGAAATGTTAATTTTCGGTAAATTTAATTCATTTATTTTCGAGCGGCATAAATCGGTATACTTCGATTGGGACTCCGACGGGGGGACAAGTCATTTATGCTCGGTGCGGCTCGGTAATTTCGCAGATTAAAATTCGTATTGATTTTCGACGGCGGTTATGATAAAATAACTGCGAAGGAGCTTACGGCGTCGGTGAGCAGTTAAATAAGTTTTCCGACGGATTATCGGAAGCACGAGTTGATTTTAGTGGATTTTCTGCCGTTTTCGTAGATTTTCAGACCGAAGGTGGCAAAAACAACCGACGGTTGAGTAATTTTCGGCATTTGGTTGGGCAAAAACAACCGACTGTCGCTTCACTCGGTGAAAGAAACGTGATAGAATACAGACGTCAAGGACGAAAAAACAAAGTCCGAATGAAAAGGAGATTTAAGAATTATGAAAAAAACTATAGGCGAAAGAATATCGGAGACACGCCGCAGGCTGGGAATGACGCAGGAGGAGCTCGCCGAGGCAATGGGAGTTTCGGCACAGGCGGTAAGTAAATGGGAGAACGATATTTCCTGCCCCGACATATCACTGCTTCCCTCTCTTGCGAAAAGGCTCGGAATGAGCGTTGACGAGCTGTTGTCGGGCAAGGAGGAGGCGCCTCTCGCTACCGTAGTACCCGAGGAGGAGCGGAAGGACTTTAACAAGCTGATGCTCAGAGTGAGAGTCCTGTCAAGCGACGGCGATAAGGTAAATATCAATCTTCCGCTTCCGCTTATCAAGGCGTTTATGGGAGCTACGTCGTCTGCTAAGATCAATATGGGCGGGCTTGATAAGTTCGATATCGATTGGAAAAGTATAATGGATATGATCGATTGCGGCGTCGTCGGCAAGATCGTGGAGATAGAATCGGGCGACGGTGATACGGTCGAGATCGTGGTGGAATAATGAGAATCAAAATATCGGACGGTAACAAAAAAATCAGACTTATCTTCCCTACGTCAATGGTTTTCAATCCTCTGGGATTTGCCATAACTAAGAAGGTGATGAAGACCAACGCAATAGACCTCTCGGAGATAAGCTCGCGCGACGTCGGCAAAATCTACGCCGCAATTAAAAAATGCAAGCGGCTCCATCACGGCTGGAAGCTCGTAGAGGTATGCTCTGCGGACGGCGAAGCAGTGGAAATAACTCTGTAGCCTGCAAGTCATCTGTTATTCTTTAGCGGGGCGCATTTATTTGCGCTCCGTTTTTTTCGTTTTTCGGAATTTTTCACTTATACTTAGGCGTAGCACGTCTCTTACGTTTTTTGTTATTTACTTGAATCCTGTATTGAACGAGCTTATCTTTATATTAAGGTACAATTTCGTACCGCAGATCAACGTTGCTATCGCACTTTTTTCGTTTTTGTTGATTTATTCAATTTTAATAATAGTTAAGATTTTTTGTAACATTTCGTTCATATTTCACCCTTATAATAAAACTAGAAGGAAGGTGAAAGCAAAAAGGTACAAAGCAAAAAACCGTTTACTTAAACAATCTGAAAAATTAAAACGAAAAAAACAAATAAAAACAAATGAAGAGGAGTTTTATTATGAAAAAAGTATTATCACTCATTTTGATCTTAGTTTTGTCCTTCTCACTGTTTTCGTGTGATCTTTTCGGCACGCCCGATGACAAGGACGATACTGCGAAAGAGCCTCAAGAGGCGGGAGAGGCGGTAGCTTTCGTTACCGTTGATATTAACCCCTCAATCGAGATCACTCTTGACGAAAACGGAATCGTTGCCAGCGTTTACGGTGCGAACGAGGACGGTCAGGTGCTGCTCTACGGCGAAGCGGAGGCTATCGTTGGCTTCAGCTACGAGGATGCCGTTGCTTACATTACGAAGCTTGCCATCGAGCTTGGTTATCTTAACAAGGATACGGGCGATATCGAAACCTCTGTTACTGCCGTTGACGAAGAATTTTCAAGCACCGTTTTGGAAAGACTGAACAAAAAGATCCAGGACACGGCTGCGGAGCATAACGTAACCGTTACCGTTGAAGAAGGCTCGTTCTCCTTCTCTCTCGAATGCGATCTTGCGGAGCTGAAGGAAAGATATCCCGACAGAGAGGACATTCAGAATCTGACACTCGCAGAATACAAGCTTGCCGTTACGGTAAGTGAGCGCGAGGGTATATCGGTCGTTGCGGCTCTCGAGTACGACGACGAGGAAATGATCAAGCACATAAACGCGGCGCACTCAAAGCTCGAGTCATACGCAACGGATGCATACCTTGCCGCTAAGCGCGAGGCAACTCGCATTTTCGAAAAATCAATGGGTATCGTAGTTGCCGGCGCATATACGGAAATATACGTAAAGCACGCTGCAAGCCACCTCGGCACGTTCCATTACGGTGCGGCATATCAGGCATACAAATCGGCGGCTATTACCTACCGTTCGGTTTACGAGATAAAGGCCTTCGGCGACAGCATGGCTGAATACGATCCGACGGATGAGGTAGTGACGAGCATCGCTACGCTTCTCTCACTCAAGGACACGTCGGTTATGGCAAACGAGGAGGGCAAGATAACTCTCGAGAGCGTAACTGATTTCTGCGATAAGTTCGTAAGCGAGCACGAAGAAGAGCTTTCCGACGAAGTAAAGGGACAGATCAGAGGTATTCTCCACGAGGCGCGTGCGGCTTGGGAGCTTCGAAACAAGGCAACGACGAATATGTACAAGTCGGACCTTGAAGCACTGAACGTACAGATCAAGGCTACCGTAGAATCCGTTAAGGGAATTTACAACGGATTGAAGTACGTTATGAAAGACGAGCAGAAGGCGGACGTAGAGGCATGCATTGCAGAGCTTGAAGCAATGGAAAGCACGATCGACGGAATTATCAAAGGCGGAGTTACTCTTTCCGAGGTTGAGATGCTCGAGGCAGACGCAGAGATAAAGGCTGCCGAAATGCTCACGAAGATCGAGGCGGACCTCAGCGAAAGCGAGCTTGCAGAGGTTAATGCAAGGATCGAGGAATTAAAGACGAAGCAAGCAAATCTTACGGCAGAATTCGAGCAGAGACTCGCGAAGGCAGAAACGGAAGCCAAGGCGAAAATCGAGGCCGCAAGACAGGAGCGCGAGAACAAATTCAAAAATCAATCCGAATAAGATTTACGTAAAATCAGGAATTACCGAATAGTCAAGTAACGATTTGATATAATGCGTTTTTGACAACTATAGTTTGCTTTTGTACAGCAAATTCGGTTTTATTCTAAAACGTTACGAATTACGCAAAAATATTTTTTCGAGCCGAGGAGCAGTTCCTCGGCTCTCTTTTTGCTCGATTTAATGGTATTTAAGAATTTGGAAACAATTAATTCAAAAACTATTTATAATGCGTTCATATATCTATGATATAATGTATTCACAAGGGAGACGGCATCCGCGCGGATTACCTCTCCGTCAGTCGGATACACCGAAAGCCGCCTCCCTTGCTGAGCATTTGACGGCTGTGTCTCGGAACACTTCCTTTTCCGTAAACAAAGCGCAAAAACGCATTATCGGGTAGTAACCTTATGCGGCTCGGAAATCTCCTCTTTTTCGGCAAAAATCAGCAATGCGGGCTCTCTCGAATCCGCTAATGGTCGTGGTACACTTTTTGCGTCTTCTCCTAAACAATATTTTACCCCTATTCCCGCATTGCTGAGTCCTACGCTTCTCTTCGGAGCGTAGTGGTGTCGCGTATTTGCCCTTAAGGTGCGCGATACAAAAAGCGCGAGCCTCCGTTTTCCGATCCTGCCTTTCGGCTCTCGGATTTCAGAATAAGCTTGCGCTTTTATTTTTTTGCCGCCCCGACCGTGGGGCGGCTTTTTATATTTACGTTTATACGGCTCCGCTTCGGTATTTATCAAAGTTACAGTCTCCCGTTACGGAATTTATCGGGGTGAAAATATCGGAACGGCTTAACCGTCAGGATTTAAAAAGCTTTTCCAGCCCGTAGTTAAGATCCATAGCTCTGTCGGAATATTGGTCTTCAAGCGCGGAAAGCCTCTCCTTGGCTTGCTCCGAATATTTTACGGCATTTTCGTCGTCGTGCAGGAATTTATGATAGATAAGTGCAACTCTGTAAAGAAATTCGGCTTCGGTACCGAGTGCTTCGTCGCCGCTGAAGTTCTCGTGAGAGTAGCTTACGTGTGAAAGGTATCCCTCTATCGCATCGGAATAGTTCTCCATGCAAACGTAAACCTGCGAGAGATAGTTCGCGGCGTATTGCATGATATTCATATTACCGTCAAATTCGTTATCACGGCAGAAATCGAGAGTAAATTTGAAGAGCGTTTCCGCATTTTCGTATTTGTCACTCTGGAAATAAACGTTACCGAGATTGAAGGCTAAGGTCGCATACCGATTATAGACCTCGGGTGTCTTATCCTTCACCTCTTTCATCGTCATAAGTGCATTGTAAGAATAGTCAATGGCTCTGTCGTAGTCCTTGCTCTCAAAGTAGAGCTGTCCCAAACTTGAAAAGCAGGTAGCCTTAATTTTTAGCGCGTCGTCCGAGTCGTTCGATTCCAAAAGCTCAAAAACGGTATTTACGGAGACCGAGAGCTTTTCGAATTCACCGGATCGGCAGAAGTGGAAAATGCAGTCAAGCAAAATATTGCAATACGGTATAACGTTATGCTCTCTTTCCTCACCGTCAAGGGCAGAATAATACTCCACGGTCTCATCGAAAACTCTATCCGCTCCGTCGGTATCTCCCGTTACTACCAGTGCCTTAAGCTGATCGCTCTTGACCGTGAAGAACAGGTCTGCCGGAACGCGCGAGCCGGCGGCAAGTATTTTATCAAAGTATATGCACGCGTTGTTGAGGAGCATTATGCTTTTTTCAAGCGAGGGATTCTTTCGAGCCAAGGCATGTTCTCTTCTCGCCTTTTCTATCATCTCGTCAACGCTGTCCTCTTTATCCTCGCTACCGAAGTTGTAGTTGCCTATATTATCGAGCGTGATGAACGGTATCTTTTCCGGATTTACCTCTTTTTGTTCCTCGGGTGCCGGTTCTTCGGGCGTCTGTTCTTCGGGCGTCTTTTTCTTTGCTTCTTCGCTCTTTCTTTTCGCCATTTTTTCCTTCAGGGCAAGGTATTTTCGCCTTGATTCCTCGCGGTGCGCCTTCTCCTCTGCAATGCTCTGCTCGTATTTCGCGTTAATTTCGTCCATTACGTCGGCGGAGAGCGGAATATCCTCGGGAGCGTCAAGCACCGCGTGCTCAAGTGGTGTGTCGCGCACTTCGTATATTACGGCGTCAACCATGAGGTTTGAATCTTCACCCGAAATCATCGCGTGCCACCACGTCTCGTAATCGCGCTTATACGCGGAATATATTTCCTGACCGGAAAGCCCTGCGTATCTGTATTTCGGAAGCTCTTCACCGTTAAACGCTTCATCGATATTAAGAAGCCTTAAGAGATCCTCGATGTCGGTCTTTTCTATTGCCTTAATAGCAGATGCATCCAGCACAAGACCGTAAAAATAGGTCTTTACGGTGACGTCTACGTATTTTTCCTTGGAATCGGTTATAAATCTGACGACGCTGCCGACCTGCGGAAGCATACGACCGGACGGGAAAAGCTCAAGGTTATATTCTCCGGAGCGCAGTGCGAGGCAAAGGTCGTCAAAGGCGTCGTCGTTTACCGTTACGACCTTGTGCGTGAGAAGCTCCGGCTCGTAGACGCTTGCCTTAGACGTTTCGGGCTCTTTGGGAACGCGAGACAGATAGTCGTTATACGTGTCTTCATCGAATCCAAAGGCTCTGCAAACAAGTTCCGTGCATAAATCATAACTTAAGTTTACATATTCGCCCGTATTCAACAGAGGAGCCATATCGCAACGAGGATCAAATATGTATCCGTTTTTGCGAATATCGTTTACGATTGCCTGCTTCATCGCCTCGGTAATCTCCTCGACGGCAGAGTTTTCACAGTTCCATGCGGGATTTACGTATACCCATTCGTCCACTCGATATTTCATATTACAATCTCCTTTTTATCGTTCTTGCACGCAAGTTTTCTCGCCTGTATTATAACTTTACACGGCTTGCAAAAATAAATTTTGCGTCGCTTTCGCTTTTGTTATTTGCTAAAACGCAAATAACCGCCGTCCGTTGAAATACGACGTGTAAAAGCCCTTGCAAGCGAACTTTTTTCACTTGTATTATACCATTAATTCTTATCTTATGCAAGACCTGAAAGAAGAAAAAGCGACCGATTTCTCAAAGTTTTTCGCAAGCAGTAAAGGAGATACGACTATGCGATTTAAAAATGCGGTTTTTGCCGACTTTTTCAACCGTTGAATTTGCTCCGAAAGACTTTTTTTGAAAAACTCGCAAAAAAACTTATGAAAACTTTTGAAAAAGCTATTGACAAAGTGCGAAAAATGTTGTATACTGATAAGGCTTTCGCGGGAGTGGCGGAATCGGCAGACGCGCACGTTTGAGGGGCGTGTGTTTTCCAACGTACGGGTTCAAGTCCCGTCTCCCGCACCAGCAAAACGACAGGTTTCGGCTTGTCGTTTTTTTAATTAAATCCGCTACACGCGGAATAAATCCACCTTCGGTGGTTGAAATCGCTTGTGCGATGAAATCTTGCTTTCGCAAGGTTGGATGGCGGATTTGATTTTCTCTGAAGCCGCAGGGTGAAGATTTCAGCTAGACCTGTTTGGATTTCATCACTGCTGGTGGTTTCAGCTGAATTCGTTTGGATTTCATCACCGCAGGTGGTTTCATTCTCTTATTCTGAATTTATCCTTTTATCAATTGCAAACGTCTAAAAACACGGGTTTGATACGAAAAGTGTCAGACCTTTTTCTTTTCTAGGTTACGGTAATATAAGTCGAAGTATTGAAAAATGTGGGATATTGTGATATAATAAACGCACTGGTAAAAACTTGTATTTACAGGAATCAGGTTACTGGGAGCAATTTACGAAAAAAAGCACAATTCCAAACAATAATCAATCCGAACTATATTTTGAAGAATCCGATATAGAGAAATTTGTGGCACGACTTGAGACGCTCTACCCCGAAACCGAATACGTCAATCGCCTGATGACACATAGTTGGGGACAAAAGGTGGTCAGATTTTATGACCCTGACGGGAATCTGATTGAAGTAGGAACTCCCGTGTAAGACGTGATGATACCGGTGAAGAAGTGTTTTCTACCATTATAAATATTAGGTCATAATTAATTTTATTTGTTATGGGAGCTATTGATGAAAAAATTATTTATTAGTTTTTCTGCCAGAGAAAACGGAAATTGCGACAGTATTGCTTACTTTTTATCCGGCGAGCAGGACGCGTTCGTGTATTTCAGAGACAAAAAGTATCATGCATGCGCCGGCTGTGACTACGAATGCTTCGACGGACGGTGTAAATACCGCGGCGACGATGTGTATGAGCTATTCGATAGTATGCAGCAATATCAGAAAATAATTTTTATCGTGCCGATGTATTGCGGAAATCCGTCATCGCTTTATTTTGCGTTTTGCGAAAGAAGCCAAGATTACTTTACACAGAACGGAGATAAATATAACGATTTGATCAAAAAGCTGTTCATCATCGGCATTTACGGCGACAAGTATAAATCTCCCAATTTCGTTTCATGCTTGGAAAAATGGTTTGAGGGCTCTAAGTATTCAAATCACGTTCTGGGAATAGAGAGACACAAATTCAATTTGAAATTAAAGGATTCCGTTTTAGACGTAGAGGAAGCCCGAGCTATGATAAGCGAATTTATCAATCCAAAAAGTGCCACCGAAGAATTGAGTGCAATGGCGGTGGTTTTACACGGTGAAAGCATCCTCACCACAAGCGAATTGATTTACGATAAGATAGTCTTATCCCTGCCCAAGGGGCATAAGGAGGAGGGCGAATCATTGGTCGAAGCGGCAATCAGAGAATGCTTCGAGGAAACGAATATAATAATCAGCGAGAATGATTTGGTACGAGAGTTAGCTCCGTATTCTTATGAATTTCTAACACCTTCAAATAAGCTGATCCGGAAAACTATAGCTCCGTTTCTTTTTACGGTAAATGATAAAGGAGCTCCTATCGCAAAAGAAAAAAGAGTCATATCCGTTAACTGGATGAACAAGGACGAATTTTTGGATAAATGTACGCATGAAAACGTAAAAAATACCGTCAAAACGATTTAGTGCCGATCGGATATGCGATTACAAATACGGTACGGCAATTCCGGCAAAGGGATAAAAAGGCTGGTAAGAGTCAGAGCACGGGATTACATTGAAAAATAGCGAAAAATATTGAAAATCGGAAGAGCGTGTGATATAATGGTTTCGGCAGTATAATTACAGGGTACTATAATGGATTACGTTAAGGTTACAAAGGAAAATATAGAGCACGAGCATATATGCTGTGCCATTTCAAGTAACAACGACGTTCAAGTATCCTCGAAAAAAAGCGTGGCTCGCACAACGATTTGACGACGGGCTTACGTTTCTGAAAAGCGTTGAGCGCGGAAAATGCTTCATTGAATATATCCCTGCCGAAAACGCGTGAATTCCTATTTTGGCTGACGGATATACGTATATTTACAAAAAACATAAAGGAAAAAGCTTTGCAAAAAGCATAAAATGGGGAAAAATGAAAAGAATTGTTAGCATTATCGGCATTTTTGCTACTCTGATATGCATTGTCGGAAACGGATTCGTGCTTTCGGGATGTGAAAATCAAGGCAAATATACCTACGACAAATATGAGGAGATCACTTACGGGGAGCATGAGCGGCAGACGCTTAATCTCTACTTGCCGAAGGAAAAAAGCGGTACGATCGGGCTGATCTTGAATATACACGGCGGTGGTTGGTGCGCATGCGATAAGAAGGATTGCGAGAAAAACCTTGATAAGTGGTGCAAGGCATACGGATGTGCGACCGCGGCTATAAATTACCACTATATTTCCGATGAATTTTCATGCGACGACATTATGCAGGACATAGCTCTGAGCCTTGATAAAATCCGAGAATTCGCCGCGGAAAAGGGTTACAATATTGAAAAGGCTATACTGACGGGCAATTCTGCGGGCGGACATTTATCGCTCCTCTATGCTTACAAGTACACGGATCATGCGTCGATAAAACCGGTGGCGGTAGTGAATTACAGCGGTCCTACGGATCTTACGGATGAGAATTATTTCGTAAACAACCAGAACGCATCGGGATATCTCGACCTCTTCTCGCATCTGTGCCACACGAAGTTCACAGAGGATAATTACCTTTCCGATGAGATGCAGAAAAAGATGCTCGAATACTCCCCTATCAGCTACGTAAACGAGAGCACGGTTCCAACCCTCATTTGCCACGGCGATGCGGACGACGTCGTTCCCTATTCTAACGCGCTGACTCTCAAGCAGCGGCTCGACTTATACGGTGTCAAGAGTGATTTCGTATCTTACAGGAATTCGGGACATTCGCTCAGCGGAGATAAGGAGCGCTCAAACGAGGCAAAGAAGCTGTTCGCGGAATACGTCAAGGCTTATCTCGAATAATTCATTTGTAAGGTAGCAAAAGCGACTGTTTACAGTAGGAATGCGGATTTGGATTACGGCACGGCGTAAACGTGATATGACAAGGATTATATATTAAACACGGATTATATATTAAAGGAGAGAGATTATGTTTTTCAAAAAAAGATATCCGAAGGAAGCAAAATACCAAAAGGGCGACTTCGTCAATTTCAGAAAAAGAGGCGAGCTTTGCTTTGGCTGGATCTACGATGCAAAGGTCGATAAGGCTAAAAACGTAACCTATACTTTACAAATAGGCGGTCAATGTCCTTCATTCTTATACGACTTCAATGAAAACGACATTATAGGAATTAAGGAAAAATAACAGAGATAGGAAAGATTTTAGATGAAAAAATTACTTAAAATTTTAGGTCTGATACTCGGCGGAGCGGTCTGCCTTTTACTGTTGCTTCTCGGCGGAATGAACGTTGCAAAGTTCGCAATTTACAGCGACTACTACTCCATCGAGAGCAGGATATGCAAGAATCCCGGGCTTTCGGACGACTTCGTTTGTCAGGGCGTTTGCGTTTCCGAGGATAATGACGTTTTGATGGTTTGCGGTTATATGTCCGACAAGTCGAACAGCAGAATTTACGTTGTAGATCTCAACAGCAAAAAATCGTATTACGTAAATCTTACGACAAACGGCGAAAAGTACACGGGACATGCGGGCGGTATGGCTACGACCGGCAACGTCGTTTACATCGCCAATGCTTCAAAGCTGTTTTTGGTAGATCTCCGAGAGATACTTTCGGCTAAGAGCGGCGACACCGTGGATATAGGCTCGGGCGTTGCGGTGAACAATGCGGCATCCTACGTTTATTGTGATGAGAAATATATTTACGTCGGCGAATTTCACCACACCGAAGGCAATTACGAAAAGCACCATGATTACGAGTCGAGCGAGGGCATGCACCACGCGATAGTTTCAAGATACACCCACGATGCAATTCAAAATCGCGACCTTTCCCTTGAAGAGTATACTCCCGTACCGGATAAGATCTATTCGATCAGAGCGAAGGTTCAGGGCGTTTGCTTCACACCCGACGGCAAGGTAGTGCTTTCCACCTCTTACGGCGTTGCGGATTCGGTCTATTACGTCTATAACGAGAGCGAGGCAAGAGACAGCGGTGAGACCTTGGACGGTGCGCCCGTTTACGTGCTGGAGGACTGTATTAAAAGCTTCAACGGCCCCGCTATGAGCGAGGATATGGACTACTATGACGGCAAGGTCATCACCCTCAGCGAAAGTGCGTCGAACAAGTACGTTTTCGGCAAGTTCTTCTTTGCAAATGACGTTATAGGACTTGATATTTAATTTGACCTTCCGATGACACACGGATTGTTTTAGGTGCGTTTTTTTCGGAAAGAATTTATCACTTTTCGGATTTAATTATTAATCCCTGATGTTAAACATCGGGGACTTTTTTGCGTGATTTTGTTAATAATTATTTACTTTTTTGTTGTATTTGCGGTGAAAACTTGGATTTCGGGATTTTCGGCGTATAGAATTTCCTTTGCGAAGTTCAACTGCGCCTCACTGTCGAAAACGGCAAAGACCGTCGGTCCGCTGCCACTCATAAGAGCATGCCTTGCCGAAAGCTCGAGGAGTCTTTTTTTAACCGAGAGTGCGGCGGGACAAATGGGAAAAATCACGTCCTCAAAGACGTTGTAAAGCTCTATCGGGATTACGTTTTTCGGCTCTCTTATGCTTTCGCTTTTTCGGTTGCTTAAGCTTTCGCTTTTTTCGTTATTCGTGCTTTCGTTTTTACTGTCAGAGAAGCTTTTGATTTTGCTGCCCAAATGGCTTTCGCCTCTGGCGGCGGTGGGCTTAACGACTGTTCTATAAAAATCGAGTTTGGACTGTATTCTTTCGCCTTCGTAGTGCGTTTTTTCGCTTTCGGATTGTACTTTCTCGGAGTCGAAGGGCTGTATTTTTTCGCTTTGGGAGCGAAAAGCGTCGAGGGCGGCAAAGGCCTTCGGAGTAGATACGGACTCATTCGTTTTCACTATCAGGAGATGTGGCAGATCGCAAAAATCCATCGACTCGACTATCTCGCCTCTTCCCTTGCAAAGCGCTGTACCGCCGACAAGGCAAAACGGAACGTCGGAGCCGAGAGAGGCTGCAAGGTCGGAAAGCTCGACGGCGGTTAGCGGCTCGGTCGACAGGCGGTTCAGGGCGCGAAACGTAGCGGCAGCGTCAGCCGATCCTCCCGCAAGTCCTGCGGATATAGGTATCTTCTTTTCCAGAGTGATGCTTATTTTTCCCTTTATCGGAGAGTGACGGAGGAAGGCACGTGCCGCACGCAATACGAGATTATCCTCATCCGGTGCAAGAGCGTCGTCTCCGATTATGCGAAGGTCTATGCCGTCGGGCGCGCATTCATCCAGTTCGACCGTAAGGGTATCGGAGAGGCTTACCGTTTGCATTACGGTTTCTATATCGTGAAAGCCGTCGGTTCTCTTCCCTCCTACGTTCAGGCAGAGATTTATCTTTGCACGTGCTGTTTCTCTGACGGTCATTTTCTTCCCTCCTTTTGCCATTTGGCATATTTTCTGCGAATTATATCTTTAATCAATCTGGATCTAGTATAGCACAAGCCGCGCAAAAAATCAATACTTATGCGATGGAGAGCGATTGACAAAGAAAATAATATGTGCTATACTAAATGCGCAAAAATTTTATAATACGCAATATCCGCTGTCAAGGCGGCACTTTTTTTCGTGCACGTTTCACGCTTCTCGGAGCGCGCATTGACGGTACTATCATTAATCAAATTCAAGCTTTGAAGACGGAGACTCTTCACAGGAGGCAAAAATGATCAAAATCTCAAATCTAAGTAAAGTCTACAAATCCAAAAAACGGAAAAAATGCTACGCACTGAACAGAATCAATCTCACGTTGCCTGACACGGGACTCGTTTTCGTGCTTGGTAAGAGCGGAAGCGGTAAGTCCACGCTACTCAACCTTATCGGCGGTCTTGACAATATCACGTCGGGCAGCATTGAGGTGGACGGCAACGATCTTTCGAGCTTCCGTGAGGGAGATTTTTGTAATTACAGAAATTCGCACATCGGCTTCATCTTCCAGGATTATCATCTGATCGAGGAGCTGACGGTTTACGACAATATCGTTCTCTCGCTGAATCTCTGCCACGAAAAGGACAAGGGACGAGTCAAGGAGGCACTTGCGAGAGTCGACCTTGCGGGCTATGAGGACAGATATCCGAGCGAGCTTTCGGGCGGTGAGCAGCAGAGAGTGGCAATCGCGAGAGCAATAATCAAAAATCCGTACGTCATACTTGCGGACGAGCCTACGGGCAACCTTGATACCGCTACCGCAACGTCTATCATAAGTCTTCTGAAGGAGCTTTCGCACGACTGCCTTATACTCATCGTTTCTCATAACGTAAACGACGCAAACGCTTATGCGGACAGGATAATCGAGCTCCGGCGCGGCGAGGTCATCAGTGACAAAACGAGAAATCCGAGTTTTACCGAGGGCGTTACGTATTCGGGCGGAAGGCTCGTTTATCCCGAGGGCGTCCCTCTCAGCGACGGTGACGTAAATTTAATTAACAGATGTAACGGAGTTCCGCTGACTGTAAGGCGTGACAAATTCCTACCTACGAGACCTGCGGCAAGAGCCAAGCGCGACGTCAAGATACAGAACAAGCGTCTCTCACGCTCAAAGGAGCTGCGCCTCAGCGGAGCGTTTCTCAAAAACAAGGCGTTTTCCATAGCGGCATCGGCGGTCATGGTGTCGGTCATCATGGTCATACTTTCTTTGGCGCAGACTATTATAAACTTTAACGCAAACCGCCTTATCGCCGACGAAATGACGAAGTACGGGCAGGAATCGCTCTATATCAGCAAGACGACCTCGGAGGACGTGCAGAAGCTGCTCAGTCAGAATTACCACGTCGAGGTTGGCGAGGGAGATATTCAGGCAATATACGACGCAGGCTACGGCGGAAAGGTCTATCCGGTCTATAACGTTACCGCACAGATAGCGTCGGTAAGCAATGCGAGAGGTTTGGTATCGAGTTACTTTAAGGATTATATTCATATGCAGGAGAGCTTCGGCACCATGGTGGTGGACGAGGAATTTCTCGAGCGGAAGTTTGACGGAGCGGAATATCTGGCGGTGGCAAAGAAGCAGAATCCCGCGGGAGTTATTATCACCGACTACGT
>CAZXVF010000011.1:0-39754 GCA_964644445.1 uncultured Ruminococcus sp.
AACAAATAAAATTTCAGTAACCTACTCGTCCGACTTTACTCTCGAAAAGCCCACACGTCCTACAACTTGGTACATACTCGGAGACGGCGAAACTGAAGGCTCGGTTCTTAAGACGTCGAACTGGGGGCTTAACGATGAGTCCGTACAGAAGCTTACGGATAAGGGCAACGGCGTTTACGAGATAACTCTCAACCTCTATGTAGATGACGCTTTCAAGATTTGTTCTAATGGCGCTTGGCAAGATGCTCATGATTTTACCGATATGGTAGATGCAGATGCAAACTTTAAAGCCGGCGGTAATATTGTAGTTCTTGTAGAAGGTAATTACACTCTTACTCTTACTGTCGATTCCAATGATGAAACCCTTGATACTATTACATGGGTACGTAACGGTGATTGCCGATAATCGCTAAAAGGGGCTGACCGTTTTTGGTCAGCCCTATGCTTTAATAACCGTATTAAATTCTGATATCGTGAGGAACGTCGCCGCTGTGAGCAATAGTTATTTCAAGACATTCGATAAGCTTATTTATCTTTTCGTAGCTTGCCACGTCGATTGAAAGGGCATCTTTATTTACGCTTTTACAATATTGACCGAGCATTTCTCCGATGGCGACTATGTTTTTATCTTTAATATTGTTGATCTCCTCAAAGCTGCTAACGCAAACTAAATTTTCAAACGTACCTTGGAGTTCACGGTAGAGTCCCTCGTTCACTTGCTCGTGGCAAATAACCGTATATCTTTCACCCGAAAAGATTTCATTGGCTATTTTTTTTATTTTTTCGTAATTACTGTTTATCTGACAGAAGAGCTGATCGTCGTAAAACATATCAAAGGCGATAACGGGGCAGAAGTTCGCTTCGCTGACGGTCTTAAAGAAACTTTCCTCGGCATCGCAGCATATGACCGCGTCACACCAATCAAGTCTTGACGTTTCGGTATTGTCGATAACGCGGAGAGAGAGTCCCTTTTCCTTCAGAGCCTTAGTGAGGCGTCGGATAAGAAGAAAATGATCCGCGCGCTTTAATGCGAAGGAGCCGTGCCCGAGATATATTCCCACTATATTGGTTTTTCCCGATGAAATGCTTTTAGCATGAAAATTTATCTTATAACCGTAGAGATTGACTATTTGAAGAACCTTTTTTCTGGTAGCCTCGCTTATACATTGGTCATCACGGTTATTCAATATGTAGCTGACGGTAGCAACGGAAACACCTGCTTCCTCGGCTATATCTCGCAAAGTTACTTTCTTTTTCATAGAAGGTCTGCCTTTCTTAAACGTTAAGCGGAGATCTATTTTATTATAAATACGGAAGGTACCTTTTGTCAAGAGAAAAGGAGATTTTTAATGAACAAACACGCAATTTATCACCGACCGGAGAGCAATTTCTGCTTTGCAACTGATAAAAATACGGTAGTTTTACGTATTCGCTTTGCTAAGGATGAAAGTCTTGACTCCCTTTCGGTACTATATAACTCTAAATACGACATTGCTAAGGTGCAGCATAGGGAACGGATGTCGTTTTTGTGCACCGACGGAGCATACGACTATTATTCCGTGACTCTGAGGCTTGACGATCCGCGGCTGGCATACGTTTTCGAGTTCTCATCGAATGGGGACGTATACTATTTTTGCGAAACCGGAGTTCGCGAGACGTACGATTTTTCGGTCGCGTATTACGACAGCTTCCAATATGCATACGTAAATGAAAACGACGTAATACAAAACGTAGAGTGGTTAAACAACGCGGTATTTTATCAGATATTCGTCGACAGATTTGCAAAGGGCTCGGAAAAGGACGAGTCGTATATCAACGCCGCATGGGGAGATATACCCACTCCGAAATCCTTCTTCGGAGGCGATCTTGACGGTGTTCGTCGTAAGCTGGATTACGTAAAGAGCCTCGGAGTCAATGCAATATACTTAAATCCCATATTTAAGAGTCCGTCTAACCATAAGTACGATATAGTCGATTATTACGAAATAGACGAGATGTTCGGCGGCAAGGAGGCGTTTGCACGGCTTGTCAGGGAATGCCACGAAAAGGGAATAAGGGTAATGCTCGACGCAGTGTTTAATCACGTCAGCGAAGAATTTTACCCGTTCCAGCAGGTCTTGGCGCACGGAAGAGAGTCCGAATATTTCGATTGGTTTATAATAAACGGCGATGCCATATCTCCCGAGAGGGATAATTTCGACTGCTTTGCGGCGTGCAAATATATGCCGAAGCTCAATACGAATAATCCCGACGTTCAATCGTATCTTATAGACGTTGCCAAGCATTACGTGATCGAATACGATATTGACGGATGGCGTCTTGACGTTGCGGACGAGGTTTCGCACGATTTCTGGAGACAGATGCGCAAAAAAATAAAATCCGTAAAGCCCGACGCGGTTCTTATCGGAGAAAATTGGCATAATAGCGAGAGCTTCTTGCAAGGCGATCAATTTGATAGTATAATGAATTACGGTGTAACCAAGGCGTTTCTCGACTTTTTCGCCAGAGAGTCAATAGACGAGGGGGGCTTTGCGAATGCGCTGAACTCCCAGCTGATGCGTTATACAGACACCACGAACAATATGATGTTCAATCTTCTCGATTGCCACGATACTCACAGATTTTACAGCGAGGTAGGTTGCGATCGAAGGAGACTTATGCACGCACTGCTGACGCTCGTATTTCTCCCCGGCAGCATCAATCTCTATTACGGAACGGAAATACTGACGGAGGGCGGATACGATCCCGACAGCAGAAGAACGTTTGACTGGAATAAGCTTTGCGATCCGGAAATACGCGGATGTGTCGAGGAGGTTGCCTACGTTATGAAGCTGAAAAAGCAACCTGCCATAGCTCACGGCACCGTAAGAATATTAAATGCGGACGGCTACGTAATTATAGAGAGAGCATGCGAGGAGCAAGTCCTCACTCTGAAGATCAATGCGGAAAACTATATTATTGAAGGAGATATATTATGAAAAGGATAGTAGCCTTTATTTTGGCTTTGTCAATGCTCGTCGGAGTCGCATGTATTTTCACGTCGTGCGAGAACGATCCGAACGGCGAGCAGATAGTCATCAGAGTTCTTGAAAACGACTATGCGAAGAAGAACGGTTACCTTCAGGCTTTGCTTGATGCGTTCAACGAAAAATATAAGGAATATAACGTAATTGCGGTCGATGCGGATATGGACGAATATTCCGACCTTGAAAACGACGGCCCTTACGGCTACGGCCCGGACGTTCTTTATCAGGCGAACGATATACTTATGAAATACGTTGAAGGACACCATATTTATCCTATAGATATCGAAGCGCTGGAATGCTACGATCAGATCCCGCAAAACGCGTGGGACGCCTATAAGGCGGATAATAACGGACAGACGGTGTATTGCGGAGTTCCGGTAAACGTTCAGCAGCCTCTTCTTTATTACCGAAAGGATATGCTCCCCGAGAATTGGGAGACCGAATGGGATAAAAACGGCAACGGCGTTCCCGATATGGTAGAGTTTTGGAATGAAATGTACCGCTACAGCAGCAGTATTCGCAAGGCAGATAAGAGCAGATTCGGCTTCGCCCTTCAGCTAAACAACGAATATTTCAATTCCGGCTTCCTCTTCTCATACGGCGGCTACGTATTCGGCAACGGAAATACCGACGATACGGATATAGGTCTTTCACACGGTAATGCAAGGCTCGGCGCCGAGGTTATATGGGATCTTGCGGGTATCATGGACGAAAAGTGTACCGACGATTCATTTACCAACGCCAGAACGACCATGCTTGCAAACGGCACCATCTTCGCAACTATATGCACACCCGATATCACGACTAATTTCTTGAGCAGCCTCGCTCTGGAATATCAAGGTCAGGGGCTGTCCGAGGAGGAGGCAAACGCCAAGGCAAAGGAAAATCTCGTTATCGCATCTCTTCCCAAGCTTCCCGTAAGCGGCGATATAACAGCCACACTCGACGTAACCGATGCATCTCTCTGGATGGAGCAGAAGACTATGGGCGGTATTAACGGCTACGGTATCAGCAGCTATTCCGAGCATAAGGATTGGGCTCTTAAATTCGTCGAATTCGCAACGAGTGCCGAAATGGTGAAAACGCGCGCGGAAATGCTCGGCATAGTTCCCGCCAGAGGCGACGTCGTTAAAGAAATCGACAATTCCGCAACGGAAATCACCTATAATAACCTTGACAACGGCACGCTCGTGGTAATGCCCTCTATCTCATCCGTAAAGCAGATATGGACTCCCATTTCCTCGGGACTTAAGCAGATCGCCACTGACGGATGTACGGACAAAAAGCTCACGCTTGACGACCTTCAGCGCATACTCGAAAAAATAGACGATAACATCTACAAGGCAATACACACGTTCTCCGAATAAAGAGAATAAACCGATGCTTTCCACAGTCGCATAAAAGGCGGCAGAAAGGAAATTATATGAAAAACAAGCTAAAAAAACTTACGGCTTTTTTCAGGGAGAGCGGTAAGGAAACCTACGCATCTATGGCGTTTATGGGTGTGGGACAAATATTAAACGGTCAATTCGGCAAGGGTATTTTGTATATGCTCACCGAAATAGCGTTTATTCTTTATTTCGGATACTCCGGGATTACCGATATAATCGGATTTTTCACTCTCGGAACGAATAAGGCTGATGCTTGGGCAGGTATTGCAGGCGATAATTCCGTTATTATGCTTCTTCGCGGCATTTTTGCTTGGATAGCTCTTGCGGGACTTATTTTGACGTATCTTTCTAACGTAAAGGACGCACACAGGTACGCCGAGGAAAAGAGCAAGGGCAAGGCTTTACCTACCTTGAAGGATGATATCTCCTCGCTCCTCGACAAAAACTTTTATAAGGCAGCTTTGTTTTTACCCTTGATAGGCGTTGCCGTATTCAACGTGCTTCCCATTATCTTTATGATACTTATTGCATTTACGAACTACGGCGGTAAAATCGTTCCTCCCGAGCTTGTGGATTGGACGCTAGACAGCTTTAAGAAGCTTGTGGTTCTCGGTGAACTTTCGCAGTCCTTCGTAAAAATACTCGGATGGAATTTGCTCTTTGCGTTCAGCTCGACTCTGTTTAATTATTTTGCCGGACTCGGACTTGCGCTTCTTTATAACAAGAAATGCGTGAAGGGGAAGGCTATATGGCGTGCGTTTCCGATCTTGGCTTACGCTATTCCCGGGTTTATAACGCTCCTCGCTTTTAAGTATATGTTCAGCAACGGCGGACCGATAAACAACATGATCGTTTCAAGCGGAGGTCAAATAATCGACTTCCTCGGTATCAATTCAAAGTGGATGGCGAGAGGGATAGGCTTCTTCATCAATGCGTGGCTCTCGGTCCCGTCGATCATGCTTCTCGCAACGGGCGTGCTTTCCAATATAAACAACGATCTTTATGAGGCGGCGGATATTGACGGAGCGTCTGCCTTCCTTCAATTCAGAAAGATAACCTTGCCGTTCGTGATATTCTCGACTACCCCCGTGCTTATAAGTCAGTTTATAGGAAACTTCAATAATTTCGGCGTGTTCTTCTTCCTCAGGAGCGACGTGCTGAGCGACGGATATTTCCTCGCAAGCGATACGGATCTTCTCATCAACTGGCTGTACAGAATGTCGATAGACAACAATTATTATGCGATAGGTGCGGCGATAAGCCTCGTGATCTTCGCAATAACCTCAATAGTAAGCCTCAGCGTTTACGTGAGAAGCGCAGCCTATAAGAAGGAGGATACGTTCAGATGAAAAAGCCCGGTATGCATGCAAGGTCGGTTGCCGACAAGTTTTTGACCTATTCTTTATTGATCATAGTTTCGCTTATATTCGTATTTCCTTGCTTCTGGCTTGTGATAAGCTGCTTCTCGAAAAGCGGTGATATGTACAGCTTTAACGGATTTTTCCCGAGCGAATATTCGCTTGACAGCTTTAAGCTTTTGTTCACCGACACGGTAATGTACAACTATATGAGCTGGTTTTTAAATACGCTTTTCGTGGCGGTAGTCAGCAGCCTGCTCGGTACGGTGCTCGTAATACTTACCGCATACACGATATCCACCTTTGAATTCAAGGGAAGAAAAGCTCTTATGAAGGGAGCACTCGTCCTTGGCATGTTTCCGTCCTTTATGGGAATGACGGCGGTCTATCTTCTTATGACGCAGTTCGGATTTATAAACAGTCACCTGGGACTTGCGCTTATTTATGCGGGCGGAGCACCGATGGGCTATCTCGTGCAAAAGGGATTCTTCGATACTATACCTAAATCGATCTACGAGGCGGCAAGCATGGACGGCGCAAGCAACTTCAAAATCTTCCGTTCGATCACGATGCCCTTGTCAAAGCCGATGCTGGTATACACCCTGCTTACCCAGTTTGCATGGCCTTGGAGCGATTATATTCTTCCAAAGCTCCTCCTGAAAGATAAGAGCCTTTGGACTGTGGCGGTAGGACTTATGAGCCTTCCGGAAACGGAATTCGCGAGATTTTCCGCAGGCTCGGTATTTATAGCGGTTCCGATAGTAATTTTGTATTTCTGCCTCAGCAAGTACCTCGTAAACGGTATGTCTGCGGGTGCAGTTAAGCAATAATGGGGTAAAGGAGATAAATATGTCAACTGTAACATTGAAAAACGTGTATAAAATATACGAAAATAAAGAAGCAAAAGAGCCGCAAATGCCGGCGGTATCGGATTTTTCGATGCACATCGAGGACAAGGAATTTATAGTTTTCGTAGGACCGTCGGGATGCGGAAAATCCACTACGCTCAGGATGATTGCGGGACTTGAAACGATTAGCAAGGGAGAGATCTACATAGACGACGTTCTCGTAAACGACGTAGCACCGAAGGACAGAGATATAGCAATGGTATTCCAGAACTATGCCCTTTATCCGCATATGACCGTTTATGAGAATATGGCGTTCAGTCTGAAGCTTCGCAGAATTCCCGATATAAAGAGGGATAAGGAAGGTAAGCCCGTGCTTGACAAGAACGGAAACCAGATCCCGGTGATGAGAAAGTACACAAAGGCAGAGATAGACGAAAAGGTTTCGGATGCTGCGAGGATCCTTGCTATAGAAGAATATCTGCAAAGAAAGCCGAAGGCACTTTCGGGAGGTCAACGTCAGAGAGTGGCACTCGGCAGAACCATAGTGAGAAATCCTAAGGTGTTTCTGCTTGATGAGCCGCTGTCAAACCTTGACGCAAAGCTTCGTGCCACAATGAGAAGCGAGATAATCAAGCTTCACGAAAGGCTCGGTGCAACCTTTATTTACGTAACGCACGATCAGGTAGAAGCTATGACCATGGGTACGCGTATCGTCGTTATGAAGGATGGTGTCGTACAGCAGATAGGAACACCGCAACAGCTTTATGATAACCCGAAAAATACGTTCGTAGCAGGATTTATAGGCACGCCACAGATCAACTTCTTTAATGGCAGATTGGCGCCTGATGGTAAACTTAAGTTTGCAAATGAGCAGGAAATTACGCTTTCCGCAGACATTATGAAAAAGTTTGATTCCGAAAAAATCGGAAAAGGGCTTGACGTAATTATGGGGATTCGTCCCGGTGATATCAAGCTCGTATCAAGCAATGATAAGGCAACTGCCGTTGAGGCAAGAGTAGAGGTCGTAGAAGCTCTCGGTAACGAGACCATAGTTTATTCCGATCTGAATTTGGACGGTGAAGAAACGCTTGAGAGATCGGCAACCTCCATTACTCTCAGTGCAAAGCTGAAAACGAATCCGGCAAGACACGATAAGATTTTCCTTGAGATCGACGAGGAGTGCATTCACCTGTTTGACAAGAAAACGGAAACGACTATCAAAAGGTAGTAAAGATGACGGAGAGCGAAAAAACAAATCGTAGTGTAGGTAAGGCACTTCGGCTTGTATACCGCTCGAACGGTAGCATTTGCGCTTGTGCGAAAGTGCGATAAGATCCCCATAGAGCAGATATTAAAAAGGACGGAAGCCTTAAGTCTGCTTTTTGGGGATCGTTTTTATGTAAAGAGCGGTACGGTAAAAAACGAAACGCAGTTAAAGCGATGCAAATCTGAAAAATTAATAATATTTAATAATTATGCGTGAGAATTAGATTGACAAAAACCGCACTCGGATGTATAATTAAGTATACATTTGTCGAATTTTATACATTATTATCAATATTTAGGCGCGCGATACGTAATCGGTATACGTTTGCTTTGTAAGTAACGCCGCCGTGTGGCAGAGAGGATAAATCGGAGGTAGAGAGATGATTATAAAAAATGAAAAAAAGAGCTTCTTTCTCACCGAATGGTATCCGCTTGCGACCTTCGTTATAATTCTTTTCGGATATTTTACGCAGCTTGAGCTTTATACGATTTTGCTTAATATAGTTTTGGTTTGCGTGGCAATACTGAAAACGGACTCGATGAAGCCTTTTTTGTTCTTTATTATGACGTTCATGTATCAGATGAATCCGAACCATATGCCGCAGAAGCCGTATTATTCCGATTATTATTACACGGGCTTTCGCCCTTACGTTTTGATTCTTGCCGCGGTAGTGCTGATAGCTTCGATATTGTGCTTCGTGTTCAGGAGAAGAAAACTGTTTTCGGTGAAATGGCTTCGTGTCCCGCTTTTTGTAACGTTGGTCGTTTTTTCACTTACTATGCTAACCAACGGTTTACTTTATGACGGTAAAAACGGCTGGGACTTCGTTTGGGGCGTCGGTCAGGTGCTCGTATATTTGCTTCTGTTTATGGTATGCTATATGGGACTCGGCGATGAGGACGAATACGAGCTTGTGACGTATTTTTCATATCTTACGCTGCTTGCATCGTGGATAATTATTTTGCAGGTCGGAGAGCTTTACGTATTCGGAGACGCTATAGTGAACGGTGCAATAAAGCGGGAAAACGTGACTCTCGGCTTCGGCAGCTGTAATATAGTCGGTGCTCACGCCGCAATGCTGATTCCGATGAATTTCTACGGTTTTGCCAAGGGAAAGACTCCTTATCTCTCGCTTATCACCGGCTTTGCCGTCTACGTTGCCGCGCTTGCCTCCACCTCGAGAAACGCAATGCTTTTCGGCACTGTCTTCCTTGTACTGTCCTTCGTTGCGTCCGTCATAGCGTCGGGGCGCGGTAAAAAAACGATCGTCTCGGTCGGAGTAACGGCGGTGTTTATTTTCACGCTTTGCGCTGTATTTTATGACGAGCTTAGTACTATAATCAACCTTTATGTCAATCGCGGAATGGGAGATAACGGCAGATATACGCTCTGGCGCAGCTGTTGGGAGATCTTCCTTGAAAATCCGATATTCGGTCGCGGCTTTTACAGCATGGATATCATTACGCCGAATAGCTTTGATCAGCTTTCCTTCGATCTTGTTCCGGATTTTGCGCATAATACCGTTTTTGAGCTTCTAGGAGCGACAGGAGCGGTAGGACTCGTGGGTTATCTCGTATACAGAGCGGCAACCCTGCGTCTCGCCTTCCGTAAGCCTTCGTTTGAACGTACCTTTCTTATGTGCAGCGCGGCGTTTATAGTAGTTGCAAGTCTGGTAGATAATTATATTTTCCAGATTTTCGGACCTATATACTATACGTTGGCTACTGTGATTGCCGCGATGATATATCAAAGGGAAATGAGAATATACGACTCGCCGGCATGCCCTAAGGCACACGTAAAGATCATTGACGAAAAAGCACTTGCCGACCGTCTCGGATAAAAAGGTATTCGGATTAACAGTTATATAAGAAAGCTTTGAACGGTTAGACAGTAAAAGCTATTGAACGCTTAGATGAGAAAGAACTTTTTTATGCGTTGCTTGAATTTTTATTTTTAATAATATGCATATTTTTCGAGAGACGAAAAGCATATATATCTCTTGCGGGAGCATTCGCAAGAGCGCGCTCAATATAAAAAAGAACCCGATAATAAGTGACGGTGCAGAGAAGAGTAATTGTAAAAAGACGACTTATATAGCTTGCTCGGTTTCGGAAAAATACCGACAATTTAATAAAGAACATAAAAATCGCAATAAGTGCAAAAAATAAAATTAACCATAAAAATGACAATAATTATTTACATATTTGACAAAAAACGGGTTTGAAGTTGAATTTTTAAGAAAAAGAAGCACAACGGAAAATGCGCAAACGGAGGAAGAAATGAATTCATATAATTCATACGAAGCAAAGAAAAATATATTCGGAGGATGGCTGTATCCGCTCGTGCAAACGGGGCTGGTTTTATTCGGTGCCATAAGCGGGCTTGAGATATACACGGCGCTGGCTGGGATCGTTTTGGTTTCCATAGCCCTACTGACGTCGAATACGATAAAGCCGTTCTTGTTTTTCCTTTTGACCTTCGTCTATCAGCTTCCGACGGAGCATCTTTATCCATCCGATTACTATACGTCGGGATATAATTTGTATCTTATAATCGGAGGCTTTGCGCTTCTCCTTATCTCGCTCGTCGTTTTCATCGTGAAAAACGAATTGTTCCTTCGCGCAAGAGTGACTAAGATTCCGCTCTTCTTCCCGCTTTGCATTATGACCGTCGGACTTCTCCTGAACGGTATCGATCAGCAGGGCTACACCGTAAAGAACTTTATCTGGGCAGCACTTATGATGCTCGTTTACTTCCTCCTGTACGTAATAATATATCTCGGGATCAAGGGAGAGGATCCGCATGAGCTTGCAAATCATTTTACCTATATGACGCTTTTGATGTCGTGGATCCTGATAATCCTGATCGTTAAGCTTTACTTCGTTGACGGCGTGATAGTAGACGGCGAAATAGACAGAAAGCTTATCAAGCTTGGCTTCGGCGTTCAGAACATTATCGGATTTAATACCTCGATGCTGATTCCGATGAATTTCTACGGATATATGAAGGGGAAAACACCGTATCTTTCGCTGGTGACTGCGTTTGCGGTGCTTATTGCCTCGATTGCAACTACCTCGAGAAACGCGATGGTGTTCGGTACGTTTTACTTCGTCGTGTGCTTATTTATGTGTATGTTCTTCGGCGACCGAAAGAGAGAGTCGCGCATTGCTATACCAGTAATGGTAGTCGTAACCTGCATTGCCATCTTCGTCTTCAGAGATGAGTTCCGATACCTCGTTGATCTTTACGTTGAGCGCGGTATGGACGGCAGCGGACGCTTCGGTATATGGAAAGAATGCTTTGAGATATTCAAGGATAATTCACTGTTCGGCGTCGGGATCTTCGGTATGCTGGCAAAAGGCACCGAGCAGTTCGTGCCCCAGCAGTTCGTTCCGCAATTTGCACATAACACGGTTTTCGAGCTTCTTTCCGCAACGGGAATCGTCGGTACGATCTCTTATCTCATCTACCGCCTTTCGACCGTAAAGTACGCTTTGAGAAAGCCCACGCTCGACAGATTTATGCTCCTTATGGGTGCGTCCGTACTGCTTGCGGAGAGCCTTCTCGATAACTACGTTTTCCAAATTTACAATACCTTCTACTACGTAGTAGCACTTGCGATAGCCGTCAGAATATACGAACGTGACGTTTGCCCGACCAGATCGGACTTCGACTATTGTTACCATATAGATTAACTCTTTTTAAGGGAACTCGTCCTGCCTCGCTGCTTAACGGCTTTTGCAATTCGAAATTTATCTAAAAAGCAGCTTTATGGTATTTTGCACAGGCACGGGTAACCGTAATAAATAGTAAAAAGCAACGCCGCGACACGGCGCTAAAAAACAAAACAGCAGGACGTGACTTGTAACCGAGCCTAAGCAACGCTTCCTGCTGTTTTTCTGTTTTTTATCCGAATTTGTGAACTATTATTTACAAAAATGCCGTTTTTATCCTAAAGTTGACCGATTTAAACAAGAACTGCTTTTTGAAAAAAAGTGCAATCGGTATTAAAAAATTACTTCCTGACGAAGTTCGTATAAACCCTTGCTTCCTCGTCCGGCAATCCGTATTTTTCCTTACCCATGGCAATGCTTCTCATGAGGAAAACCGTATTCTTCGCAAGATTTCTCATAGTGCGCAAGCCCTCCTTGTCCTCCTCGGCGTCCTCTGCAACAGCTCCGTGCACCTGATTCCAGTAGCTTGAGGTTGCTATAGGCATACCGGAAATTCCGAAATATTTGTGAAGCACGTCGTATGAAGCAGTAAGTCCTCCTCTCCTTGCTACCGTGACCGCCGCTCCCACCTTCATACGCTTATCAAAGCGCGTGCTGTAAAACAGTCTGTCGAGAAGCGATATAAGAGTACCGTTCGGCGATGCGTAATACACCGGAGCGCCGACGATCAACGCGTCCGCCTCCTCGAAGAGCTTTGCCAATTCGTTTACCGCGTCATCTGTAACGCATCTTCCGTTTTTTTTGCAAAAGCCGCATCCGAGACACCCCGATATATTCGGCTCGAGATCGTAAACCGTGCATTCGACTCCTTCGCTTTCCATCACCGTCAAAATCTCCGATAAGGCTCTTTTTGTAGTTCCGTTTTTGTGCGGGCTTCCGTTGATAATCAATGCTTTCATATGCTTTCCTCGCTTTTTTGAGAATATTTGTTTGCTTTTATTATATCATATCACAACTTTGCGCTTTTGTCACGCTTTTTTCAAAAAAATCCCTCCGGCGAGGCAAAGAATGGGACTCGGGAGTGAGTGGAACGGCGTTTTTTATGGTGAAAAATGTAAAAAATGCTCAAAAAAGTTATCAAAATTCAAAAAAATATTTGCAAAACGCTTGCATAGCGAAGTTAAATATGATATAATAAACGCGTATAAATGTATATAAGCGCGCAAGATATTGCGCATATTATCTCGGCGAGGAGGCAGCATGAGGACGGTAATAGGCATTGACGTCGGGGGAAGCACTACGAAAATAATCGGCTTCCGCCAATCTGAAAATGAAATAAAATGGATCGAGCCGCAGGTGGTAAAGGCGGATGATCCTATGACGGCGACGTACGGTGCCTTCGGTAAATTCACGAACGAAAACGGCTTGTCACTTTCGGATATTGACCGCGTGGTATTGACCGGTGTCGGCTCCTCTCACGTTCACAACAGTCTCTACGGACTTGATTGCCGCTTGGCAGATGAGTTCGAATGCATAGGAAGAGGCGGACTTTATCTCTCGGGACTCGACGAGGCGTTGGTCGTCAGTATGGGAACGGGTACGGCAATAGTCCGTGCGAGCGGTTCCGGTACAGAATATCTCGGAGGAACCGGAGTGGGAGGAGGAACTCTCGTAGGACTCTCCAAGCTTTTGTTGAACGCGGATTCGATAGCCGACATTGAGGACTACGCTAAGGGCGGAAATCTCGACAGAATAGACCTTCGGATAAAGGATCTCGTAACCGACGGTGCCATGAGCGGACTCAGCCGTGATCTTACGGCGTCTAATTTCGCTAATCTTTCGGCTCTCGCTACCAAGGACGATCTTGCTCTCGGAATCTTAAATCTGGTTTTTGAGACGGTCGGTATGGTTTCGATATTCGCCGCGAGATGGTCGGGCACGAAGGATATAGTTCTTACGGGTAACGTTACCACCTTGGCGGAATGCAAGCGCAAGTACGAGGAATTTAACAGTCTCGGTTACGGTGTCAGATTCATAACTCCGCAAAGATCCGGATTCGCAACGGCAATAGGAGCCGCGCTGATAGGTGCGGACGGAGAAAAATAACCTTACGGACGCGGTACGAAAAACACGATATCCGCAAACCAACGGTGCTTTTTGGGTGCCGTAAAACGTAAATTCGGGAATTTCGCAAAAAAAGAAATTCACAGCCCACAGATTTTTTTATAGAATATAAATTACAGACAAACATAGGGGGAAATTACTATGGCAGACGAAAGAAAAATTCCGGATTCTGCGATTGATGCAGGGGGAAGAACCGATAACGTATCGGCAGACGCCATCAATCACAACGGTATCAATGCCACTGAAAACAACGACGCTCCGACCGAGTCGAGAGAGGAGCAAGCAAAGCGCCTGAAGGAAAAAAAGCAGGCGTCCTTTGAGTATGCCGACAATTACAGGCAAAAGCTCAAAAAGGAGGCGGAGGAACGCCGCATGACTCCTGCCCAAATGCGCAAAAAAGCAGAGAAGGAAGCGGCAATAGCCCGAGAAAAGGCCGAAAGAGAGGCCGCTATACGTCAGGCTATCGAAAGAGAAAAGGAAGAGGCAAAGGAAAGAGCCGAAAGAGCGGAGGCACTCCGCGATCAGGTAGAAAAGAGCCTCGCGGAAAAGAAGGCGCAGGAGGAAGCGGAAAAGGAAGCCCTCGAGCGTGCGTATGAGGAGCAGACCGAGCAGACTGCACCCGCACCGGAGGAGATTCCCGAGCCCGAGAAAGCGGAAGCACTCGATGAAGAGCCCGCCGATGAAACCTACGACTCCGCGGAAGACGACGATATCGAGGACGCCGAAGAGTACGCAGACGACTCCGATGAAGAGGAAGACGAGTACGATGATTACGAGGAGGATGACGGACTCGACGGATTTACGTTTGACTTCGACGAGAACGACGAGGATATGACCTTCACCTTCGGTTACGGAGACGATGACGGCGATGAGGAAGAGGAAGAGCCCGATAACGATATGATCCTCACCTTCGATACCGACGATATAATTTATAATTACGAAAAACAGCCGAAGAAGAAGGCGGCACAAAGGCCCGCAGAGCCCGAAGAGGGCGAAAAAGCGGTCGCAGAGCCTCATCCGACGGTAGAAGAGCCTGTACAGGCAACTAATAAGGACACTGCACAAAAGCCTGCAGTGCCCGTAAAAAAGAAGAAAAAAGCCGTTTCCGCTCCCGCTCCTAAAAAAGCTGTAGCTATGTCTAAGCCCGCGGCAAAGAAACGCGCTTCGCGCCCCGCGGAGGTTAAGGCGGTGCCCACGGTTATTCCCGCGGCAGAGCCTGCACCGACAAGCGTAATTGACGACAGAATAGCGGAGCTTCTCGAAGAAAACAAGCAGCTTCTCAGAGAAAACATCGACGAGCTCAGACGTAAGCAGGCAGAGCTTGAGCAAAGACAGGCGGCACTCGAAAGCGCAACCCCCGCGCAGATTGATGCCGATAACACCGCAACCCCCGCGGAAGTGTCAACGCCCGAGTCCTCCGACGTTACGGTAATTGATGAAGACGATGCAAAGCCCGCGACGTACGTTCCGGAGCCCGAGGTGGTTAAGCCCTCGTCGGTTATTAAGGAATCCGGCCCCGTCAGAGCGGCAGAACGTTCCGAGATCAAGAAGATAGAGGAAATTCCCGAATCCGAGCTTATTCTTAACTACGCCGCCGGTGATGCAGCCGAAAATATTAACAGCGCCGCCGCGGTTTACGGACTTACCTCGCTTCCGCCCGTATCACTCAGGAAGAAGATCAGAGATAACGACAGACTCTCAAGAAAACTTGAGCGTAAGCTTCGCAAGGAGAAGAAGGATTACAGACGTGCAAAGACCAAGGAGGAAAAGCTTGAGCATATCGCGGACTGTGCGGAATACCAGAGAGCAATTCTCGATTTCGACGCGGAAAGCCTTGCTGCGGCAGCACTCCTCGGAAACGATTATACGACTCGTAAAAAGCATCTCCGCCGTGACGTAGGTGAATACAACGCATTTGCACAGAAGCTCGAGGATATGTCCACGACTCAGATACCTCAGGCTCCCGCAACAATGCCCGACGACGTTATTCTCGGCAACCCTTATAAGCGCCTTCCCGCTGTTACGACGGCAAATCTTGCGGATAACGATGCAAACGACCCCGGTGCAGCCAGAAACAAGGATGCATCTCCCATGTCTTACGTCAGCCAGCTCGATAACGACGACGATAGTATTACGGGCATAAGCGGCCGTCCCGCAGGAGCAAAGGGCGCGAAGAAAAAGCACGCTCTCGTAAAAGGAGAGGTCAAGAAGGGCGCAAAAGAGCTTCGTCAGAAGATGCGCTCCAACGGTAAGCTTCTTAAAGAAAACAGAAAAGACCTGAGAAACGAGCTCGAAGCGGCAAACAAGTCCGGTTTCGCAGAAAAGACCGAGCATATGGTCTCGGGACTCAACTATCAAAGAGAGATCATTGCGGTTCTCGGCGACAGCTACGAGGCGGCAGTAAGAACGCATGATAAGGCTGAAGCTAAGAGAATTTCCCGCCAGATAGATAAAGAGGTCGGTGCGTATAACAAGCTCGGCCGCGCAGTCGAAAAGCGTACGGGAGAGCCCATCCCCGCGGCGTTCAATACGTTTGCAAAGGATATTGCGGATAACAGAGAAATGAAGCTGCCTCCCGTGGTCAAGTACGGTCAGGCGACTACCGAAGGCTCGTTTACCGATTCCGAGGACGTTCTCGTAATAAAGAGAGTTGAATTTGCCGAGGAAGAGGGAAGCGCAAAGGTGCTTCAGGTAGGATCGAGAAAGGGCAGAAAAGAAGAGGAACTTCCCACAGTCACCGTGATTGACGAGCCCGTCAGCGGTATCAGCGTTACTCCTCCGTCAGAGCCCGTTACGGTCACTCCTCTGACTCCGCCCGCACAAACGATTACGCTCTCTTCCGATAAAAAGTCGTATGAGCTTAAGGACGTTGTGACGTCTCCTACTACGCCTTCTACGCAAACTGCAGTTTACATAGAACCCATAATTATCGGTCATCCGATAGAATCTCCCAAGGTAGACGTTCCTCTTCGCCCGATGTCGGAGCGCATTGTAGAAACCGCAGATTCCGCTAAGAGGATCGGTTCTAAGTACACCGACGGCTCACTCGGTACCATAACGGTATCGCAGGCTGACTCGACTCCCACGTCACGCATCTCGGAGAAGAAGCCTGCAAAGATGAGGGAGTCAGATAAGGCCGAAAAGGCAAAGGAAAAGGTCGTTTATACCTTAGTCGAGGATACCGATCACGTTAAAGTATTTAAAGCAGATCCCACGCTTCGTGTCGCACCGAGGTATGATAAAGTACCGTTCGAAGATCGCGAAGTTCAGGTAATTAAATTAAAGCACGTTGCCGAGGAGCCCGATTCCGCTAAGGTGATAAAAGCGAACGTTCCGGGAGTAGTACCCGAAGAAGAATCGTTTGACTTCATTCCTTTAGTCGAGGGTGCCGAGGCTGTAACGAACGAACAAGCACAAGCAGAAGAAACCGAAGTCGAAGCAAAGGAGGTAATGGCCGAAAGAGATTTCGAGCCGGTCGTGTTTCGTAGCTCAGGAGAATCAGGAAGCGACGAAATCGGCAAAAAAAAACTCCGCAAAGAAGCTTCGGAAAAGCAAGAAGAGCAAGAAAACGAAATAAGTGATGCGTCGGAGGCGCAAGCCGAAACGCTCACGGAAGAGATAACCGAAGAGCCTGTGGCAGATGGGGCAGTTCTCGGAGAATTAACCGAGGAGCCCGTCTCCGAGGAAGTAACCGAAGAGACGAAGGCGGAAGAAGAGGTTATCGAAGAGACAGTGGAAGAGCCCAAGGCAGAGGAGCCTGCTCACGAAGAAGCAGTAGAAGAATCTGAAACCGAGGAGCCTGTCGCCGAGGAAGCAACCGAAGAACTCGCGACGGAGGAAGCGACCGAAGAACCTAGTGCAGAAGAAGCGGTTGTCGAAGAGACGGCAGAAGAGTCCAAAGCAGAAGAAACGGTTGTAGAGGAAGTAGCTGAGGAATCAGAACAGGAGCTTCCCGCGCTCGTTAATTATAATAAAGAAGAAAACCTTGCCGCAGAGCAGGAAAAAGAGCAGGAAACCGAACGTCACGAAGCAGAGCGCACGGTTGGAGAACAGCCGGATTCCGCGAAGGTATTCGACGCGGTAATAGCCGAGCCCGAGGAGAAAAAGGTAGTTGCCGAGAAGGCGGATTCCGCCAAGATCCTTGAAGCAATAGAGATCGAACCGACGGAGCAGAAGGTTATTTCCGAGGAAGCCGATTCCGCAAAGGTGTTTGATGCCATAACGGTAGAAGCCCCCGAGGAAGAGGAATGCGTAGTATCCGAGGCGGCAGATTCTGCAAAGGTACTTGACGGCACCGTCGGAGAATCCAAGGAAGAAAAGACAATCTCGGAAGAGGCAGACTCTGCAAAGATTCTTGAAGGCACGGAGCCTGAAGCCGAGGAGCATAAGGTAGTCGTCATAGACGACGAGTCGGCAAAAGTCCTTGAAGGAACTGTCGGCAAGGAGCAGAGAACCGTAACCGAGGAAACGGATTCAGCAAAGGTATTCGACGCAGTTCAAGACGAGTCCCGTCAGAAGAAGGTCGTGTCGGAGCTTCCCGATTCCGCTAAGATTTTCGAGGCGGTGCGTATACCCGAGCGCAAGGTTTCGGAGATTGAAGGTTCAGCCAAGGTATTCGAGGCAAAGCCCGACGTTACGCGCAAGGTATCCGAGGCAGAAAACTCCGCCAAGGTCATGGAGAAAAACGAATCCGTCGTACCCAAAGCGGCAGGAGCATACGAGATAGTCGAGGAATCCGCAGCTTCGGAAGCGTCAGAAGCGACTGTTGAATCTCCGGTAGCTGAGAGCGACGAGATAGTACATATCGGTGACGAGGTCGTAACAGTTCTCGAAGATACGGTAGCGGAAACGGAAGAGATAAAAGAGGAAAAAGCTCCCGAAACCGCAACTAAAGGTTACATTTTAACCGAAAATTCCAATGAAACAAAGACGGTACGCGGCAAGAGCCGAGTATACACGCTGACGGAAGTACCCGATTCCGCAAAGAGATTCGAGGCGTCTGCTCCTACCGAAATAAGAAAGAGCGGATACAGCATTACGGAGGATCACGAGTCGGCAAAGGTATTCTCCGCTACCGTAGGCATAAAGCGCGAGGTCGTAGAGGATGCATCCGCCACAAAGGTAATTGCCGCGACCGAGAGTGAGCCGGTAACGGTCCGCATAGTCACCGAGAATGACGGCACAGAAAAGAAATTTGATGCAACCGTTATCGAAGGTGAAGAACGGATAGTATTTGAGGACGCTGAATCCGCGAAGGTTCTTGAAGCAACGCAGGCGGAGGAGACGGAAGCACGCGTAGTTCTCGAAAAAATCGATTCCGCAGAAATAATCGAAGCTGCAGAGCAGATTCCGACCGAGCATAAGACGGTTTCTGAAAAGCCCGAATCCGCAAAAACCGTTGAGGCGGTACAGCAGAAGAGTAAGGCAAGCACGGGATACGTTATCACGGTAGATCCCAAGAGCGCGAAGACGATTGAAGGCAGACCGGAGCTTAAGTATACCGTAGTTACGGATGAGTTCGGAAGAAAAACCGTTACCGCTACTCCGTCCAGAGAAGAAGCTGACGGCAAATATACCGTAACGGAAGAAAAACAAACGGCGGATATCGAAGAAACCACAGCAGCCGAGCTTGATTTCACAGAGTCGGAGAGAGTTGCGGAATCCGAACAGCCCGTTGCTTACACAAGCCTTACGGCTATATCGGAGCTTGTCGACACTAAAGAGCAGACGGCGGAAGAATCGGATAACGCAGTCACCGAGGTTGCCGAGATCACGGAAGTCACCGCGGAGACGAATGCTAACGAGGAGCCCGAGGGCGAGCCTCAGCTTATGCCCGTCGAGTTTGACGGAACTATTCCCGAGATAATCGAGGAGCGCGTCACAGACGGAGGCGAGACGGCAACGGAGGCAGAAGATATTTCCGTGACCGTAAGCACCGAGTCGGAGTCCGAACAGCCCGTGGTAAATTCCCGCGAGAGCGAAGACGTAATTCCCGAGACGGAAGGCGTAACGCAGTCGGAGCCCGAGGAGCATACCGTAACGGTAGTCGACGTTGAAGAAGCTCACGCGGTATCCGCAGAAAAGGAAACTGCCGAAAAGGCAACTCCCGACGGAGTTAAGACGGTATCCGAGATTCCCGATTCCGCAAAGGTGCTGTTAGGAAAAGTAAAGCGTACCGTCGAAGAAGATCACGAAGCGATAAAGATCATTCAAGGTACTCCGGCACGCGTAGTTTCGATCGACACCGAAGCGACCAAGATAATTTCCGCAGCCGAGGGTGCACAGAGCAAATCCGGCGCATACGTTATAAAGCAACAGCAGAGAACTCCCGACGGAAAGCTCGTATCCGAGGATGTAAACGACGTTCTTTCGGTAGAAGGCGAATCGGTCGAGGTCGGAGACGAGGCTAAGTCATACGAGTATAAGCTTGACGACGTTGATATAGACGTTCCCGAGGACTTCGAATTGAGCGAATCCGCTCCCGATAATGCACACGGCGAAGAAACGGTAACGGAAATCGTCGATGAAGCAAAATCCGCGACACAGTCCGACGGCGATACCGCCGAGGAGATCAAGGTAGATGACGGTGTACTGACGATAGCCTATAAGCCCACCTATGTGATTACCGAGAGTACGCGCACGGAGGCAGACGGCAATGAAAAGGCGGATATACCGCTTGAGTCGTTTGTAACGTCGAGATATACGATACAAGAGCATCTTCCAGAGGCTAAGCCCGTAGAAGATCTGGCGGAAGAAAATACCGCCGAGGCGGAAGCCGAGGTGATCGCCGAAAAGCCCGAGGGATCTTACGTTATAAAGCAGTACGCACCTATGAGAAGTGCGAAGGAGCAGGCAGATGCCGAAGCAGAGGCAAAGGCCGAACAGGAAAACGCACGCCGCCCCGAGGAAATCATCATATATGGTAAGAGCGCAAAGCAGACGCCCGCAGAGCAGACGGAAACGGTTGAGAGCCGTGAGCTTTCCGCACCCAAGGCAAAGGGAGCGTATACTCTTCTTGAAAGCTCAAAGGTAAAGAGTGCGGTTGAGGATACGGCGGCTATCGATAACGATATCGTTCATGTCGGTGAAGAAACGGTAGAGCTTATTGAGGAGACGTTCCCCGAAAATTACGTAACTCTTACCTCCGACACCGTAGCGGATGAGATAAAGCCCGAGAAGACGGTCGAAAAGGCTTCCGATACGATAGTCGTAAACGAGGATGTCACGAGCGTTCCGCAGGTAGTCGAAAACGCTGATGCCGCAAAGGTTATTCCTGCCGCAAGCGATACGGATAAGACCGCAGACGGCTATAGCGGATACGTAATCACGGAAGACAGTGCACAAGCCAAGAGGTTCGAAGCAACCGCAAGAGGATATACTCTGACCGAGGAGCCGGATTCCGCAAAAAGATTTGAAGCGTCCGAGCCAGTTGAGATCGAGAACGGCAAGTACGTAATAACGGTATTACCCGAATCGGCAAAGACCGTGGAAGGCAGACCGGAGCTTAAGTATACCGTTGCCGTCGACGAGGACGGAAAGAAAACCGTAAAGGCAGATATTGCGGACGAGTCTAAGGCAGGAGAATACAGAATCGTCGAGGATAAGGACGGAATAAGAGTTCTTTCCGGAGTCGAAAAGACGGAAAAGCATATCGTCGAGAACGCAAGAGAAATATCCGAGATCAAGGATACAAGTACCTTCGTTAAAGCAGAGGACGCTCCCGTTTACGAGGCAGAGCATACCGCAGAGGTGCTCGAAGAGCCTGTATCGGAGAATTACGTAACCCTTACTTCCGATACCGTATTCGAAGAGACGAAGCCCGAAAAGACGGCAGAAAAGCTCGCCGATACGATAGTAGTAAACGAAAAGCCCGCATCCAAGGGATATTCGATAGAGATTGACGAGGATGCAAAGAGGACCATATCCGCAAGGGAAAATGCCGCAGACAGCAAGGATGTGCATTACGGTGTTGCCGAGCAAGACTCCTCAGCGAAGGTAATTCCTTCATTCACAATTATAAATGCGCCTAAGTCGCGCGATGCATACGTTATCACCGAGGATAAATCCGGTCTCAAGACTATAGGCTCAACGTCAGAATCAGCACACGGCAAACCCGAAATCCGCGAAACCGAAGGCAAGGTAATCGGTGCGAAGGCAGAAGCGGTACACGGTAAGCCCGAGATTCACGAGACTGACGGCAAGATAATCGGAGCTGCCGAGACTCAAAAGGCACGTGTAGTATGCGAATCTCCCGAGGACGCAAAGGTCATTACCTTAGCAAGAGAGACGGGATACGAGATCGGCGTTCGTCCCGAGGATGCTCACGTTATCGGTGAGGTGCAGGCGCAGAGAGTAGTTTCCGAGGTTGAAAATCCCAAGGAGCTTCTCAAGAACAATAAGGTTCTCAATACGAAGAAATCACAAAATAATTACGCTATTCTCGAAAGCCGTGATACCAAGGTGGTCTACGCTGCGGAGCAGGAAACGGCAGAGGAGCAGAACGCACAGCCTATCGGCGGTGTATATACGCTCGGAATCGAGGAGGGCAAGATCATAAGTGCGGCAGAGTCTACGGAAGTCGCACCTCAGCAGACGTATAGGATCTCTACGGACGAGGAGCACCGTAAGATACTCGAGGCTATCGAAATTCTCAAGAGAGCAAATTACGACGTCTCCGAGATCGAGAGAGCGGAGAATATGATTCAGGCGGCAAAGGTTCTCAATACCAAGTCCGAGGATAATTCTTACGCTATCGTAGAGAGCCGTGACGTTAAGGTCGTTTCCGCGGCAGAGTCCGCTATCGAAAAAGTCGATGAAAATCCGACGGTATTGGAGCGTGCCGGAAGCGAGAGAGTTATATCCGCGGCGGCAGAGACGGAGCAGAGCGGAGGCTACGAAATTCGCGAGACCGCTCAAGAGCCGAAGGCAACCGAGGCAAGAGTTATCAACGCTTCCAAGTCCCGTGATTCCTACGTCATTCTTGAAAAGCGCGGAACCGAGAAGGTCATAGAGGAAGCGCCGATATCCGAAGACACAGCCGAGAGAGCACCGGAATATTTCGTTTCGGAAAAGCTCGGCACGGAGAAGACCGTTCACGGTACGGAAACGGCACCCGAGAGCGCATACGCTGTAAGAGAAGCCTACAGCACCGGAATAATCATACCCGAGGGTACCAAGATCCTCAACGCCGAGAAGGGCGGAGACAGATACATTATTGCAGAGCACCGCGGTGCGGCACCGACCGATACCGTTCAGGGCGATAGCAATATTCCCGTATCCCACTCCTTCGATATTTCCGAGAAGAGCGGAACCGAGCGTATAATTCATAAGGCAGCGCCCGATGAGGAGCAGATCACAGCCTCCGACGGATACAGAATAAGCGAGAGCGGCAATCCTTACGTGGTTACTCAGCGCAAGCTTAACAGACACGGTAAGCCTATGGTTTACGAGGTAGGCGGAGCGCACGTAGTAGGAGCGCGTAAACAGCTGCACGAGCGCAAGGATCCCACCGTTTTCGAGCAGTCAGGCACGGAGAAGATCATCAGTAAGAAGGACTTCAAGCTTCCTGCAAAGCCTCTGGTATACGAGGAGATAGGAACTCAAAAGATCGTTCGCCCAGAAGCGTCTATTCGCAACACCGTTAAGGATTGCATAGTCGAGTATAAGGGCACCGAAATGGTTGTCAAGGGAAATATTCCGATAGTCGACGTTCTTATAGATCCTTACAAAAACGTTAATATGGGCGTTCTTGCCATCAATGATCTTAAGAAATATCTCTCAGATAACGACAAGGAGATAGCAAAGCTTAAATATCATTTCAGATACGCTAAGAAGCAGAAGGCAGAGTCGGAAAAGTCCGCTGATAAGATCATGTCGCACATAGCTATGATCAATTATCAGTGCCTGATCTGCGAGAGATACGTCGAGCGCATAAGCGTATGTAATAACGCGGAGTCGAGGTATTACGCCGAAAAAGGCGCCGCAATGCTTAAGGATGAGCTTAAAAAGTATAACGATCTTATTACGGAATATAACGTAACGACCTCGTCGAAGATACCGCTTGCCGATAAAACGCTTCCGAAGCGTGTGCTTGCCGGAGAGGCGTACGAGCATCTTACCAGAATTTCGTATAAGCTTATCAACGAGCAGGCTCCGATGAAGACCTCCAAGAAGTTCAATAAAAAGAAAAAGGGCTCAGATAAGCCTGCGGCAAAGATCATAGAGCAGAAGCGTTATCTTGCCGATATCAAGCTCATCGAGAGATGTGATGACGAGAGTGCAAACGACGTTCTCATGGTTCAGAATCGCTATGATTTCGAGTCGGCACTTCTTAAGGGCGAGCGTGATATGATGAACTTCAAGTTTGCCAAGAGGTCAAAGAAAAACGCCGCGAGAAAGCTTTATATTAACAGGAAGCTTAAAGCTCTCAAGAAGGCGAAGGCAAAAGCCGTCAGATACGAAGCCCTCGATAACGAGCGTTACTACAGAGTTCTTTCATGCGATACGAGCCTTGAATCCTATAAGAACGATAACAACAAGAAGAAAAAGGTCACTAAGATAGTGACCGAGGTAGGAAAGCTTCTTAAGGAAAGGGACGATATCAACTCCAAGCTTAATATGATGTACGCGGGGACGCTTGCGGATATCAGCGGTGCAGGCGACGGAGAAAAGTGGCGTTCCGTAAAGGCGGCATCCGCCAAGAAGCATTCGAGAAAGCTCAGGGGTAAGGCAAACGCATTGAAGAATTCCGTTCCCGGCTTCGGAGAGAAGAAGGCAGAGCGAGTTCATATGTTCAACAGTCTCCTTGACGCAAAGGTAGAGGCACAGTCCACGATAGATCTTTGCAAGTACAGATTGAAGAGAGAAAAGAACAAGTTCGCCGATAAAATGAGCATCAGGAAGGATATCCGTGAGGCCAGAAAGAGAATAAGACTTATCGATCGCGAGATCAAGGAAAGAAGAAAGCTTATCCTCGAGGAGCATTACGGTCCCGACGCTTCGTTTGAACTTACCGCACTCGTCGGAATGTGCGTTCTCGGCGCTATCGGAGTAGTATGGCTCGCAAAGACGGCCGGAATCGATATCATCGGCACGGTTAAGCCCTACGTTCAGCAGTGGATAGACTCCATCGGAGCGGCAAGTCCCGCAATCAAGAGCGTTGTCGATATGATCAAAGGTTATTTAATGTAAAGGAGACGTAATAATGAGTTCACTTAAAAAAATACAAAATTCAAATCTTGCGTCATCCAATATGGTAAATACGAGACGCGACGAAACGGCAAGACTCGAGAAAAGGAGACTTGAAATAAACGCCAGACTCGAGGAGCAAATGAGACGTTACGCCAGAGTTACAGGGGATAAAAGCGTTGCAAGACGCCGCCGCAGACTCGGCAAATCCCCTAACGACTGGTCACCGAAAATCAATGCCAGCGGTGTTAAGAGACCGAAAAAATGGTATGAAAAGCTCCTGATAGTGCTTGCGATAATTCTCGCTGTAATCATAATTTGCGAGGGCGTGATAATGGCTCTCAATATCGACGTTGCGGCAATACTCAAATCCGTTTTGGATAAGTTATTCGTTCCCGTAGCGTAAATCGCAGAGAGAAATCCGACGTATTCGGAGCAAACGAAAAAACAAAGCATTAGAGGACGGCTTTCGCCGTCCTCTTTTTAACATATGGTGAATTATACTATCAAGTGAAACGCATTTTGGAAAGCTGAATTGTCAATAGTCTGTTTCGGTCGTATTTACCTTTTACTGTGAGAGATTATTTATCCCGCCGCATCCAGCATATTCTCGATAAAAATTCCATATCCGCTCGTCGGATCGTTGACCAAAACGTGTGTTACGGCACCGATGAGCTTACCGTTTTGTATTATCGGACTTCCGCTCATTCCGCGAACTATGCCTCCGCTTATCGCCACGAGTGCCGGATCCTTGACCTTGATCTTAAACGATTTTGAACCGTCAGAGCTTTGATCGATGTCGTAAATTTCTATTTTGTATTCTGCTTTTTTTCCGTTTCTGAGTGTTGAAAGTATGGTTGCCTCCCCAGAAGTAACCTCATCGCGCTTCCCAATCTCAAGGATTTCACCATAGCCTTCAATATCGCCGTCTATTAGTTTTCCGAATACCCCGACCTCGCAATTTGCGCTGATATTTCCGATAACCCTATCCGTCATAATGCCCGAAAGCTCGCCGGGGTTTCCGCTTTCCCCTTTGTGTATGCCGCCGAGAACCACGCTGACCGCCACTCCGCTTTGCATTTTGATAACGTCGCCGCTGTCGGCATCGCAGATTCCGTGCCCCAGACCTCCGAATTCACCAGTTTCGGGATCAATAAAGGTTATCGTTCCTATTCCCGCCGTAACGTCCTTCAGCGTTATTCCAAGGCGATATTCACCGTCTTCCTCCTTCGGTATTACCTCAAGCCGTACTGTTTCTTCTCCTCGCCTGGCTTCTATCGTTACGGATTCGCCCTTTGAAGAGTTTATCAGCTCCTTTACCTCCTCGGCTGAATGTACTTCGCGGTTGTTTATTGAAACAATTAGGTCTCCGCTTCTCAATGCGGGTACGCCGGATGCTTCGACTATGCTTGGATACTCTTGCTTTATCTTTATTCCAAATGCGCCGCCGCAGGCAATAAGCTTTCGCGTTTCCTTTTTATCGCCGAAGAGCAGTTCTAAAAATCTCGAACCGACCTTTACGTTCTCGGACAGTACGTTAACGCAGTCCTCATCGGATAGAACGGTAGCGTATTCTTCGACTGTCGCAGTTGTACTTGCAAGCCTTACGTCTGCCGTTTGAAGGCTGCTTTCACGTTGCGAGCTGCAAGCGTTATCTTGAATTAAGGTCGGAGCAGAGCCCAGACTTCCGATTCCCATTCCTACGGAAAGCAAAAGCGCAAGGCACCTTTTTCCTATATTTATCATGATAAATTATTCCTCTCTTTGTTGCATTTGATTGCCGTTATCAAATGGTGAATTATTTTTTGTTCACTATTAATAATGTGCAACAAAGATGCGAAAAATATGTTTAACAAATTAAGGAAAAAGCCTATTTTTGTAAACAATTATTGTCGTATTCCTTAAATTATCTGTTAAAATAGAAAAGCATAAAAACAGAATAATGAAAAAATAATTTGATATATGCAATGCGGATAACTTGAAAGTCTGAAAATCAAGACGCCATTCTTGCATAAAAAAAGTCCCCTCCGAGAACGGAGGGGAAGCAATAGAGTATTGTAAATAAGTATGTAAAAACGAGGATTACAGCTTGTTATCACGAGGTATACCGTATACGAGCCGCAATGCGTCGAATATGCCGGTTTTTCTTCTGATCGCACTGAGTGCTATGGACTCGGCGATCTCCATCTTTTGTGTCAAAACAAATGAGTTTTCTTCAACCTTAAAATCAAAGCCGGCATCCTTGGCAAGACCGGAAATGACGTCTTCATCAAAATCTGAGCGCTCGCCGAAGCTGATGCGGATCTGTATCCTGAAGCCTATCGTCTCGTCTACGTGTATTCTGATGAGATCGGTGCCTTTCTCAAGCTCGAGAGCCTTTTTGAAAAATACGGCAATTTTCGATTCGTTTACGAGAACGTTGCCGGGATTAAGATATCCTACGGTGATATTTACGGATGACTGAAATTTCCATTCGAAAAATTCTTTGAGGTTTCCCGCGAACTCTAAGGAGAGATACTGTCTGGTTGGGAAAAATCTTTCATCGGGAATTCTGTCGCCGCAATTGTACAATCCACTGTTTTTCATAAAAAAGTCCTTTCATATAGTGATATATTAAATATTTTTAGATTGACTGACTTTATAAGGTTTTTATGATAATTAACGGTAAAATCCTCCGCATTTGCAAAAAGCTATTGAAAAAACAAGTACGATGTGATAAAATGTAGTTAATAATAACCGTGAGGTGAAGAATATGGAAGAACTTTATACTGTCAAGCTATCAAAGGTCATAGAAGAATTTGAGCTGGAAGCACTGTATTTGCCGGATATGCCGGAGAATATCGATATCAGCTGCTCTCGCGTAAATCGCCCGGGACTTCTTTTCGTCGGATTTTACGAGCATTATGAAAAGGAACGTTTGCAAATAATAGGTAAGGTAGAGAATCTGTTTTTAGCGGACATGGACCCGAAGATAAGAAGCGAGAGGCTTGAGAGATTTTTCCGTTCCTCGCCTGCCGGAGTTATCGTAACGACTTCTATGGATATATCGGATGAAATGCTGGCGTTTGCAGAAAAATATCGCGTACCGCTTATGCGTACTTCCAAGAGTACGTCCGATTTTATGGCGGCACTGATAGCCTTTCTTAATTTCGAACTCGGTCCGCGAATCACGAGGCACGGCGTATTGGTCGAGGTATACGGCGAGGGAATACTTCTTCTCGGAGATTCCGGTATAGGTAAGAGCGAGACCGCAATCGAACTTTTGAAAAGAGGACACCGTCTTATTGCGGATGACGCTGTAGAAATTAAGCGCACCTCAGCTACTACTCTCGTCGGCAGAGCGCCGGATATTATCAGACACTACGTTGAGCTTCGCGGAATAGGTATAGTCGACGTCAGAAGGCTTTTCGGTATGGGATCCGTAAAGGACTCCGAAGGAATAGATCTGGTAATTAATCTTGAACCTTGGGAGGACGATAAAATGTACGATAGGCTCGGACTTGACGAGGACACAACGGAAATTCTCGGTATAAAGGTTCCCAGCATCGTCATACCTGTAAGACCGGGAAGAAACCTCTCCGTCGTAGTCGAGGTTGCGGCGATGAACACCAGACAGAAGAAAATGGGCTATAATACCGCCGCCGAGTTTAGCAAAAGACTTATGGAATCAATGAACGACTGATTTTTCACTTGTTGCTAGAATACATTTAAAAATGTCTGATATGTAAAATATAGTTTGCATTTTGGCACAGTTACGGTAATATTAATAACAAAGCGTGTGAGCGCATACGACGGATTTTTCATTTTTCCGTGTGCTTGCACGCTTTTCGTTTGCCTAAATCTTTTGTTTTGCCGTTTTGTACTTTTTCATTTATTTATCTGCGTATTTTTGCAATTTTGAGGTGCGCACTACTGAAAACGAATATAAATCCTTCATAAATATCAAGCCTTCGTCATATAATTCATCGAACGATCAAAGAAGGAGAAAAGTATGGCAAAAAGAGAGTTTGAATTTAATAAAAGAAACGTAAATACGGATATCTGGTCTGAATGCAATGCCGATTTCGTTTTGCCGGACTACAACGGTGACGTGCGTAAGGTATTGCTGTTTTCAGCTACGGCGTATCCGTCATCGGCTTTTCCGGACGGAGATTATATTGAGTGTAGCGGCAGAGTAAGCTTCAATTTGATATATCTCAATTTTGAAGGTGAGGTAGAATCTGCGGATTTTGACGGTGATTATAGCTTTAAGGTAAAGTGCAACGGTGAAAATTATGTCGACTCTATAGTAGAAACGTCGGTTTGCGCTCAAGGGTTGAGGCTTTTAAGCCCGAGAAAAATCAGTGCAAAGGCGGCGCTTGAAAGTACTGTCAACGTCATAACGCGCGAGAGCTTCGAGTGCGACGGAACTGCGCTTGAGGAAATTTTTGATCCGCAGGTCAGGGAAGGCGTCGCAAAAATTGACTATATCAGACTTGGAGAGAGCGTCGTGCGTGATTTTGGAGAGACGGTGACTACGTTTGATGATAAAACCGTTGACGAAGTGCGAGTCCTTCATGCCTTTGCAAAATCACGTGTTGAAGACGTCAGTGTAGAGGACGGGAACGCCTGTGTTAAGGGAATCATAAAGGCGACAGTGCTGATAAAGACCGACGATATGCCGATATACAAGGTGGAGCACGTATTCCCGATTGAAGAATGCCTTAAAACCGAGCTTTCGGCTGAGGACGGTGAAGTAAGTGCTAAAATAGGTATTTCATCAGTCAGCGCAACGGTAAACGGAACCGAAATGGGCTCCGAGGTATTGTTGAACGTTTCTTGCGAGATACGCCTCCTTGAGGAAGGAAACCGCGAGTACACCCTGCCGCTCGATTGTTATCTTTGCTCCTGCGGCACTGAAAACAGTTATGGTGACTTCGTTTTTGGTGAGCGTCTCGGGAAGATTGACGAGTGCTGGGAGTACCGCGAGCGTGCCGATGTCGAAACGGAAGGAAATGTACGTGACGTCGTTTTCACCTCTGCAATACCGAAGATAACCGATTGTACGATAGATAAAGACGGACTGCATATAAGCGGTGAAATCAAGGCGTCGGGCGTTGGATGCGAAATAAAGGATGACGGTGCAGTTGAATACGTTAATTTAAAATTTACCACGAAATTCGATAAAAAAGTAAACATAAGTTGTCAAGATCCTACAAATTCGACAGTAACCGTTATGTTGAAATCTACGGATGCCGCTTGCGAGGTGGATAGTAATTCGGTATATTTGACAATGAATCTACACCTGAACGGCACCGTGCGTGAGGAAAAAACTGTAAAATGCTTAACTCATTCTGACGTTCGCGAGGATCAGAAATTTGAAGCAAATCCGTCCAGAATAACGGTTTATTATCCCGAGGAAGGCGATACGCTTTACGGTATCGCAAAGGAATTTCACACTACGCGTGAGAGAATACTATTAAATAATTCTTTGAGCGTAAGTGCATCTGCAGATCAAAGCGACTCTGTTCTTGCGGGCGTAAAAAAACTTATTATTACGTGAAAATGCTGCTACAAAAATACATCGGACGTTATCATAAAGCATATGAGCATATTGAGAAACACGCCGTATAATACGGCATAAAAGTAAATACAAAAATTAACCGCAAAAGTGTTTTTGCTTTTTCCGAGAGCCTTGTCTCTCGGATTTTTTTATTAATTATCATTTTTTGATTTCTTAATAAAAAACATTAGGTAAAATGCAACCTGGAAAATCGCAATTTTGTAAATAATTATTTACATTCTGATATTAAAACCGTTAGTTTTGGTCAAGCCAAGTTTTGCCCTCGGTTACGTCTACGGTAAGCGGTACCGACAATACAGCCGCGCCCTCCATCTCTTCCTTGAGGATCCTTTTGACAAGTGAAACGTCACGATCCTTTGCTTCTACGATCAGCTCGTCGTGCACCTGCATCACTATGTGGGCATCCACGTTTTCGTCTTTGAGCCGCTTATGCACGCGTATCATCGCTATTTTCATTATATCCGCGGCTGAGCCTTGTATCGGAGCGTTCATCGCCACTCTCTTTCCAAATCCGCGGAGCACTGCGTTTTGTGCCTTTAGCTCGGGGATATATCTTCGCCTGCCGTAAATCGTAGAAGTATATCCGTTGATCCTTGCCGTCTCGACAACCTCGTCAAGATATCTGTCAATCGACGGATAATTCATAAGATAGCTTTTGATGTATCTAGTTGCCTCAGAAACGGTGCTTCCTATATCCTTGGAGAGTGAGAAGCCGGAGATGCCGTAAACTATTCCGAAATTGACAGCCTTTGCCTTTTTGCGCATCTCCTCGCTGACGTCCTCCTCCGGTACGCCGAATACCGCAGCCGCCGTCTTTCTGTGAATATCTTCACCCTCGGCAAAAGCCTCCTTCATCGTATAGTCGTCGGCAATGTGCGCGAGCAGGCGAAGCTCGATTTGAGAATAGTCCGCATCAACCAGAGTATATCCCTCGTCGGTGATAAAGTACTTTCTCATTTGCCGTCCCATTTTGGTTTTTATCGGAATGTTCTGGAGATTCGGATCGGCACTTGAAAGTCTGCCCGTTGCGGTCAGTGCCTGCTTGAAATCCGTGTGTATACGGCTGCTGTTATCGGCAAGTTCAGGCAGAGCCTCGGCGTAGGTATTTTTTAACTTTGTCACCTGACGGTATTCAAGTATATCCTCAATTATCGGATAACCGTAGCGCAGCTCCTCCAGCGTTTGTGCATCCGTTGAGTATCCGGATTTCGTTTTTTTCTTTGAGTAGGGCAGCCCGAGCTCCGAGAAGAGAACCTCGCCCAGCTGCTTTGGAGAATTGATATTGAATTCGCGCCCCGCCTGTACGTAAATGCTTTGCGTAAGCTCTTCGGCAAGCCCGTCAAGCGCATCGGCAAACTCCTTCATTCCGTCCGTGTCGATCTTGAAGCCACGCTCCTCAATTTCATAAAGTATCCTGATCAGCGGCAGCTCGATTTCGTCAAGGATATTCGTCATTTTATCCTCCGAGATCTTTTTGCGCATAACGCTCTCGAGACTCTCAAAGTATTTTATCGCCGACTCTCTGTTTGCCACGGATATCGACAAGAAAACGCTGACCAATGATTCCGGCGTAGACCTTCCCTGCGAGGGATTTATTACGTAATCGTATATCATCAGGTCTAAAAGCTTTGCGCCAGATAAAGTCGCACCGTGCCTTTTGAACTCGTGAAGAAGTGATTTGGCATCGTAGGTTATTACGGTTTTTTCATTTAGCATTTTTGCAAGGTCTGAAAGATCTCCGTCATATTTAAACGCCAGGTTATCCGCAAAAATGTAAAGTATACTTTCCAAATACAGTACCGAAACGGTTGAATTTGCGACTTTTGCAAAATCGTTAGAGCTTGTTTTTTCAAATTTAAGTTCTTCGATAATGCCGTTTTCGGATACCTCTTCGTGCGTGCTTTCTATATCAGCGCTAACCGATTTTTCTTCGGATTTGCCGCCGACGTTTTGCGCTTCTTTATCATTGACCTTTGCCTTATCCGCTCCGCCAAGTCCGAATTTCGTTATAAATGAATTTAGCTCCAGCTCTAAGAATTTCGCGTAGAGTCCGCCCTTGTCAATGCCGTGCCAAGTAATATCTGAAAGCGTGATTCCGAGCGGTGCATCGGTCTTTATCGTTGCGAGAGTCTTGGATAAATAGGCGCTTTCTTTGTCGCGCAAAAGCTTTTCCCGAACGCCCCTTTTTATTGACGGATCGTCTATATTGCTGTAAATCGTATCAAGATTTTTGAATCGGCGTATAAGCTCCTCAGCAGTCTTTTTTCCGACTCCGGCAACCCCCGGAATATTATCGGAGCTATCGCCCATCAGCGCCTTCATATCGACAAAATCTCGAGGAGAAATTCCGTATTCTTCTGTAAAAGCCGCCTCGTCCATAACCTTGGTTTCGGTGTTGGTGGCGAGTAAAACGGTGACGCGCTCGTCGATAAGCTGTAAAAGGTCTCTGTCACCTGAGAGTATATATCCGTGCAAATCATCACTGCCGTATGCCATTTTCGCCACCGTGCCCTGAATATCGTCCGCCTCGTACCCCGGAAGCTCCAGAACGTGCAGTCCCATAAGCGTAAGGCACTCCTTTGCGTCGGCAAATTGAGATAAGAGCTCCTCCGGCGTCGGATGTCTGCCGGCTTTGTATTCCGGATACATGTCATGCCTGAACGTGGGGTGCTTGACGTCGAAGGCGACCGCCGCGTAATCGGGCTTAAGTGCCGACATTTGCTTTTGTATAATGTTTATCATGCCGAAAATAGCGTTCGTGTGCTTTCCGGATTTCGTCGTCAGCGGTCTCACACCGTAAAACGCTCTGTTGATTATGCTGTTTCCGTCTATAACCAAAATTTTTTTCATTGAAGTGTCTCCGTTTTTCCGCCCGATTGCGAGCCGTTTTTTATGGTTAAGCCTTCAAGGCTTTTTTTACCGATTATGTTGTTCTAAGTGCCGAAATTCAAACAGCATTACGACTTATTTTTATCGTCTTCCGCGCCTTCGTCTGTAAGGATCTCATCACCGTTCTCTACCATTACGTTACTATCGCGCGCGGCATCGGATGCTTCATCGCAAGGCTTGCTTTTCTCTTGTCCTGCCGCCTCGGCTTGCTCTCGCGCCTTTTTCTTTTCGTATTCCATATCGGTTATTGCCTCCGCCAGATCGCACGTCTCGTCCTCCGGGCAAAATGCTATCAGCAACGTGCGTGCCCCTATAAAGATTGCCGCTGTTCCCATCGCAGCAAGCTCGTATACGTCGTTGGCCAGCAGAGCGCCTCCTCTGACGGAAAATAAAATGAGATTCGGAAACGATGCGTAAGCAAGCAAAAGTGCAGAGCTTGCACCGAATGCCGCGTGTGAGTGCCATTTTTGAGTTCCGATAGAAATTCTCGCTTCATAGAGGAAAAATGCCGCCGCAAAAATGAATCCCAGCTCCGTGAGAAGCTTTTGCTGCGAGTTTTCCGCCATGCCATCGGAAAAGTAGACGCTCACCGAATAAAGCGCAAAGAACATAACGGTGCAGAGAGTAAAGGCTCCTCTGAGTACGCTTTCAGGCCTCTCAATAAGTAAATCCATAACGAACGTGACTACCGATAAAAATCCGAGTATACAGCACGCAGCTCTTATTACGAGAGGCACGGTTTGCATTTCGGCCCCTTCGTTTATTACCTTGATCGCCATATTTAAGGAAAGAAGAAATACGGCAGCGGTAAGCCCGCCGAGAGGCACGTAAGTAGCCGCGTTATCAAAGCGTATCTTGGGAGTTGAATCCTTCCTCATATGAGAGAAGGCGTGTAGCAGTAAAATAAGACAAAACGCGGCCGCTACGGAGTCAGAGACCGTTATAAGAGCTTTTTCTCCGAAATATCCCGTACTTACGTCGAGATCGCTGAAAAACGCGACGGTACGCAGGATAACCGCAGACAGCGTTCCGAGTATAAATAACGGCAAATATATGCCGAGCCTGTTTCTTTCGTGCAAAGAATGCTTCATAGTCCAACCTCACGAAAACGTATTTTTAATGATGCCGGAGCTTTGCTTACGTTAAAATGCGCACAAAACCCCTATTGTATAATATTTTACAACAAAATTATGAACAAAATGTTTACAAAGCCCCCGAAGCGCATCGAAACGCTACCTTTTAAATAATATAAGGCGGGAAACGGGCTGCTTGAAATAAAAGGGAACGGCCCCTACGGAAAAAATACTCGAGAGGAATTAAAGAGATGAAAGCGTTTTCGAAAGAGAAAATCCGACCGCCGAAATAAAACGTTCAAAATCAAAGCGGTGCGTAGCGAAAGCAAGCGACTTTTCGTATGCAAATGAAAAAAAGGCGCAAAAGCACGCAAAATAACAGAAGCACACGAAAAAACGAGAAAAATAATCGTTGTGCAAATTGCACAAAAATAGCGTTTAAAAATCGTGAAAATTTTTACGTCGTTTTTTTAATTTTTTTCTTCCGTAGGACTTGCTTTTTAAAATTTTTTAATGTATAATATATAAGCTTGATATGCGATGAAGCGGGAGGTGGCTGCACTTAGATGCAGGGAATTTCCGCGGAGTATGTCCGATATTTAACCGGGCGAAAGTAAAGGTATGCCGTTTCGGCTATCCGCGTTTTTATTCGGTTCGCTGTCCATATGCGTGGGCTGTGAGCTGATTTCTTGGGGTGCATTTGATACACTCGGCGCGGTGTTAAACCTAATCGCCTCTGAATACGGTTCAAAGCAAAACCTAAAAGGAGGAAACAAAAATGGCACAGGGAAAGATCAGAGTCCGTCTTAAGAGCTATGATTCCACGATTATCGATGCGGCAGCCGCAAAGGTAGTTGAGGTAGCTAAGAGAAGCGGCAGCAAGGTAAGTGGTCCTATTCCGCTTCCTACTGACAGAGAGATCGTAACGATCCTCAGAGCGGTACACAAGTACAAGGACAGCCGTGAGCAGTTCGAAATGCGTACCCATAAGAGACTTATCGACATCCTTGATCCTGCACAGAAGACCGTTGAGGCTCTCATGAGCATCGAGCTTCCCGCAGGCGTCGAGATCGAGATCAAGGCTTAAATCAATCTTTGTTCAAATCGGCACGTCCGATTTCGGGAGCTTCAAATCCCGTGGGAGAAATCCCATATACCACGGCCTCGTGGTCAAGTTGGCAGGCTCACGCAAGTGAAAATCAATCCCGTCAACCAATAACCTAATGGAGGAAAAATGAAAAAAGGCATTATCGGTAAGAAGCTGGGTATGACTCAGATCTTCGACGAAAAAGGCAACGTTATCCCCGTAACCCTGATTGAAGCAGGCCCCTGCGTGGTAACACAGAAAAAGACCATCGAAAACGATGGCTACGAAGCAGTTCAGCTTGCGTTTGAAGACGTAAGCAAGAAGCACGTGAATAAGGCTCAGCTCGGTCACTTCGCTAAGACCGGCACATCTCCCAAGAGGCATCTCAAGGAATTCAGACTTGAGGATTGCAGTGCACTCGAGGCAGGCTCGGTAGTAACCGTCGAAACCTTCGTCACAGGCGAAAAGGTCGACATCACAGGTATTACCAAGGGTCGCGGATACACAGGTACAGTCAAGAGATGGAATCACCACGTACTCAGAGCAACTCACGGTACAGGTCCTATTCACCGTCAGCCCGGTTCTATGGGCTCAATCGACCCGGCGAGAATCTTTAAGAATCACAAGATGCCCGGTCAGTACGGTAACGAGCAGGTTACCATTCTTAATCTCGTAGCAGTTAAAATTGACGCAGAGAAAAATCTTATCGCAGTAAAGGGTGCAGTTCCCGGCGCAAAGGGCGGCATCGTATTTATCCGCGATTCAGTGAAAGCATAACGGAAGGAGGAACACACAATGCCTAGTATTAAAGTAGTAAACATGGCGGGCAAGGAAGTTGGCGAGCTCGCTCTCTCCGAAAAGGTTTTTGGTGCAGAAGTTAACGAAGCAGTCCTCCACACCGCAGTAAGAGCGTACCTTATGAATCAGAGACAGGGTACACAGTCCACTCTTACGAGAAGCGAGGTTTCCGGTGGCGGCAAAAAGCCTTGGAAGCAGAAGGGCACAGGCCACGCAAGACAGGGTAGCACCCGTTCTCCTCAGTGGGTACACGGCGGTATCGCTCTCGGCCCTAAACCCCGCAGCTATCGCGTAAATCTCACAAAGGGACTCAAGAGAGCTGCAATGTACAGCGCACTCTCCTCTAAGGTTGCATCTAACGAGCTCGTTGTAATCGACTCTATTACGGCAACCGAATACAAGACCAAGAATATGGTCGCAATGCTCAACGCAGTCGGCGCGGCAAAGAAGACTCTCGTAGTTCTTCCCGAGGTTGACAACGTAGTTATCAAGAGCCTTGCAAACATCGAGGGCGTTAAGTCCACTCAGTGGAACACCATCAACGTTTATGACATTCTTAACTGCGATACTCTCATCGTAGCACAGAGTGCAGTAGCAAAAATCGAGGAGGTATATGCAAGATGAAATCTTATGCAGATATCATTGTAAGACCTCTTATCACCGAAAAGAGCATGGACGGCGTTGCTGACAAGCGTTACACCTTTGAGGTTGCCGCTGATGCAAACAAGGCCGAGGTTGCCAAGGCAGTTGAAGCCATGTTCAAGAAGACCAAGGTCGTAAAGGTCAATATTATTAATATGAAGAAGAAGCCCAAGAGATACGGCGTTCACTTCGGCTATACGAGTGAATGGAAAAAGGCAGTCGTTACTCTTTCCGAGGATTCCGCTCCTATCGCCTTCTTCGAAAGCATGAACTAAGAGGAGGTAGACAGAAATGGCAACAATGAAATATAAGCCGACTACCCCGTCGCGCAGAAACATGGTCAGCCCTTCCTTCGACGAGATCACTAAGTTTTCTCCCGAGAAGTCTCTGATCACAAACAAGAAAAAGCATGCCGGCAGAAACAGCTACGGTAAGATCACCGTTCGTCATCACGGCGGTGGAAACAAGCAGAAGTACAGAATTATCGACTTCAAGAGAAGCGCAGAGGAATCCGCTAAGGTAATCGGTATCGAATACGATCCTAACAGAACCTCTTACATCGCACTCCTTGAAAACGATGCAGGCAAAAAGAGCTACATCATCGCTCCCGTAGGTCTTACAGACGGCGACGTAGTTGCATCCGGTGCAAACGCAGATATCAAGCCCGGTAACGTACTTCCTATCTCCGCAATTCCTGTAGGTACTATTATTCACAATATCGAACTTTATCCCGGTAAGGGCGCTCAGCTTGTTCGTTCCGCAGGTGCGTTCGCTCAGCTTATGGCTAAGGAAAACGGCTCTGCACAGGTAAGACTTCCCTCCGGTGAGGTTCGTATAGTTCGCCTTGACTGTAAGGCAACGATCGGTCAGGTCGGTAACCTCGAGCACGAGACGATCAAGCTCGGTAAGGCAGGTAAGACACGTCATAAGGGTATCCGTCCCACAGTTCGCGGTTCCGTAATGAACCCCTGCGATCACCCTCACGGTGGTGGTGAAGGTAAGTCTCCCATCGGACGTCCCGGTCCTGTTACTCCTTGGGGCAAGCCCGCTCTCGGTTATAAGACCAGAAATAAGAAGGCCAGAACCAACAAATTCATTATCAAGCGCAGAAACGCGAAGTAATTGAAGGGAGAATAACAAATGAGCAGAAGCTTAAAGAAAGCACCTTATGTTGAAGTTAAGCTCTTCAACCGTGTTTGTGCAATGAATGAAAAAAATGAGAAGAAGGTTCTCAAGACTTGGTCCCGTTCTTCCACTATCTTCCCTGAATTCATCGGTCACACTATCGCCGTACACGATGGCAGAAAGCACGTTCCGGTATACGTAACCGAGGATATGGTAGGACACAAGCTTGGTGAGTTCGCACCTACCCGTACCTTTAAGGGTCACGCAGGTTCGAAGACATCGAACAAATAATAGTTAACAGAAAGCAGAGGAGGCAATTCCGTAATGGAAGCTAAAGCACATCTTAAATATGTGAGAATTTCTCCGCGCAAGGTACAGATCGTTCTCGACCTCATCAGAGGTAAGGATACAGATACGGCAATGGCTATTCTTAAGAATACTAACAAGATCGCTTGCGAGCATCTTATCAAGCTTCTTAACAGCGCGGTAGCAAATGCAGAACACAATTTCAACATGGACGCCGGCAATCTCTACGTTTCCGAATGCTTCGTATGCCCCGGACCTACACTCAAAAGAGTACAGCCCAGAGCGCAGGGAAGAGCATTCCAGATACTCAAGAGAACCAGCCATGTAACGTTAGTAGTAAAGGAAAAGGAGGTAGGCTGATATGGGACAGAAGGTTAATCCCCACGGTCTTAGAGTCGGTGTAATCAAAAACTGGGATTCCAGATGGTTCGTTGAATCAAAGGATTTCGGTGATACGATCGTATCCGACTACAAGATCAGAGAGTACGTTAAAAACAAGCTTCAGGGTGCAGGCGTTCCCAGAATCGAGATCGAGCGTGACAATGCACGTGTAAGAGTATTTATACAGTGTGCAAAGCCCGGCGTGGTAATCGGATTCCACGGCGCAGAGATCGAAAAGCTCAGAGCAGAGCTCGAGGCAATGGTCGGCCGCCCCGTAGTAGTAAACGTAATCGAGATCAAGAATCCCGACGTAAACGCGCAGCTCGTTGCAGAGTCCATCGCGGCTCAGCTTGAGAAGAGAGTATCCTTCCGCCGTGCAATGAAGCTCGCTATCGGTAGAACCATGCGTCTTGGCGCAAAGGGTATTAAGGTATCCTGCTCCGGTCGTCTTGGCGGCGCCGAAATCGCTCGTTCCGAGCATTATCATGAGGGTACTATTCCGCTTCAGACTCTCAGAGCCGACATCGATTACGGATTCTGGGAAGCAAACACCACCTACGGTAAGATCGGCGTAAAGGTTTGGATCTACAAGGGTGAGGTTCTTGCAGAGGGCGTAGCGCCCAGATCTGAGCGTCCCGAAAGACGTCAGAGAAGAAACGACAACGGTAACCGCCGCCCCCAGAACAGAGACGGACGCCGTGACGGTGGTCGTAACTTCAGAAAGAACAATGAGGAGGGCAAGAGATAATGTTAATGCCTAAGAGAGTTAAGTACAGACGCGTTCATCGCGGCCGTCTTACAGGTAAAGCCCTTCGTGGTAATACAATATCCAACGGTACTTACGGCCTTGTTGCTCTTGAGCCCGCTTGGATCACTTCAAACCAGATAGAAGCTGCCCGTATCGCTATGACGAGATACGTAAAGCGTGGCGGTAAGGTCTGGATCAAGATATTCCCCGACAAGCCTATCACGGAAAAGCCTGCCGAAACTCGAATGGGTTCAGGTAAGGGTTCTC